>CAWCRI010000001.1:0-326087 GCA_963797935.1 Vulcanimicrobiota bacterium
AAATGGGCGACCGTCCGGGGACGGCCGCCCATTTGCCCACACGCACGTGGGGGTGCGCGCGCTATCTGTTCGTTGCGCGGGCCTTCGAGAGGATCGTGCCTGCCGGCAGCGTGATGTCGTAGCCGGTGATGTTCGGCGCGGACACCGTGATGTCGGCTTGCGCCGGCACCGCCGGATTCGGCTGGAGGTTGAGCGGCGGCGCCAAGGCGAGGATGTTGTAATCCGACGCCACGACGTACGCTGCGATCTCGTCGCCGTCTCCGAACGGCGGGCTCCCTACGCCTTGCGCATTCTTCGGACCGGACGTCGCGCTCAGTGCGAACGTTCCGCCGGCCGTTGCGTCGAACGAGTAGAACGTCGCCGTTCCGCCCGCGTTGACGTCCGCGACGTACAGCACTTGATTCGAGGTGCCTGCCGGACGCGGCGCCACCGTGAACGACGCAGCGCCGCCGCCGAGCGTGCGGATCACCACGGGCGTCGCGATGAGCGGCAGGCCGACGACGGATGCGAGCGTCGAGGTCGCGGTTTTCACCGCAGCCGGCGCGGAGCCCGGCGAACCGCCGGGCACCGTCACGGTGAGGTTGTACGCGCCCGCGACCGGTGTCGCCGCGAACGCGGTGAAACCGGACGGATACCCGAGGAAACCGGCCGGAAACGTTCCGTCATGAAAGTCCGGTACCGCGGGCGGGCCGACGAGGAACGGCAGCCGCGTTCCGGCCCCGAGATACAACGGTTGCGTGTACGAGAACGTGATGTTCGTGGCGCCCAGCGCGTTGCCGGTGGCGGCGCCGGCCGTCGAGCCCGGATAGTTCGCCGTGCCCAGCGTATTCGAGTTCTCCGGCGCGAAGCCGTACGCGAACGCGCCGCCGCTTTGGTTGAACGTCGTCACGACGGCCGTGGTGCCGGGTTGCGTCGGCGGCGTGCCGCTGATGTGGTTCGTGCCGGCGTCCGTGCCCGCCGATGCGGCGCCCGGTACGACGAATCCGGCCGGACCCGTGATCAGCGGCGTGTTGTAGAGCGTGCCCGAAAACCCGTTGGGCTGGCGGTACGTCACGACGGTATTCAAATACGTTCCGCCGGTCGACGCGAAGCGCGCCGTGCCGACGGCGAACTCGAGCGTCGTGGTGTTCTGGACGTCGACCACCGTTGTCGGTGGTTCGACGCCGATCTGGCCTCCCGTGCACGCCGACAATACCGCCAGCGCTAGGATGGAAGCCGCGTTCCTGATGATGGTGGACAACGGTGTCTCCTAGAGGTTGAGCTGGTAGTAGAATTCGACGGTGCGCGGGAGCCCATTGGCGCGGAAGCTGTAGGGCAGGCCCGAATGGCTCGCAGCGACGTTGTTGTAGTTGAAATACTCCGGGTGCACCAGCTGTGAGCTGTAGCCGGAGTACGGCGCGTTGCGCCCGGTTGCGACCGGCTGGTACAGCGAGCTGTAGGCCGGCAGGTTGGTGTAGAGCGAGTTGAACACGTTCTGCACGACCGCGCCGAACGTGCTGCGCTGGTTTTTCGGCGGGGTGAACTCGATGGTGATCTGCACCGGCGAGATCGCGGCTTTGCTCAGGATGCCGCCCGCGCTCGACGTCTCCGGGGTGCCGCGCGTCGCGGCGACGTTGGGCGCGAGCAGCGAGCCCGGGTTCTGCGGATCGACGTACTGCGGCGCGCCCTGCGATCCGAGCAACTGCGCGGAGTTGGTGATGTTCGTGTTCGGGATGTTGCCCGGTACGCCGTTCACGGTGAACGGCGTGAGCAGACCGACGCCGATCGGGTAGCCGTGGTTGTAGAACGCGACCGGGTTGATGCGCCAGCCGCTGTGCGTGCGGTAGTTCAGCGCGAGCACACCCGACAGCGGCGTCAGGAACCCGACGCGGTAACGGTTGCCGAGCTGCAGCGATTTCGAACGGCACGGACGGGAAGAAGTTCTCGCTCGCGCTCGTGGGGATCACGTTGCTGAACTCGTTCTGATACGTCAGCGAGAACGAGCCCGACAGGCCGTACACGGCCTGTTTCGTCATGTAGAACTCAACGCCCGTGATGCTGGCGTTTCCGAGGTTCGTGAACGTCGGCTGGGCCAGCGTCGGCGAGCCGTTCGGGTTGAGCAGCACAGTACCGTTGCGCACGATCGGCTGCGCGGCTTGCGCGACCTCGTCGTATGCTTTGCGGTAGAACGGCGTGAGCTTCATCGCGTAGTTGTGCGGGAAGAGGTGCTGGTACGACAGCTCGAGGTTGGTGAACGTCGTCGGCTTGAGCGGCTGGATCGGGACGCCGTTGTAGTTCGCCTCGTTGTCCCACAGCAGTTCCTCGGCGTAGTTCGCGCACGTGCGGTCGTGCGTCGTGCCGCACCACGTGGGAACTCCGCCCGTCAGCGCGTCGTACGCCGGCACGCCGAAGTATGGTCCGTACAGCTGCGACGCGAAGTTGTTGGTGTGGTCGACGTACGCGATGAGCGGGAGCTGCATGGACCGCTGGTAGGCAAAGCGCAGCGAGTCGTTGCGCGTGAACTGGTCGACGGCCGAGAGCCGCGGCTGGAACACGTGCGGGCGCCGCGTCTGCGCGTCGTAATCGAACCGGTCCTTGCTCGGATCCGGCGCGCCGCTCGGCAGCGTGCCGCTGGACGTCGGCAGGCACTTGGAGATGTTGCAGTCTCCGTACAGCCAGTTCGCCATGTCGAGCCGCACCCCGGCGTTGATCTTGATGCGGTCGGTCGGCGAGAACGTGTCCTGCACGTAGAGTCCGTAGTCTTGGCGCTGCGTTTGCGCCGACTGGTTCGCCATCGGGACGCGCTGGCCGGGCGCGATGTACGCGGTCGTCTGACCGGGTAATTGCCCGAGCAGATAGCCGCACGCGTTCGGCCCGAGCGGGCACGCCGCGTTGTTCGGCAGAAAATCAGCGGCCTCGTAACCGAACGCGGCGCCCGTCGCGGCGCCCGTCACGCTGTAGAGTCCGCCGGTTCCGCTCGGCTGCGTGAGAACCGGGTGCAGGAACTTGAAGTCGAACCCGGCCGCGAGAAGGTGCTTGGCCGTGAGCTGCTTGCTCATGTCGAGCGCGAACCCGCGCGTGAAGCCGCCCTGCAGCGACACGTTGTCGCTGCCGTCCAAGATGCCCACCGAATACGGGACGTCGAACAGCTCGACGTTGTTCACGGTGTAGACCTTGGCGGTCAAGAACGTGGACGGGTTCACGTTCCACGAGTACTGCAGCTTGTACGACTCGTTGGGCTGGTTGTACGTGAACGGCCCGCGGAGGCCGAGCGGCTGCGTGAGGTAGGTCTGGCCGATCGTGAACGGCTCGAGCGCCTGAATCTGGGCGGCGCTCAATGCGGTCTGCCCCGACGCGAACGTCAGGTAGAACGGGTCGTCGTTCTTGAAATGCAACGGAATGCCGCCCAAGCCAAATCCGTTGGGCTGGTCCTGAAAACCGTAGCCCAGATGTGCGCCGAAGAACGTGTTGTCGTAGAAGAACTGCAGCGACTGGTTGTTGTTGCGGCCGAACTTGTACACGGCGTTTTCCAGGAAATCTTCGGTGGCGCCGTCGCGGCGGCCGTTGAAGATCGTGTTCTGTCCGAAATATCCGGCGGGCGCGCCGTTCGCGCCGTAGTGGTATCCGCCGGTGTGGTCTTTGTAAAACGTCGTGTAGCTCGAGAGCCGGCCGTCAGGCGAGGCCCACCCGTACTCGGCGTTTCCGGTTTGCTCGCTGCGGCCGCCGTACACGTCGTACTCGAACTGGCCGAAGTGCGGGTTGGTACCGCGCTTCGCGATCACGTTGATCGCGCCGGTGCCGGCGTTTCCGGTGGACGCATCGCCCGCACCGGGCGTCACCTGGAACTGCGACGCGCCGTGAAGCAGAAGGCTGTTGACGAACTGGTTCGTGAACGGGTCGGTGTAGTTGATGCCTTCGAACTGATAGCCTTCCTGGTTCTCGCGGCCGCCGCGCAGCACGGGATAGCCGGTGCTGTCGAACGACGCGCCGGGGATCGACGCGAGCAGGTTGGCTTCGTTCGTGCCGTTGGATTTGCCGAGGACCGTGTTGATCTGGTCCGTCGTCACGGTGTACGTGTCTTGCGTTTGCTGCGGCTGAAACGCCGAGCCGCCCGATCGGCTGCTGGTGCGGCCGATGTTCGCGAGCTGTTGCGACAGCGTCTGCGTGACGCTGACCGCTTGGCCCGGGGTGACCGTCACGCCGTCGACCGTCGCGTTCTGATAGCCGGTGCGGGCGAGCGTGATCTGGTAGGTGTCGGGGACGACGCCGGTCAGCGAGAAAAAGCCGTTCGCGTTCGTGGTCGCGGCGTAGCGCTGCGACGGCGAGACGGCGGTGACGGCGACGCCGCTCAGCGGCGTGCCGTTCTGCCCAGTGATCGTTCCGTTGATGGTTCCGGTGGTGGTTTGCGCGGCGGCCGGTACGAACGAGCACAGCATGAACGCGAGGGCAAGCGCCAAACTCAGTATGGTCCGCAAGCCGCCGACGTTCGTGCGCGCGGTTCTACCGGGCGCCGGTCGGAGTGAGCTCTGCAATTTGGAGAATCTCCACTGACGCGCGCGATGGCGCGTCTTGCGAATGGAACGGGACCCGCACAAGGCGAGTCAGATGCGACGTACTCTCTCTTCCAGCGGCGAACCCGCGTGCGCAACTGCCCTAATTCTGACACGGCGCGTCGCGTGAACCATAACGTTCACTTCAAATCAGTTCGGGCCGCGCGGCGTATGTTCGCGGCAGAAGTTCGGCAGTTTCGTACTGCGTGCTGCGCTTACTCTGCGGAGGCGCTGCGCAGCACGTAGCCCACGCCGCGCACGGAATGGATCAGCGGGATCTCGCCGGGCGCGTCGATCTTCGCCCGCAAGTACGACACGAACGTGTGCACGGTGTTCATCGACTTGGACGTGCCCCACACTTGCCGCGTGAGCATGTCGTGCGGCACGACGGTGCCTTCGTGGCGCGCGAGCGCCGTCAGCAGCGCGAGCTCGGTGCGCGAGAGGTAGACGAGCTTTTCGCCGCGGCGGACGGTGCGGCGCGCGAGGTCGATGTCGAGGTTCTCGATGCGAAACGTCTCGTGGTCGGGGCTCACCGTGCGGCGCATGATCGCGCGCAGCCGCGCGAGGAGCTCCGGCGCGTCGTACGGCGCGACGAGCACGTCATCGGCGCCGGCTTCCAGCGCCAAGACACGGTCGGCGGGACCGGCTTCGTCGAGGAGCACGAGCGCCGGCGCGTCGGTGCGGCTGCGCATCGCGTTCATCTCGTAGCGCAGCGTCGACGGCGATGCGAACAGCACGACCGCATCTGCTCCGACGCCGTTCTTGCGGTGGAGCTGCACGTCGAAGTCGAGCGCGAGCGTCGCGATGACGTTCTCGCTGCGCGCCGGCGCGCCGAGCAGCTCGACCCGCCGCCGCGCCGAGCCGGGGATGATGGAGCGCATTGGTGATAGCATACTCAAAGCGTCCTGAAGGTTTCGGGATCAGCAGTTTTTCGGCACGCCTGTGCGGGCTGTGCGATGAGGGACGTCTACCGGCGGTAGGCTGGTTGAGACGAGCTTCAACTAAATCCTTCGTTGTTCCGAAAGATTCCGTAGACGGCGTCCGCGAGGGCGGGTCTCCAGGGAGCTGAACCGGGGCTGGCTCGCGCTGAAAATCCCTGGAGCCGACGGCCGGACTCGAACCGGCGACCTGCGGTTTACGAAACCGCTGCTCTACCAACTGAGCTACGTCGGCATGTCGCGGGGCGTGCCGCGACCGACCAGGGTTCGCGCAGCGGGTCGGCCACCCTTCCACCTCGCCGACCGCCCTGGCCCCTGAGACGAACGCTTTGCACCGATTCGGCCGAAACAGCTTATGTGAACCGCCGCGCCGCCGTTCTCGCCGCGCTCGCTGCTTCGTTTCTGCCGGTCCCTGCGCCGGCGGCTGACGTCAACGCGCCGGTCGCGCGCGTGGGCGGCCCGATCGCCGGCGAGGCGCCGGCCGCGTCGCTGCTGCGCCCGGCCACGCTGCGCGCCGCGTTTCGCGTCCCCCAGGCCGACACCGCGCTCTACGTCGGCACCCCCTGGTTCGTCCGCGACCTGACGGTCATCGTCGTCGGCCCGGGCGCGCGCCGCCGCACGATCACCGCCGCCGCCGACCTCCCTGGCCGCATGCTCGGCCTGCGCCTGCCGGCCGACGCGTGGCAGGCCGACCGGGTCGAACTCGAAGCCGGCACCGTCAGTGCCGCCGCGCCGCCGTACCTGCTCACCGCCGAACAGCTCGCCCAAATCGCCTGGCGCACATGGTGGTACGCCGCGGTTTTCGGCGCGCTTGCCGCGCTCGCGCTCGTCCACGGCGTCCTCGCCGTCATCGTGCGCGCGCGCGCCTACGTCTGGCTCGCCGCCGCGCTCGCCGCGCAAGCGGGCCTCACGATTCCATGGCTCGGCATCGTGCGCCCGCCGCCCGAGATCAGCCAGCCGCTGCACGCCGCGCTGCAATCGCTGGCGTTCGTCGCGCTGACGGCGTTCGCGTTTGCGTTCGCGGCCCGCATCCGGTTCGGGCGCGGCGTCCGTCTTGCGCTGTGGTGCCTCGTCGCGCTGAACGCCGCCGCGGTCGCCGGCGGCGACGTGATGCAAGATCTCTGGCCGGTGCCGGACGCGCTCGCGCAAGCCGCGGTCGCCGCGTGGGAATTGGCCTGCGTCGCAATCGCCGTCATCGCGGCGCGCGGCCGCATCGCCGGCGCGCGCTTCTATCTCGCCGCAACCGCATGCGCCGCCGCGGGCTTCGGCCTCGGCGCGATCCCCGCGAACGCCGCACTGCTGCAGTCCGCGCCGCTGGCCGCCACGGCCCTCGCCGCGCCGCTCCTGGCGCTCGCACTGTTCGCCCAACGCCGCCGCAACGATCCCGAACACCAACGCGAAGTCGAACACGAACGCGAACAAGGGCTCGTTCGAGAGCGCGCACACGAAGACGAACGCGAACCCGAACGCACACTGCCCGAACCTTCCGCGCAGATCGACGGCCTCACCGGCATCGCGAACCGCCCGGCGCTCGACGACGCGCTCGCACGCGCATGCGAACGTGCCGCTGCCGCGCACGAACCGCTCGCCGCCGTGCTCGTCGACATCGACCACTTCCGCCGCTACAACGAATTCTACGGCCACCTCGCGGGCGACGACGTCCTACGCCGCGTCGCCGCCGCAGTGGCCATCGTCACGTCACGCCACGATAGTGCGCTCGCGGGCCGCTATGCCGGCAAAGAATTCCTCGCGCTCCTCCCGCACGCCGATCTCCCAGCCGCGAAGCAGGTCGCCGCCAACGTGCTCGCCGCGATCGACGCGCTGGAGATCGCGCACGGCACCACACCGCTGCGCCGCCTCACCGCGAGCATCGGCGTCGCCGCGATCACGCCGCCAAATCAAACCACCACCGCCACGGCCGCGGACCTGATCCGCCGGGCGAGCACCGCCGCGTACGTCGCCAAAGCGATGGGCCGCGCGCGCGTCGTCGCCGACGAGCCGGTCCTCGCGCCGCCGCCGGAGCCGGCACGATGCTGACCGCGCCCGCCGCCCGCCGCATCGCGAACGTACTGCGCGGCCCGCAGCCGCTCGCCGACGCGCTGGCGTCCGCCGCCGCCGAGCTGCGCGATGACCTCGGCGCCGAAGGCGTTGCGCTCGTCGTCTACCGCGACGCGCGCGTGATGCGCGGCCAGGCCGGCGCGCTCGGCGAGCCGTCTACCGAGATCGCGCTGAACGACATCGACGTCGAAGGCGCGCTGCTCGTCTCGGGCGACGTGCTCGTGCACGACGATCTCGCGCTCATCGTCACGCTCGCGCTCGCCGCGCGCTTCCTCGCCGAATCCGCAGAGACCGACGGCCTCACCGGCGTCGCGAACCGCCGCACGTTCGACGCCCGTCTGCGCGAAGAGTGGAAGCGCGCGGCGCGCGACCGCACGTCGCTGGTCGTCGCGATCCTCGACATCGACTATTTCAAAGTCTACAATGACCGCTACGGCCACCTCGCGGGCGACGACGCGCTGCGCCGCGTCGCGCACGCCGCGTCGGCGACGCTGCAGCGCGCCGGCGACCGCTTCGCGCGCTACGGCGGCGAAGAGTTCGCTGCGATCTTGCCCGCGACGTCGCTCGAAGGCGGGATCGCCGCCGCCGAGCGCATCCGCGCCGCCGTCGCCGCGCTCGCGATTCAGCATCCCGTCGGCAAAGCGGGCCGCCTCACGGTGAGCGTCGGCGTCGCATGCTGCGAGCCCGCGCACGAAGGCAACGTGCAAGAATTGTTCGCCGCCGCCGACCGCGAGCTCTACCGCGCCAAGGCCGAGGGCCGCGACCGCGTCGCCGCCGACGGCTACGCGCGCGAGCACGCCGCGGACGACGCGCTGCCGCAGCCGTTCTCCGCGCTGATCGGCCGCGACGAGGACGTCACCGCCGTGAGCCGCGCGATCGAGACGCACCGCGTCGTCACCGTCACCGGCGCGGCGGGCGTCGGCAAGACGCGCCTCGCGCTCGCCGTCGCGCACGACGCCGCCGCGCGCTTCGTGCACGTTCGCTTCGTCGACGCGCTGGGCGCGACGAACCGCGACGAGATCTTCGCGCGCATCGGCGCGGCGCTCGGCGTCACCGCGCCGGGCGACGTCGCGCATGCGGTGAACAACGCCGTCACCGACGCGACGCTCGTCGTGCTCGACGGCTGCGAGCGCGGCGCCGACGCGTGCCGCGACGTGCTCGACGAGCTCGCCGGCGCGCCCATGCGCTTCCTCATCACCAGCCGCGTCGCGCTCGGCGCGTTCGACGAGTCCGTCATCCGTTTGCACGCGCTCGGCGAAACCGCGTCGCGCGCGCTGTTCGCCGACCGCGCCGCCGCGACCGGCCTCGCCACCGCACCGGACGATCCGCACGTCACGGCATTGCTGCACCGGCTCGCGGGCTCGCCGCTCGCGATCGAGCTCGCCGTCGGCCGCCTCGCCGGCACCACCGCGGAAGCACTGCTGCACGCGTTCGCCCGTGACGAAACGGCCGAATCGCCGAATGACGCGTCCGCCGCGCATCGAACCGAATCCACCGACCGCGCCACGCTGGGCTCCCTGCTCGCGAGCGCCGTCGGCGCGCTCGACCCCGACGAAGCGATCGTGTTCGGCGCCGTCGCCGCCTTCCGCGGCAGCTTTTCCGCATCCGACGCCGCGGCGGTGATCCCGGTCGACCGCATCGACGCGCGCCGCGCCGACGTGCTGCTGCGCGCGATGGCGAGCCGCTCGCTGCTCGATGCCGCATCGCACGACGGCATCACGCGCTGGCGCATGATCGATCCCGTGCGCGACGCCGCGGAGAAGCTGCCGTCGGCCGCGGAGTACCGCCGCGCCGCGCACGCCGCGCACGTGCGCTGGTGCCGCGAACGGCTCGACGCGATCGCCGCGCGCTCCGGCACCGGCACCAACCGCGCCGCGCTGATGGAGAGCGAGACCGTCATCGACGAAGTGCGCGCTGCGCTGGACCGCGCGCTGCGCGACGACGACTTGATCGCCGTCGGCACCGAGCTGTGCATCGCCGCGGTGCGCCAGTGGTTCGCGGTGCGCCACCCGCACGAAGGCCGCGTGCGCTGCGAGCTGTACGTCGAACGCAGCGAAAACCTCGTGCCGCTGCTGCGCGCGCGCCTGCACGCGGCCACCGCGCGCATCGCGTTCGTGCAAGGCGATCTCGTCGGCACCGAAACGCATGCCCGCGCCGCCGACGCGCTGCTCGGCGACCGCGACGTGTTCGAGCGCGCGCCGGTGCTGAACTTCCTCGGCATCGTCGCGAAGTTCCGCGGCGAGTACGACGAAGCGGAACGCCTGTTCAAGCTCGGCCGCGAGATGAACGTGCGCATCCGGAACCGCCGCGGCGAAGCGATCGCGATCGGCGCACTCGGCTCGGTGGCGTTCGACTTCCGGCTCGACCACGATGAAGCCGTCGAGCGCTTTCACGACGCCGCGACGATCTTCCGCGAGCTGGGAGACGATCTCAACGCGCTGGTGATGCAGGGCAACCTCGCGGAGTCGCTGTGCGCATGCGGCGACGTCGAAGCGGCCGCGCCGCTCATTGCGTCGGCGATCGAAGAAAGCCGGGCGTTCGGCAACCGCACCACCACCGCGCACCTGCTGTGCGTGGGCGCGCTCGTCCACGAGATCAACGACGACCTCGGCCGTGCAGCCCGCGCGATGCGCGAAGTGCTCTCCGCGGTCGACGGAACGCCGGGCTCGCTGGCGCTGATGGCGCTCGATTTCACCGCCCGCATCGTCCAGCGCGCCGGCGACGACGCGCTCGCCGCAGCCCTGATCGGCGCCGCCGAACGCCGAGCACACGCCGAATCGACGCCGTTCCTCCCGATCCAGTGCTTCTGGCGCGACCCCGTGATCGACGTCCTGCGCGCCCGCCTCTGGCCCGACTACGACGACTTCGTCGCGCACGGCCGCATCATCAACGAAGCAGAGCTCCTGCTGATGACGGACGCGTTCTTAGCCCTACTCGAAGCCAACGACCCAAACTAGCGCGTCGTCCGACGTGCCCAATGTCATCCCGACGCGCCCAACGTCATCCGGACGCGCCGTATTGTCACCCTGAGCTTGTCGAAGGATGCGCCACGACCGCTCGCGGCGAACGCATCGAGCTCACGCACTCCTGCGTTCATGCGCCCCCGAAAGGCCTCCGATGACAACCCTCCGCGGCATAACCGCGTGTTCGACGCTGCTCGCATTCGTGCTGGGCGGCGGAGCGCTGCTCGCCAACGCCGCACCCACGCCGGTCCCCGGCGGTGCGAACCAAACTGCCGGCGTCAACGGTGCGCTGTCGCAAACGCTCTTCAACGGTACGCTGCGCATCAAGAGCATGTCGCTCAAGGACGCAGTCGCCGCCGATCACATCAACCCGAACGCGCCGGGCGAACGCGCGCTCGTCTTCCGCGCGATCGTCAGCAACGGCACCAAGCACGAAGACCACGGCTACTTCGACGCATCGCTCGCCGACGCGAACGGCATCACGGTCGCGGGCCGCCCGCTCGACAGCGGCTGGAGCCTCGAGCCGGGCGCAGCCGCGCACGTCGTCAACGGCTTCTCGGTCCCCCACGACTTCGTCCCGGTACGCCTGATCCTGATCGAATCCGCCCACCCAAAATCACGCGCATTCCGAATCATGATCAGCGCAACGGACCTCGCCCCAGCCCCCGCACCAGCCGCCACACCATAGCGCGAACGTCATCCGGAGCGGGCTCATGTCATCCAGAGCGCACGATTGTCATTCTGAGCCCCCATTGTCATCCTGAGCTTGTCGAAGGATGCGCCACGATCGTGCCCGGCGCCACGATCGCGGCGCTCCGTTACGCCGCGTCCTGCCAAACCGGAATCGCCGACCGCACCTCACCCCGCCCGCCGAACCCGCGCAACGCAGCCTCCAGCGCATCCAGCGAAACCGCATCGCTCGTCACGACGCTCCCTTCCGCAAACCGCACCAGCAACGGCGCGCGCAGCGGCCGCGCAACGAGATCCTCCCCGCTGTGCACGGCAACGCGCTCGCGCGCATCGAGCGCCGCAAGCACATCCGCCACGACGGCTGACGCAGTAGCATCCCCACCAGCCCCCGCCCCGGAAAACACCAACGACCCGCACCCGCGCCCGAGCACCCGCACGACGTTCTCCGCGCCACGCGCCCGCGCAAAGGGATGATCCTCCGCCACGTACGCAGGCGTCACGCCGGCTTCAACCACATCGCCAACCCGCCGCGCCACGGCGACGAGCTTCAACCGCAGCCCGCGCTCCGCGCCGGCGCGCACGTCGTCGCGCGAGATCGCACCGATGCCGCGCCGCGCGAGCGACGCCGACACCGACGGCCGCCGGAACGCCAGCCCCGCGAGGATCGCGAGCTTGTGCGCGGCATCGTGCCCGTCGACGTCGCTGCGCGGATCGGACTCCGCGAATCCCAGCCGCTGCGCCTCGGCGAGCGCCTCGCCGTACTCCGCGCCCGACTCCATCGCGTCCAGCACGAAGTTCGTCGTCCCGTTGAGCACGCCGCCGATCTCGAGCACGTCCTCATCGGCCAACGACCCGCCGAGCGCGCGCACGATGGGAATCGCCCCACCGACCGCCGCTTCGTAGCGCAGCGAAGCACCGGTGCGCGCCGCAAACGCAGCGAGCCACGGCCCTTCGGTCGCAATGAGATCTTTGTTCGCCGTGACGACGTCCTTGCCGCGCGCGATCGCCCGCAGCACGAGCTCGCGCGCGAGCCCGAGCCCGCCGATACACTCCACCACCACGCGAACGCCGGGATCGTCGACCACGGCGAACGCGTCGTCCGCGAACGAATCCCACGCGACGTCGCGGGGCTTGAACGGATCGCGCACCGCGATGCCGCGGATCAGCCCCGGATGCGACGCGAGCAGCCGGCGCGCGACGCCGGAGCCGACGGTGCCGCACCCCAAGAGCCCCACGCCGCGCGCGCGCGTCGTCGTCGACGGCGCCGCCACGGGGGACGAGGTCGCATCGGACGAGCACAGGACGCGCGGTACGGAAAGCACGGGAACCTCCAGAGAAACAAAAAACCCTCGCCGGTTCGGCGAGGGTCGGTGCTGTATCGGTTGCGGCTGTCGTTTACGCCGTCGTCGATCCAGACCAGCCCTCACCGAGGGTAGTCGTCATCGTCGTCGTCGTGCAAATGGCCGTCAGGCCGAACGCGGACATGGAGCGACCCTACCACAAGCGAGCGCCGAGCGCAAGCGGTTAACGGAGCCTTGTGACTTCGTCAACGCGTTGTCGCGGCCGGTGCCGTTCGGACGCGCTTCGGACGCCCTGGAGCGTACGCTGCGAGGCGTGGCCCGCGAAGCCACCGCTCGAACCGGAGGACGCAACCATGAACATCGTGCACACCACCGTCCGCGGCAAACGCGGTTCCGCGCTCCTCGCGGCAATCGTCCTGGGCGCGGCCGCAGTGACCGCGGCGCCCGGCACGGCGAACGCCGCCCAGCGCACCGCGTGCCAGATGCTGCCCGCGGCAACGGTACAAACGATCCTCGGCTCCGCCGTGATGACGCCGGGTACGGGCGCGACGCCCACCGTCACCAACGGCGTCACGTCATACCAATGCTTCTACGTCGGCAAGGGCGGCGGCGCGAGCCTCTTCGTGTTTTACGACGCCACCGCAGCCCAAGCATCGGCGCAGGCGAGCATGAACACGGCGCGCTTCGCCGGCATGGGAACGCGCGGCGGGGCGTCGCTGTCAGGCGCGAAAGGCAACATCGCGTTCATGGTGACCGTGCGCAACGCAGCGAACGCCGGCAAGCTCAAAGCGCTGCTCGACGCGGCGATGCGGAACTCATGACGCGCGCGGCGACGCGGTCGCGCCGCCACTGACGTCGCGCCTACACCTCCGTGAGCCGAAATCGGCATAGTTTCCCGCCGCGCTCGAACACCGCGGCGAATCCCGGCTCTGCAAGCATGGTAAACGTCGTCGGGTCCTTGCGGCGCCAGCCGAGTACCGAGCGCGGAACGGGATCGGTGATGACATCGCGACCATTCCACGTCCATTGCACCGTTGCTGCAAGCTTGGGTGCACGCCGGACGTCAGGATCGGCCACGCCGCGTCGTTCGATGAGGATGTCCACCGCTCGTCGCGGACCGTCGGGGGCAAGGAACGTCACCGTGAGCAATCGATCGCCGCTCACATACTGCAGGGCGAGATCGCATTGCTTCGCGAGGTCCGCTCGTCCCCAGCAACGTTCCGTTACGCGGCCACGGCCGAGGGCGGCAACGACGCCTGCGTACGATTCGTCGAGGCGTAAGGGCCCAACCGCGACGCCCGCGACCACGGCGAGCAGCGCCATCATGGGGCGATTGTCAGGCGAATGGGACCATTCATTCGAACCAGCCTCGCAACGTCGAGTGTGTCGGGAACTTGAAGAGTTGATTCCTGGCGGCCGGCAGAGCCACGAGAACGATGTTACGGCCCGCAGCACTCCTCCGAATGCACGCTGTGCTGGACGAGTCGTGCTTGTCGATCGAACCGCGTTCTCACGCTCCACACCGTCCCATAACCGTAGAGACCATGTGGTAGCTCGAACATGAGCACTTCGAACTGACCGGCCCCGTTGCCGGTCGTACACGTACCCTTGGGACACGGCCGATCCCATTGATTGAAGGTAACGTCGGTTTCGGCGACCTGGTCGTCGGGGTTCGCTTCGACATCCGCTTTGAAAATCGCCAACACGGCAGCCTTCGGCGAACCGAGCCGCAGACGACGATCGATCGCGTTGGCGCGAACGGCACGAGCGGACTGCGGATCCCGGTCCCAACCGATTCCGCCGTCCATCAGGAAGAGGAAAAACAGAGCGTACGCGCCGATGCCGATGACGACGACGCCCACGACCGAGAACACGCGAACCTTTGTCGTCATCGCGTCTCGCGGAAACGGCGCAACGTGACGGTCGCGGTCGCGCCGTCGAGAAGCCCCGGCTTGCCAATGCTAACCTCCGCGCCGCACACCCGCGCGTCCTCGAACACGGCATCGAGAATCACCGCCCCCAGCCGCTCCAGCAAATCGAACGCCCGCTGCTCCACCACTTCGACGATGCACCGGTGGATCGCCGCATAGTCGATCGTATCCGCGAGCCGATCCGATGCCGACGCAGCGGCGAGGTCGACCTCGACCTTCACCGCGACGTCGAACGCCTGCGGTCTATCCTTCTCACCGGCATACGCACCGTGCCGCCCGAAGACGCGAATGCCGGTGATCGCGATCTCGTCCATAGGGCGTCCGATTCGCGCTTTTCACGCGGAACCTTCACTCGGCACGACACCGCCGGCTGGGCGGCCGCGAGATTCCTTCAACAATGCAGCCAGCGACGCGGGTTCGGCGAGAAACGCATCGTGCCCGTGGTCGCTGTGCAGATGCCGGTACGCCGCGTCCCACCCGGCACCCGCCCACCGCTCCGCGCACGCGCGCACGAACTCCGGCGGATAGAGCTGATCGTCCTCGATGCCGACGAACGTCAGCCGCGTCGGCCCCGCGGGCGCTTCGCGTCCGCGCAGGTCGAACAGATCCATCGCGCGTGTGAGCGTGCGGTAGCTGTTCGCATCGAACCGCTGCACGAACAGATCGCCCTGCCGCGCGAGATACCCGTCGACATCGAAGCGATCGCCCAGCACGCGCATGGGATCGCTACCGGCACGATCGGGCCGGTTCGAAAACCGCCGCTCGAAAAGCGCTTCGCTCTTGTACGACAAGGTCGCGAGCGCCCGCGCCAACCGCAGACCGGCGACGGGCGGCACGTCGTACCACCCGCCGGCGAACGCGGGATCCAGCGCGATCGCATCCCGCGAAAGCCCGTTCTGCGCAATCCCCTGCGCACGAAGATGATCGAACGCGCCGACAACGATCGCTCGATCGACGTCGTCGCCGTGCGCACGCGCCCACTGCAGCGCCTGCTGCCCGCCCAGCGACCCGCCGACGACGACCCCGATCCGTTCGATCCCGACGGCAGACAACGCCCGCCGCTGCGCCGCAACCATATCGGCAACGGTAACGACGGGAAACCGCGGCCCCCACCGCTTCCCGTCGTCCGCAAGCGAAGCGGGCCCGGTCGACCCATAGCACCCACCGAGCACGTTGACCCCAACGATGCACCAAGCGGCGGGATCGAAGAGCGCACCGTCCCCAAGAAACCCAGCCCACCACTCGAGCACGCGCGAAGACCCGCTGAGCGCATGCGCAACGAACACGACGTTGCTGCCATCCGCCAGCGGCTCACACCCGTACCGCGTAACCCGCTGCACGACATCCGGAATCCGCTCCCCGGAAACAAGCTCGAGCGCCCCAACGGAAACATCCCGCTCGAACACGCCGGCATCACCGCGCCCGCCAGCGTCACCGCGCCCGCCAGCGTCACCGCGCCCGCCGGAGTTGCCGCCCCCGTCAGTGTCACCGCGCCCGTCAGTGTCACCCTGAGCTTGTCGAAGGGTGGTCGCGCTCACGGTAGCGTGTCGAGCGCTTGCGAGATATCCGCCAAGATGTCGTCGATAGACTCGATCCCAACCGACAACCGCACCGCATCGTCACTGACGCCGCTGGCGATCTGATCCGCCGGCGTGAGCTGCTGATGCGTCGTGGACGCGGGATGGATCACCAACGACTTCGCATCCCCGACGTTCGCCAGCAGCGAGAACAACTGCAGCTTGTCGATCAAGCCGCGAGCCGCCTCGGCGCCGCCCTTCACTCCGAACGTGAGAATCGCCCCGGCTCCCTTGGGCAGATACTTCTGCGCAGCCGCATACGCCGAATCCCCGGGTAGCCCGGGATACCGCACCCACAGCACCTTGGGATGCGCCTGCAAGAACTCTGCGACGCGCAGCGCGTTGCTGCTATGCCGCTCGACCCGCAGCCCGAGCGTCTCGAGCCCTTGCAGCAACAGCCACGCATTGAACGGCGAGATCGCCGCCCCGATGTCGCGCAGCAGCTGCACCCGCGCCTTCAAGATGTACGCTAACGGCCCGAACGCCTCGACGTACTTCACGCCGTGATACGAAGGATCGGGCTCGGTGAAGTCGGCGAATCGGCCCGACGCCTTCCAGTCGAATTTCCCGGCATCCACGATCGCGCCGCCGATGGTCGTGCCGTGCCCGCCGATGAACTTGGTCGCGGAGTGCACGACGACGTCGGCCCCGTACTCGATCGGCCGCAGCAGATACGGCGTGGCGAGCGTGTTGTCGACGATCAGCGGCACCCCCGCGGCGTGCGCGACGCGCGCGATCGCCGCAACGTCGAGCACGTCGAGCTTCGGATTCCCGAGCGTCTCGCCGAACACAGCTTTCGTATTGGGCTTGATCGCCTTCTCGAACGCGCCGGCATCGGACCCGTCGACCAGGGTGACGTCGATCCCGAAGCGCGGCAGCGTGTGCACGAACGCGTTGTACGTCCCGCCGTAGAGCGACGCCGAGCTCACGATGTGATCGCCGGCGCGCGCGACGTTGAGCAGCGCGTACGTCGTCGCCGCCTGCCCGCTCGCGACGGCGAGCGCCCCGACCCCGCCCTCGAGCGCGGCCAGCCGCTGCTCGAACACGTCGGTGGTCGGGTTCATGATGCGCGTGTAGATGTTGCCGAACTCTTCGAGCGCGAACAGCCGCGCGGCATGCGCGGTGTCGTCGAACGTGTACGACGTCGTCTGGTAGATCGGCACGGCGCGCGACTTCGTCGCGGCGTCGCCGTCGTGGCCGCCTTGCGCGCCGTGCAGCGCGACGGTATCGAAGCCGCGCGTCGCGGCGGGGTCGAGGGTGCTGCTCATCGTGGGGTCTCCTTCACGAATGCGTCGAGCGCAGTGGGGTGAAAAGAAACGGCCCCCGCCGGTAGGCGAGGGCCGCTGTAGCTGTGCCGTCCACCGATCAGGGCGACGACGACCTACACCGGCCCTCGCGGGTGGCACACATCGACATCGCCATACAGCGGCCGTTCATGAAGGGCACGGTACCAGAAATCGGCCCAGCGCGCAAGAGCCGGCATCCGTCGTCATCCGTAGAGATCGTCGATCGAATAACTGCGGACGTGCGGCGCCCGCTCGAGGACCCTGGCTTCCGTCCGGCCGCGGCCGATCATCAGCCAAGGTATCTCGGTCGTCACGCCGAGCGCATGAGCATGATCGGCGAGATTCGTGTAGGTAGCCCAATCGAGCGCGGCCTCTCGCCACTTCACCGTCCCGACGAAGGTCGGTTCACGGCGCCCCATGCCGACGATGTCGATTTCGTGCTGTCCGTCCGTCGACCACCAGGATCCGATATCGAGCGCGGTGAGCTCGCGCTTCGCGACGAGGCCGGTTGCGAACGTGCGCGCCATTTCCTCGAAAACGGATCCCATGTGATCGTTCAGCCCCGGCAAAATCACTTGGTCGACGAGCTGTTCGCCGAAGCCGCGATCGACGGTCGCAAGATTCGACTGAATGTAGCGAAACCAAAATCGAAAGTAGGGGTCGGTCACGGCGTAGATCCCGCGGCGGGATTCCGTCCCTTCCGTGATCGGCACCTTTCGTACCACGAGGCGCAGCTCTTCTAGTCTGATCAAGACGCGTTCGTTGGTGATGCGCGCCTTTTGTAGGATTTCGTTGCGTTTCGTCGCCCCGTTTGCGATTGCGCTCAGTGCACGATACGACGCGCTGGAGTCGCCGAGATCCGTGTGCAACACGAGCCGCGCCGAATCGACGAGCAGCCCAGCGGGATCCCCGAAAAGGCGCAGCAAGTTTTGGCGCCGGCTTTGGTGCTGCTTCCACTCTTTGAGATAGAGCGGAGTGCCGCCGAGCACGCCATATACGACGGCGCGCTCGGCCGGTGCGAGTTCGGAGACGAACTCGCCGGCCTCGCGATACGTGAGCGGCCCAAGCCCGATGCGCTTTGTGAACCGCTGATGGAGCGGTGCAGCACCCGACTCGAGTTCCGTCATGAAATTCTGGGCCGAGCCGCACAGCACGAGCATGACGCGGGACGTACGGCCATGCTGGTCCCACCAGCGCTGAATCACGGACGGAAGCCCGACCGTCGATTCGCACAGGTACGGAAACTCGTCGAGGATCACGGCGATCCGGCGACCGCGAGCCTTGTCGACGACGTATTCGAGTGCGACTTCCCAGCTCGGAAAGGTGTATCCCGCCGGAAAATCTTCGAACTGCTTCGCCACTTCCGCGGTGAATTGCGCCAGCTCGGCCGCTTCTGGCTGCCGTGTCGCCTGATAGAAGACCGTGCGACGCCCTTCCGAGAAACGCTGCAGGAGGTACGTCTTCCCGATTCGCCGTCGCCCGTAGAGCAGCACAAGCTGACCATCCCTGGCTCGATACGCGCCTGCTAAGGCGTTGAGCTCCGCCGCCCGGCCGACAAAAAGAGGCTGTTCTTCGTGCATACTGTCTTCGAAGCATACTGCATCGAAGACAGCCTGTCAAAAAAAAGACCACGCCGCCCCGGCGGATCGTCCGGTACAGGCCCCGTCGCCGAACGGATCGTCTGGACCGGCGAGAAGGGTCTGCGAAACGATCACCGCCCGCAGAGTGCGCTAGCTCGTCACTCGGCCAGCGTGCGTTCGATGCGGTCCAGCGTTTGCATCGCCGTCAGGCATTGCGCGATGCTCGCGTTCGGCTCGCGGCCTTCGCGGATCGCCGCGATGAACTCGCGGTCCTGCAGCTCGATCCCGTTCATCGACACCGCCACGCCGCTCAGGTCGATCTTCTCGTTGTTGCCGTCGAACAGGTCGTCGTAGCGCGCTAGGTACGTGCCGTTGTCGCAGATGTAGCGGAAGAACGTTCCGAACGGCCCTTCGTTGTTGAACGAGAGCGACAGCGTGCAGATCGCGCCGGCCGGGACCTTCATCAGGATGCCCATGTCCATCGCGATGCCGAGCTGCGGGTGGATCGGGCCTTGCACGCCGAGCGCCTTCGACGCGGTCTCGCCGGTCTGGTACTGGAACAGGTCCACGGTGTGGCAGGCGTGATGCCACAGCAGGTGATCCGTCCAGCTGCGCGGTTTGCCGAGCGCGTTGGTGTTCGTGCGGCGGAAGAAGTACGTCTGCACGTCCATCTGCTGGATGTTCAGCTCACCGGCCTTGATGCGGTTGTGGATCCACTGATGGCTCGGGTTGAACCGCCGCGTGTGGCCGCCCATGCAGACGACGCCCGTCTCGCGCTGCACCTGCACGAGCCGTTCGGTGTCGGCGAGGTTGTCCGCGACCGGGATCTCGATCTCGACGTGCTTGCCCGCGCGCATGCACTGCTCGGCCTGCGCGGCGTGCATCTGCGTCGGCGTGGCGAGGATCACCGCCTCGACGTCTTTGATTGCGAGCGTCTCGGCGAGGTCGGTCGTCCAGTGCGGGATGTTCCACTTCTTGGCGACCTCCGCGGTGCTCTCGGCGCTGCCGCCGGCGAGCGACACCACCTCGACGCCGTCGATGTTCGCCAGCCCTTCGAGATGCTTGACGCCGAACGCGCCTTGTCCGGCGAGGGCGATCTTCACTGGGCGACTGCCTCCTCGGCTTCTGTCGGGCTTGTCGTCGAGCTGCGGCATGCCGAACTCGACGCGCGACTCCGCGATGCGCTGCTGCGGCAACCCCGGGTTCTCCAGAATCAAATGCCCCACCGCGGTGTTCGACGCGGGGACGTGATAGTAGCGGTACACTTCCTTCGCGTCGTCGGCGAGCGCGCCGCGCATGATCAGCCACATCACCATCTCGATCCCTTCGGAACCGGCCTCGCGCACGTAGTCGACGTGCGGGAGCTTCACCAGGCTCTGCGGATCCGCGGTGAACTTGTCGAGGAAGTTCGTGTCGAACTCGCGGTTGATCAAACCCGCGCGCGGGCCTTGCAGCTGGTGCGACATGCCGCCGGTGCCGAAGATCACCACGCGCAGCGGGCGCTCGAACGACGCCACCGCCTTGCGGATCGCCTTGCCGAGCATGTAGCAGCGGTGCCCCGTCGGCGGCGGGTACTGCACGACGTTCACGCACAGCGGGATGACCGGCACCGGCCACTCCTGCGGCTGGCCGAACATCAGCGACAGCGGCACCGTGAGGCCGTGATCGACCTCCATCTTGTTGACGATCGTCATGTCGAACTCGTCGAGGATCAGCGACTGCGCCATGTGCCACGCCAGCTCGGGATGGCCTTTGACGACCGGCACGGGACGCGCGCCCCAGCCTTCGTCCGCGGGCGGGAACTCCGCCGCGCAGCCGAGTGCGAACGTCGGGATCACTTCGAGCGAGAACGCCGTCGCGTGATCGTTGTACACGAGGATCACGACGTCGGGCTTCAGCTCGGCGATCCACTTCTTCGAAGGCGCGAAACCGTCGAACAGCGGCTTCCAGTACGGCTCGTTCGTCTTGCCGAGGTCGAGCGCGGCGCCGATCGCCGGCACGTGCGAGGTCGCGACGCCCGCGATGATCTCAGCCATGGTGCTCCCACTCCGATTTGCTGCGGTTGCCTTCGGGCGAACGGCCGCCGTCGAGCATCATGCGCGCGTAGTCGTCCTGCGTCGAGCCCGTCATCAGCGCCGCGATCTGCTGGAACGACAGCCCGTCGCACGCGGCGAGCTTCGCCGTGTAGTAGATGTTGCCGCCGAGCTCGAGCATCCGGTTCCAGTCGCGGTCGAGCACCGACTGCACCTGCTCTTGCGTCATCGGGAACTTCGCGAGGTACGCGCGCTGGTCGGCGCGGAACGCCTTGCGGTGCTCGTCCTTCATCAGCGACATGCAGAACATGTTGAGATGATACCCTTGCCGCGAGCGGTGCGCGTCGAACAAGATCGTCCCGGGGATGTCGTCGAACGCCTTCTCTTCGTCGCTCATCGGTTCTCCGGCCAGTAGAGACGGTTCGGGTTGTCGACCAGCAGCTTGTGCTGAAGCTCGGGCGTGCGCGCGAAGCGCGGGATCAGATCGACGAGCTCGCCGTCGTCCGGCACGATCCACGTCATGTTCGGGTGCGGCCAGTCGGTGCCCCACAGCACGCGCTCGGGGAAGCGCTCCACCAGCGCGCGCTGAAACGGCACGACGTCGTCGTACGGCGGCCCCGCCACGGTCAGCCGCTCGGGGCACGTCACCTTCGTCCAGATGTTCTCGTGCTCGTCGAGCAGCCGCACGAACCGCTGGAAATCCGGGTGCTCGACGCCCTTGGCGACGTCGGGACGGCCCATGTGGTCGACGACGATCGTCGCCGGCAGCGACGCCAGAAACGGCGTGAGCTCCTCGAGGTCCTGCGCTTCGAAGTAGACGACGATGTGCCAGCCCAGCGGCGCGATCTTCTCGGCGACGCGCAAGTAGTTCTCGCGCGGCGTCGCGTCGACCAGCCGTTTGACGAAGTTGAAGCGCACGCCGCGAACGCCGGCGTCGTCGAGCTCTTTGAGCTCGTCGCCGGTGACGTCGTAGCCGACGGTGGCGATGCCCTTCGCGCTTCCCGTTCGCCGCGCGCAGCGCGTCGAGCACCGCCGCGTTGTCGCGGCCGTGGCACGTCGCCTGCACGATGACGTTCTTGTCGACGCCCAGGAAGTCGCGCAGCGCGAACAGCTTCTCCTTGGGCGCGTCGCACGGCGTGTACTTCCGTTCGGGCGCGTACGGGAACACGTCGCCGGGCCCGAACACGTGGCAGTGCGCGTCGACCGCGCCGTGCGGCAACATGAACGACGGCTTGCGCGGGCTCGGATGGAACGGGCGCCAGTTCGCGTCCATCGTGAACGCCGTGCTCACCGAGCGGCCTCCGCGAGCTTGCGCCCCAAGCGCGGGTAGACGCGCGCCGCGTTCTCGGAGAAGATCTTGCGCTTGTCGGCATCGCTCAGCGGCAACGCGTCGACGTAGCGCTTCGTGTCGTCGTAGTTGTGGCCGGTCTCGGGATCGATCCCGCGCACCGCGCCCACCATCTCCGAACCGAACAGGATGTTCTCGACCGGGATCACCTTTGCGAGCAGATCGATCCCCGGCTGGTGGTACACGCACGTGTCGAAGAACACGTTGTGCAGCAGCAGCTCGCCGAGCAGCGGCCGCTTCAAATCCTGCGCGAGCCCGCGGTAGCGCCCCCAGTGGTACGGCACCGCGCCGCCGCCGTGCGGGATCACGAAGCGCAATGTCGGGAAGTCCTTGAACAGATCCGAGGTGAGGAACTGCATGAACGCCGTCGTGTCGGCGTTGATGTAGTGCGCGCCCGTGGCGTGGAAGTTCGGGTTGCACGACGAGCTCACGTGCACCATCGCGGGCACGTCCAGCTCGACCATCTTCTCGTAGAACGGGTACCAGTGGCGGTCGGTCAGCGGCGGGCTGTCCCAGCGCCCGCCCGACGGATCGGGGTTCAGGTTGCAGCCGATGAAGCCCAGCTCGTTCACGCAGCGCTCGAGCTCGCGCACGCTGTTCGCCGGCGGCGCGCCGGGCGACTGCGGAAGCTGGCAGACGCCGACGAAGTTCTGCGGGTACAGCTCGCACACGCGCGCGATCAGGTCGTTGCACGCGCGCGTCCACGCCATGCTGGTGGCTTCGTTGCCGATGTGGTGCGCCATCGCCGACGCGCGCGGCGAGAACACCGTGAGGTCGGTGCCGCGCTCGCGCTGAAACTTGAGCTGCGCGTTCTCCAGGCTCTCGCGGATCTGGTCGTCGCTGATGCGGATGCCGTCGGGCGACGGCCCTTGCGACGGATCGCCGAGCGCGGCGATCTGCGCGTCGCGAAAGTCCTGGAGCGGTTTGGGCGCGGTGGTGTAGTGGCCGTGGCAGTCGACGATCACGCGATCGATCCTTGCAGCGTGCGGTCCCAGACCGCGGTAGGAACCAGCACGTCGCCGGTCATGAGCGCGCGCGCCGTGCGCAGCAGCGCGGAGCGTTCGACGCGCGGCTTGCCGCCGTCGTCGACGAGCATCATCTCGACGGTGAAGAACCCGGTCGGGATGCTCCACCTCGATCGTGCGCGAGCCGAGGTGCGTGATGCCGCCCGCAACCTCCGACGCGATCGTGCCCGGGTACGCGACGGCCGTCGCGACGCTGACCGCGCCGAACACGCCGATCGCCTTGTGCACTTTCTTCGGGATGAAGTTGCGCGTCGCGACGGCGCCGCCGTGCTCCGGCGCGCCGACCAGGCACATCTTCGGCACCGTCTTCTTGGTGACGTCGCCGAGGTTCATCAGCTTGCCGGCCGCGAGCCGAACGCGCTCGACGCGCGCTTTCAATTCGGCGTCGGCCTCCAGCTCGTCCGGCGATTCGTGCGCGGTCTTGCCGAAATCCGACGCGCGCATCACCACCACCGGCATCCCGTTGTCGATCAGCGTGCACTCGATGCCCTCGACGACGTCGCGCGCGTTGCCGGTGGGGAGCAGCGCACCGCCGGTGCTCGAGCCCGCGATGTCGAGGAAGTCGATCACGATCGGCGCCGCGGTCCCCGGCACGCCGTCGATGCGCGCGTCGCCGTCGTAGCGCACGCGCCCATGCGGCGTCTGCACCGTCGCGATCGCGATGCTATCGGTGTTCACCATGTTGATGCGCACCTTCGTCTCGTCGCCCGTCGCCGGCACGAGCCCGCGCTCGATCGCGAACGGGCCGATCCCGGCGAGCATGTTGCCGCAGTTCTGCGAGGCGTCGACGCGCGGCTCGTCGGGCACGACCTGCAGGAAGAGGTAGTCCACGTCGGCGTCGGCACGCGTCGAGCGCGATACGACAGCGACCTTGCTGGTCAGCGTGTCGGCGCCGCCGATCCCGTCGATCTGGCGCGCGTCGGGCGAGCCCATCGCGGCGAGCAGCACGCGGTCGCGCACCGCGGGATCGCTCGGCAGATCGGAGGCGAGGAAGAACGGCCCCTTCGACGTTCCGCCGCGCATCAGCGTGCACGGGACCGCAGTCTGCGTCATGAGCTTCGTCCCTCCGCGAACGCGCGCGCGTCGTCGTAGTACGTCAGGCCTTTGGCCGCGAGCTTCTCGCGCATCCCGTACACGTCCAAACCGACTTCACCGGCTGCGAACCGCGCACGGTTCTTCGTTTCTTTCTCGACGCGCGCACGCGACGCGTCGAGCGCCTCGGCGACGCGGGCGCGCGGCACGACCAGCACGCCGTCGTCGTCGGCGACGATCGCGTCGCCGGGCTCGACGCGCCGCCCCGCGCACACGACGGGCAGGTTGACGTCGCCGAGCGTCTCTTTCACGGTGCCCTGCGCGAAGATCGCCTTCGACCACACCGGAAAGCCCATCTCTTCGAGCGTGCGCACGTCGCGGCAGCCCGCCTCGATGATCAGCCCGCGCACGCCGCGCGCTTTGAGCGCGCCGCCGAAGAGATCGCCGAAGTACCCGTCCTCGCACGGCGACGTCGGCACGACGACCAGCACGTCGCCGTCCTCGCACAGCTCGACGGCGACGTGGATCATCGTGTTGTCGCCCGGCGCGACGGTGACCGTGACGGCGTTGCCGGCGATCGACGCGCCCCGGTAGATCGGCCGCATGTGCGACGCCATCAGCCCCGTGCGGCCAAGCGCTTCGTGAACCGTTGCAACACCGCGCTCCGCCAGCGGCGCCAGCACCGCGGCCGGCGTGCGCTCGATGTTCCGGACGACGACGCCGCCCATCAGCCGGCTGTCTCGTATGCTAGCGCCATGTCTTGGGCGTATACCCTTGCCGGTCGGCGACCTTCTGCGACGCCATCGCCGCGGTCGCCGCGCGTGCCGGCGCATCGCCGCAGACGTCGGCCTCGGACGCCGGCACCTCGGACACCACGTCGAACATGAACTGCGTCTTGTCGAACTTTCGCTGCGGCACGACGACGCCCGCGTACACGTCCTGCGTGCACTGGTGATCGCACGCATGATACGTTGCGTGCGACGCCTTCGCCGCGTCGAACGTGTAGTTCTCGAACGCGGCCGCCAGCTTGTCGGCCTTCGTCGTGCCGGCCGCGGTGATGCGCTCCATCAGCGACCACGCCGCCATGTAGCCGAGATAATGCCGCCCGCCGACCGGCCCGCGAATCCCCTGCCGCAAGCGCTGCGCGAGCTTTGCGGCGGACGGCGAGACGCTGGGCGACCACAGCACCGGGAACGTCGCACCCTGCACCGCATCGAGCGGGACGGACTTCCAGTACGTGTCCTCGAGCGAGATGCCGACCAGCTTCTGCTTCTTGTTGAGCCCGAAGTCGGCCCACTGCTTCGCCGTGTTCGCCGCGTCGAGCCCGCTGTTGCAGAGCACGAGCACGTCCGCGTCGCTGTTGCGCAGCTTGGTGAGCACCGACGAGAAATCGCTCGTCCCGAGTGGAACGACGTCGTGTCCCACCTCGCTCCCGCCGGCGCGCTTGAGCGCATCGGAAACCTGCGCGTACGCGTCCTTCCCGAACGCATAGTCCGCCTGGATGAAATACCACTTCTTGCCGAGCGCGAGCGCCCGGCGCAGCACCGGCTTGAGCATCATGCGAATGTTCGGGCCGAAGCGATACGCGAGCTTGCTGGCTTTTTCACCGGTGATCGTGGAGTCTTGCGGACCGATCAGCAGCGTGAACACGCCGAGCTCGAGCGCCAGCGCGTTCATCGCCAAGCCGATCCCCGACGACGTACCGCCGAACAGCACGTCCACGTTCTCTTGCGACACCAGCCGCCGCGCCTCGGTCGTCGCGGTCGCGGGCTTCGACGCGTCGTCGCCGTACACGAACTCGAACTTCACCCGGCCGGTCTTGTTGTGATCGGCGAGCGCGAGATCGGCGCCCAGCCGGTGCACGCTGCCTTGGTCGGTGAACACGCCGCTGAACGACTCGAGGAAACCGATCTTCACCGTCGCCGCCGGACCGGCCGCGAGGGTGAACGCCGGAGTTGCGAGCGCACCGGCGGCGCCGGCGGCGGTCGAGGCGAGGAACGACGAGCGCTTCATACGGGATTCCTTTGTTCGGCGACGATGCGTTCGAGTGAGGTTGCGGCGGCGCGCGCGATGGTCGACGGCACGCCGAGCTGGTCGAGCAATGCGGCGGCGTCGGTCATCTCGTGCACGCGCCGGCGCGCGTGTTTGCGGGTGCCGTCGACGATGCGGTCGAGCGTTGCTGCGTCGGCGTCGGTCAGCGTGCGCGTGATGTCGGCGCGCAGCCAGTCCTCGACGCCCGCGGCGCGCGCCGCTTCGAGCGCCTCCCACACCGCGGCGGACATGCCTTTGAAGAAGACCGAGCGCGTGAGCTTGCGCGCGGCGGCATCGCCGGCGGTGGGGCCGACCACGTCCGCCGGGGTCCCGAAACGCCGCAGGATCGGAGCGAGCCGCTCGGCGCCGTGACCGGCAAGAAACATCGGGACGCGGATCCCGAGCGGCGCGACGGGCGCCATCATGGCGACGTCGACGAACGCCGCCGGGCTCGCGGCGAAGATCGCCGCGAGCTCGACCTTCAGCGCCGGGCCCGCCGTGTTGCAGTCGGCGAAGATCGCCCCGGCCCGAAGGTGCGGCAGCGCCTCGCGGGCCACGTCGACGGCGACGCTGGCCCAGTTCACCGACAGCACGACGTCCGCGCCCGCGACCGCCTCGGCCAGGCTCGGGACGACGGGGATGTCGCTGAGATCGCCGTGCAAATCGGGGTCGTAGCCGCGGACCGCGGCGCCGGCGCGCACGAGATCGCGCGCCAGCAGCGACCCTGCCTCGCCCAGGCCGAGGACCGCGACGGTTTCGGCGCCAAGATTGGCGACAATCATGCCCGCACCGTTCGCCCCGTTCCCGTACGAGCACCTCCGGGATGCCATCGTGGACGGGCGCCTGGCCCCGAACGAACGGCTCGTCGAGGAAGAGCTCGCCGGGCGCATCGGCACCACGCGCGCCAACGTGCGCGCCGCGCTCGCCCGCCTGGAGGCCGAAGGCCTGGTGACCCGCGAGCACAACCGCGGCGCCCGCGTGCGGGTGATCGCGATGGCCGAGGCGATCGAGATCCTCGAGGTGCGGGCGACGGTCGAAGCGCTGGTCGCACGCCGCGCGGCCGCCCGCGCAGGCGATCCCGAACGCGAGCGCCTGCGCGCGATCGTCGCGCAGATGGAGGCGCGCGCCGCCGCATCCGATCTGCTGGGGTACTCGCAGCTCAACGCGCAGCTGCACGCAGCCATCCTCGCGATCGCCGCACATGCGACGTCGGCGAAAGTGCTCTCGGCGCTACAGTCGCAAGCGGTGCGGTTTCAGTTCCGCACGATCTTGCAGCCGGGCCGGCCGGCGCAGTCGCTCGCCGAGCACCGCGCGATCGTCGACCGCATCTGCGCCGGCGACGAGGACGGCGCCGAAGCCGCGATGCTGCACCATCTCAGCGGCGTCGTCGAGGCGCTACGGGCCGTCGAGACGACCGCACCGGCGTTCTAGCCTAGTGCCAACTGCCTGGCATCCGCTTCGATTCCCGCTTGCCGGATCGAACATATGTTCGATATTCTGGAGGCATGAAAGGCGGGCTTTCGCTGTTCGATCCGGTTACGATGCGCTTGCTCGAGTGCGACCGCGCGCTCCTGAGTGCTGAAGCTGCTGTGCAAGGGCGAGGGCGTCCCGCGCCGTCCGAAGCGCCGTCACCACCTCGTCCTCGAGCAGCGCGACCCGCTCTTCGAGTGATCGCCGGGGGGCGCGCCGCGTAGCGTTGCCCTCGACCAGCTGGTCGAGCGACACGCCGAGCGCCTTCGCGATGCCGGCCACGATCAGCACCCCGGGGTCCTGGGTCTCGTCGCGCTCGATCCGCGAGATCGCGGCCTGGGCGACGCCCACGCGCTGGGCCAAATCGGCCTGGGAGAGGTTGGCCGCACCGCGCGCCGCGCGGATCCGTTCGCCGATCTTCGCCACGTTAGCGCACAGTCACACCGCGAGCGCGGCGGACCCTTTCATGCGGCCTTGCATATGCAAAATAGGTTGACCGCCATCGAAATCCGTATATAATGAAACGCATGGAATCCCTTTCGTACGGTCTATCACGCGGCGCGGCCGCGGCGGCTAGGGTGGGCCGCGCGCGTGCTCGGCGTTCCTAGCGGCACGTACCGCGTCGCGGTCGTGTCGGTCGAGCTGCTCGGCACGCGCACCGACGTGCAGGTCGCGCTCGAGATCCTCGCCGGACCGCACCGCGGCGCGCGCTTCGCGCACATCATGCGCACGTCGCTCGAACGCCCGCCGGCGACCGGGACGTATCCCGCGTTCGCGCGCTTCGTCGCCGCCGCGACGGGCGTCGACTGCGGCGACGCCGCGCAGCAGACCGTCGACGACCGCGTGCTCGAAGGCCGCGAGCTCGACGTGACCGTGCGCAGCGGGCCCAGCGGCATCCCGCAGATCGTGCGGTTCGCACCGGCGCTGCGCGTTGCGCGCCGCGCGCGCCGCCTGCGCGGCGACGTCGCGGCACCCTGCAAGGGCCGCGACGTCGCCCGCAAGCACGTCGACGCCCTCGCGACCAGCGCGCGCTACGACGGCGATCAGCTCACCGACATCGTCGAGAGCGTCAGCCACGGCCGCACGCGCGCGCTCGCGCACTTGTCGGCGCGCGAGCGCGAGACGCTGATCGCGCGCATGCGCGGCTTCGCGTCGTAAGAATCGCAGAACGACGGAATGCTGCAGCATGACGGCCGGTCGCGCCCGGCGATGGTCGGCGCGCGCGTGAGCCGCGAGGTGCGTGACTTGTTCGAGCACCGCGGCGCGCGCGCCGGCGCGAGCGCGGGCGAAGTGCTGGAGCTCGTGGGCCGCGCCCTGCTGCACGGCCTCACGTTCGCGGACCTGCGCGAACGCCTGCACGCGGCGAACGAAGAAGACGGCGGCTGACGTGCAGCCCTTCACGTTCACGAAGATGGCGGTCGAGGCCGTCCTCGCGATCATCGCGCTGGCCGGCGCGATCGCGAGCTCGCCGCTGCTCGTGTCGAAAGCGCGGCTGATCCGCGAACGCGACGCGGCCGTGAAAGAAGCAGACGCGCTGCGCGACGTGGTCGGCGCGTTCCAGGTCTCGATGAACGTGCTCGACCGTCTGCGCGCCGAAGTGCTGGACATGCGCACGGTGCAGATCATTGCGACGCGCTACGTCGTCGACCTCGTCACGTACATCCGCGCGGGCGGCAATGCCGCAGGGATGCCGGAAATACCCGTCGAGCTGCGTGACGACGTGCTCGAAGAACTGCGCGGCCGCGCGCGCGACGCGCACCTCGGCGCGGCCGCCGGCCACACACCCTGAACGAAACCGTTCACGTTGCGCGAGGCGGCAGGCCGCAGGCTGCGAACGTCAACGGCATGGGGTTGCGCAACCTGATCGCAGGCGCGTCTGCCGTCTGCACGCTTTCGATGGTGCTCGCGGCATGCGGGGGCGGCGGAGGTTCTGCTCCGGCGCCGCAGACGACCGTCCCGCCGCCGCGAGTGCCGGGGACCGTCACCGAGTTCTCGCTGGCAACGGCTGCCGCCGGCATCGCGGCCGGCCCGGACGGAGCGCTCTGGTTCGCCGAGTACCGCAACATCATCGGGCGCATCACGCCGGGCGGCGCCGTCACCGAGTTCATGCTTTCCAACGCCTTCACCGCGCCCACCGGCATCGCCGCCGGCCCCGACGGCGCGCTCTGGTTCACGGATCCCGGGCGGAGCGCGATCAGCCGCATCACGACCGCCGGGCAAGTCACCGCGGAGTACCCGCTCCCGACAAGGGGCTCCACGCCGACGAGTATCATCGCCGGCCCCGACGGCGCGCTCTGGTTCACCGACGGGACCATGAACGCGATCGGCCGCATCACGACGGCGGGCAAGGTCACGGAGTTCCCCGTGCCGACCGCGAGCAGCCAGCCCGGCTCCATCGCCGTCGGCCCCGACGGCGCGCTGTGGTTCACGGAGCTCGACGCGGCGAAGATCGGCCGCATCACGACCGCCGGTGCGATCACGGAGTTCACGACACCGTACACCGGGGTCTACGGCCTCGCCGCGATACGCCCGTTCGGCATCACCGCGGGCCCCGACGGTGCCCTGTGGTTCACCGAAGCGGAGGCCGGCAACGGCTGGCTCGGCCGGATGACGACGTCGGGTCAGTACAGCGAGTTCAATGCAGGCTCGGCCCCGCGCGGCGGAATCGTCACGGGCGGCGACGGTGCGCTGTGGTTCACCCAGCGCGACACGAACAAGATCGGCCGCATGACGACGAGCGGTCAGGTCACCGAGTATCCCGTGCCATCGGCGAACGGCGGCCCGGGACCGATCACGCTCGGCCCGGACGGTGCGATCTGGTTCACCGAGACCTACGCGCCGAAGGTCGGCACGATCCAATAGTCTCGCTTAACGTTCGTTGCCGACTTCGTATCGACCAAGCAAAATGTACTGCTCGAGGTCCTCGACGTCTGCGGGAAGCAAGCGGCGTACGACCGATCGAACGCGGTCGAGATCGTCGTTCGAAGCGAAACCGAGCATTCGGCTGAGATCGCCTTGATCGACGCTGCGTGAGGCGTCGAGTTTCAGCGCGACGAGATACGGGAGATCGACGATGGGCAGCGTCCCGTTCTCCCACCGAACGGATGCAACCGCGTCGTGAATCCATGGCTGACTCGACGTCAGAATATCGACCGGCCGGCCGGAAATCACGCGCTGACCGATCAAGCCGAGCCGCGTATCGGAGAACTCCAGCGGCTGCGGCTTGCGCGAATAACCGCTTTCGACGAGTTGAGACAGTGCTCGATCGAAATTCTCAGGGTCGACGAGGAGATCGATGTCCGCGGTCGTGCGCTCGGGCATGTACATGCGAGTCGCGACGCCGCCGATCACCGCATAAGGGATATCGTTGAGCAATGTATCCCCCATCCAACGCCCGGCGGGGCGGTAATCCCATAATTCGCGAAGCGCGACGGAGTCATCCCGACGACCGCGCATGCGACGGAAGAAGAACGCGCGGCGGAACGCTCGGTCCGCCACGGCCGGCCGCCGCGCGTCATGTCCGCCTGAGCCGGATTCCGCTTGCCGCATCTGCTGCCCTGATTCCGCGTGCGCAGCACCAATCCCGGTTGCGAGGTGTGCAACTCGAATGTGCTCCCGGCGCAACGAGGCGCCGGTCTCCCGACCGGCGCCTCGTCTGATCGATCGCCTTCGGCCGGCGGTTACTGGCCGATCTGGGCGTTCATCACCGTGATGTCGAGCGTGCCCAAGCCCGTCGTGTAGTCGTAGCCCGTCAACGCGGTGTAGGCGCCGTTGCCGCCCGTGATGACGTCGTGGAAACCGCCCAGCGCCTGCGTCGGCGGCGGCCCCGTGACGGTCGTCGCGCCGGCTTGCTTTTCGATGTAGTTGCGATACAGCTGCGGCGCCGCGAAGCCCAGCGCGTTGCCGTGCGCCGACATCAGCCGCGCGTACGAACCCATCGCGAGCGGCGACGCTTCGCTCGTTCCGCCGATCCCGCAGCCCGCGCTGCAGTCGCCGATGCCCGGAACGTTCGGGCCGTACACGGTGTACGAACCGGAGTTCGCGTCCGCGGCCATCGCGATGTCGGGCAAGCCGCGCAAGTTCGTCGCCGCAAGTCCGGTGCTCGACGGGATCACTGCCTGCTGCCAGCTCGTCGAGTTCTCGAACTGGCTCAGCCCGCCGCCGCCCGCGTTCCACGCCGTTTCACCGGCATAGCTCGAGTCCGCTGCGTTGGAAACGACCGTCGTGCCGCCGACGCCCACGGCATACGGCGACGCTGCGGGATACTCCACCATCGGCGGGCCGGACATCGGTGCGCCGTTGGTCGGCGCGAGCGCGCACGACGCGCCGGTGTCGCCGGTCGACACGAACATCGTCTGGCCTTGCGCGGCGGCCTGCATGAACAGATGATCGTCCACCTTCATCGCACCGTCGAGCCACGCTTGGTACTCGCACTCGCCGAACGACGAGTTGCCGAGCTGCGCGACGTTCTGCGACACCCACTTGCTGTACGCGTTGGCAATGTCCGAGTCCGACAGCGACGTCGTGTCGTAGATGTAGAGCATGCTGACGCTTTGCGCCATCCCGGTGGAGCTCTGCGTGTCCAGATCCCACTCCGCGGCGCCGGCCGTATCGGGGCTCGACAGGCCGACCTTGACGACGGTGACGGGCACCTGCGGCAGACCCTGCTTGTTCTCGGCGTAGGCCAGATCGCTCACCGTCGAAGACACGTCGCCTTCGGCGATGACGGCGACCGTCGTGGCGGAGCCGGTCGCCGTGCCGCCGGCGTCGTAGAACGACTGCACGTCGTGCGCGTTGAACGACGGCACGCACTGTCCGTTGGGCGTTGCCTGCGGGAAGCAGTTCGACGCCGTGCGCAGCTTCGGCGTGACCGACATCTTCGCGGCGTTCGAAAGCCCGAGCACCGCGCTCACCGTGCTGCCGAGCGACGCCGGCACGAACGCGGGCCGCGTGTTGACGTACACGGCAGCGCCGCCCAGCTGGAACGATTCGAGCGACGTGTTGAACGCCTTCGACGCTTGCGCCGCGGTCCCGTCGGCGCTCACGAGCTGCGCGCTCGTCTGCACGTTGGTGAATCCTTGGCTCTGCAGGTACGCCACGACGGCTTGCGTTTCGCTCGGCGTCGGGCCGAATTGCGCGCCGAACTGCGCTGCCGAAATCTTCTGGCGCGCGGCGATGATCGACTTGAGCTGATCTTCGTTGTGGAGGTTCAGCGCGACGCGCACCGTCAGCGGCGTCGCCGGCGACAGCGCGCCGCGGTCGGCGCCGCCGGGGATCGTCGCACCGCGTGTCGCCGTCGCCGACCATCCTGCCGGCGCGACGATCGCTTCTTGCGCCGCGCGCCCGTGCGCGCTTGCGCCCGTGCCGCCGCCGGGGAGCAGATGGCTCATGACGCCGCCGCCCGAGCACGACGCGGTGAGCAAGCCGGTGCTGATCGCGATGCCGAGTAACTTCTTCATCGTTTGCGCTCCTATCGTCCGAGCGCCGCGTAGAGGCGCGCGATGTCGAGGCTGCCCAGACCCGTCGTGTAGTCGTAGTGCGGCAGCGAGGTGTACAACCCGTTGGTGCCTTGCAAGATGTCGTGGAACGGTCCGATCAGCTCGGTCTCCGGCGGTCCGGCGATCTGCTGCGGCGTGCTCCCGCGGTACACGCTGTACAGCAGCGGCGGCGCGAAGCCCAGCGTGTTGCCGTGCGCGCTCTGCATGCGCGCGAACACGCCCGCCGCCATCGGCGACGCAAGGCTGGTTCCGCCGTTGACGTACGACACGCCGCCCATCCACGTGATCGCGCCGGTCTCGATGCCCGCGTCGTACGCGACGTCAGGCAGACCGCGGAAGCTGTAGCCGACGGGCGTCGTCCCGACGGGCTGCGTGGGCGACTCCCACGCGGGCGAGTACTCGAACTGGCTCAGGCCGCCGCCGCCGGATTGCCACGCCTGTTCGCCCAGATACGTGCCGTCGACGTTGCTGAACACGTCGGTGCCGCCGACGGCGACCGCGTACGGCGACGACGCGGGATATTCCACCATCGGCACGCCGCCGACGCCCCCGTTGGGCGGGACGCCCGCGGCGCCGCAATACCCGCCGGTGTCGCCCGTCGACGCGAAGAGCGTCTGCCCTTGCGCCGCGGCTTCGACCAGGATCATGTCGCCGACGAGCATGTCGCCGGACTGGTACGGAAACACTTCGCAGCCGCCGACCGACGCGTTCATGATCGGCGCGCGGTCGTCGCTCGCCCACTTGTTGAACGCGACCGTCATGTCGGTGAACGTGAACGACGCGACTTCATAGAGATCGATCGCCTTGAGGTTGTACGCCATGCCTTGCACGTACGTCATGTCGAGCGTCCACTCGCCGTTGCCCGTGATGTCGGCGCTCTGCGGCTCGACGTGGATCTGATTGATCGCGACCGGCGGCAGCCCGAACTGCGTCGCGCCGTACTGGAAGTCGCTGATCGCGATGCTCGGATCGCCGACGGTGAAGATCGCGACTTCCGTGTTGGTCGCGGCCGGCGTCGAGCCGGCGTCGTACGCGATGTTGAACGTCGCTGGATCGTACCAGCGCGGGCACACGGGCGCGCCCGTCGCGACGTTGACGTTCTTCAAGCACGCGGTCGGGCTGGGCGAGCCGTTCGCGTCGAACGCGCCGGGCCGCACGCCGGAAGCCGGCTGCTTCACCGGGCTCGCCTTGAGTCCCGGGAAGTTCGTCAGCCCGAGCACCGCGACGACGTTGCCGCCGAGCGCGGTCGGCACGAACGCCGGCTGCGTGTTGGCGAAGTACGTCCCGCCGTTCACGGAAAAGCCGTGCAGCGTCGTGTTGAACGCTTTCTCGACCGTCGCGGCCGACGCCGTCGCCGACACGAGCATGTTGTTCGGCGCGGCCGTGACGTTGGTGAAGCCCTGGTTGCGGAGATACGCCGTCGCCGCCGCGACTTGATCGGTCGACGGCGCGTACTGGCTCACGAACGCGTCGCGCGACATCCGCTGCCCGGCCGCGATCGCCGCCTTCACGGCGTCGACGTTGCGCATCTGCAGCCCCAGCGTCACGTTGACCGGCTTCGTCGCGGCCAGCTCGCCGAGGTCGGCCGCGTTCGCCAGCGCGATCGCGCCGGTCCCCGTCGCCGCCCAGCCCGGCGGCGCCGTGATCCCGGATTTGGCCCGGGTCGTATGCGCGCCCGTCAGGCTCATCGTGCTCTGCTGCGGCCCCGCGCCGCCGGCAGCCGGGATCGTGCTCGCGCTATGGCCTCCCGAACAGGAAGCCGTGATAACACCCGTGACGACGGCCAGGACCGCAAATCTTCTCATCAGGCGAACTCCTCTCGCCTACGAGACTAACGACCCCGCGTAAAGCCCCCCATACACAAAATCGGGTAGACGGCCACTACACCGGCGCCGGCACCCGCATCGTGGCGCGGTCGCCCACGGCCCGCTGGTACTGCGGCGGCCAGGCGATCTCGGCGCCCAGCGCCCGCGCCGCGAACAGCGGCCAGTACGGATCGCGCAGCAGCTCGCGCGCGAGGAAGACGAGGTCGGCCCGCCCGTCCGCCACGATCGCTTCCGCATCAGCGGGCTCCGTGATCATCCCGACCGCGCCCGTCGAGATCCCGGCCTCGCGCCGGACGCGCTCCGCGAACGGCGTCTGGTACAGCGGCCCGACGGGGATCGTCCCCGGCGGCACGGGCACCGCGCCGCCGGAGGTCACGTCGATCAGGTCGACGCCCTCGCCGCGCAGCAGCTTCGCGAGCTCGACGGTCTGCTCGGCGTCCCAGCCGCCTTCCACCCAATCCGTCGCCGACAGCCGCACGAACAGCGGGAACCGCTCGGGCCACACGCCGCGCACCGCGCGCGCGATCTCCAGCGCGAGCCGGGTGCGGTTCTCGAACGAGCCGCCCCAGCGGTCGGTGCGCCGGTTCACCAGCGGCGAGAGGAACTGGTGCACCAGGTAGCCGTGCGCGCCGTGCAGCTCGATCACCGAGCCGCCGGCGTCGAGCGTGCGCCGCGCGCCGTCCGCGAAGGCGCGAACGATCGCGGCGATTCGGTCCTCGTCGAGCGCCTGCGGCACGGGGTACGCCGGATCGAACGGCTCGGTCCCGGGTGCGACCGGCGTCCAACCGCCGTGGTCGAGCGGGACGGCGCCTTGCCCGTCCCACGGCCGCTTGGTGGACGCCTTGCGTCCGGCGTGCGCGAGCTGCGTCCCCCACGCGGCGCCCTGGCCCTTGCAGAAGCGCGCGATGCGCGCGAGCTGCTCGACGTGCGCGTCTTGCCAGATACCGAGGTCCTCGGGCGAGATGCGCCCGTCGGCGGTCACGGCGATCGCTTCGGTGAGCACGAGCGACGCGCCGCCGACCGCGCGGCTGCCAAGGTGGACGACGTGCCAGTCGTTCGCGAAGCCGTCGGCGGATGAGTACTCGCACATCGGCGAGACGACGACACGGTTGCGCAGCGTCACGTCGCGCAGGCGCAGGGAAGAGAAGAGCGTGGACATCGTTCGGTTGTGACGCCCGCGAAACGCGCACGGTTTCGCACAGTACACCGAACGGGCCCCGCAGGAGCGTCTCAGGCGCGTGCGGGACGCTCGTGATCGTCTACGCTCGCCGTTGAAAGGTCGTCCACATGTCTCGCTTTGCGCTCGCATGCTGTTGCGCGTTCGCGTTCGGATTGGCGCCCGCCGCCGCGCAAACGGCGCCGTCGCCCGCGCCCGCTGCGACAGCAACCGCGCCCTCGCCGGAAGCGGTGAAGATCGCCGGCGCGATGAGCAAGGTCAACTCGTTCCGCATCCAGCTCAGCTCCACGCAGGGCATGGGCGGCACGATCGTCGTGCTGATCCCGCAGAAGCGCACGAAGGCGACGATCGCGATGGGCCCGATGATGAACGAGGTCGTGATGGCCGACGGGCGCATGTACGCGCGCTTGAACGGCGGCGACTGGCACGTCAGCGACGTGCCGGCCGGCGGCGGTAATTTCAGCGACGCAGCGCTCAAGAGGATGGTCGAGCCGGGCGGCATCCGCATCCTGCCGGACCGCGTCGAGAACGGCACGACCGTCGGCGTGTACGAAATGACGCCGCCGATGCCGCCGGGCGCGAATGCGACTGCGGCCGCGTCGATGCCGCCCATGACGTGCACGTACGACAAGACGACGTATCTCCCGCGCACGTGCACGTTCCAGACGATGACGCAGATGTTCGAAGGGTGGAACGATCCGGCGAACACGATCGACGTGCCCGTCGTCGCGCCGCCCGCGCCCGCGTCGTCGCCGCACCCGTAACAGCGCTCGGCCGCCCGAGTACCGACGCGCATGCTTCACGCTGCATTGCTCCTCGCCGCTGCGGCAACGGCGCCCGTCGCGCCCCGCCCGCCGGACGCGACCTACTCGTACGCGATCCAGGCCGGCGGCATCCCGTTGGGAAGCAGCACCGTCGCGATCGACGGCAGCACGCGCGGCACGGTCGTCGTCAAGGAGAACGTGAGCATGTCGGTGCCGCGCTCCACCGCGACGGCGACGACGCGGTACGACGCGGCGACGCTGCACGAGACGGGCTACACCGGCGACTTCAACCTCGCGAGCGGCGCGCAGCACACCGTCGTCACGGTGAAACCAGGCGCGATGACGCTCACCGTGCCGGGCGGCGGCACGCTGGACATCCCGGCCGATCCGTCCGCGCCGCTCGAGCTCGTCGGCGACAACCTCGTGGGCGGCAGCATCATGATCCCCGCCGTGCTGCACGCGACGGGTGCGAAGGCGTTCACGCTCGCGGTCCTCGGGGGTGCGCGGCCGATCGTCTGCAAGGTGGTGACCGATCCGCTGCCGAGCCGTCCGGCCGGCGTTCCGGCGAGCGACGTGGAGCTCGCCCTCGAGCTCGCGAGCATTCGCGTCATCTACTGGTACGATCCGGCGACGTACGTCGTGCACGACGTTGCGATCCCGTCGCAGCAGGCGGAGTTCCGCCTCACCGCGACTGCCGCGCCCGGTTCCGCCCCACCGCCGTCCCCTGCAGCGCCCAGCCCGCTGCCGACGCAGGCGCCGCATTTTACCAGCCGCGACGTGAGCTTCACGTCGGCGGACGGCACGGTGCTCGCAGGTACGCTGACCGTGCCCGACCGCGGCCGCGCGCCGTTCGCCGCCGTCGTGTTCGTGCACGGCAGCGGCCCGATGGACCGCGACGAGACGATCGGCCCGAACGCCGTCTTCCTGCAGCTCAGCAACGCGCTGTCGAACGCCGGCTACGCGGTGCTGCGCTACGACAAGCGCGGCGTCGCAAAGAGCGGCGGTGCGAACACGTCCGGTACGCGCGGTGACCTGCTCGCGGACGTGAAAGCCGCGTACCGGTTCGCGCGCGCGCAGCAACAGGTCGATCCCAAGCACGTGTATCTTCTGGGCCACAGCGAAGGCGGCGAGCTCGTTCCGACCGTCGCATCGCAAGAGCCCGGCGTCGCCGGAATCATCTTGATGGCGCCGCCGTCGCTGCCGCTGCGCGAAGTGTTGATGCAGCAGGCACTCGCGGGCGTCCCGCCGGCGGAGCGCGCCGCGATGGAGCGGCAAGAGCTCGCGGCATTCGACAAAATCACCAACGGCAATGATGCGAAGGACGCATGGTTACGCTCGTCGATCGACGTCGACCCGGTCGTCGACATCGCGCGCGTGCGCACGCCGATCCTCATGCTGCAAGGCGAAGGCGACGCGCAAGTGTCCGCCAAGGACCTGCCGCGGCTCGCGAACGCCGCGCGCACGGCGAACACGGACGTCACGGTGCGCACGTTCTCGAACGACAACCACCTCTTCGAAGCGATCGTGTCGAGCAAGCCGCAAACCCCGCTCGCCGCGGTGAAGCAATACCTCACGGTCCCGGCGCGCATCGACGCGCGTGTGCTCGACACGCTGGCAGCGTGGATGGCACGCCACACGCGCGCGGACGTCGCCCGATGAACGAGCTGGTCGCCGCCGGCGCGGGGATCGCGCTGATGGGTTTGGCCGTCGCGGTCTTCGCAAGACCGCTGGCACGCTCGCAAGAACGCGTCGTGACGATGCTGCCGCAACCGCTTCAGCGCTTCTACCGGATCATCGGCGCAGGCGCGCCGTTCGACTCGCCCCCATGGGTGGCGCACAACCGCATCGGCGGCCTGCTGATCCTCCTGCTCGGCACGCTGCTCGCAGCGTACGCCGCAATCCGCCCGTGACCGGCGCCGCGAACGGGGTAGAACTCGCAGATGAACGTCACCGCGCTCGATCTCGACACCACGCCGCCCCGTAGCGGGCGCGAGATGCTCGGCCGCTATGCATGGCTGGCGCGGCTCGCCGACAAGGTGCGCGCGGACCACGCCGGCACCGAAGGCGAGTACATCGCGTACTGCGGGCTGTCGACCGGCTTCCTCGACCGCGCCGGCGTCTCGGTCGACGACTTCGACAAGCTGATCCGCGACGGCGCGAGCGACGCCGACCTCACGAAATATTTCGACGAGCACGTCTCGGACGCGCAGCGCGAGGCTGCGAACGATTACGTGCTCGACGACATGAAGTCACATCTCGACGAACAGGACGCCGAAGAAGGCCGCTAACCGCCGGCCGTCGGCGCTGACGGTCGGGAAACGTACGTCTGGATTTACGAGTGCGTCCACGGGGCGCCCGCGACGGGCGGCCCGAGCGGCGTTCCGAGCGGCGTGTCGTCGAGCGCGAAGTTCGCGGCGCCGGCGTCGGAGTTCGCTTGCGCGATGATGAGCGCGATCGCCGGCGTGAGGTTCAGGCCCGCGGAGTTGCGCAGGTGCTGCACTGCTCGCGCCCGCGTGACCTCGTCCTTGATCTTTGCCGGTAGCGACGCCAGCGCGAAATCGCTGATGATCGGGACCCAACCGATCGCGAGCCCGACTTGTGCGATGAACGGAATGATCTTGGGATAGGACGTCACGAGCGACTGAAGCGTCTTCGGCAGTGAGGCGACGTCGCTGATGTCCGGCAGCTCGAGAATTCCGCCGCGTTCCGCGGCGCTGAGATACGCGAGCAGGTCGTGCCAGGTGGTCGTCAGATCGTCGTTAGTCGTGATCGGGACGCTCGGAAGTGTAGACATGAAAACCTCGGGCGGTGCGGAGCGGGCTCTCTTCGACATGAGGACGGTCCCTTATCTAGCCAACCCGAGCATATCCTTCGTGGAGATGGCGACGCAAACGTGCGCTATAGGACAAATGGACGCGGACGCGCGCCGGCTGCGGTGAAAAACTCCAAGGTGGCGCTTGTCCTGCCCAAGAACGCTGCGCCGACCGGCTGGTCGTCCAAGTCGGCAGGTGCGGGGTAGGGCCTTCGTCCATAGTGACGAGTCGCCGGTGCATTTCCAAACGTACACCGGCGGCTGCGGCGGCATCCCCTCATCGTCTGTGGAGCGAGGAGTAGCGATGCCAGTTAGCCCGACTTACCCCGGGGTCTATATCGAAGAGATCTCGAGCGGCAGTCATACCATCGTCGGCGTCCCGACGTCGATCACCGCGTTCGTCGGCCGCACGCTGGCCGGTCCCGTCGACGAGCCGAAGACGTGTTTCAGCTTCGCCGACTTCGAACGGTTTTTCGGCGGGCGCGCGTACAGTTATCCGCTCACGTACGCGGTCGAGGATTTCTTTCTCAACGGCGGTGGCCAGGCGATCGTCGTGCGCACGTTCCACCGCGAGCCCGGCGAAAGCGCCGACGCAGCCGTCGCCGGGACCGCGACGTTCGGGGCGCTCACCGGCGGGCCGCCGATCTCCGCGATCGGACCCGGCACGTGGGGCAACAACCTTTCGATCGCCTTCGACTACCTCGGCCTGCGCACGCCCGGCGCCACGCCGGCCAGCACGCAACTAAACGTCACATTCGTCAAGAAGCCGACCGCAGGCGAGAAGCTCACGTTCAACGTCACCCCGAACGGCGGAACCGCCGTCTTGGTGACGTACGCAGCAAATGGTTCGGAGACGACGGCGTTCGAGGTCGCGCAAGGGTTGGCGAACGCGTTCAACAACACCAATGCCCTCGGGTTCGGCACGGCGACCGCGTCGAAGGGAGCAGACGACACCGCGGCGACGGTCACGATCGTGACCGCGGGTACCGGAAAATCCGCGAACGACGCCGCGACGATCGCAGCGCCCACCACCCAGTCGGCGAACGTCACGCTGACGCCCGCCACAACCGGTGGAAAGTTCGCGGGCGGCCTCAATGCGACGCCGGATGCTGCGACGACCACGCTCACCGTAGCCGGCGGCCCGGCTACCGCCGACGGCGCCATCGCGTACCAGCTGGCGGTTACGGGCGGACGACCGATTCTCGCCTCGGTCGACGTCAAGACCGGCGACGATGCGCCGACGGTGGCGAAGAAACTCGCCGATGCATTCAACGCAAAGTTCGCCGGCCCGAACGGCGTGCTCAAGCCGGTAACGCTCGACGCGGCCACCGGGAAGCTGACGCTCGTTGCCGCGACGGCGGGCGCAGCCGGGAACGAGATAACGTTCCAGCAGATCACGGCTCCGCCCAAAGGGCTCACGGTCGCCCCCCCGGCGAACGTCACGCTCCTCAACGGCGCCGATCAAGGCTTCGGTACGAAGCTCGCCGATCAGGCGGCGAAGCCGTACGAACACTACGGCATCAGCGGCACCGACCTCTTCAACGTCACCGTGACGTATACCGCGAAGGGAAAACAAGCCGCCACGGAACGCTATACCGGCGTAACCGTGAACGGCGTCGAGTCGCCGACGCGGATCGATCGCGTCATCAACGCGCAGTCGCTGCTGATAAAGGTCAATCCGGAGAAAAAGCCCTGGTCGTTCAGTGCCTACGGGGGCACGTTCCAGTTTACTCCGCAGCAGAAACCCGTTTCGATCTCAGCAACGGGCGGCGCCGACTCCGGAGCGTTGGAACCGGCGGACTTCGTCGGAGACGAAGACGCGCGCACGGCGATGTACGCGCTCGAAGACGTCGATCTGTTCAACCTGATGTGCATCCCGCCCGATCTGCGCGCCGAGGAAGGCGGGCTGAACGGACAAGACACCAGCGTCTACGCCGAAGCCGCGGAGTATTGCGCCAAGCGCCGGGCGATGCTCATCTGCGATCCGCCCGCACCGTGGGCGAACTCTGCGCGGAAGGGCGACTACGGTTCGATCATGCCGACGGACGTCGACGTCACGACGGAGGACGGCGGACGCAACGCGGCCGTGTTCTTCCCGTTCGTGTGGAAACCGGATATGGAGCTGAACGGCAAGCCGGAGCTGTTCGCGCCGAGCGGATCCATCGCGGGCCAGTTCGCGCAGACCGACATCACGCGCGGCGTGTGGAAGGCGCCGGCGGGGATCGAGACGGGACTCGAGGGCGTCACGGACCTGGACGTCAAGATGACCGACGCGCAAAACGGCGTGCTGAACCCGCTCGGTATCAACGCGATCCGCTACTTCCCGATCATCGGGCCCGTCATCTGGGGCGCGCGCACGCTGCGCGGCGCCGACGTATTCTCCGACGATTACAAGTACATTCCGGTCCGCCGCCTCACGCTGTACATCGAAGAAAGCCTCTATCGCGGCACCAAGTGGGCGGTGTTCGAGCCGAACGGTGAAACGCTGTGGTCGCAGCTGCGGCTCAGCGTCGGCACCTTCATGGCCGACCTGTCGCGCCAAGGCGCCTTCTACGGCTACTCGGTCACCTGCGACAAGTCGACGACGCTGCAGAGCGACATCGACAAGGGGATCGTCAACGTCGTCGTGGCGTTCGCGCCGGTCAAGCCGGCGGAGTTCGTCGTCCTCAAGATTGCCCAGCTCGCCGGACAGACCCCGGGTTAAGGAGAGCACGCGATGCCAGCCCCGATGTTCAAGGTCAATACCTACCGGTACGACCCGTACAAGAACTTTCGCTTCAAAGTCAAGATCGACGGCGTCTACGTCCTGGGCGTCAACAAAGTCAGCATGCTGCGGCGCTCGACCGAGGTCGTGAAGTTCCGGGCGGGCGGCGATCCCAGCGTCGTCCGCGTGTCACCCGGCCAGTCGACCTACGACCCGATCACGCTCGAGCAGGGCGTCACGCACGACAACACCTTCGAGCAGTGGGCGAACAAAGTGTGGGATTACCACAAGTCGCTCACCGACGGAACGTCCGACGTGTCGCTCAAGGACTTCCGCAAAGACATCACGATCGAGCTCTACAACGAAGCCGGGCAGAAAACGCTCGGGTACAACGTGTACCGCTGCTGGGTTTCGGAGTACCAGGCGATGCCCGAGCTCGACGGGATCGGGAACGCGATCGCGATCTCGTCCATCAAGCTCGAGAACGAAGGCTGGGAGCGCGACCAGGCGGTTACGGAGCCGACGGAAGAAGGCTTCCTCGACCCCGCAACGATCTGATCGGTGAGAACGCCGTCGGCGGCGGAACTCGTGCGCGTGTGGGAGCTCGGTTTCGACCGAGCTCCCTGGTATCGCGCGCTGCTCATGCTGTCGCCGGCGTTCTCGGACCGTTCGTTCGACCAGCTCGCCGCGCTCAGCGTGGGCGAGCGCAACATCCGTTTGTTCGCGCTGCGCGTGCGGCTCTTCGGCTCGGCCGTCGAGGCGATGATCGTCTGCCCGCACTGCGCGACCCCGCTCGAGTTCGCGTTCGACCTGCTCGACATGTGTCCGCAGGCGGCGACGCTGCCGCCCGCGCCGTCGCGCGAGTTCACGGTGGAGCTCGCCGACGCGCTGCGCGTCGCGTGCCGGCCCGCCACGTCGGCGGATCTCGCTGCCGTGGTCTCGGAACACGCTGACACGGCGCGCACGGTGCTCGCCCAGCGTCTCGCCGTCGCCGCGTCGTCGGAGTCGGGCGCGATCGCCGTTCCGGCGCTAAACGCCGACGACGCTGCGCGCATCGCCGGCGCACTCGAGGACGCCGACCCGTTCGCCGAAACGTCGATGGCGTTCGCGTGCAATGCGTGCGAACACGAGTGGGCGGCCCCCTTCGACATCGTGAGCTTTCTGTGGTCGGAGCTGACGACGCAAACGCACCGCATCCTCGAACACGTGCAGCTGCTCGCGAAGCGCTACGGCTGGTCCGAGGGCGCGATCCTCGCGATGACGGGGATCCGGCGCCGGTTCTATCTGGACCGCGCGTCGTGAACGACGGCGTCCTCGATCGCCTCACGCGCGCCGCCGTCGCGCCGCCGGAGGCGATTCGGCCACGCGCCGCGTCACGCTTCGACGCGCTGCCCGATCTGCGCCCGGATTCCGGCGACGGTCTGGGCGCGCACACGTGGGCCGCGTTCTACACCGCGCCCGTGCCGCACGACGAAGACGAAATCGCGCTCGCGGCGTCGCTCTACCGCCACGTCGACGGCGCGGTGACGCTGCCGCGCGCCGGCGACGGAAGCGACGCACACGCCCATGCGGACGACGGTACGTTGCTTCCGGCGACCAGCGCGCACGTGCAGCCGATCGATCAGCCGTCGTCGACCGAACCGGCCGCGCTCGTCTCTTCCGCAGCGTCGGCTCCGAATCCGCAATCAAACGCGACGCCGCACTCGCCCGCGTTGTCGGAAGCGTCGCAGTCGCCACGGGCGTCGGCACCAGCGTCGCCGCCGACGGCTTCGCCGTCTTCCGTGCCGTCGGCCTCAGAACTACCATTGCCGGCCTCACCGGCGTTCGTGGCCTCGCCGTCGCCGGAATCGTCGGTACTACCGTCAACGTCACCGTCAGCGCCGCTGGCAGCGGTATCACCGTCTTCAACGTCGTCAGCGTCAGCAACACCATCGCCTGCGTCACCGCCGCCGTCCACCTCGTCGTCGTCGTCGTCTTCAGCGTCACCGTTGCCGACGTCGTCGTCGTCTGCGTCACCGGTCTCGTTGCCCACGCCGCCTGCGTCATCACTTTCGCGGTCGATGTCGGTGGACGACGGTACGGCCGCATCGTCGGAACCGTCTGCGGTATCTCAGCTGTCCGCCACGCGTGAATCGCCCGCGATCTTGGAATCGCTCGCGTTGTCGAAAGCGTCGGAGTCGCCACGGGCGTCGGCACCAGCGTCGCCGCCGCCGGCGTCGCTGTCTGCGGTGCCGTCGGCGTCAGAACTACCGTTGCCGGCCTCACCGGCGTTGGTGGCCTCGCCGTCGCCGGAATCGTCGGTACTACGGTCAACGCCGCTGGGACCGGTATCACCGTCTTCAATGTCGTCAGCGTCAGCAACACCATCGCCTGCGTCACCGTCTCCGACGTCGTCGTCGCTTTCGCCGCCCATGCCGGTGTCGGACGGTACGCCGTTGCAACGCGTCGCGATTGCCGTGCCGCCGGCGTCGTCACCGTCTGCGACATCGTCGGCGTCGGAGTCACCGTCACCGTCCTTGCAGTCGCCGGTGACGTCGGCATCAGCGTCACCGTCGCCGGTTTCAGCGTCGCCAGTGTCGTCCGCGCCGGGGTCAGCATCACCGGCCTCATCGTCGCCGGAATCGCCGGTCCCAACATCACCGGCACCGGCAACGGCACCGGCCTTACCGCCTTCGGTGCCGCCAATACTAGCGCCGGTGCCGTCGGTGTCAGAGTCATCGTCGCCCGCGTCACCGTTGCCCCTATCGCCCGCGTCATCACTTTCGGCGCCCAGGTCGGTGCCGGACGTTACGCCGCTGCAGCGCGTCACGATCGACGCGTCGCCGTCGTCCTCGGCGTCACCGCCGCCGTCGTCCACCTCATCGTCGACGGTTTCAGCGTCCCCGTTGCCGAGGTCGTCGCCAGCGTCACCGTCGTCAGCGTCAGCATTGCCGTCGTCGTCGTCCTCGTTGTCGTCTGCGTCACCGGTCTCGTTGCCCACGCCGCCTGCGTCATCACGTTCGCGGTCGATGTCGGTGGAGGACGGTACGCCCGCATCGTCGGAACCGTCTGCGGTATCGCAGCGGTCGGCCACGCGTGAATCGCCCGCGTTGTCGGAAGCGTCGGAGTCGCCACGGGCGTCGGCACCAGCGTCGCCGCCGCCGGCGTCGCCGTCTTCGGTGCCGTCGGCGTCCGAACTACCGTTGCCGGCCTCACCGGCGTTCGTGGCCTCGCCGTCGCCGGAATCGTCGGTACTACCGTCAGCGCCGCTGGCAGCGGTATCACCGTATTCAAAGTCGTCAGCATCAGCAACACCATCGCCTGCGTCACCGTCGCCGACGTCGTCGTTGGCGTCAGAGCCATCGTCACCGTCCGTGCCGCCGCCGGCATCAGCGTCGCCCACCTCACCGTTGCCGGCGTCGTCCGCGCCGTCGCTTTCCCCGTCCATGTCGATGGCCGACGATACGCCGTTGCAACGCGTCGCGATTGCCGTGCCGCCGGCGTCGTCACCGCCTGCGACGTCGTCGGCGTCGGAGTCACCGTCACCGTCACCGTCCTTGCCGTCGCCGGTGACGTCGGCATCAGCGTCACCGTCGCCGGTTTCAACGTCGCCAGTGTCGTCCGCTCCGGGGTCAGCATCACCGGCCTCATCGTCGCCGGAATCGCCGGTCCCAACATCACCGGCACCGGCCTTACCGCCTTCGGTGCCGCTGTCGTCAGTGTCGCCGTCGCCGGCGAAGCCGTCGCCGGAATCGCCGATACTAGCGCCGGTGTCGTCCGCGGCATCACTTTCGCGTTCCGTGTCGCTGCCGGACGATACGCCGTTCCCACGCATCGCGCGTGAAGTGCCGCAGGCGTCGTTGTCGCCGGCGTTACCGCCGCCGCTCGCGCCACCGGCGCGGACCTCACCGTCTCCCACGTCGTCGGCGCCACCGTCACCGCCGCCTGCGTCACCGTTGCCGGTATCGCCCGCGTCGTCACTTTCGCCGCCCAGGTCGGTGCCGGACGTTACGCCGCTGCAGCGCGTCACGATCGACGCGTCGCCGTCGTCCTCGGCGTCACCGCCGCCGTCCACCTCATCGTCGTCGTCGTCAGCGTCCCCGTTGTCGTTGTCGTCGTCGTCCTCAGCGCCAGCATTGCCGGCGTCGTCATCGTCCCCGTTGTCGTCTGCGTCACCGGTCTCGTTGTCTACGCCGCCTGCGTCATCACGTTCGCGGTCGATGTCGGTGGAGGACAGTACTCGCGCATCGTCGGAACCGTCTGCGGTATCTCAGCTGTGGGCCATGCCTGAATCGCCGTCGTCAGCGTCAGCAACACCATCGCCTGCGTCGCCGACGTCGTCGGCGTCAGAGCCACCGTCACCGTCCGTGCCGCCGCCGGCATCAGCGTCGCCGGCCTCACCGTTGCCGGCGTCGTCCGCGTCGTCGCTTTCGCCGCGCATGCCGGTGGCGGACGGTACGCCGTTGCAACGCGTCGCGATTGCCGTGCCGCCGGCGTCGTCACCGTTTGCGACATCGTCGGCGTCGGAGTCAGCGTCACCGTCCTTGCCATCGGCGGTGACGTCGGCATCAGCGTCACCGTCGCCGGTTTCAGCGTCGCCAGTGTCGTCCGCGACGGGCTCAGCATCCCCGGCCTCATCGACGCCGCAATCGCCGGTCCCAACATCACCGGCACCGGCACGGGCCATACCGCCTTCGGTGCCGCTGACGTCAGTGTCACCGTCGCCGGAATCGCCAATACTAGCGTCGGTGTCGTCGGTGTCGTCGGTGTCGTCGGTGTCAGAGTCATCGTCGCCGGCCGCACTGTTGCCGGCGTCGTCCGCGGCATCACTTTCGCGTTCCGTGTCGCTGCCGGACGATACGCCGTTCCCACGCGTCGCGCGTGAAGTGCCGCAGGCGTCGTTGTCGCCGGCGTTACCGCCGCCGCTCGCGCCACCGGCGCGGACCTCACCGTCTCCCACGTCGTCGGCGCCACCGTCACCGCCGCCTGCGTCACCGTTGCCGGTATCGCCCGCGTCGTCACTTTCGCCGCCCAGGTCGGTGCCGGACGTTACGCCGCTGCAGCGCGTCACGATCGACGCGTCGCCGTCGTCCTCGGCGTCACCGCCGCCGTCCAGCTCATCGTCGTCGTCTTCAGCGTTCCCGTTGTCGTTGTCGTCGTCGTCATCAGCGTCACCGTTGCCGTCGTCGTCATCAGCGTCACCGTCGTCGTCGCCGTCGTCAGCGTCACCGTTGCCGCCGTCGTCATCAGCGTCACCGTCGTCGTCGTCAGCGTCAGCATTGCCGTCGTCGTCGTTCTCGTTGTCGTCTGCGTCACCGGTCTCGTTGCCCACGCCGCCCGCGTCATCACTTTCGCCGTCGATGTCGGTCGAGGACGGTACCCTGCCGCAGCGCGTAGCGATCGCCACGATATCGTCGTCGGTCCTGGCGTCACCGCCGTCGTCATCGCCATCACCGTCACCGTCAACGCCGTCGTCGTCGTCACCGTCGCCATCACCGGCCTCATCGCTGTCGGCGCCGTCCGGAGCATCACGTACGCCCTCGACGTCGGTGCCGGACGGTACGCCGCTGCAGCGTGTCGCGATCGCCGCGCCGCCGACGTTATCGAAGCGTCGCACCGGCATCGCGAGCGGACACCGCGTCCTCGCCGCAAACGGCCGCGACCGCAGCGATGTTCGGAGCCGCAGTGCCTTCGGCGTCTTCAGGCGCACGTTCGGAGACGTCGCAGAACGCGTCGCATGGCGACAGCGCCAGCTCGCGCGCGACGCCGTCGCACGCATTCGCCCACACGACCGTGGATGCTCATCACGGGCACGACGTACCGGAGGGTTCCACTTCGCGCGCCACGAGAACGCCGCCGACGCTCGCGCCTGCGGCGTGGCGCGAACCTAGCCTTCACGCGGCCGACGGCGACGAAGCGCTGCGGTTCGCCACGATGAACGTCACCGAGCACGGCCGGCGCCCGGCACGTGCGTTCGACGGGCCGCCGCGCACGCCGGAGGACGGCGTGCCGCATCCGCGTTTCCGCCGAGGGCGCCGACCGTGGGGCCGGCCCGTGCCCGTGGAGAGCACGGAAACGCGAACGCCGCCGTCGCGAGCCGAGCGCGCTTCCGCGGCCGACGCCTCGTTCGCGCGTGCGTCGCTTCAACAAACGCCCGCTGCGCGCTCGGAGGCGCTCGCACGTCCTGCCGCGTCGCGCGCGGCTGCGCACGCGACCGCGCCGGCCGTTGCCCCCCGGCCGGTGCCGGCGAAGCCGGCGAACGGTGCGGCGAGCGAGGGTGAACAGATCGTGCGCGTGAGCATCGGGCGCATCCGCGTGGAGGCGCCCGCAGCGCCTGCGGCGCCGAGCCGGCCGGTGTTCGCGCGCCCGCGACCGCGCCTTTCGATCGACGAGTACGCGCGCCGGCGCGGAGGCGCGCCGTGAGCAGCTACCTCGCGATCGCGGCAGTGACCGCGTCCATCGCAGCGCTGGTGCGCGACGCGATGCACGACGTACCGGGCCTCTCGAACGCACCGGACGTTCGCATCGCGCGCCCGCAACCCGATCCCACGTTCGTCGGCGCGCATCTCTTTCTCTATCGCGTCGCGCCCAATGCGTTCTTGCGCAACGAAGATCTGCCGACGCGCAACGGCGACGGGCGGCTCGTGAAGCGTCCGAGCTACGCAGCGGACCTCGAGTACGTGCTCAGCTTCTACGGCAACGACCAGACCTTCGAGCCGCAGCGGCTGCTGGGCCGGGTCGTCACCGCGCTGCACGCGGAACCGGTCCTCAGCGCCGAGCGCATCCGCACGACGATCGCGAACACGTCCGTGCTCGCAGGATCGACGCTCGATCGCGAGGTCCAGCCGATTCATATCGTGCCGATCTCGCTCGATCTCGAAGACCTGTCGCGCATGTGGTCCACGTTCTACCAGACGCCGTACAATCTGACGCTGGCGTACGCGGCATCGGTCGTGGTGCTCGACGCCGAGGCTGCACCGATGCCGCCGCCCGGCGCCGTCGAATTGCGAGGTTTCGCGGTAGCGCGCCTGCCGCGGATCGACACGGTCGAACCACGGCGGTTCGTGTCGGGCTTCGACCGCATCGTCACGGTGCGCGGCAGCGGCATCGCGGGCACCGATGCGCTGCGCTTTGCGGGCGCGCTCGTGCCGACCGCCGCGGCGGGCAGCGGCGCGCTGTCGGCCGTCCCGCCGCCGGTCGTCGGCCGCATCCCCGTGGAAGTTGCGCCGCAGGACGGCGCGCCGTCGCTTCCGGCGTCGCTGCTGGTGGCGCCGCTGATCGGCACTCCGCTGCTCACGCAGCGCAGCGCCGCCGGCGGCCGCACGCTCAGCGTCACGGCTGCGTTCCTGCCCGACCCGCGACAGCAGTACCATTTCGTGCTCTACGAGCTGCGCGACGACGACGCGCCGCGCGGCGGGGCGGAGCTCGACGGGCTCGTCACGTGGCTCGATCCTGCTGCGGCCGGCCCACTCGCCGCGGGCCCGGTCGGCGCGCACCTCGCGGCCGCGCTGAACGCGGCGGTCCGCATGGCGCCCGGCGACGAGATCGCGGCGAGCGACGCCATGACCGCGGACGCATTCGGTTGGCGCATCACGTCCGCGACGCAGCAGATCGCGCTGCGCGCGACGGGCGAACTGCTCGCGGTGGCGTGGGGGCTCGCGCCGGGCGGTGCACTGGCATGCGACGCGAGCACCGTGCCGCCGGGCACGTACGCCGTCGCGCTGCGCGTCGACGACGATCCGGCCGCGACGAGCACGGTGCTGCGCGGCACCCAGCTCTTCGCGCTACCGACGGAGCCCGCGCCGGCCGACGACGCGCCGTTGTCCGCTGCGCTCAGCGCCGAGTTCGCCCGCACCGGGCTCACGTTCACCGGCGCCGCGCGCACGCGCGTTCCGCTCGCCGGTTCGGCGTTCGTCGTCCCGTCCGCGGACGCTGCACCGCTGGCCTGGATCGACGCACCCGGCGCCGGCGTCACGGCGTACGCGCTCGCGCAGTCGGGGCCGGCGATCGCGCCGCTGGTCGAGGTCCCGGCGTGAACGACGAGCGCGACGTCTGGCTGCTCGAGAACCGGCGCATCTTGTCGGAGGCGTTGCGCCGCGTCGCCACGTTGCTCGAACGCTTCGCGGACGGCGAGCCGCCGGACGTTCCGCACGTGCACGACCACGGCTCCGCGCTGGCGCTCGTGCGCGACCGCTTCGGGCTGACTCCGTTCGAGTGCGACGTGCTCGTCGCCGCAGCCGGCGTCGAGCTCGACGGCGGGATCCCGGCGCTCTGCGCGCGCGCGAACGGCGATCCGGCGCGCGCGTACCCGACCTTCTCGCTCGCGCTCGCGGCGTTTCCGGACGGCGCGTGGTCGTCGCTCGGCCGGCCCGCGCCGCTGCGCCATTGGCATCTGATCGAGGTCGACCCGAATCCGTCGCTCGTCGGCGCGCAGCTCAAGATCGACGAAACCGTCCTGAACGTGCTGACCGGGACGTCGTACCTCGACCCGCGGCTGGTGACCGTCGTCGAGCCGGCGATCGACATCGACACCGATCTGTCGGCGACGCAGCGGCGGCTCGTCGACCGCATGGCGGTGCTGTGGGAAGCCGATGACGCGGCACGGCCGGTGATCCAGCTCGTCGGCGACGACGTGCTCGCGAAACGCAGCATCGCGGCCACCCTCGCGGCGCGGCACGACGTCGACCTCATGGTGCTGCGCGCGACCTCGCTGCCGGCGCCGATCGCCGAGCTCGACACGACGATTCGCCTGTGCGAACGCCACATCGTGCTGCGCGGCGGATGCGTGCTGCTCGAGTGCGACGACATCGATGGCGGCGACGCGGCGCGCGACGCGACCATCGCGCGCTTCGTCGAACGGTTTGCCGGCCCGCTCGTGATCGGGACGGCGCAGCGCCGCCGCGGCCACGTCCGCCCGCTCCTGCCGTTCGACGTCGCGCGCCCGCGCCGGTCGGAACAGCGGGCGCGCTGGCACGCGCTGTTGCGCAAGCAGCGCGACGCCGCCGCGATCAGCTCGCGGCTCGCGTCGCAGTACGACTTCTCGCTCGCGGCGATCGGCCGTGCATGGCTGGCCGCGGGCCCGCGTCCGAGCGGTCAGGCGCTGTGGGAGAGTGCGCGCGTGCTCGCGCGCCCGCGCTTGGAAGAGCTCGCCGAGCGCATCGAGGCGCGGGCGCCGTGGGACGACCTCGTCGTTCCGGACGAGACGCGCGCCGTGCTGGAACGGATCATCGAGCAAGTGGAATACCGCGCGCTCGTCTACGACACGTGGGGGTTCGCGGCGTCGAGCGACCGCGGCTTGGGCATCGCAACGCTGTTCGCCGGTGCGAGCGGAACCGGCAAGACGTTGGCGGCGGAGACGATCGCCGCGCGGGTCGGCATCGATCTGTTCCGCATCGACCTCAGCGCCGTCGTGAGCAAGTACATCGGCGAGACCGAGAAGAATTTGCGGCGCGTCTTCGACGCGGCGGACGCCGGCGGCGCGATCCTGCTGTTCGACGAAGCCGACGCGCTGTTCGGGCGGCGCAGCGAGGTCAAAGATAGCCACGACCGGCACGCGAACGTCGAGGTGAGCTATCTGCTGCAGCGCGTCGAGTCGTACCGCGGGCTCGCGATCCTCACCACGAACATCAAGGACGCGCTCGATCCCGCCTTCGTGCGTCGCCTGCGGTTCATCGTCGACTTTCCGTTTCCCGGTCAAGCCGATCGCGAGGCGATCTGGCGGCGCGCGTTTCCGGCCGGCACCCCGGCGCAAGACATCGATCCCGCCAAGCTCGCGCGTCTCACCGCGACGGGCGGGAACATTCGCAGCATCGCGCTCGATGCTGCGTTCCGTGCGGCGGCGCAGCACCGCGAGGTGACGATGGCCCACGTCCTCGACGCCGCGCGCAGCGAGTACCGCAAGCTAGACCGAACGCTCGCGGAAAGCGAAGTCGCGGGCTGGCTCGAGCCGGCGCGCACCGGAGCGTCGGCATGAAGCGCCGCCTGGAGCTGCGCATCGACGAGCTGCACCTGCCCGCGGGCGCGCGCGGCGGGCTGCGCGCGCAGGAGGCGATCCGCGCGAACATCGTTCGGCTGCTCGACGGCGGCAGTCTCACCGGCGGAGACGACGTGCACGACGCGGTCGCGCGCGCCGTCCACGACCGCGTCGCGCCCCACGCCGGCCCGCCGCGGCCGCGCTGATCCTTCGGAACTCGAGGTGTCCATCTGATGACCCAAGTCGCACGCGGACCGCACACCCTCAGCGGCGCGCTCGTCTCGATCGCGGCGCTCGATCGGGTTCCGAAGATCATTCTCTTTCAGTACAACCCGCACGCGCTCAAGCGGCAACTGCGGCCGCAGATCGTCGGCGGCACGGAGGGTGACCGGTCGCAGGCGGTGCGCTACACCTCGGCGCCCACGCAGACGATCACCGTCGAGGTCGAGATCGACGCGACGGACGGCTTGGCGGCCGGCGACGCGCAGACGGTGCAGTTGGGGATCGCGCCGCAGCTCGCCGCGCTCGAGCAGCTCACGTATCCGGCGCTGTCGCAGGTCAACCTCGACACGACGCTCTACGCCGAGGGGACCATGGAGATCGAGCCGATGACGGCCCCGCGCATCATCTTCGTGTGGGGACCGAACCGCGTGCTGCCGGTGCGCATCGAGAGCTACTCGATCTCCGAGGACGAGTTCGACTCGCGGCTCAACCCGATCCGCGCGACGGTCACGCTCGAGCTGCGCGTGCTCACGTACTCCGACGTGTCGGTCAGCAATCCCGATTACCAGTTGTTCTTCGCCTACCACAGCAACCTCGCGTCGCTCGCCGGCGGCGCGATCACCAACAGCCAAGCGCCGCTCGGCGGCGTGACGCTGGGCTGACGGCCGTGATCACCAACCGCAAGAGCCGCTACGCCGCCGTCAAGACGTCGGTGCTCACCGAGGCCGACGGCCGCAAGGTGCAGTACTTGCTGCGGCGCTTCGTCCCGCAAAGCGCGGCTGTGGCCGAGCTGACGCGGGTGGACGCGCGGCGCGCCGGCATGCGGCTCGATCTGCTGGCCGCACGGCTGATCGGCGACTCCGAGCAGTTCTGGCGGCTCCTCGACGCCAACGACGGCGTCGACCCGTTCGACTTCGTGGACGAAACGCGCGGCCGCAGGCTGCGCGTGCCCCATCCGCTGGCGATCCGATGAACGGGAACGGTATCCAGCTCACGCTGCTGGCCGGAACGGTTCTTCCGAGCCCCGTCAGCTCGTCGGTCGTCGAGGCGCTGGCCTCGGTCGACGTGACGCACAACGACAAAGGGCCGTCGACGTTTCAGCTGCAGTTCAACGCGGATCGCAGCACGCCGCTCGCCGAGCCGGACTTTCCGCTGCTGTTCGACAAAACGGTCGCGATCGGCAACCGGGTGATCGTCGTCGTCACCGTCGACACCGTGCCGCACGTCCTCATCGACGGGTTGATCACCCGCCAGGAGCTCGCCCATACGCGGGAATCCGGCGCGTCGACGATCACCGTCACCGGGGAGGACGTCGGCGTCGCGATGGACCTCATCGAGAAAACCCTTTCGTACCCGAGCTTCGGCGACGCCGAGATCGTGGCGGCGATCTGCGCGCAGTTCATGATGTTCGGGTTCGAGCCGATCATCATCCCCACGCTGTCCGACATCGTCACCGACCCGCTCGAGTGGACGCCGCAGCAGAACGAGACGGACCGCGCGTACGTGAACAAGCTCGCGCAGAAGCACGGCTACGTGTTCTTGATCCGGCCCGGCTCGACGCCGGGCACGAACGTGTTCTATTTCGGGCCGCCGCCGCGCTCCACGTTGCCGCAGTCCGCGCTGACCGTCGACATGGGACCCGCGACGAACGTCGAGCAGATCAGCTTCGCCTACGACGGTCTGGCGCCGGAAGTCTACCTCGGCCAGACGCAGGATGACGAGCTGGAGGTCGACATCCCGATCGCGACCGTGGTCTCGACGCGGCTGCCGCCGCTCGCCGCGGAGCCCGCCCTGCCTTTCCAACTGCCGTTCGTGCGCACGCTGCTCTATACCGATCCGCGCTGGGACGGCGTCGAAGCGCTGGCGTACGCGCAGTCGCAGACCGACCTCTCCGTCGACCGCGTCGTCACCGCGGACGGGACCGTCGACACGCTGCGCTACAGCCACGTCCTCGACGTGCCGGGCATCGTCGCCGTGCGTGGGGCCGGCTACACCTACGACGGCCTGTACTACGTCAATTCGGTGAAACACACGATCGCGCGCGGCTCGTACAAGCAGAGCTTCCAGCTTTCGCGCGAAGGCACGGGCAGCGCGGTTCCGGCGGTCATCCCGTGAGCGCCGGCCACGACGCGAACGTGCTGGGCGCGCCCTTCCGCCGCTTCTACGGCAAGTACCGCGGCAAGTGCACGCTCAACGTCGACCCGCTGATGCTCGGGCGCATCCTCGCCGAGGTGGCGGCCGTCCCCGCCGCGCTCGACAACTGGTGCATGCCGTGCGTTCCGTACGCCGGCATCCAGGTGGGGTTCTACAACATGCCGGACATCGGCGCGAACGTGTGGATCGAGTTCGAGGGCGGCGACCCGATGCGGCCGATCTGGTCGGGCTGTTTCTGGGGCGAAGGCGAGCTGATGGAAGAGTTCGTCGCGCTGCCCACCCAGCACGTGTGGAAGACGAAGTTCATCACGATGCAGTTCGACGACACGCTGGGAGAGGGCGGCATCAAGATCATCTGCTCGCCGCCGGCCGTCGCGACGCCGCTCACCATGACGTTCAACTCGGCCGGCATCGTGATCAACGCCGAGCCCGCGATCATCTCGATGATCACCGAGGAAGGGATCACGCTGACGTACCCGCCGGGCGTCATCGCGATGACGGCGCCCGCGATCGAGATCGAGATCGCGCCGACCACGACGACCTTCACCGAGGAGTCGATCGCGATCGAATCGCCGACGATGGAGATCGTCACCGAAGCGGCGTACACGCTGGAGGCCGGCGCCGAGATCGGGATGAGCGCGGGTGCGGCCATGGAGCTGTCCGCGGGCGCGGAGATGGCGGTGTCCGCCGGCGCCGCGCTCGAGATCACCGCCGGCGCCGAGATGGCAATCACCTCGGGAGCGGCCCTGGAGATGACCGCGGGCGCCGCGATCGCGATCACTGCGCCCGCGCTCGAGATCACCGCCGCGACGAACGTCGCGCCGGCGCTGCTGATCGACGGTCAGGTACCCCTGGTGCTCTGACGATGCAGATCTCGTTTCCGCTTCGCGTCGCCGGTGAGGGCCTCGTGCAGGCCGGCGCAGCCGACCACCTCCGCGACATGATCGAGCAGGTGCTCTTCACGCGGCCCGGCGAGCGCGTCAACCGCCCCGACTTCGGCTGCGCCATCGACCTGCTCGTGTTCGAGGCCGGCAACACCGAGGTCGTCGCCGCGACGCAGGCGCTCGTCCGCGCGTCGCTGCAGACCTGGCTCGGCGATCTCATCATCGTCGAGCGCGTGAACGTCGACGTCGGCGACGGCACGCTGACCATCGCCGTGCAGTACGTCGACGTGCGCAGCCGCGACCGGCGCACGGACGAGTTCGTGTCGTGACCCGCGATCGCGCCGCGGACCGTTTGCTCGTCGCGCGCGACGCGCTGCTGCGCGGCGTCGACGGCGCGCGCGTCGTGCACGACGCGCAGCACACGATCGTCGAGCTGCACTTCGTGCCGGCGGCGCCGGACGTCGCGGCGGCGAAAGCGCCGGTGCCGGCCGACGACGAGCTGCGCCGCGTGCCGCTCCGGCTCGAAGGGCACGCCGCGCGCGGCTGGAGCGTGCTTCGGATGGAGCGGGCCCGCGGGGAACGGCACGTCGTGCGGGTGGTCCTCGCGCGAGCGGACGATGCGCCGCCGCCGGTCGCCGAACGCGTCGTGCTGCGGCTGGTGGGCTTGGCGAACGTCGCGCCCGGTTTCGACGCGGTCAGCGTGCACCTGACGCCGGCCGCTGGCGGCGACGAGGTCGAACCGGCTGCGCCTCCGCCGGCCGAAGCCGGCAGCACGTCGGCGGACGTCGACTACCTCGTCAAGGACTACGCGGGTTTCCGGCGGCTCATGCTCGATCGCATGGCCGCGACGCTGCCGGCCTGGACCGAACGCCACCCGGCCGACGAGGGCGTCGCGCTCGTCGAGCTGCTCGCGTACGCGGGCGATTACCTCAGTTACTATCAGGACGCGGTCGCGACGGAAGCCTACTTGCACACCGCGCGCCTCCGCACGTCGGTGCGCCGCCACGCGCGGCTGCTCGAATACCGGATGCATGAAGGCTGCACGCCACGCGTGTGGCTGCATTTCGACGTCCCGCACGCGAGCATGCCGCTGCGCGCGCGGTTCCCGGTGACGACCGTGGAAGACGACGCGGCGGGCGAGCGCGGCGTGAGCGCCGTGTTTCTCACGCTCGAGGCGACGACACTGCTGGCGGTGCACAACACCTTCGCGGTGTACGACTACGGCAGGGACCGGTACACGCTCGCGGCCGGCGCGACGAGCGCCGCGCTGCTCATCGAGGCTGGCGCCGAGCCACAGCTCGAACGGGGCGACGTGCTGATCTTCGAGCAAGCCGCGAGCCCGCAGACCGGGCGCGCCGAGGATGCCGATCCGCGGCTGCGCCAAGCCGTGCGGCTCCGCGCAGCGCCCGAACGTACGCGCGACGCGCTGCGCGGCGTCGACATCATGCAGATTCGCTGGCACGACGAAGACGCGCTCGCGTTCGCGCTCCCGGTCACGGGACGCGTCGGCGCGGGCGAGACGCGAGTCACCGGGCTTGCGCGCGCGCTCGGCAACAACGTACCCGCCGATCACGGCGAACCGCGCGAAGAAGATCTGACGGAGGTGCCGGCCCGCGGCGCGTACCGCCCGCGGCTGCTGCTCGGCGACGTCACGTTCGTCGTGCCGTACGACGCGAAGGCAGCGCGGAACGAGCCGGCTAGCGCGCTGACGGACCTCAAGCCCTACAAGGCCGTGCCGGAGATTCAGCTGCAGCAGCGATTCGCGCGGCGCTCCGGCGTGACGCACCGCTGGTCGCCGGCGCGTGACCTGCTCGCGGCGAATCGCGACGCACGCGTGTTCGTGGTCGAGGTCGAGTCGGACCGCACGCCGGTGTTGCGCTTCGGCGACGACGTTCACGGCCGCTCGCCCGAACCCGGTTCGCAATTTCACGCCGAGTACCGCATCGGCAACGGTCTGCGGGCGCCGCTCGGATTCGACAGCATCACCGTTCCGATGCCGGCCTCGCAAGAAGAGCTCGAGCTGTTCGAGACGGGCACGTCGAGGGTGCGCGTGCGCAACCCGCTTCCGCCCGCGGGCGGCAACCTGCCGCAGGACGTCGACGACGTGCGCCGCGCGGCGCCGGACGCGATCCGCGCGCTGCGCCGCGCCGTCGTCGCCGGCGACTACGTGACCGTGGCACGCGAGCTCCCGGGCGTGCGCGCCGTGGCGGCCGACACCACGTTCACCGGGAGCTGGAAGACCGTGCGCGTGTTCGTCCAAGGCGAGGCCGGGAAACCCGAGGACGCGGCGTTTCTGCGATCGGTGCGCGCGGCGCTCGAACCGTACCGGATCGTCGGCGCGGACGTCGCCGTGCTGCCGCCGGCGTACGTGACGATCGAGCCGGAGCTCACGGTGACGATCGATGCGCGCGTCGAGCGGGAGCCGCTGCGCGCGCGCATCGACGAAGCGATCGGCGCGCTGATGGGATCCGAATCCGCTACGTTCGGCCAACCCGTGTTCGCGAGCCCGTTCGTGTCCGCGGCGATGTCGGTGCGCGGCGTCGTCGACGCGCGCGTGACCCGGCTGGCGCGCGCCGGCACGGCCCCGTCCGCCACACCGGCGGACGACACGCCCACGCCCGCGCCCGTGACGCTGGGCGTGCACGAGATCGCCCGCATCGCGCGCTGTCGTGTCGCGTTCCGGGAAGCGGCGGTGACGGCGTGAGGCTTCATGCGACGCACCCGAATCCGCCGCACCGCACGTCGCTCGCGTACCGTGCGGCGACGCACGAGACGCTGTATGCGCTGCTGTCCTCGCTCGCGGGCGGGCCGGTGATACCGCACGGCACCGACCCGAACCCGCTGCTGCAGTTGCCGATCGATCCGGGCGACGGTTTCGTGCAGGCCCTCTTGGACGCGTGGGCGATGGTCGGCGACGTGCTGACGTTCTACCAGGAGCGCATCGCGAACGAAGGCTTCCTCGGCACGGCCACCCATCGGGACTCCGTAGAGTTGCTGGCTCGGACGATCGCGTATCTGCCGAAACCGCCGCTCTCCGCGCAGACCATCTTCGCCTTCACCATGCTGACCGGGCGCGGCGCGCCGCTCGAGGCGGTCATCCCGAAGGGCACGCCGATCGGCGCCGCGCCGCCGGCGGACGGTTCGCCCGCGCCGGTGTTCGAAACGCACGACGACGTCGTCGGCCGCGGCGAGTGGAACGCGATCCCGCTCGCCTTTCCCGAACCGGATCCGGCCGCGCTGCCGGCCTTGCGTGCAGCGCCGCTCACCGGGGACGACCTGACGCTGCTGCGCCCAGGTGCGCCGCTGCTCGTGCGCCGCACGTCGCACGGCGCGCCGTCGAACGACGTCGTGACGATCGCCGCCGCCGACGCCGACGCAGCAGGCAAGATCGCGCTGGTGCGCTGGGCGCCCGCCGTCGCGGCGGGCGCGCCGGGCGACGCGCTGCAGTTCGTCGCGTTCCGCACGTCGATGGGACTCTTCGGCGCGAAGGCGCAGGACTGGAACGGTCTCGCGCCCGCCGTGAAGGCGCGCTACGCGACCCGCCCCGGCGGCGTGCGCCGCACCGCCGACGGCAGCACGTGGCCGGAGCCGAGCGCGGGCGCGCCGGCGGGCGAAGACGTGCTGGCCGTCGGGTTCGCGGACGGCGCGCTGCTCGCGCTCACCCCGCAGCGGCTGATGCTGTGGGACGGTGCCGCGTGGATCACGCTCGCGCATGATGCGAGCGGCGCACTGCGCTCGTTTGCAGTCGCGGGCGGCGCGATCTATCTCGGCGGCGCGCGCGGCACCGTACAGGTATCGCGCGACTGGGGCGGGACCTGGTCGCGGCTCGCGTCGGGACTGCCGCCGGTGTCGGTCAACGCGCTGACCGTCTGGGTGGTCGAGGGCAAAGCGCCGCTCGTCGTCGCCGGCACGAACCGCGGCGTCGCGGTGGCGAGCGACGAGCCGAAGGCGGCCTGGGTGTTCCGCAACGCGGGCCTCGGCAGCGTCGGCAAGGAGGCGTCGCCCGCGCCGGTCGTCGTCACGTCGCTCGCGCTCGGCCCCCGAAAACCGCCGCCCGACACCGGAAGAACGCTCCTCGGCGCGACGGGCGCGGGGCTGTGGAGCATGGAGCTCGGGCCGGCGACGGCCGTCTGGGCCGCCGTCGTGACCAACACGCCGAAGGACGCCGTCTTCAACGCGGTCGCGTTCGGCTCGCTGCCGGACGGCCGGTCCGCTGCGTTCGCAGCCGGTACCCCCGGACTGTTCGTCGGCCGAGACGACCTTTCGGTGTGGCAGCAGTGGACCCACCAGGAGATCGCGAGCGCTCCCGCCGTCGTCGCGGCGGCGAACGGGAGGGTCGCGACGGCGGCTCCGCACGGTGTCGTGGTCTTCGACGTCGCAGGCAACGCCACGACGGCGACGTCGGAACCCGGGCGGCCCGCGTGCGCCGTCGCGCTCGACCCGGATTCGCCGGCCGTCGCGTACGCGGAGCCGCTCGGTGCCTATCCGGACGAATGGCCGGGGTTCGGGCTCGCGGGAACGGCGCTCGATCTCGAGCGAACTGCGCCCAGGCTGACGGCCGGTTCGCAGGTCTTGCTGGTCGACACCGCGCGCCCGGAGCTGCCGGCGCTGCCGGCGCGCGTCGTTCGCACGGCGACGGTTCGGCTGCACGACTTCGGCGTCGCCGGGCTGGCGACGCGCGTGGAGCTGAGCGGCCTGGAGCCGCGCGATCTCGAGCGGTTCGGGCGCCGAACGACGCGCGTGTTCTACGACGAGCGCACGTTCGAGATCGCCCCGGATCCGCTGGCCCCGGTTCAGCCGGTGCTCGGAACGTCGGTCTACGTCGATGCCGCCGTGACGCCGCTCGCGCCCGACCGGCTCGTCGTGATCCAGGGGCGGCCGATTCGCGCTCGCGTGGTTGGCGTCGCCGGCGGGATCCGCGCGCTGAGCTCCAGCGGCGCCTGCACGCCGTGGGCGATGTCCGGACTCGACTGCCGCCGCATCGCCCGCGCCCCGGACGGTACGATCTACGTGGCGACCACGCACGGAATGTGGCGCCGCCCCGCGGGCGGCGACTCCGCGCCGTGGGGTCTGGACACGCTGCCGGCGCCGCCGAGCGGCGCCGCGGTGATTCGGGCGGTCGCGGTCGGTGCGAACGGCGTCGTCGTCGCGGCCACCACGGCCGGCGTCTACCGGCGCGCCCCGTCCGATCCCGGCTGGCAAACGACGGCGGAGCCGAAGACCATCACGGCGCTCGCGTTCGACCCGGACGGTACGACGCTCTGGGCCGGCGGAACGGCGGGGCTGCGGTATTCCACGGATCTCGGCGCGAGCTGGAAGCCCGTGACGGAGCCCGGCGCGCCGGCTGGTTCCGACGCGTTCGCGAATGTCGCTGCACTGGCGTGGGACGGGCAGACGCTGCTGGCCGGAACGTCGGACGGCGTCGCGGTTCGTGCGTCCGGCGGCACGTGGCAACGCAGCAGCGACGGTTTGTCGAACCGCAACGTGATTGCGCTCGCCGCCGGCGGCGGCGCGTGGTTCGCGGGAACCGCGCGCGGCGGCGTGTACCGGATGCGCGACGGCGAAACGTCGTGGCAGGCGCTCCCGCTGTCGATCCCGCCGGGGGCGCAGTCGGTGTATGCGCTCGCGCTCGACGGCACGACGCTGTACGCCGCCGTACGCGGCTACGGCGTGCTGCGCGTGACCGACGCGATCGCCGCGGGGACGTCGAGCGACGTGCTCGACACGGGGATCGCGAACGACGTGCGCGATCTGCTGTTCGCCGGCGATCGCATCTTGGCGGCCGCGCGTTCGGGGACGGTGCTCGCGACCGGCGCGTGCGATTCCGACGAGATCACGTCACGCGACCTCGGGAACGTCGACGCGACGCACGCGCCTGTGCTCGATCAAAACATCCTTCCCGCCGCACTCCGCCTCGATCTCACCACCAGGCTGAAGCTTCCGCTGTCACCGAAGGCGTCGGTGCGGCGCATCGCCGATTCGAAGCAGGTCCAGTTCAAGCGCTGGCTGCTGTCGGACGACGGCACGAACGATCTGCTGCTGCGCTTCGTGCCTGACGCGTCGTCGATCGTCGTCGCGACGATCCGCCGCTTCGTCGTCGCGGCGCCGCCGCAGCCCGGCGCGGGCGGTGCGCAGCGGTGGAGCTTCGTCTCCGACGACGCCGTCACCGGCACGTTCTCGGCCGACGCGGACGACGTGGAGTACGTCGCGGCGAACGCGGGCGATCCGCCGGCCGCCGAAGAAGCGGTCGTCGCGAGCGTGACGCCGCAGCCGGAGCGCGGGCTCGCGCAGCTCGAGTTGCGGCACGCGCTGGCGCGCGTGTACGACGGCACGACGACGGCGGTGCTCGGCAACTGCGCATACGGCTCGCACGGCATGAGCGCGACGACGTACGAAGTCGTCGGCAGCGGCGACGCGTCCAAGCCGAACCAGTCCTTCGTGCTCAAGCGGCCGGGGCTCTCGATGCTGCTCGATCCGCTCGCCGGCGCCCAGCCGCAACCGCAGATCGCGCTCGTGGTGCGCCCGTCCTCGGCGCCCGGCAGCGCCGTCGCATCGGCGGGCAATCTGCTGCCGGAAACGACCGACGCAGTCGGCGTCGTGTGGAAGCCCGTGCGGACGCTGGCGGACGCCGCAGCGATCGATCCGGTGTACACGGTACGCGAAGACTATCGCGGCACCGCGACGCTCGAGTTCGGCGACGGCACCAACGGCCGCCGTTTGCCGACCGGCAACGAGAACGTGGTCGCGCGGTATCGCACCGGCAACGGTCCCGGCGGCAACGTCGCGGCCGGCGCCGCCGCGATGCTTCGCCGGCGCAGCGGCGGCGTGTCCGGAGCGTCCAATCCCGTCCCGGCGACCGGCGGCCTCGACGCCGAGCCGCCCGGCGACGTGCGCGCCTCGGCGGCGCGCGGTTTGCGCAGCTTGCAGCGGATCGTGTCGATCGGCGACCTGGACGACTTCGCGCTGGCGTGGCCGGGGGTCGAGAAGGCGAAACTGCGCGTGACAGGCGGACGCCGCAAGACCGCGCACCTCACCGTCGCCGGCGCCGGCGGCGCCGACGTCGATGCGGCGCTCACGCAGGAGCTGCTGACCGCGATCGGGTCGATGGGCGGCGCGTCGATCCCCGTCGCGCTGCACGCGCCGCGGCGGCGTTACGTGCGCATCGGTGCGACGCTGACCGTCGCGAAGGGCGCCGACGCGACGGCGGTCGAGGCCGTGGCCGTCGCGCGCGTACGAGCGGCGCTCGCGCCGGCGCGGCGCGCGCTCGGCGAAGCGCTGGTCGCCGCGCGCGCGATCGAGCTGTTGCAGCAAACGGCGGGCGTCGACTCCGTCACGCTGACCGCATTCTACGATTCGATGTGGTCACCGCGCGTCGCGAAGGAGATCGTCGGCGTCGACGATCGGTCGACGATCGACGGTGAGCTGCTCGTGCTGCTCGACCCCGATCCCGCCGGCCTCGCCGTGGTCGCTGCCGCGCCGTGATCGCCGGACGGCGTTCGCCGGCGTTTCTGTACGAGCTGATGCCGATCGTCCATCGGCGTCGCGACATCGAACGCGGCGGCAACGCGCTGCGCGCACTGCTCGGCGTTGCGCAGCGGGCGTTCGAGCTGCTCGAAGACGACATCGGCGGGCTGTACGACAACTGGTTCGTCGAAACGTGCGAGCCGTGGGTGCTGCCGTATCTCGCCGAGCTGCTCGCGATCCCGCCCGAGCTCACCGGCGAGCAGCCCGCGGCCGATTTGCGCCGGCTCGTCGCGAACGTCGTCGACTACCGGCGCCGCAAAGGCACGCCCGGCGCGCTCGCCGAGATCGCGTCCGACGTGACCGGCTGGACGGTGCGAAGCGTCGAGGCGAGCAGCGCGCTGGCGCGCACGCCGCACATGTCGGTGCGGCAGGCCGCGGGGCCGCGTTCGGCTGACGTGCGCGCGCTCGTCGCGATGGCCGACGTCGGCGGCGCGTTCGACGCCGTCGCGCACACGGTCGACGTCCGGTCGAGCGGGCGCGCCGTTCGGCGGGCGGGAAACGTCGGTGCGCTGGCGGTCTACGTGTGGCGCGACGTGTCGGCGACGCTGAGCGGCGTCGACGCCCACCATGTCGGCGAGAACCGATACACGTTCGATCCGCTCGGCTACGACGCGCAGCTCGCGAACGAGCCGCTGTACGACGCCGCGTCGCCCGAACGTGCGGTGCCGGCTCCGCTGCGCAACGTGCGTTTGCGCGACGAGCTGCTCTCCGCGGGACCGCCGGTATATTTGACCGGCGACGACGACGACGTGCTGCGGATCGAGGTGCGCTGCGGCGAGAAGCGCAAGGTGCTCGCGCGCGGCGACCTCGCGTTCGTCGACCTGGGGCGGTGGGCGCGGCCGCTCGCCGGCAAAGCGCTCGTCGACGTGGAGCGCGGGCGCTTCGTGCTCGACCCCGCGTGGACCGCGCCGCGCGTCGACGCCACCTGGAGCATCAGCGGCGACGTCGGCGGCGGTGCGTACCGGCGCAAGGACGACGCGTCGCCCGCCGACGTGGAGCTCGTCGTCGCGCGCGACGCGGTCGACGACCCGAGTTCGTTCACGACGCCGCAGGCCGCGTTCGAAAAGCTCGTGGAGCTGAACGGATTCGTGCGCATCGTCATCGCCGACAGCGGAACGTACCGCGCGCCCGCCGGCGGCTGGACGCTGCCCGCCGGCGTGAACGTGCACCGCGTCGAGCTCGTCGCGGCGGCCGGCGCGCGGCCGGTGCTCGACGGTTCGCTCGTGCTCGCCGTCATGGTGTCGGGCGCGCACGTCGTGATCGACGGCGTGCTGCTCCGCGGCAGCCTGCTGATCGACGCGCAACCCGACGCCGGCGACCTGCAGCTCATCGTGCGCGACAGCACGATCGTGCCCGGCGCGACGAACGCGCACGGCGGCGCGGCGCTCGGCACGCGCACGAACGCGCCGCTGCTCGACGCGTCGGTCGTGCTGCACCGGACGATCTGCGGGCGAATCAGGCTGCCCGAGCTCGGCACGCGGCTCGACGCGATGGAGTCGATCGTGGACGGCACCGGCGAAGCGGCGATCGCGGGCGTGGGTGACGCCGGCCCACAGACGGTGCTGGACCGCTGCACCGTGTTCGGCGACGTGCAGGCGTTCGCGTGCCGCGTCTCGGGCTCGATCGTCACCGGAATGCTGGCGGTGCGCGCGGGCGACGCGAGCGCGGCGCGGTACGCCGCGATCGGCCGCATCGACTGGGTCGAGCAGCGATACGCCGTACGCACCGGCGTGCCGCGCTTCGTGTCGCGCCGCTACGGCAGCTGCGGGTACGCGCGGCTCGCGCTCGACGCGGGCGCGTTCGCACTCGGCGGTGCCGTCGACGGCGGGGAGCTCGGCGCGTTCAGTGCGGCGGCAACCGGACGGCGCTTGGCGAACATGCAGCTCGTGCTGGACGAGTACGTCCCGTATGGCGTGGCAGACGGGGTGATCGATGAAGGGTGATTTTTCGCGCGGCGCAGCCGCGCGGCCCGGTGTGACGCGCGTCCTCATGCAGCAGGGCCGCGTCCAGCTCGACGACGACTGGAACACGGCCGCGGCCACGGCCGACCGCCGCGTGCGGATCGCGCTGGCCGATCTGCTGGGCGCCGCCGAGCCGTTCGGCGTCGCCGCCGTGCCGCGCGACGCCGCCGGCTACGGGATCGCCGTGCGCGCGGGATATCGCTTCGACGGGCACGGCACGCACCTGCACGTCGACGGCGTGCCGACGTTCGGCGGCCACGAACCGTTCGCGATCGAAGCGACCGTCGCCCCGCGGGCCGGCGGCCGCGGCGGCACCGTCGTCGCGCGTTTCGCGCACGAGCACCACCGCGGCGCGCACGGCGAGTTCGCGCTGCGCGTCGACGCGCACGGCCGGCTGACGTTTCTGCGCGTCGAGGACGAGCGAAACGTGCGCGCGCTGACCGCGACGATCGCGGTGCCGTTCGGCGCGCACACCGACGTCGCCGCGGTGTGCGACGGCCGGCGAATGAACCTGTACGTCGGCGGGCGGTTCGCCGGCTCGCGCGAGGCCGGTCACGGCCGCATCGACCGCGACGTGGCGTTCATGGTGGGCGCGCACGCCGGCGGCGATCACGTCGCGGACCCGTTCGACGGCGCGATCGAGAGCCTCACGATAAGCGCGTGCGCGCACCACCACCACCGCCGCCGCCGTCATCACGAATGTCCGCCGGCGATCTTCACGCTCGACGACGCGCACGCGCACCGCGGCGAGCTGCCGCCGAAGGCGCTGAAGCGACGCGTCGTCGTCGGCGCCGGCCGCGCGTACGTCGGCGGGATGCTGTGCGAGAATGCCGCCGAGTTCGAGCTCGATCCGGCGCGCGCCGCAGGCAGCGGAAAGCTGCTGGCCTATCTCGAGGTGTGGGAGCGGCTCGTCACCGCCGCGGAAGACCCGGCGCTCGCGGATCCGGCGCTGGGCGGGATCGACACCGCCGCGCACGTGCGCACGGAAGCGCGCGTTCGCGTGGTGCCGCTCGAGCACGCCGCCGCGCTGTGGGACGACGCGATTGCGCGCGGCACGCTGGCGCTGCGGCTCGCGCCGGGCGCGACGCCGCTCGGCAACCAGCTCGCGCGTGTCGAGGTGCATCGCGCGGGGTACGCCGACGAGAAGACATTCGCGTTCGACGACGAGCGCTTTGCGGCATGCACGGTTGCCGGCAACACCGTCACGTGCGATCGTGCTGCGGCTTGGCTGCCGGGACAGCCGCTGCGCCTGGTCTCCGCGACCGGCGACGCGGTGCTGACGCACGTCGTGCGCTCCGGCGCGGGGCCGCACGCGTACGAGGTCGCCGGGAAACTGTCGAGCGGGCCGTTCCGCGCCGTGCCGCTCGCCACGGTGAAGTGGTCGCTCGACAACGCGTCCAACGCGTTCGCGCTGCCGAGCGCCACGGACGCGACCGATCGCCTCGTGCTCGACGATCCGGCCGGACGCGTCGCGATGCTGCAGGAAAACAGCGTCGTCGAGATCGTCGACGGCGCTGCGGTGCAGGACGGTGGTGCGGGGACCCTCACCAGGGTCACGGGCGTCGTTGCGGACGCGCCGGGGAGCACGACCGTCATCCTACGCGATGCCGTCGGCCCCCTCGCGGAGAACGCCGTGCTGCGGCAGTGGTCCGCGTTTGCGTCCGAACCGTACGAAGAAGCGGTCGTGACCAGCGGCGTACCGCTGTTTCTCGCGGACGGTTTCACCGCCACGTTCGGCGCCGGCAGGTACGTCGCGGGCGACTTCTGGTGGACGGCGCTGCGCGTCGACGTCGACACGCTGTGGGATTGGCCGTCCGCGCCGGGCGGCGAGCCGCGCGCCGTTGCGCCGTTCGGCGTCGACCGCCGGTACGCGCCGCTCGCGCTGATCGAGTCGCACGGCGGGCGGCTCGCGACCGTCACCGACCTGCGGCGCATCATCGACCCGCTCGCCGACGACGGCGGAGACCCGTTCGAACCGCAAGCGGAGCGGCCGGCGCCGGAACCCCTGCGCGGGCTCGAACGCGAACTCGAAGTCGAAGTCGAACGCGAGCTCGAACGCGACCGCGAACTTGAACGCGAAGTCGAACGCGAGCTCGAACACGAACGCGAACACGGAGACGAACGCCACCGCGAGCGGTGGTTTGCCGACGAACACGCGGTCGTGCTCACGCCCAACGAGCATCCGCCGCACGGGTACCGTTTCGCCGGGATGACGGTCGTGCAGCGGCCGCGATCGCCGGCGTGGGGGCGCGTCGGTGACGCGCCGAGCGCCGGGCCGGCGCTCGCAGCAACGCTGGACGGGCGGTTATACGCGTTCTACGAGTCGGGCGGCGAGCTGTGGTCGCGCTCAGCGCACGAGGACGACGAGCCGTGGGAGCGTTGCGCCGGGCGCAGCGTGTTTCGCGACGGCGGCGCGCTCGTCGTGCTCGGCGGTGCACTGTACGCGGTCGGCGGACTCGACGAGCGCGGCCGGCCCAGCGCGCGCTGCGACGCGTACGATCCGTCCGAGGACACGTGGGCCGAAGTTGCGGCGATGCGCACGGCGCGCGCGTTCTTCGGCGCGGCCGCGGTCGGCGGCCGGCTCGTCGCGCTCGGCGGCGTGCGCCGAATGGATCTGTTCGGACTGTTCTATGCGAGCGCCCGGGTCGAGAGCTGGTTGCCCGGTGATCCGTCGTGGCGCCGCGAGCGCGCATTACCGGATCGCCGGCAGGGTTGCGCCGCGGTGAGCCGCGGGCGGCGCGTGTATCTCGTCGGTGGGGCGGCCGGCCGGTTCTGGGCGGGAAAGCGCCGTTACGGCGCGTGCGTCGACGTCGTCGCGCCGTTCGAGGGGCAAACGTGGTCGCGCGGTCCGCTCGCCGAAGCGCAGCGCGACGCGCGCGTCGTGCTCGTCGACGACGCGCTGGTGGTCGTCGGCGGGCGTACGCACGGCGACGGGTTCGCACCGGCGGAGCGCTATCCGCTGTGGGCAAACTGCGGCGACCCGCTGCCGCAACTCGACCGCCTCGCGCCGGGCCTCGCGGTGGTCGACGGCGCCGTGTACGCGATCGCGGGCTTGAGCGCGATGTACGAAACCGCGGAGATCGCGCGCTGCGAGCTCGCGACCCCGTTGTTCGTGCACCGCCGAGAGCACCGCCGCGAGCACCGCGGCGCATGATCCGGACGGGGTTCCTGCGAAGGAAGGGCGGATGACCGAACATCGCTACGGCAGCTATGCGGTCGAAGCGGTGCGCGCGCGGTGAGCGAGCGCGCGCGCGGACACGTGCAGCGCAAAGCAGCGGCGTCGCCGGGCGCCGCGCTCGGACATGCCGCGCTGGCGCGCGCGAACGCTGCCCCCGCGCCGTTTCACGGCGCGCACCGGTTCGGTGCGTTCGCGCTCGAGCGGAGTCCGCACGCGCTCCCGTCGCACGTCCGCGCGGGCATCGAGGCGCTCTCGGGGACGTCGCTGCACGACGTGCGCGTGCGCTACGGTTCCACCGAACCGGCGCGCGTCGAAGCGCAGGCGTTCACGCGTGGGAATGAGATTCACGTCGCGCCGGGTGCGGAGCACCACCTGGCGCACGAAGCGTGGCACGTCGTTCAGCAGCGCCGCGGCCGCGTGCGCGCGACGGCGAAGACCCAGACCGGACACGCGCTCAACGACGACGTGTCGCTCGAGCAGGAAGCCGATCTGATGGCAGCGCGCGCGGTCGCGCCCGCGGCCCGAACGAAGTCCGCCTCGTCCTGACGCTTAGTTGTTCGTGCGCGGCAGGTGGCGGTAGCGTGCCGTCAATTGGTCCTGGCGCGAGCGGTCGTGGTACTCGCGGCCGCGCACGAAGACGTGCTCGACGCTGGTCGACAGCTCGAACGGGTCGCCGCTCCACACCACCACGTTGGCGTCCTTGCCGACTGCGAGCGAGCCGACGTGGTCCGCGATGCCCAGGATGGTCGCCGGGCCTAGCGTCACCGCGCGCAGGGCGTCGTCGTGCGACATGCCGTACGCCACGGCGTTGCCCGCTTCGTATTTCACGTTGCGCGCGTTGAACGCTTCCTCGTCGCCGCCGCCGGCGTTGCCGACGAGCGCTACTTCGACGCCCGCGCGGCGCAGCAGCGCGGCATTTTCCTGGCGCTGGCCGAGCGTGTCGAACGAGTCGGGGATGTTGTTCATCGCGCCGGTGATCACCGGCACGTGCGCGGCCGCGAGGCGCGGTGCAATCTGCCACGCCTCGGCGCCGCCCAGGATCACGAGCCGGATGTGCTCGCGGCGCGCGAAGCGCACCATCGCGTCGATGTCGTCGACGCGGTCGACGCCCACCATCAGCGGCTGGCGCCCCTGCACCACGTCGAGCATCGCCTGAAGCGCGCGGTGCGACGCGCTCAGCCCGCGCAGGGCGCCCGCGTCGAAACCTTTGCGGTGGGCGGCGTAGAAGCGCGTGTCCTCGAGCAAATCGCGCAGCGCGGCGAGCGCGTCGGCGCGCGACTGCGGCGGCGCCGTCGTCTCGCCGCCCGCCGCGGTGTCGCCCGCGGTCTGCTCGTCGATGTCGTTGGTCAAGCGCGGGTTCACGACGATCGTCGCGACCACGCCCACGGGCGCGCGCCGCACCATGTCGGACGCCGTTCCGTCGGCGAGATCCATCGCCGCCGCCTGGCCGGCGACGAACGCACCGGCCGGCATGATGCCGACGGTGGTGACGCCGTCTTCGCGCGTCGACGCGACGGACGCCGACTGCGAGAAGAAGCCTTCCCACGGCCGGAAGTCCGCGTTGATGACGCCGCGCGCGCTGATGTTGCGCGTCGTGCGCTCGCCGCCGACTTCCACGAGGCCGAGCTGCGTCTGCGCGTTGATCAAGCCGGGCGTGACGATCTTGCCGCGCGCATCGATACGCCGCGCACCCGGCGGAATCGCGACGTTCGCGCCGACGGCGACGATGCGCCCGTCGCGGATCACGACCGTGCCGTTGGGTATGCGAGGCCCGCTCACCGGATACACCGTGCCACCGGTGATCGCGACGGTCTCCGCGCTCGCAATCGCCGTCATGCCGAGCATTGCTGCTGCGCACGCCGCCACCGCCCGCACGATGTCACCCTGAGCCTGCCCAACGTCACCCTGAGCCTGTCGAAGGCTGCGCCACGAACGCGCGTTCACTTGCGCACCGCCGACCGCACGTAGCCCAGCTCGAAGTCGGTTCGCCAGTCCGCCTTGGGATCGTCGCGGTCGTACAGCAGCGCTCCGTCGACGAACACTTTCTCCGCGCGCGTGTACACGCTGAACGGATCGCCGTCCCACAGCACGACGTCGGCGTTCTTGCCCGCTTCGAGCGAGCCGATCTTGTCGTCGAGGCCCAGCGCGTACGCGGGGTTGATCGTCATCCACTTGATCGCGACGTCCTCGCTGACCGGGAGGCCCGCGCGCCTGGCGGCGTACATTGCCTTGCCCGTCTCCTGGTTGAGGCGCTGGATGCCGGATGGATCGTCGCTGTGGATCGTCGCGCGCGCGCCGGCGGCGTCGACGAGCCCGATATTGGCGCGTACCGTGTCGAGCGCTTCCATCTTGAAGCCGCCCCAGTCGGCCCACATCGTGGCCACGATGCCTTCCTTCGCCAGCAGGTCGGCGATCTTGTACGCCTCGATCGCGTGGTGGAACGCGCGCACCTTGTAGCCGAACTCGTGCGACATGTCGATCACTTGGGCCATCTCGTCGGCGCGGTAGCAGTGCATGTGCACGTAGATGTCGCCGCGCAGCGCGGCCGCCATCGTCTCCATCGTGAGGTCGCGCCCCGGCGGATCGCCCTTGTGCGTGGCGTTCCACGCGTCCCAGCGGCGTTTGTATGCTTCGGCGGATATCCATGCCGCGCGATAGCCCGCCATGTTGCCCATCCGCGTCGAAGGCCCGCGCTGCGCGTACACGCGCTTCGGATTCTCGCCGCACGCCATCTTCAGCCCGTAGCGCGCGCCGGGAAACTTCATCCCCTGCACGGTGCGCGACGGCACGACCTTGAGCACCGCGCTGCGCCCGCCGATCAGGTTCGCGGAACCGGGCAGCACTTGCAGCGTCGTCACGCCGCCTGCCAGCGCGCGCGGAAACTGCGGATCCTGCGGCCACACCGAGTGCTCGGCCCACACGTTGGCGGTGTTGGGGTTCGTCGCTTCGTTGCCGTCGGAGTGCGCGCTGACGCTAGGTGCCGGATAGTCGCCCAAATGCGAGTGAATGTCGATGATGCCCGGTGTGACGTACTTCCCGTGCGCGTCGATCGTGACGACCGAATCCGCCGGCGTCCCGACGTTCGCACCGACCGCGACGATCTTGCCGGCGCGAATCAGAATCGATCCGTTGCGAATCACCGGTCCGGCCGCGGTGAGGATCGTCGCGTTGCGGATCAGCGTCGCACGCGACGGAAACGGCACGTACGTGGACGGATACGGATCGGCGAACGGGACCGAGAGCGCACCGGGTCCCGGCGTCGGTCCGGGCGACGGCGACGCTGCTGTGGCCGGCGCGGACTGTTGCGCGAACCCAGGCTGGGCAAGCGCGACGCAGGCCACCGTGCAAACGGCGGCCAGCGCGCGAACGAAGCGAAGCATATCCGCATTCGATAGGAGAACCGGCTCGCCGGCTCCTGCCGCGGACCGGCCGCTAACCAGTACGAACGCCGTTTCTCGGCGTACCTCCGGCTGCAAGCCGCGCGGCTCGGAGTGTGTTGAACTGGAGCATGACGTTCGCGTGCTCGTCGTGCTTGCGATCGCTCAGCCGTTCCTGTGTGCGCAGGCTGCGCTGAAGCCAGGCGACTCGGCCGCGCGCACGTGCGGTCGCCGAGGCTTCCCGGTGATATGATCCTGCCACCGGCACGAGGAGCAGCGCGACGGCGAGGATGCCGAGCGTGAGAAATTTCACATCCACGATCCCCACCTGCGCTCCGTGCCCCGCGTTTCCGATGTGCTGCGCCCACACCGTTGCGAGCAGCGCGAGCGCGGCGACGCTCCCGCCCGTGATCGCGATCGGCGAGAGCACGTCGTTTACGCGCGCGATGCGCCGGCGGCGCAAGAGCTCGCCGATGAGGAAGCCGGTCCCGACGAGACAGCCGGCGACGATCGCCGACAGTACCGTGCGCTCGGGGTCACGGAAGCTTGCGCCGTCCGCTAGCATCGCGACGATGAACGACTCGGCGAAGAACACGGCGGCGAGAAGGGCGATGACGGCTTCGAGGCGCCAACCCTCCATGCACACGGGCGTGCTGTTGCGATATCGCAGCGCGGCGTCGATCTGCGTTACCAGATCGGCGCAGCGCGCGTCCAGGCGGCGCACCGCGACGCCGAGCCGGCTCAACTGGTCGACGCGCCTGCGTTCATCTCCGTCGAGCGGCACGTGCGGCGTCGACCGATACGTCCGGTATGCGTGCGCACGACGTTCGGCGCTCCTCAAGTCTCCGTGCCCCCGCCCTTCTCATCCGGGGCTTTCTGCTCGCCCGTGCGTTGCTGCTGGGCTTCGCCACGCTGTTTCTCGGCCTCGGCACGCTCTTTCTCGAATTCGGCGCGCTGCTTCTCGAGCGCGGCGCGCTGTCTCTCGACCTCGAGGCGCTGCTTTTCCGCCTCGACCTGCCGGCTTGCCGCGGCCGCATTCTGCTCGGCCTCGTAGGCCGTCAGCTTGTCGGCGTCGCCGCGCCGTTGCGCGTCAGCGCGGTCCGCCAGTTGCTCGCGCGTCGGGACCGGACCGTACAGCGCGGTGAGCGCGCGGTCCAAGTCGCGCTCGTTCGCCTTGAGATGACCTTCGTTCGCTTGCAGTTCGCTCCGGTATCCGGCGAGCTCCCGGCGGACCTTGAACATCTCCATCCCCTCGCGGTAATAGGAGCTGACCACGGTAAGGATGATCCCGATCGCCGCGATGGACGCGAGCGCGATCCCCTCCACCCACGAATCGAGTCCGCTGATACTGTTGCCGGTTTGCGACAACCACCCGACGCGCAGCTCATAACCGATCGCGAGGAAGACCACGGTGGCGACCGTGACCACGATCAGCAAGGTCGACTCGATCGGACGCCGGCGGGAAGGCTCCCGCGTGCGGTGCAGCAACTCGCCGAACCCGATGGCCAGCACCGCGGGGATTGCCGTGAACGTGATCGTGAGCATCCGCCACTGGCCGGCATCCTTGGTCAAGATTTGCGTGAACAAGTAGGCCGGCAGGTATTCGAGCGCAACCGTCACGAGCGCGAGCGCGCCGACCAGCATGAGCGGCCAGCCGCGGCCGTACTGCGGGATACCGTTGCGCCGTGATTCCGCGCCCTGGATGTGCGTTACTCCGTCGCTGCAGGCGAGCTTGAAGTGCGTGATGCGCTCCTGAATATCGAGCACCCGTTGAGCGGTCGCGCCGAGATCGGCGTCACTGCTCGCACGCGCCGTGAAACCGGGCGTGGACTTGTGGCCGTCGTGCGGCGGGGCGACGCGCCCGTTCGCGTTGCCGTTCGGGCTCGGTATGTCGTCGTATCTGACGGTACCCAAGAACATCTTTTCGTGCGCTCCTTACCGTGACTCCCGATTTGATCTGGCCTGGTGATCGCAAGGAGAAGGATGCTGAAGCGCGGCCGATGCGCGAAGCGTCCGTCCGAATTGCCGTTTGGATGCGCGCGAGACCGCCGTATCGACGCGCTCGCCACCCGAGGATGAAGGGCTCGACTAGGACTATTGTCCCGGTCGGCCGACCAAGCGTTCGGGAGGGGTCAGGTCGTTTCGGCCCGCGATGTTCGCCCCCCTTTCCCGAGCAGGGGGCCTTTACACAGGGTCGAAACTCGGTTGCTCCGCTCTGTAGGTAAACCGATGAACTTGACCGGCAAAGCCGTTCGTACGATGGCCCTCGCCTTGGTGGTGACCGCTGCGCTCGTCTCGGGCAGCCGCGGGCCGCTTCGCGCGGAGGAGCCGAACAAATGCGAGCTCGAGGATACGGTTCGAAGCGATCTTCTTACGAACGTTCGCGTCGAGCTGCTCCTGGCCGCCGGGAACACCGTGCCGCATGACCGGCGGGCGAGCTACGAACAGATCGCGCATGCCGTGATGGTGTGCGTGCAGGGCGACTCGCGGATCGAGCTGCTTCCGATCACCAGCTCGGGGGTCGGCATCGCTCCGGTGTTCGCCAAAGCCGTCCCGAAGATCGATCCGAACGGCGTGCCGCTGCAGGAGCAGAAAAAACGAGCGCAGTTCCTCGAGGGGGCCGATGCGGCGATCAAGGACGTCCTGAATGCGACGAAGCCGTTCGACCATTCGGATCCGATCGGGACGCTCTACGCCGCCGGCGAGGCGCTGCACCGCCCGCCGGCCGAGGGGAAGCGCGTGGTCATCGTCATCGCCAACGGCTGGCAGCAGACGAAAAACATCGACATCTTCGCGTACCGAAAAAAACCGGCCGCACAGGCCGACCGGGTGATCGAACTCCTCCGGCAGGAAAACGCGCTGCCCAATCTCACCGGCACGAACGTGGTTTTCACAGGCTTCGCGCTGGGAGACGTCGGCCTTCAGATGACGCCGCTCGAGATGATCGGCCTATGCGACTTCTGGAAGAAGGTCGTTCACGCGAGCCACGGTTCGACGCCGCTGCCGTGCGAGCAGGTTTTGCCTGGTATGACCGGCGGCAAGATGTCGTCGTAGACGGCGCGGCGACCCAGGCCGCGAAGGAGCGCCGATGGCCGTTCAACCGCAGATCGCCTATCGCGACGTAGAGCCCTCGCGCGCGCTGGAACGCCTGATTCAAGCGGAGACGGCGAAGCTCGAGCGTTTCTTTCACGGCATCGTGAACTGCCGTATCCTCATCGAGCACAGCCATCGCCGCCACAAGCACGGCTCGCCGTTCAGCGTGCGCATCGACCTGAGCTTGCCGGGCGCGGATATCGTCGTCAGCCACTCCGACGACGTTCGCCCGGTGCCGCCCGCCAGCGACGACGAACCCGAACGCGTCCACAAATCTGCCGAGCACGAGGGCTACAAAGACCCGCAGCTCGCCGTGCGCGCCGCGTTCACCACGCTGACTCGCCGGCTCCAGGAGCACGTCAAGCAGATCCGGCCCTGACGTACCCCGCCAGCTGGGTCACGACTGTATTGACAAACGCCGATGCAGCATCTAGTATCGAATTATGTCGATGCAGAGATGCTGTCCGCCCGCCGAGGTGGACAGCGCCGATCGGACCGAGGACGCCGCGATCTTCAAGGCGCTCGCGGATGCGAACCGGCTGACCATGCTCGCTACGCTGGCGCGCGCTGAAGACGAGGTCTGCGTCTGCGACTTCACGGGCGCGCTGCCGCTCGAGCAGCCCACGGTCTCGCACCATCTGCGCATCCTGCGCGAAGCGGGGCTCGTGACGTGCGAACGGCGCGGGACGTGGGTCTACTACCGCCTCGCGGCCGGCGCGCGCGAGCGCATCGACGCCGCCACGCACTCCGTCATCCCGCAAAGAGTACTCGCATGAAGATGCACCTCAACCTCGCGACGCGCGATCTCGACCGCAGCGTCGCGTTCTACTCCACGCTGCTCGACGCGCAGCCTGCGAAGCAGCTCGCCGACTACGCGCTGTTCGTCACCGAGCAGCCCGGCTTGGAATTGGCCCTCGATCTCGACGAGGGCGCGCAAGCCGGACGCGGTCAGCACTTCGGCATCGTCGTCGATTCGACCGACGCGGTCGACGCGCAGATCGCGCGGCTGCAAGCGGCCGGGCATGCGATCGACGTGGAACGCGACGAGACGTGCTGCTACGCCCTGCAGACGAAAGTCTGGGCAAGCGATCCGGAAGGACGCCGCTGGGAGACCTACGTCGTGCACGAGGAATCCGAAGCGCGCGACACGTGCTGCGCCTAGCGCGAACGGCGCGGCGTTGAACCTGCGCCCGGTCGTCGCGGAGTTCACCGGCACGGCGTTCCTGCTCGCAGCAGTCGTCGGGTCGGGCATCATGGCGCAGCGGCTGTGCGGCGGGAACGTCGGGCTCGCGCTGCTGGCGAACGCGCTCGCGACGGGCGGTGCGCTGGTCGCGCTGATCCTCGCGTTCGGTCCGGTGTCGGGCGCGCATTTCAATCCCGCCGTCACGCTCGCCGACGCATGGCAAGGCGGCGTCGCGCGGTCCGGGGTGCTCCCCTACATCGTTGCGCAGATCGCGGGCGCGCTGTGCGGCACCGCGCTCGCCGATGGGATGTTCGGCTTGCCGCCCTTCTTCGCGTCGGGACACGTGCGCGCCGGAGCGGGCATGCTCGTGAGCGAGTTCGTCGCGACGTTCGGGCTGCTCGCCGTGATCTGGGGCTGCGTGCGCTCGCGGCCGGCGGCGACGCCGTATGCGGTCGCCGCGTACATCGTCGGCGCGTACTGGTTCACGCCGTCGACGTCGTTCGCGAATCCGGCGGTGACGCTCGCGCGCTCGGTCACCGACACGTTCGCGGGTATCCGCCCGCAGGATGCGCCCGCGTTCATCATCGTGCAGCTGCTCGGCGCCTTCGCGGCGACGGCGTTGTTCGCGTGGCTTTCTCCCATCTCGAAAACGGCGGCCGCGGCGGTCGTCGTCCCGCACCCGGAGGTCGCGAATGCACATCACTGAGCCGGCGTTGCACGTCCGCGGCGCGAATGCAGGCGATCTCGACGCGATCCGGCGCATCTACAACGAGGGCATCGAAGACCGCGTCGCGACGCTCGACGAAGACGCGAAGACCGCGGAGGAGATGACAGCCTGGTGGGAAGCACACCAAGGCCGCTACGCCGTGCTCGTCGCGGAGAACGCCGCGGGCGACATCACGGGCTGGGCGTCGCTGAACCCGTACTCGCACCGCTGCGCGTACGCCGGTGTCGCCGATCTTTCCGTGTACGTGGCGCGCGATGCGCGCGGCAATGGCGTCGGCTCGCTGCTGCTGCGCGCGCTCGAGAAAGCGGCGAAGGCGAACGAGTTCCACAAGATCGTGCTGTTCACGTTCGCGTTCAACACCGGCGGCCAAGGTTTGTACCGCAAGCTCGGCTACCGCGAGGTCGGCACGTTCCGCGAGATGGGACGGCTCGACGGCCGCTTCGTCGACGTCATGGCGATGGAGAAGATCCTCGTGCCGTTCGTGCTCTTCGTCTGCCGCCACAACACGGGCCGCTCGCAGATGGCTGAAGCGTACCTGCGCTATTTCGCTGGCGATCGCGTCGAGGTCGCATCGGCGGGCACGATCGCGGCGGATGAGCCGCATCCCGGCGTCGTCGCCGCGATGGCGGAGGACGGCATCGACATCAGCGCGGCGCGCCCGAAGCTGATCGATCCCGCCGTCGCCCAGCGCGCGGACCGCATCATTACGATGGGCTGCGACGTCGAGGGGGTCGCGCGCGTCGACGACGACTGGGGATTGCCGGATCCGAAAGGTCAGCCGGCCGAGCGCGTGCGCGAGATCCGCGACCAGGTGAAGGCGAGGGCCGCGGCGCTCGCGCGCACGCTGAGCGAATAGGCCGATCCGAAAGGCCCCGTTCAGCAGCACTCCGACGACGTCAGGCCGCCCTGCGTCTTGCCGTTCTTGCCGATGACCGTGCCGGCACCGGTGTTGGCGTTGATCGTCAGCACCTCGCCGGCGCTCGTGACGCCGTAGAGCCTGCAGCAGTAGAACGCAAGCCCGTAGCAGGTCGGAAACCCGATGTTGCCGATCACCGTGGAGCTGCCGTTCGCCACGTTGACGTGCGCGAGGACGACCGTTCCGCCGCTGTTCAGCGCCGCGTAGAGATTGTCGTTGCTGTCGAACGCGAGGTCGCCGCTCGACGAGCGGCCGCCGCCGAACGGGCCGACGACGGTCGCGACACCGGTTGCCGGATCGATGCGGTACAGATTCCCGGCATTTCCCCCCGCATAGATCGTGCCGCCCATGGAAACCGCCAACCCGTTGATGTCGCCTTGGCCGGTATTCCCGATCAGCGTGCAGGCCGCCGTATGCGGATCGACGCGCACGAACTGCGTGAACGAGACACCCCACATCGTGTTCCCTTGCACGGCAATGTCCGTCATGCTGGGCTCGGTGAGGCTTCCGATCAACCCCACACTGCCGGTAGCGGCGTCGAGCCGGTACAGCTTGTTTTCGCCGAACGTCATCATGTAGAGATCTTTTTGCATCTGCTACTCCCCCGTGCCGGTGCTTCTGGTCCTCGACGGCTCGTCCGCATTCGCTGGAGATGGACAGCCGGAAGACCGCTAGGCTGCCAAGGTAAGACGGGCAGCCCCTACCAGGCATGCTCCCACTTCATCAGACGGTTGTCAAGCTGTGCGAGACGACCAAACTGACTAGTCGTGGGACATGTCAATCCCCATGTGCACGTCGTCGTCTCCGCTGCGCTCGCGCGGGCATTGACGACGTAGCAGCCGAAGCTTCCGCAACCTCGGCAGCCGGAGGTTGAGATCGTCGAAGCGCACCAGGCCGCCGCCGTTCGCGTGACCCTGATCGGCCGGTCGCAGCTGTACGTGCACGGCCGGTTGTGCGCGCTGCGCGCGCCGCCGCGGACGTGGCCGCTGCTGGCGCGATTGCTGCTCGCACGCGGCGAACCGCTGGAGCGCAAGCGGCTCGCCGCGGAGCTGTGGCCCGAAGAGATCGACGCCGACGGCCGCGCGCATTTGCGCCGCCACCTGCTCTACCTCGATCGCGCGCTCGCCGACGCTCACGCCGAGGCGCTGCTTCCGGAACGCGGCGAACGCAGCCTCACCATCCCGCTGCGGACATCGATCGACGTCGATTACTGGCGGCTGCACGGCGCACGCACCGACGAAGAGATCGAGCTCGCGCTCGGCCTGTGCTCGGGCGATCTGCTCGAAGAATACGAGGACGACTGGCTGGCCGCGTTTCGCGACGACGTGCGCCGCAAGCGCGACGCGTTTCTCGAGCGCATCGTCGACGTGTACCAGCGGCGCGGCGACCGCGAGCGGAGCTTGCAGTGGGCGCAGACCGCGCTGCGCCTGGACCCGCTCAACGAGCAGCACGTCCGGCGCGTGATGCTCTTTCACGCGCGCGCCGGCAACCGCAGCGCGGCGCTCGTCGCGTTTCGCGCGTTCGACGCGATGCTGGAGCGCGAGCTCGGCGTGCGTCCCGAGCCGGCGACGCTGTCGCTCGCCGCGGCGCTGCGCGATCTGCGCGAGATCGAAGCGCCGTGGTCCGCGCACGACGTGCTGCCGAACAATCTGCCGGCTTCCATCGTCCCGCTGACGGGTCGCGACGACGACGCGGCGAGCGTGATCCGCGAGCTGCAGCACGCGCGCCTCGTGAGCCTCATCGGCATGCCGGGCGTCGGCAAGACGAGCCTCGCGCGCGTCGTCGGATCGGCGGTGCTGCCGCAGTGGCCCGACGGCGTGTGGTTCGTGGACTTGGGGCCGATTGCCGACGGGCGCATGGCGGCGAACGCGATCGCGCGCGCGCTGGGGATCGGCGAGTCGGCCGCGACGTCGCCGCTCGAAGCGACGTCGGCACGCCTGCGGGATCGCCGCACGCTGCTGATCCTCGACAACTGCGAGCACGTGCTGCAGGACGTCGCCGCGGTGACGGACGCGCTGCTCGCGGGCTGCGCCTCGCTCGGCATCCTGGTCACCAGCCGCGAGCGGCTCGGCACGACCGCCGAAAGCGTGTACGCGCTGGAACCGCTCGCGCTGCCGCCGCTCGACGCGCGCCTCGACGAACGCGACCTCGCGCCGGAAACCGTCCTCGCGTCGCCGGCCGCCGCGCTGTTCCTGCGGCGCTACGCCGGCCTGTCGCGCGACGCGCAGTCGGTGCGCGCGAACTTGCTCGACGTCGCGAAGCTCTGCCACCTCGCCGACGGCATCCCGCTCGCGATCGAGCTGATCGCCGCCGCCGCGCAGCGCAGCGAGCTCGGCATCGTGCGCGACTCGCTCGAGCGCAACATCGTGCTGCGCGCCGAAAGCTCGGCGGCCGGCGCGCGCTGGCGCACCATGCACGACGCGCTCGACTGGAGCCACCGCCTCCTCGACCGTTCGCATCGTTCCGCGCTGGTGAGCCTGTCGGTGTTCGCGACCAGCTTCTCCGCGTCGGCGGCAGCGCGTTTTCTCGCCGACGAACCGGACGAGCCCGAGACCGTCGGCATCCTGGCGAACCTGGCTCGCAAATCGCTGCTGGAGACCGACGACTCCGAGTCGCAGCGCCGCTATCGCCTGCCGGCGCCCGTGCGCGATCACGCGCTGCAAGTCTTGGAGAACGGCGGCGAGGCGCTGCACTGGCGCCGCCGCCACGCCGCCTTCTTCGCCGCGTTCGCGGAGCGGTGCGAAGACGAGTTCGGCACGCTGCCCACGTCGGCATGGCTGGCCCGGCTGGACCGGGCGATCGACGAGATCGAGAACGTCCTGAACGCGAGCCTGCGCGCGCGCCGGCTCTCGGTAGTGTTCGGCGCGCGGCTCGTCGGCGCGATGCGCGGCTTCTGGTACGCGCGCGAACCGCTGCGCGGCTTGGAATGGACCGATCTCGCCTTACGCCACGCGGACGAGATCGAACCGCTGCTGCGCGCGCGTGCGCTCACGACGCGCAGCGGGCTGCTCGGCGCACTCGGCCGGTCCGCGGAGGCGCTCGAGGCCGCGCAGAGCGCGATCGCGCTGCTGGAAGCGCTGGACGCGCCACGCCCGCTTGCGATCGCGCTGCGCGATTACGGTGACGCGCTGTACGGGACGGCGCACGCCGAGCAGGCCGATGCGGCGTACGCGCGCGCGGCGGAGCTGTTCGAGGCGCTCGGCGACTCCGCGCGGCTCGCGTCGACGCTCGCGCAGCGCGCGACGGCGTGCTACGGCACGGGCGACCTGACGTCCGCGCGCGTGTTCTTTCGCATGGCGCTCGAGCGCGCGCGGGCGATCGGCGAGGCACGCACGGAGAGCTCGTGCTATGCGAACCTCGCCGAGCTCGAGTTCGGCATCGGCAACGTCGAGGAGGCGGCCGCGCTCGTCGACCGCGCGATCGAGACGTACCGCACGCTGCTCCTCGAGATCCCGCTCGCGATCACGCTGATGAACCGCAGCGAGTACCAGCTCGCGCTCGGAAACGTCGGCGCATCCCGCCAGGATCTGCGCGAGTCGCTCGAAGTGTTCGTGCGCCGCGGACGTTCGGCGTGGCTCGCGCTCGCGGTGCAGCAGGCCGCGACGATGGCGCTGCACCTTGGGGATCGTGCCGGCGCCGCGGGCCTCGTGGGCTATGCCGACGCGCGGTTGCGCGAGCTGGGCATCGCGCGCGAGCCGGTCGGCGAACGCGCGTACCGGCAACTTCTCGGTGCGCTCGGCCTCGACGCGCCGGCGTCGGAGTATCGTGCTGCGTACGACGCCGGCGCATCGGAAGAAGAAGCGGCGATCGTCGCGCAGGCCGCGGCGCTGTAGCTCACTGGTGCAATCCGGATCCGTCAAAGATCCACGGGCCGCCCTTGTCCTCGCCCGCGTCGGTGCCGTTGACGGACCAGACGGGGAGAACATCCGGACCGTACCCGGTGGGACCGCCCAAATTCGGGTTGTTCGTCGTCGAGCCCGAGTTGTTCGTATTCGAGCCCGGCGCGCCCTGAATGGTGTTGATGATGTCCATGCCGCACTTGATGCAGCTGCCGATGCCGGTTTCCGTGGGGCCCAGCGTCACGGCTTGGACGCCTGGATCCTTCGGCATCCCCACGCTGTTGCCGCCGAGTCCGCCGCCGCTCGTCGCTTGGGCGACCATGTTGTCGAAGTCGCGCGCGGACCCGCGTCCGCGCTCCTCCACGGCTGCCGTGGCGGGGAGCACCCGAACCTGCAGCGCGACCATGCTGCCGATGCCGTGATAGTTGCGCGGCAAGAGGATCTTCGCGTAGACGGTGTCGCTGAGCTTGCTCCAGGATTTCACCGCTGCCACCGCGGGCCGGATCGCCTGCGGCGCGAGTGTCGCCTTCGACTGCTCGAAGTTGTTCGCGTTCGCGATCGTCGCCTGTTGCGCTTGTTCGAGCGATCGAATCGTGTTGCCGACCGCGCCCATCTTGTCCACCGCCGCGTCGAGCGTCGGCAGCAGCGGCATCTTGTGGCGCATCGCGTCCCAGCGCTCGCGGATGCGCTGCACCGGGTCGCCGTCCATGAGCGTGCGGTATTGCGGCACGAGCTTGTTGAACAGCGCCTGCTGGCCCGGCGGCATCTGCTCGTAGCTCACGCCGTTGGTGATCGACCACACCATGAGCTGCGTGTCCCGGTACGTGACGTGATTTTGCGCGGCGCGCGCATACAGCGCGGGCAAGATCGACGCGCGGCGTCCGTTCAGCGGCGCGAGCTCGAAGTTTTCGGGCCAGGGCTCCTTCGGATGCGCCGGCATCGCTTGCGCGCCCGCGTGCGTGCAGTACGCGCGCATGAAGAACACGTAGTCCCCGGGACGCAGCGGGATCGGCGCGGACGGGTCCTTCGCAAGCTGCGCCACGAGATAGCGGTGCTGCGCGTGAATGATCTTCGGGTTCCCGCTTGCCCGGAACGGCCCGCCCGGCGGCTTGTCGACGGTGGGGTAGAGGTTGTTCCAGTCCAAGTCGATCGGCGACGCCTGCGTCACGACGGGTGCGATCTCTTTGGCGGCGGCCTGGTACGCGAGCTTCTTCAGGCCGGCCCCGAGAAACGGAACCTGGGCGGTCGCCGACGTGCCGACGAGCATGGTCAGCGACCGCGAAGGACGCAAGCGCGACGCACGGTTGAACGCGAAAGACGCATTGAAACGACCCACCGCTGGAGAGTGCTGTGCTCCCGGTATAGCAGCGGAGGCGTCTGAAAAGCGTCTAGAGCCCGCCGGCGCGGCTCACGGCCGCCTGCGGGACGAGCTCGATCGTCGCGAGCTCGGGCCGCCCGTCGCCGGAGCCGCTGAGCCAGATCCGGCAGTCGGCGCCGCGCGCGAGCTTGCGCGTCTGCAAGAAGCCCTCGACGGGATACTCGTCGACGTGCCCGTCCGGCAGGACGTGCGCGATCTGCGGCACCGTCTCGGCGACGTAGAGGGAGCCGTCGCACGCGGTGACGAGGTCGTACACGTAGGTCGTCGCGTTCGGCAGCGACACCGTGCGCAGCACCGACGTGCCGTCCGTCTGCACGAGCGTGTGGCCGTCCGTCAGCCAGACCGTCTTGCCGGGACCCGCGCGGAGGTCCGGCAAGAAGACGGCGGGCCCGACAACCGCGGGCGGAAGCGGTGCGTGCGTGAACGTCCCGGTCGCGGAGATGCGCCCGAACTGCGTCCGGTTGAGAAACCACAGCGTCCCGTCGCCGCCGCGCCGCAGCTGGTCGACGGTGCCGATCTCCGGCGGCACGTCGAAGTGCGGACCCTTGTCGCCCGGGCGTCCAACCTGCGGCGTGGGGCTCGTGCGCGCGTACCATGCTTCGCCGTCCGGGCCGATCGCGAGCCGTATCGGTCTCGACGTGATCAGCCGCCGCCGGTTGGGCGGCGCGCCGTCCGGTTCGGGTGCGCGCACCTCGCCGATCTGGTACGTGACCATGCCGTGCAGCGCATACCAGGACAGCGTTGCGGCGTTCCGGTCGTCGAACCAGATCGCGTTGCCGCGATCCACCGCGACGGCGCGTGGTTCCACGCGCTCGTTGCGGTTGCGGCTCACGGGCAGCGGAATGATGGTCGCGACACCGCTCGGCGTCACGCGCGCGATCGCGTCGCTCGGTTCGAACGGGCTGCGATTCAGCACGAGCGCGAGCGAACCGTCGGGCGCGACCGCGATGTCCTCGGCGCTCGAACGTTCGGGCAGCACGTTCGGAAAACGGTGCACGTTCAGAACGAATGCCCCGGGCTGCGCCGCAATCGGACGCGCGCGCGGCGGCAGCGTTGCGCTCGCGGCCGGTTGCGGATCGTCGAAGCCGAGCACGCGTTCGGTGCCGCGCCGGTCGGCGGCGCAGCGCGCCGCGACGCGCGACCCCCACGCGATCAGGTCGACGACCCGCGCGCACGGGACGCGCCCGACAATTCGCGCGCCGGCGCCCGACGGCTCGATCGCGACGAGCTGCTCGCCGGCGACGGCGTACCGCGTCCCGTCCTCGCGCGCGACGATCGCCGACCGCAGCGCGCCGGACGCGACGCGGTGCAGCTCGACGCGGTCGGGATAGGAGCGCGCGACGTCGAGCTCGTCGCCGTGCGTCGCGAGCATCGTGCCGTCGTCGAACCAGGCGCGTGGCGTCACGTCTTCGAGCCGCACGCCGTGCGCTTGCGCCGGATCGCGGTCGGCGTCGTACCGGTACCAGCGGCCGTGCAGCCCGAAGTACACGTAGCCGCCTCCAACGTGCGGCTCGACCGCTGCGATCATGCCGCCTTGCGGCGACGTGTCGGTGACGTCGTCGAGCACGTAGGAGAAATGATCGCGCGACTTCCCGGTCGCGAGGTCGACCGCATCGACGTCGAGCGAATGAAAGCACGACAGCATCGAACCGCACCACGTCGTGTCGACGTAGACGATGCCGTCGCCGTAGCCGATCGGGTGCGGGCCGTTCGGCCGGGTCCAGCGCACGTGGCCGTCGCGCACGTCGAAGGCGTAGATCGAGTTCACCAGCGTCGCGCCGCTGTCCGTGAAGTCTTGCAGCAGCGTCGCGCCTACCAGCACCGGCGGCTCTCCGGCGCCGCCGCCCGCGCCGAGCGTGCGCCAGAACCGCCGGCCGTCCGACGCATCGTACGCGGTGAGGCTCTGCCGCCCGTGCGCGTACAGCACGCCGTCGATGATGGAACCGTCGTACGCGTCCGGCAAGCTGACCACGCGCCTTCCCGTGGCGACGTCGTAGCCGGTGAACCTGCTCGTGATGCCGTCGGGCGTCGCCGCGAAGACGAGGCGGTCGCCCGCGGCGACGCGGCCGCCGTACATCTCGTCCGTGCCCACCCAGCGCTCGGTGCCGGTAGCCAGATCGATCGCGTGCAACCGTTTGTTGACGACGACGTACACGGTGCCGTTCGCGCTCGCTTCGATCTTCGCGTTGCGCAACGCCGGAGGAAACATCGTGTCGAACACGGGCTTCGCATTGCGCCGCGTGACGGGCACGGGCGAAGCGTCCACGAGGCGCACCTGCACGGTCCCCGGCAGCGGCGGTGGCGTCGCGGATGCCGGCGATGCCGTGGCGGATACGGTCTGCGCGCGCGTGCACGCCGCGGCGGCCAGCGCAAGACCGAGGCAAGCGTATGCTGCAGCGAACCGGCGCGTCATCGCCGTCCGTATTCGTTCCGCCGGCCCGCAATCCGGCCGGCGTTCGCGCGCGTTCTTCATCAGCGCGCTTTTCACCGGCGCCGGAAAGCCCGCGATGGTCACCCAGCTCGTCCCTCCCGTTCACCTTGCCGCCGTCGCAACGGCCGTCCCCGATCACGTGATCGATCAAGCGGCCGCCGCCGTGCTCGCGCGCGCCTGCTTTGCATCGCGCATGTCCGAGTACGACCGTTTGTCGCGCGTGTTCGCGTCGACCGGTGTCGAGCGCCGGTACACGACCGTACCCGTAGCATGGTTCGAAGAGCCGCACGGCTGGGCGGAGCGCACGAGCGCATACGTCGAAGGCGCATGCACGCTGTTCGAGCGCGTCGTTGCGCGCGCGCTCGCTGCCGCCGCGCTCGATGCCTCGCAGATCGACGCCCTCGTGTTCGTGTCGTCGACGGGGATCTCGACGCCGAGCATCGAGGCGCGCATGCTGCCGAAGCTGGGTTTCCGGCCCGACACGACGCGCGTGCCGGTGTTCGGCTTGGGCTGCGCGGGCGGCGTGTCGGGATTCGCGCTCGCCGCGCGGCTTGCCGCCGTACGGCCGAAGACGAACGTGCTACTCGTCGCCGTCGAGCTGTGCAGCCTGGCGTTTCGGATCGACCGCGCGACGAAGGCCGACGTCATCGCGGCGTCGCTGTTTGCCGACGGAGCGGCGGCCGCGATCTTCTCGAGCGGCGACGGCCCGGGACCGGCGGTGATCGGCTCGAGCGAGCATCTCTGGCCCGCGACGCTCGACGTGATGGGCTGGAGCGTCGACGAGACCGGGCTGGGCGTGGCGTTGTCGCGGTCGCTCCCGTCGTTCGTCGCGTCGCGCTATCGCGACGCCTACGACGGCGCCGTCGCGCGCATGGATCTCGGCGGCCGGCACATCGACCGCATCATGTGCCACCCGGGCGGCGCAAAAGTTCTCGACGCGCTCGAAGCCGCGCTCGGCGTCGCGCCCGGCACGCTCGATCACGAGCGCACGGTTATGCGCGATTTCGGAAACATGTCGTCGCCGACGGCGCTGTTCGTGCTGGAACGCGCGATGCAAGCCGGCTTGCCGCCCCTGGCGGTGTTCGCCGCGCTCGGCCCGGGATTCACCGCGAGCTTCGTCGCGCTGGCGCAAGCGGCATGACGAGCGGCGCGCTCCTGCTCGCGTTCTTGACGCTGCAGCGGCTCGCCGAGCTCGTCATCGCGACGCGCAACACCAAAGCGCTGCTTCGCGACGGCGCATACGAGTTGGGCGCCGGCCATTATCCGGTGATGATCGTGCTGCACGCGACGTGGCTCGCGACGCTCTGGCTTTTCGGCTGGAACCACGCCGCGTCCGCGCCGTTCGTCGTCGCATTCGCGCTGCTGCAGATCGCACGGGTCTGGGTGATGCTGGCGCTGGGGCGGCGCTGGACGACGCGGATCATCGTCGCGCCCGGCGCCGCGCCCGTGACGTCGGGTCCTTTTCGGTTCGTGCGGCACCCGAACTATCTCGTCGTCGCGCTCGAGCTGCCGTGCGTTTCGCTGGCACTGGGGCTCGTTTGGCATGCGGCGCTCTTCGCCGCGCTCAATGTCGCGATGCTGTGCTGGCGCATTCGTGCCGAAGACCAAGCATACGCCGCATAGAGCGCTCGCATGGCTGCGAGACGATCCCGTGCCGGGCACGTTAGCGTACAGCGCCCGCAGGTCGCTAGCAAGCGAGCTCGTTCAATCCGGCGCCGACCGCTAGGAGTTATCTCGACCTCATGGGCTCACGCAACGGCAACATCGCCTCGGGCACGGTACTGATCCTGATCCACGTCGCCGCGCTCGCCGCGTTCTGGCCGGGATTCTTCCACTGGTCGTCGCTGATCGTGATGGCCGTGCTGATCTACGTCACCGGGGGCGTCGGCATCGCGCTCGGTTTCCACCGCACGCTCACGCACCGCAGCATGAAGCTGTGGAAGCCGCTGGAGTACGCCGTCACGCTGTGCGGCTGCCTCGCGCTGCAAGGCTCGCCGATCGAGTGGGTCGCGACGCACCGCGCGCACCATGCGCACACCGACCGCGAAGGCGACCCGCACGACGCGAACGCGGGCTTCCGCTGGTCGCATTTCCTGTGGATGGTGATGCCGAACCCCAACGTGCTCACGCCGGAGCAGAAGCACCGCTACGCCGCGGACCTCTATGCCGATCCGTTCTACCGCTTCCTCGACAAGTCGCATCTGTTCCTCACGCTCGCGCTGGCCGCGGTGCTCTTCGCGTTCGGCGGCGTGTCGTGGGTGATCTGGGGCGTGTTCGTGCGGCTGGTGCTCGTGTACCAGTTCACGTGGCTGGTGAACAGCGCCGCGCACACGATCGGCTACCGCTCGTTCCGCACCGGCGACCTTTCGACGAACTGCTGGTGGGTCGCGCTGCTGGGCTGGGGCGAAGGCTGGCACAACAACCACCACGCGTTCCCGTTCTCGGCGCGGCACGGCCTGCGCTGGTACGAGCTCGACGTGACGTGGCTGACGGTGAAGGCGCTCGCGTTCTTCCGGCTCGCGACGGAGCTGAAGCTGCCGACGCAGCAGATGATCAGCCGCCTGCGCCTCGGCTCGCCGGCCGTCCGCGCCGACTGACGCGCAACCTATTTCAGCTTGCGCGATTGCAGTACCGCGGCGCGGCCAGTGCGGCTAGGGCGGCTTGGCCGAGGCACAGCCCGCCGTCGTTCGCCGGGACGACGTGATTGATCCACAGCAACGTGCCGAGCCGCGCATGCAGTGACTCGACGAGCAGCCGGTTTTGGAACACGCCGCCCGACGCCGCGAGCGGCCGGCCTTCGCCGAGCTCCGCGTGCACGCGGACGACCGCGTCTGCGACCGAAGCGTGGAACGCGCGCGCGATCTCGCCGAGGTCTCGCCCGCGCGCGCGATCGGCGATGATCGCGCTCAGCATCGGACGATGGTCGAGCTCGCCGTCGCGCAGAGGGAACTCGTACGGTGCCGTCTCGGGGGCCGTCGTCGCGAGGTGCTCCAGCCACATCGCGGCTTGGCCTTCGAACGTGATCTCGCGCGTGAATCCGAGCAGCGCCGCGACCGTGTCGAAAAGCCGCCCCATCGACGTCGTGCGAAACACGCGCACGTTCTTCGCGATCATCGCGCGCGCGCGGTCGTACCGCTCCGGAAAACCGAACGGCGCCGCGCCGAGATCCGGCAATCCGGACAGCTCGGACAGAAACCCCGCCGCCGCTTGCACCGGAAACCGCGCCGCCGCGTCGCCGCCGGGTAGCGGCGCGCCGCGCAGGTGCGCGACGCGCGTGAACCCACGCTGCACGCTGCCGGTGAAGAACTCGCCGCCCCAGATCGTGCCGTCGTCGCCGTAACCGGTGCCGTCGAACGCGACGCCGAGCACGTCGCGCGCCCACTCGCCGCGCTCGGCGAGCACGCTTGCGACGTGTGCGCGATGGTGCTGGATCGCGACGTGCTCGCCGGGCATCGCCCGCGCGTACAGCGTGGACGCGTACTCGGGGTGCGCGTCGTGCGCGACCAGCAGGCCGTCCTCGCGGATGCCGTACATCGCGCACAGATCGCGCACCGCCGCGTCGAACGCGTCGCGCGCGGGAACGTGGTCGAGGTCGCCGACGTGCTGGCTCACGAATGCCTGACCGTCCACGACCAGCGCGATCGCGTTCTTGAGATCGCCGCCCGCGGCGAGGATCGGCCGTGCCGACGGGATCGTCGCGATCGCCTGCGGTGCGAGGCCGCGCGCGCGCCGCAGCACCGACGGCCCCGCGACCGTAACCCGCGCCACGGAGTCGTCGACGCGCCGCGCGATGGCGCGCTCGCCGATCAGAAAGGCGTCCGCGATCCCCGTCAAGCTGGCGACGGCGTCGTCGTCGTCGTACGCCATGGGCTCGCTGGAGCGGTTCGCGCTCGTCATCACCAGCACGCCGGGCGCGCCGAAGGCGAACAGCAGATGGTGCAGCGGCGTGTACGGCAGCATCACGCCTAGCTCGCGGTTGTCGGGCGCGACGCCGTCGAGCGTGCGCCGCGCCGGCGCCAGCACGATGGGGCGCGCGATCGACATCAGCAGCGCTTCCGCTTCGCCGTCGAGCTCGACGAGCGCGCGCGCGACGTCGAGGTCGCGCGCCATCACGGCGAACGGCCGCTCCTTGCGATACTTGCGCTCGCGCAGCGCGCCGGCCGCGGCCGCGTTCGCCGCGTCGCACGCGAGATGATACCCGCCGATCCCTTTTACCGCGACGATCGCGCCGTCGCACAAGAGCGCGGCCGCGGCCTCGATCGCCGCCGAGCCGCGCGCATCATCGGCCGCCCCGGCGTCCGCTCCTGCGCGTAGCACGTACGTGGGCCCGCACGCCGGGCACGCCGTCGGCTGCGCGTGGAACCGGCGGTCGGCCGGATCGTGGTGCTCCGCTTCGCACTGCGCGCACATCTGCCACGGCGCCATCGTCGTGTTGGGGCGGTCGTACGGCAGCGCGAGCACGATGCTGTACCGCGGCCCGCAGTTCGTGCAGTTGATGTACGGATAGCGATACCGGCGGTCGGCGGGATCGAACAGCTCGCGCAGGCATTCGTCGCACACGGTCATGTCGGGCGCGATCCGCGCGGTGAGGGGCCGGTCGGCAGTCGGATCGCTCGCGCGGATCACGAAATCGTCGAACCCTTCGCGCATGCCGGTCGTCGTGTGGACCGACGCGACCGTCGCGGCCGCCGGCGCCTCGGCGACCACCGCGCGCGCGAACGCATCGAGCGCGTCGAGCGCGCCTTCGACGTGCACCACCACGCCGCTCTCGCCGTTGAGCACCCACCCCGCCAGCCCGTGGCGCCGCGCAAGCCGGTACACGAAAGGCCGGAAGCCGACGCCCTGCACGACGCCGCGAATCCGCAGATCCAGCGCGCCGGCCGCGGACATCAGGTCGTCGCGTCGCCTCGCACGGCGACGTAGCACGATCGCCCGTTGTACCCGACTTGCAGCACGCACCCGTCCTCGACGAGCACGGGGACCGCCGCCGCGCCGCCGCTCGCGGATAACGCGGTCATCCGCCGCAGCGCGCCGGCGTCGGCGTCCACGTCGTACTCCACGAAGTCGCGGCCGCGAAACTCCAAGTCTTCGCGCAGCTCCGCCGTGTACGGGCACGTCGCCGTTCCGTAGAGCTCGAGCATCAGCCCGGTATCCGCTCGAGCGAGCCCGGTGACTCCGCGAGCGAGCGGCGCATCACGTGGTAGACGGCGGCCTGCGCTTCTTGGATGCGCGGGATGTAGTCGCAGCGCACCACGACCGCGTGATCGGCGAGGCTGCGCCGCACGATCTCGCCGCCGTCGTAGCCGAGCAGCGCGACGGTGAGCAGGCCGCGCTTGCGCGCTTCCTCCAGCGCCGCGACGACGTTCTTCGAGCCGCCGCTGGTCGACATCGCGAACGCGACGTCGCCGGGCCGCGACTGCGCGATGAGCTGGCGCAGGAACGTCAGCTCGGCGCCGACGTCGTTCGCGATCGCGGACAGCACCGCGGGCTCGGCGGCCAGCGAGATCGCCGGCACGGCGCGCATCGGCGGCGCGCCGAGGACGCAGTCCAGTGCGAAGTCGGTCGCGTCCGTCGCGGAACCGCCGTTGCCGAAGATCAGCAGCCGGCCGCCGCGCGCGATCCGCTCGCCCATCGCGACCACCGCCGCCGCGATCGCGTCCGACTGCTCCGCGGCGACCTGCTCGCGCAGGCGCTCGCCGTCGCGCGCCTTTTCGACGATCGACGCCGCGACGCCGTCGGCGATCGCGTCCGCCGTCGGGCTGCGCGGAGCCGAGATACGGATACAAGAACGCCGACGCCCCGACGTCGTCGCCGAGCTCGCGCCGGTGCTCCAGGAACACGTGCACGCTCTCGTACAGCGTGTGGCCGAGCACCTCGAACAGTTCCTGGTGCACGTGCTCGTCGGCCGTCGGCGACGTCACGCTGTAGTCCGCTTCGATACCGGGCCAGGCCAGCGTATACGCGCCGCGGCGGCGCGCGTGGCGCAGCGCGGCGATCGTGCGCAGATCGCCTTCGGGCGGGCCGAACGCGATCGCGACGTCGTCGGGTCCGACGAGCGCTTCGACGAACGCTTCGGGGGCCGCGCTTGCGTCCATCGCCGGCAGCGCGCGCTTGCCGACGATCACCGGGTGGATGAACTCCACCGACACGTGCGCGGCGTCGGTCGCATACGGCCCGTTGCCGAACGCATAGAGCCGCCCGCCGCGCGCGAAGCGCTCGGCGACCTCCTGCGACGCGCGCGCGAGCCGCGGCGCCTCGGCCTCGAAGAACGCGCGCATCACGTCGTCGCGCGCGCGCAGCTGCGCCGCGACGCGCGATGCCAGCGAGGCGGTCTGCGTGCTCAGCATATGCGCGGCAGCGGGTCGCCGACGAGCATGTCGATCGCGCGCGTGCCGCCGTACGGCGTCACGCCGATCACCGAGCCGCCGTGCTCGGCGCGCACCTCGCCGATGAAGCACGCGCCGTCGCCGCCGGGCACGGCGCGGAACGCGGCGAGCGCGCGCTCTGCATCGCCGGCCGCGACGATCGCCAGCATCTGGCCTTCATTCGCAATGTGCAGTGGATCGAGGCCGAGCACCTCGCACGCCCCGCGCACCTCGCGCCGCAGCGGCACGTCCTCCTCGCGCAGCACGATCCCCATCCCGCTGTCGCGCGCGAGCTCGTTGAGCGCGGTCGCCACGCCGCCGCGCGTCGGGTCGCGCATCCAGCGCACGCCGCTCGCGCACGCATCGATCAGCGCCTCGACGAACGGCCACACCGAGCGTGTGTCCGAACGCAGGTCCGCTTCGAGGTCGAGCTCGCCGCGCGCGAGCAGGATCGTGATCCCGTGGTCACCGATCGGCCCGCTCAGCAGCACCTTGTCGCCTGCGCGCACGGAGCGCGGATCGAGCGCCAGCCGCTCATCCACCGTTCCGACGCCGAACGTCGTGACGTACATGCCGTCGCACATGCCGTGCTCGACGACCTTCGTGTCGCCGCCGACGATCGGCACGCCCGCGCGCGCCGCTGCGCCGGCCATCGCCTGCACTTCGGCGCGCAGCACGTCGGTGGGCAGTCCGGCTTCGAGGATGAACGACGCCATCAGCGCGGTCGCGCGCGCGCCGGACACCGCGAGGTCGTTCACCGTGCCGTTCACCGCGAGCTCGCCGATCGAGCCGCCCGGAAAACGCAGCGGCTTGACGACGTAGCCGTCGGCCGTCGCGGCAACGCGAGCGCCGCCGAGCGAAAACACCGCAGCGTCCGAGAGCGTTGCCAGCACGGGGTTCGCGAACGCGGGCGCGATCAACCCTTCCACGAGCCGGCGCGACGCCTTGCCGCCGGCGCCGTGCGACATCTCGATCTGCGTGTCCGTGAAACGAGCACGCCGCGGTGTGGCGAGCGTCGTCATCTCAGGCGTTGACGGCTTCTTCGATGCGCGCGTAACGGTAGTACGCAGCGCACGCGCCTTCGCTCGACACCATCAGCGCGCCGACCGGGTGCTCCGGGTTGCACTCCTTGCCGAACAGCTTGCACTGCGGCGGCTTGAGCACGCCCTTGAGGATCTCGCCGCACTGCGCCGCGCGCGGATCGGTCACGCGCACGTTGGGCAGCGCGAAGCGCACCTCGGCGTCGTACTCGGCGAACGACGATTTCAGCTTGAGCGCCGACTGCGAGATGAAGCCGAGCCCGCGCCATTCGAAGAACGGCCGCAGCTCGAACACCGCCGCCAGCGCGCGCAGCGCGGCGGGGTTGCCTTCCCACGGCACGATCCGTTTGTACTGGTTCTCCACCTTCGCTTCGCCCGCGCGAATCTGGCGCAGCACCATCAGGATGCCTTCGAGCAGATCCAGCGGCTCGAACCCCGCCACCGCGACGGGCTTGCCGTAGTGCTGCGCGATGAACTCGTACGGCCGGCAGCCGGTGATCGTCGCGACGTGGCCGGGCCCGACGAAGCCGTCGAGCCGCATGTCGGGCGAGTCGAGGATCGCGCGGATCGCCGGCACGATCGTCACGTGGTTGACGAACACCGAGAAGTTCTTCAGGCCCAGCTCGCGCGCGCGCAGCACGGTGAGCGCGGTGGACGGCGCCGTGGTCTCGAAGCCGATCGCGAAGAAGCAGACGTGCTTGGACGGATTGTCCTGCGCCAGCTTGAGCGCGTCGAGCGGCGAGTACACCATGCGGATGTCGGCGCCGCGCGCCTTGAGCTCCAGCGGCGTGCCTTTCGTGCCCGGCACGCGCATCATGTCGCCGAAGCACGTCAGGATCGTGTCGGGATGCGCCGCGACCGCGAGGCCGTCGTCGACGCGCCCCGTCGGGAGCACGCACACCGGACAGCCCGGCCCGTGCACCAGCTCGACGTTATCCGGCAAGATGTCGCGCAGGCCGTGCCGGTAGATCGAGTGCGTATGCCCGCCGCACACTTCCATGACGCGGTAGTGGCGCGCGGGGTCCACCGTGCGCGCGATCTCGTGCGCGACCGCGGTGATGAGCGCCGGGTCGCGGAACTCGTCGACGTACTTCATCGTGCTCGTCGTCGTGGTCACGATCGTTCACCGCCGTCCGCGGCGAAGGTGTAGCCGCGGACCTCCTCCATCGCCAGCTCGTCCTCGCCCATCGCGCGCAGCATCTGCAGCTGGTCGGCGGCTTCTTTCTCGCTGACCTTGCTCAAGGCGAAGCCGACGTGGATCAAGATCCAGTCGCCCAGCGCGAGCTCACCGTCCTCGAGCAAGCCGACGTTGACGTTGCGGCGCACGCCGCCGACGTCGACCTTCACCAGCGCGGGCTGCTCCGCGACGAACTCCACCACTTGACCCGGGATCGCAAGGCACACGACGGTTACCGTTCGACCGGCGAGGTCACATCGACTTCAATTTGAGGTAGCGTTTCAGATCGCTCGGAATGCTCATCAGCATCACGAGCGGGTTGCTGGTGCGGGCTTGCGCGTTGGTCTCGGGCTTGTCCCCCGACGGCGCGCCGAGGGGCGGATCGCCCGACATGTCGCGCATCTTGTTGTAGCGGGCCAGATCGCGGCCGCCGAACAGGAGCTGGCGGGCGGCGAAGACCGCGAACCCGATCGCGATGCCGCTGCGGATTACGGTTTTGACCATGTCGAACCTCCGGTGGTCTCGCGCGCCTGCGCCGCGAGTTGCACGTGCGAGTGCTGGGTTGCGACCCGCACCTGCGGGTGCTGGTGATCGCTGAGGAGCCGGCGAACGACCGCGGCCGCGCCGTCGACGGAGCGCTGCACGACCGCGGAAAGCCCCATGCCGGGCTCGATGCTCTCCGGTTCGCACCCGACGATGGTGAGCGGCGGCGGTTCGCCGCCGAGCGTCCGCAGGTATGCGAACACGTTCCCCAAGTCCATGCTGTGCGCGTCGGGCGTCGCCGGCAGCACGGTGGTGTCCGGCTCGATGACGTACAGCGTCCCCGCGGCGTCGCCGCGCGGCACGGCGTCGATGATGATCGCGCGGTCGTACCCGTTGAGCAGCTCGTACGCGAGGTGCAGCCCGCGGATGCCGAAGTCCTCGACCTTTACGCCGGGCACCGGTTCTTGCGCGAGCACGCGCGCCACCTCGGGACCGAACCCGTCGTCGCCGAAGAACACGTTGCCGACGCCCGCCACGAGCACGCGCAGGCCTCCGTCCTGCGCGCTCACGGCGCGGCCTCCAGCGGCTCGACTTCATCGGGATAAAAGAAGAACGAACGGCCGTACCAGTCGTGCAGGTCGCTGGCGGGATCCTCGTCGACGGTCACGGCGACGTAGAGCACGTCCTCGACGTCCTGATGGATCGCGCGCACGGTCGCGACCTTCTCGCGCAGGAACATGTCCCACGCGTCAGCGCGCCGCTTCGGGTGCAAACGCACGGACGAGCCTTTGGAAACCTTCACGCCGTCGACGAACACGCAGTCGATCGCGGGCACGTCCAGCGTCGCAAACGGATCGGCCGCCGCGAACGGATCGCGGCCCGTCGAAAAGGGATCGAAGCCGCCGAACGGATTGCGCGCCGGAAACGGCTGGTCCGCCGGAAACGGGTCGCTCTCGCCCGGCGCCCCGGGTGGCGGCGCGCCGACGCGGTACAGCGTTCCGGCGTGCACGCGCGCGAGGTCTTGCATGCTGAAGCTTTCCGCGCGCTCGATGATCGCGCGCGCGCGCGGATCCGTCGCCCGCGCTTCGTCGCGCTCGGCGTCGGGCAGGCTCAGCACCGACAGCGTGAGCAGCTCGTCGACCTCGGTGGCGTCGAACGCGTCGGAGTCGGTCTGCGGTGCGACGGCCGGAAAATCATAGAGGATGATCGGCGAGGACAGCATCAATGCCGCCCGCTGCTCGTCCGCCGCGGAATCGCCGACGAGCACCGGAAACACGTGCTTGTTCGCGAGCGTCTTCGTCGCTTCGGCCGCCGCCGGAATGGGATCGAGCACGGAGACGAAGCGCCCGCCCTGCGCGGCAAGCAGCACGTGCGTCGACACGAACGCCGTGCGCAGCGCGCCGCTGCGCTCGCCCGCCACGACGCCGGACTCGTTCGCCACGCGCACGCGCACGTTGCGCAGCGCGGCAGCGCCCGGGACGTCATTACAGCGCAGCGTCAGCGTGCCCGAGAGCGGCCAGCGCTCGCGCTCGATGCGTCCCACCACCGCGCCGGCCGCGTCACGCAGCAGCTCTTCGGTGATGCCGCCGTCGATTGCGATCGGCACGACCTGCTCCGCGCCCGCCGTCGCCTCGAAGCTCGTGGTGATCTCGCGCTCGAACGCCTCGTCGAACGACAGGTACGTCGTGCCGCCGGCTTTCAGCGACTGGACGGGCTCGAACGCCTCGCCGCGCGCAGCTTCCACCCGCCGCGCCTCGACTTGCAGAAATCGCAGCCGCACCGTGACGCTCGCCGTCGCGCCGGCATCGGCTTCGACGAGCACGTCGGTCTGCTGCTCCGCCGTCTCGCCGGTGTTCGCGCTGAGATACGCGCGCGGCACGACGACACCGAACTGCCAGCGGATGCGGTTCTTCGGCGCCGACGCGGTGTACGGATACAGCAGATACCCCTCGTACAGCACCGCGTTCGCAACCGACAGCGCCGGCGCGAACACATCCTCCTCAGCCATGTCGAGCGGTGCGCGCGTCCGCGGCGAGCCGCGCGAGCGCCGCTTCCCACGTCGTGAAGCCGCCGGCGACTTTGAAGCGGTAGAGCTCGTCGAACGTGTCGCGGTCGATGCGCAGCCACGCGCTGTTCGGGAAGTGGGCGTCCATCGTGTCGCGCCACACGTCGACCGGCAGCCGGAAGCGCGCCTCGCTCGACCACGGCACCAGCTCCGCCTGCACGCCGCCGTCCGCGCCGCGCACGAACACCGTACCGCTGAACATCACGATCAGCGGGATTTCGCCCCCGCGCAGCGCGGCGAGATACTTGTGCGCCGCGACCTCGAAGTCGTAGCTGCACGGAATCGTCAAATCGAACTCCGTGTCGCCCTCGAACGAGAGCACCGTCTGCGACACGTGCGTCCACAGCAGGCTCTTGAGCGTGTCGCCGTAGCGCTCGGGCCCGCCGAACAGCTCGTGCAAACGCTCGGACTCGCCGTCGTCGTAGCGGCGCAGCTGCGGCTCGATGCGAACCTGCCCGCGCAGCGTCATCGCGTACACCGGCACGCCGCTGGTCTCCGCGACGCGCACGCGCAGCGAGAGCTGCGGCACCGCCGCATAGCGCTCCGCCTGCGCGCCGGTGACGAAGAACGAGAGCTCGCTCACCAGCGGCCTCGCGCGGGCTCGCGCCCTTCGCTGCGCTCGTGCACGTCGTCGAAGAACGCGTCGATCCGGCTCCACGCCTCCTCGCCGCCGTCGAAGCCTTTCCACGTCGTGCGGATGATGCCGACGAGCTTGTACGCGGCGTCGATCGGCACGATGAAGCAGCGCGACGTGCCGTGGCGCCGCAGCACGACGATCGCTTCCACGTCCTGCTCCAGCGTCGCCAGCAGCGGGTTCTCGGCGGCGATCGCGTTCCACGCTGCAAGGTCGAGCTGCGACTCCGTCGCGCCCGCGGGCCCCGGATACAGCGCGACCGTGCGCGCTTCGACGGAGTTGTAGAAGAAGAACGCGAGCCCGATCGGGATCCCGAGCTGCTCCCACGCCGCGTCGGCGAGTGCGAAGTCCGCGATCTCGGCATAGCGCGTCGGGCACCGTCTTGTAGCGCCCTTGCGCCGCGCCCGACGGTTCGAACACCAGATAGCACGGCCGGCAGCTGCACATGATGCGCCGCGCTTGCAGGTCGATCAGGTGCCCGTGCTCGGAGGGAACGGGCTCGGCGCAGTAGTCGCAGCGCTCGCCGGGCGCTTGGATCTTGGGTTTCCGAAGGAGACGCTGAAGCGAGGCGAAGTCGCCCGGCGCGCGGTCGATCTCCATCGGTCAGCCCGCCAGCGAGATGACGGCGCGCCCCTGCTCGTCCTCGGTTTCCACCGGGCACACGGCGTACTTCGCGTCGGCGAGGGCGACGGCAGGCGCAACGTTCTCCGCGCGCACTTCGCGAATCTCCGGCACGCGTTCGAGGATCGCGCGCTCCACGGCCAGCTTCACCGTCGCCGCGGACGACGGGCAGCCGTCGCAGCTGCCTTGCAGGTGCAGGATCACGACGTCGTCCTCGATCCGCGCGATCTCAACGCCGCCTTCGTGCGATTTCAGATACGGGCCGCACGCCGTCGAGCGCGCGCTGCACCCGCTCCTCGACGGAGTACGGGTGCAGGTCGTGCAGGCACAGCAAGCTCTCGACGAACGGGTCGTCGCACAGCTTATCGAACACCGCGCTCGACTCGCCGTTGAGCGAGTCGTGCACGATGTCCAGCACGCGCTCGAGCCCCGTGCCGTACAGCGTGACCAGCGTGCGCGCGAGCTCGTCGGCGAGCTCGCGCGCTTGGCGCGGCGTCGAGACCGCGTCGAAGGACTTGAGCAGTGCCTCCACGCGGTCCGACTGTTTCCTGAGGTCTTCGGGACCGGCTGCCGCCATCAGCCGAAAGGCGCCAGCGGCGAGTGGATGGTTTCGACGGTCTTCCCTTCGCCGAGATACATGTGCACGCCGCACGGCAGGCACGGGTCGAAGCTGCGCACCGCGCGCATGATGTCGATGCCCTTGAAATTTTCGGGCCCGTTCTCTTCCATGATCGGCGTGTTCTGCACGGCGTCCTCGTACGGTCCCGGCGTGCCGTAGATGTCGCGCGGGTTGCCGTTCCACGGCGTCGGCGGCCACGGGTGATAGTTCGCGATCTTGCCGTCGCGGATGACCATGTGGTGCGAGAGCACGCCGCGCACCGCCTCGGTGAAGCCGCAGCCGATGCCTTCCTTCGGCACGGTGAACGGCTCCCACGACTTCGTGCGCCCGGCATGCAGCTCTTCGAGCGCCTTGTCGAGGAAGTGCAGCGCCGCGGCGGCCGCATACGCCTGGAAGTAGGTCCGCGCGCGGTTGCGCTCGATCGTGTTCGACCACTTCGGCGTGTGCCACTCGAAGCTCACGGGTCCGGTGAGCGCGCTCTTGGGAAGGTTGATCTGCACGCTGGTGCCCGTCGACTTCACGTAGCCGATGTCGACCAGTCCCGCGAGCGCCGTCGACCACATGCGCGCGAGCGCGCCGCCGCCGGTGTCGAGCGCGAGGTAGTCCTTGCCGTCGTACCAGCGCGGCGACATCACCCAGCTGTACTGGTTCGCAAAGTCGCGTTTCTTCGGCGTCGGCAGCGTGTGCATGTTCCACGGATGGCGCCGGTCGACCGGATTCCCCAGCGGGTCCGTCGGCACGAACGTCTCTTCGTTCTGCCAGTCGTCGTAGTACGAGTGGCCGAGCAGGATGCGGATGCCGAGGTTGATCTGCACGAGGTCGGTCGTGACGAGCTTGCCGTCGACGACGACGCCCGGCGTGACGAACATCTTGCGGCCCCAGTTCGTCATGTTGCGGTACGTGAAGTCGCAGTAGTCCGGATCCTGGAACGCGCCCCAGCAGCCGAGCAGGATGCGGCGCTCGCCGTTGTGCTCGTAGCCCGGCAAGGCCTGATAGATGAAGTCGAACAGGTCGTCGTGCAGGGGCACGCACACCTTCATGTACTCGATGTAGCGCATCAAGCGCGAGTAGTAGTCGGTGAACAGCTGCTGCGTCGCGACGGTGCCGACGCCGCCCGCGTACAGCGTCGACGGGTGGACGTGCCGGCCTTCCATCAGGCAGAACATCTCGCGCGTGTAGCGGCTGATCTGCAGCGCCTGGCGGTAGAAGTCGCCCGTGAACGGGTTGAGCGCCGACATGATGTCGGAGATCATCTTGTACCCGTGCACGCCGGCATGCGGAGCGGGCGTGCTCTTCGCCTTCTCCCAAACGGACGGGTTGGTCTCCTTGATCATGTTCTCGCAGTAATCGACACCGACCAAGTTCTCTTGGAAGATGTTGTGGTCGAACATGTACTCGGCGGCTTCGCCCAGGTTGGTGATCCACTCGCCCATCGCGGGGGGCTTGACGCCGAACGCCATGTTCTGCGCGTACACCGAGCACACGGCGTGGTTGTCGCCGCAGATGCCGCAGATGCGCGACGTGATGAAGTGGGCGTCCCGCGGATCCTTGCCCTTCATGAAGATGCTGTAGCCGCGGAAGATCGACGACGTGGAGTAGCACTCCGCCACTTTCTTCTGGGCGAAGTCGATCTTGGTGTAGATGCCGAGGCTCCCGACGATCCGGGTGATCGGATCCCAGGACATCTCGACGAGCCGTGATTTCTCGGTGCCGCTGGACGCGCTCGGCAGATCCTTGATAGCCAACGTTCAATCCCCTCGAAAACTCAGGTGCGACGGAGAGCTAGGAAAACGTGCCTGGGCGCGGTTTGTAGCCCGTGGTGAGCGTGCCGCCCTTGTGGCGCCACTTCGGTTCTTTGTCCGCGGTGCGCATGGTGATCTCGCGCAAGCCGCGCACCATGTTGCCGTAGATGCCGCTGACGGTCGACGAGAGCTTCGCGCCGGGCGGCTCGTCCATGAAGGGCATGAACTTATCGGGGAAGCCGGGCATCGTGCAGCCGATGCAGATGCCGCCGACGTTCGGGCATCCGCCCACGCCGCCCATCCAGCCGCGTTTGGTGACGTTGCACTTGACGACGGGTCCCCAGCAGCCGAGTTTCACGAGACACTTGGGCGAGTCGTACACCGTCGCGAAATCGCCTTGCTCGTAGTAGCCCGCGCGGTCGCAGCCTTCGTGCACCGTCGCGCCGAACAGCCACGTCGGACGTCCCGCTTCGTCGAGCGGGATCATCGGCGCGTTGCCCGCGGCCTGCCAGAGCAGATAGAGGATCGTCTCCGACAAGTTGTCGGGCTGCGTCGGGCAGCCGGGGACGCACACGATGGGCACGCCGGCGCTGGATTTCCAGTCCCAGCCCAGATAGTCGAGGATGCCCATCGCGCCCGTCGGATTTCCCGCCATCGCGTGGATGCCGCCGTACGTCGCGCACGTGCCGGCCGCGAGCACGGCCCATGCCTTGGGCGCGAGCTTGTCGATCCACGTCGCGAACGTGCGCGGCTGATCGGTGCCCGGCTCGTTGCCGAAGCCCGTGAAGTAGCCTTCGGACTTGATCGACTCGTTGGCGATCGAGCCTTCGATCACGAGCACGAATGGGTCGAGCTCGCCGCGCTCCGCGGCGAAGAACGCCTTGAGGAACTCCTCGCCCCCGAGGCTGTACTCGATGAGCGGCCAGTGGAACTTGACGCGCGGCAACCCGGGAAGCGCGCCGAGCGCGATCTCTTCGATCGACGGCTGCATGGCCGCCGTCAAGGCGACGGAATCGCCGTCGCAGCTCAGACCGGCCGGGATCCACAGAACGTTGACGAGCGCATCGCTCGCTGTGATCGCCATCGTTGGCGCCTCCGAGAACCCGATCGCGTCGAATCGATGCGTGGAGGGCGTACGTGGTGTCGCACTTCGCGCGCTCCGCGGAGAATGCGGCGTCAAGTTCGCTCGGCGCTCGTGCGGCGCGACCGAAGCGGTGAAAACTGTGGGTGAGAGTTCGCGTCGGGTGGCGCCCTTGCGCTAGGCCCGTCCGTGCGTTAACGTACCGTAAAGACCACCCTTACGCAAGCCCCAACTCTGGGCGTCTTACTTCGCACGAAAGGAGGTGCCGGTGCATGAGCTGTCGGTCGCGCTGGACCTCCTCGAGGGCGTTCAACACACCGCAACGCGCGACGGGATCGAGCGCATTCTCGCCGTGCACGTTCGCGTCGGCGCGCTGAGCGGGATCGCGCCCGATGCGCTGAGATTTTCCTGGGAGCTAGCAACCGCCGGTACGGTTGCGGCCGACAGCGTGCTGCGCATCGAAGACGTGCCGCTCGTCGTGTTCTGCGAGCCGTGCGCGCAAGAGCGCGCGCCGCGAGCCGCAAGCGGTTTGACCTGTCCCTCGTGCGGAAGCGCGTGCCCGACGATCGTGCGCGGCCGCGAACTGCAACTCGTCGCCATGGAGGTCCCGGAATGAAGTATCGCGTCGTGCAAATCGAGCAGAGCATCTTGCGCAAGAACGCGTCGCTGGCCGACGCCTTGCGCGCCCGGTTCGCGGCGACGCACACGCTGGTCGTCAACCTGCTGTCGAGCCCCGGCTCCGGCAAGACCACGCTGCTGCAAGAAACGCTCGCGCGGTTGTGCGACCGCTATCGCGTCGGCGTGCTCGTCGGCGACCAGGCCACCGACAACGACGCGCGCCGCCTGTCGCAGTACGGCGCGCCCGTGCGGCAGATCACAACGGCGGCGGAGTGCCGGCTCGACGCCGACATGATCGGCAAGGCGCTCGAGGACTGGGACGCCGGCCCGTTCGACGTGCTGTTCATCGAGAACGTCGGCAACTTGATCTGCCCGGCGGAATACGACCTCGGCGAGGACGTGCGCGTCGTCGTCTTCTCGGTGACCGAAGGCGAGGACAAGCCGCTGAAGTACCCGCTCGCGTACAACACGTCGCACGTCGTCGCGCTGACCAAGATGGACATCGCGGAAGCGGTCGGCTTCGACCGCGAAGCGGCGTACGCCAGCATCCGCCAGGTGAACCCCGGCATCACGGTCGTCGAGCTCGCCGCGCGCACCGGCGCCGGCATGAACGACTGGACCACCCTGATCGAGCGGCACATCGCCGAGAAAGGCCCGGCTCGGGAAACGACCCTGGCCTGAACGTCGGGAGTGCGGTGAACGTTAGGACGCCATGCCCGCCCGCCGATTCGTGCTCGCCCTCGCCCTCGCGCTCTGTGCGCTGCCCGCCGTCCAGGCGCGGGCCGTCGACGAGACCGCCGGGCCGCTGTACGTCATCGTGCCGTTCGGCGAACCGGGCGACAGCGAGCCCGTCTTCAAGCAAGCCACCCAGCAGTTCACGGCGGACCTGTCCGAGCGCCGCATCCGGTCGGCGGTCTCGACCCCCATCGACCCGATCGAGGCGGTCGGCACCGCTCGCCAGATGTGCGGCGCGTACAACGCCGACGGCGTCCTGATACCGCAGCTACGGTTCGAGCAGTCCAAAGAACGGAATCTGACGGGGTTCATCCCGGTCGTCGGCGGCGTCGTATCCTCGTCGGGCGCGTTCGACCGCTCCCCGATCCGCGCGTCGCTGCGCCTCTACCTCATCGACTGCACGGGAACGGTCCGCTGGAAGACCTACACCACCGCCAACAAAGTCCACAAGGGCACGAACGTCTCGGCCGGGCTGATGCAGATCACGAAGGAAGCGTTGGCCGACGCCGTCGATCAGTTCGCCAGCCGTCCTGCCCCGCGCTGAGCCCGGCGCGCCTGCGTTCGATCCCGCGAGCGCACGGAAGAACGGCGCCCGGGGCAGAAGCTGCGTCGCGATGAGGCGGCCATGAGGACGTTCGAGAGCCGCGCGATCGAGAACATCGCGACGGCGCCCGCGACGGACGGCGACCGCCGCTGGGCCGCCGCGAGCGCGCTCGCGATCGTCGCGCTGTTCGTCGTGTCGATCCCGTTCTCGCGGATGCGCATCGCGACCGTGCCGGCGTTCGTGCCGTCCGTCGTGGGCGCCGCCGTCATCGCGCTGGTGCTCACGACGGTGCTGCTGTACGTGCAGTACCGCATCGAGCGCGACCTCAAGCTCGCGCTGCTCGCGATCGCGTACGCGTTCGCGGCGCTCACGCAGACGCTGTACGTCCTGACGTTCCCGGGGATCTTCACGGCGACGGGGCTGCTCGGCGCCGGTGTCCAGACGGCGTCGTGGATCTACATCGGGTCGCACGTCGGCTTCGGGCTGTTCCTCATCGCCGAAGGCGTCGCCGCGCGCCGCGGCTGGCGGCTCTCGCGCAACGGCGTGCGCGCCCTCGCGCTCGGCACGCTGCTGGTCGTCGCGGGCTTCGCGATGGTGGTGACGCTCGGCCACGACCTCATCCCCGGCTCCAACGACGGCACCGCGTTCACGCCGCTGTGGACGCGCGTGATCGCACCGGCCGTCGCGGCGGAGATCTTGCTCGCGGTCGTCATCGTCGCGAACGGGCTGCAGACCGTCACCCAGGTGTGGCTCGGCATCGTGCTGCTCGCGCGGTTCGTCGCGATCGTCACGGGCGCCGAGCTGTCGTCGGGGCGCTACTCGTTCGGCTGGTACGCGGCGCGCGTCGAAGAGCTCGTCGCCGCGGTCGTGGTGCTCGCGATCTTCCTCGCGAAGATCAACGACCTGATGCTGCGGCTGGCGGCGCGCAGCCGCTCGACGGCCGAGGCGCTCGAGGTCGGCGAAGCGCGCTACGCGTCGCTCGCGAACGTCGTCCCGCAACTGATCTGGACGACGAACGCGAACGGCGACTTCGAGTACGTCAACGACCGGTGGGTCGCGTACACGGGCCTCGATCTCAACGCGTCGCGCGAAGCGGGTTTGCGCAGCGCGCTGGACCCCGACCAGGACGCCGCGATTCGCGACCGCTGGCGGCAGAGCGTGCGCACGGGCGAGCCGTTCGCCGCCGAGTGCCGGCTGCGTGAGGGCGCGTCGGGGCGCTACCGCTGGTTTCTGGTCAACGCGGTCCCGGTGCGCGGCCGGCGCCACGAGGTGGTCGCGTGGATCGGCACGTGCACCGACGTGGACGCGCAGAAGCGGCTCGAAGAACGGGAAGCGTTCTTGGCGCGCGCCGGCGAGCGCCTCGGTGCGTCGCTCGACGTCACGGCGACGGTCGCGGCGATGAAGAACTTGCTGATCCCGCGCCTCGCGGAGCGCACGTGGGTGGCGCTGCTCGACGACGACGGCCGCTACGTCTACTCCGGCCTGGGCAGCACCGACCTCGGCGACGAGCTCGACGCGCGCCGCTGGATCGGCGCGCCGGTCCAGCCGGTGCTGCAGGATGCCGTTGCGTCGATCGTCGCGGGCGGCGATCCGGTCGTGCTCGAGCACCCGGACGAGTTCCCGGACCCGTGGGCGCGCGACGTCGCGTCGAACGCCGCGATGGTCGTGCCGCTGGTCAGCGGCGACCTCGCGATCGGCGTGCTCTCGATGGCGCGCACGAGCGGCCGCGCGTACGATGCCGACGACGTCGGTTTGGTGCGCGAGTTCGCGCGCCGCGCGGCGCTCTCGCTGGAGCACGCGCGCTTGTACGAGCGCGAGCGCACCACCGCCGACGCGCTGCAGCGCGCGATGCTGCCGTCGCAGCTGCCGCTGCTCGACGACGTCAAGTTCTCCGCCTCGTACTCCGCCGCGTCGGAGTCGCAGCGCGTCGGCGGCGACTTCTACGACGCGTTCGAATTACCGGACGGCCGCGTCGCGCTCACGATCGGCGACGTCACGGGACACGGGCTCGAAGCAGCCGTCATCATGGGCGAGATTCGGCAGGCGCTGCGCGCGGCGTCGTTCGAATCGGCCGATCCGTCGGCGATCCTCGACCGCGCGAGCCGGCTGCTCATTGCCAGCGGGCGCACCGTGTTCGTCACCGCGATCTTCGGCGTGCTCGATCCGGTGACGGGGCGCTTCGCGTACGCGACCGCCGGGCATCCGCCGCCGCTGCTCGACGACGGGCATGAGTTGCGAAAGCTTTCGAGCTCCGGGCTCCCGATCGGATTGCGCGACGACGAAGGCGTCGACTTCGCGATACGGCTGCACGCGCCGTGCACGCTGGTGATGTTCACCGACGGCTTGATGGAGTTCGCGCGCGATCTCGACGACGGCGAGCGCCGCATCGAGGAAGCGATCCGCACGCTCGCGCGCGAGAACCTCGACCACCTCGCCGGCGCGCTGATGAAAGCGGTTCTGGGCGACGACGAACCGACCGACGACATCGCGATCCTCACCGTCACCATCGCGCGCTTCGCCGCGGAGCTGCCCGGCGACGAGCGCGAATGGCACTTCAGCAGCAACGATTACCGCACGGGCGCGCTCGTGCGGCGCGAGGTTCGCGAGCTCATCGCGCGGTGGACGCAGCGCGACGAGACGCGCTTCGCCAGCGAGCTCGCGTTCGGGGAGCTGATCGCGAACGCGGTGCGCCATGCGCCCGGCGCCGTGCGCGTGCTGGCGTCCACCGGCGGCGACTCGACGTCGCTCGTGGTCGAGGACGCGGGCCCGGGCTTCACCCACGACGACCGCGCGCTCGACCCGTACGCCGAAAGCGGCCGCGGCCTGGGCCTGGTGCGCGCGGTGTCCGACGGCGTGACCATCGAATCCACACCGCGTGGGGGCACGCGGGTCACGGTGACGTTCCGGCACGCGCGCGATCCGGCCGGCGTGCCCGCGCTCGCGACCAGCGCTTAACGGTACTAGGACGTTTGACTCCTGTAACGCCGGTCACACGTGCCGATAAAGGTAGCATGGATGCTCAACCGTCGCTCCCCCGGGAGCTGCGTGACCCGCTCCAATCAGCCCGCGCAGAAGCGGACCGCCTCGTGCTGTGGAACCTCTGGGAGCTGCAGCAGTGGGTCGAGGCGACCCGCTCGCGCGGACTGAAGTTCCTCGCGCTCGACACGGACGTACAGCGGCGCTTGATCGCCGCCATCGACGACCGCATGGCGATCGCGTGCTGAACGCGGAGCAGCGCACCAGCCCCTGACCGGAGCCCTCAAAAACTTACCGCGCGCCGTGGCGCGCGACGATGCGCGCGAGCGTGCCCACGCGACGAGCTGATGCAGCGCCGCGTCCCGCGCCGGGAACACGCTGCACACCGCCGGAACATCGAACGATGGAGCACCCAACGCCCGACCGTTCCGTGCACGACCGCCGCATCGACTACGTCGAGTTCGCCGTGCGCGACATCGCGCGCGCCAAAGCATTCTATAGCGCCGCGTTCGGCTGGGAATTCACCGACTACGGACCCGACTATGCTGGGTTCAACGACGGCCGGCTCGACGGCGGCTTCATGAAGGGCGAGCCCGTCCCGGGCGGTCCGCTCGTCATCACGTACGCGGCCGATCTCGCGGACGCGCAGCGCCGCGTCGAGGCGGCGGGCGGCACGATCGTCAAACCCGCGTTCGCGTTCCCAGGCGGCCGGCGCTTCCACTATACCGACCTCGACGGCTACGAGTTGGCGGTGTGGTCGCAGACGTAGGTCCGGAGTGCGCGGGCGCGTTCAGCCGTCCGAGCGGATTACCGGGATCGTGCGGGCGCGGGTTACCGGCAGCACGACGCTTGCGCGCGTGCCGCCGCCCGCGTCGCGCGTGAGGTGGATGCGGTCGGTGAAGGCGCTGATCAGCGCGTAGGCGTGGTGCGTGCTCTCCGCGGACATGTCGTCCTCCGAGAACGGCCACGCGCGCAGCCGGTCGGCACCGTCGACCACCACGAGCGTGCGGTCGTGCCAGCGGAACTCGATCCGGATCTCGTGCGGGGCGTGCGCGATGCAGTTGGCGACCAGCTCCCCGAACACGGCTTCGGCCGCGTGCAGATCGCTCGAGGGGTCGGCGAAGTCTTCGAGATAGTCGCGGAACGCGCGGCGCATGCGCGCCGCGTCCTTCGCGTCGCCCGCGCTCAGCGTCCAGCGGCGCGGGTCGGCGTCGACGACGAGATGTCCGCGCTCCAGCGTCGTCAGGGGAGCCTCACGGTCAAGCAGCATCGCCACGTCCTCCTCAGTGCGGTCCCGCCGCCGCGACGCGAACGCGGCCGTCCTGCACGCGAGCGCGAAAGGCGGGCTGAGGATATGCCGTCGGACCGGCGACGATCCCTCCGTCCACGATACAGAACTTGGACCCGTGCCATGGACATGTGACCACGTCGCCCTCGAGCGTGCCTTCGTCGAGCGGGCCGCCCTGGTGCGCGCAAACCGCCGCGATCGCATGGACCTCGTTGCCGCGCCGGACCAGCAGCACGGGGAAGCCGCCCGCGTCGGCGCGCTTCATCCCGCCGTCCGGCACGTCGGCGAGCGCTGCCACGTCGAGCTCGTCCGCCGGCGGGTCGGTCGCGCCCGTGCGGTTGACGCCGATCTGGAGATCGAGCGACAGCGTGCCGCCGTAGAGCGCGGACAGCGACACGACGCCGTAGCCGACCAGGGAGAACAGCACGCCCGCGCCGTGCGCCTTGCCGCCGCGCGCGAGCCATGACGCGCCGTACAGGAGCGTCGCGGCACCGTTGAGGGCGGCGTGGGCCACGCCCAGCCGCCGCGGCTTGCCGGACGTGTCCGCCCAGTCCGTCAGGCCCGTCGCCGCGGCGCCGAGCGCGCCCAGCAGGCCGACGCCCACCGCGATGCGCGCGCCGCGCCGCTCGCCGAAGACGTCGAGCGCGAGCGCCGCCGTCCAGGCGCCGATCGGGACGTCCGTGATCGCGGGGTGGAGGCTGTGGCCGAGCCACGTGCCGTTCAGCGCGTCCTTGAGCGGTTGTCGCGCGGTCCCGGCCGCGTCGAGCGCGCCGTTCACGGCACCGGCGAGGGCATCGCGCCGCTTCGTCCAGCCCCGGCGTCTGCAAGGCGAGCTCGACGAGCTGTTGTGCGATCGGCATGTGCGTCGTGTACCCGCGCCGTACGGGTGGGGCGATGCTCCGCGCCGCCGTCGCGATCGCTTCGGCGCTCCTGGTCCTCTTCATCGCCGTCCCGCTCGCGGCGCTCTACCTGCACCTCGCGCCCGCGCGCTTCGTTGCGACGATCGCGTCGCCGGTCGCGCTGGCCGCGCTGCGCATCTCGCTGCTGACCACCTGCGCGTCGCTCGCGCTCACGCTCGCGCTCGGCACGCCGCTCGCGTACGCGCTCGCGCGCGGCCGCTTCGCGGGGCGCACGCTCGTCGACGCGCTCGTCGACCTCCCGATCGTCGTGCCGCCCGCGGTCGCGGGGCTCGCGCTGCTGTTCGTATTCGGAAAATACGGTTTGGCTGCGCCCGCGCTCGACGCGCTGCACGTGCGCCTCGCGTTCACTACGGCTGCGGTCGTGCTCGCGCAGCTCTTCGTCGGCGCGCCGTTCTACGTGCGCGCGGCGCGCGCCGGGTTCGCGTCGGTCGACCGCGTGTATGAGGAAGCGTCCGCGACGCTGGGGATGGGCCCGCTGCGCACGTTCGCGCGCGTGACGGTGCCGCTCGCGCTGCCCGCGCTCGCGGGGGGCGCGGTGCTCGCGTGGGCGCGCGCGCTCGGCGAGTTCGGCGCGACGATCATGTTCGCGGGCAACCTCCCCGGCGTCACGCAGACGCTGCCGCTCGCCGTGTACCTCGGGCTCGAAAGCGGCGACGTCGACCTCGCGGCCGCGCTGGCGGTGGTGCTGGTGACGGTTGCGCTCGCGGTCGTCGTCGCGGCGCGCGCGCTCGAACGGCGCGCGGCGTGATCGAGGTCGCCGCGCGCAAGGCATTGCGCGACTTCACGCTCGACGTCGACGTGCGCTTCGCGCGCGGCGTGACGGTGCTCGCCGGACCGAGCGGTGCCGGCAAGTCGACGCTGCTGCGGATCATCGCGGGGCTGGTGCGCCCCGACGCGGGGCACGTCGCCATCGACGGCCGCGTCGCGAGCGCGCCCGCGTTCCGGCGCGACGTCGCGTACGTGTTCCAGGAGTACGCGCTGTTTCCGCACCTCGACGTGCTCGACAACGTCGCGTACGGGCTGGCTGCGCGCGGCGTTGCGCGCGCGGCGCGGCGCGCGACCGCGGGCGCCTGGCTCGAGCGGCTCGGCATCGCTGCGCTGGCGCGCGCGCGACCGCGCGATCTGTCCGGCGGCGAGCGCCAGCGCGTCGCGCTCGCGCGCGCGCTGGCGTGGACGCCGCGCGCACTGCTGCTCGACGAGCCGTTCGCGGCGCTCGACGACGCGACGCGCGCGAGCGTGCGCGACGAAGTGCGCACGACGCTGGCGGCGCTCGACGTGCCGGTCGTGCTGGTCACGCACGACGAGTCCGACGTCGCGGCGTTCGCGGCGCCCGTCGTGCGGCTCGAACGCGGCCTCGTCGTATCCGCCGCAGACACAGCACCGCACGTCTGAAAAGAAGACGGCGCCGTCCACCTGTGTGCGGTGCGGACGGCGCCGTGGCTTCCGAGGGCGTGGTGCAGAGTAGTGCGGCAGAAGACCCTCCCGGCCGGCGTACCCGGCGCTCGCGCGAGTCAAACATGAAGGGACGCGCACGAGCGCGCGCGATACGGACGCGGGTGAGACTCTGCACGTTTCGAACGGACGGCGGCCCCTTGCTCGGCGCCGAGACCGCAGCGCGGCATCGCCGACCTGCTGCTCGTCGACCCGTCCCTGCCGCCGTCGCTGCGAGCGTTGCTCGCCGCGGGCCCGGGCGCGCTCGCGCAAGCGCAGCGCGCGGTCCACGCGGCGCGCGACGAGCACGTCGTGCCGCGCGACGCGATCACGCTGCTGCCGCCGATCCCCGACCCGGCGAAGATCGTGTGCATCGGCTTGAACTACCGCGACCACGCTGCCGAAGTCGGCATGGAGCTGCCGCAGCACGTCACGGTGTTCGCGAAGTGGCCGAACACGCTCATCGGCGACGGCGCGCCGATCGTCATCCCCGCCGAGTCGCACCGCGTCGACTACGAAGCGGAGCTCGCGTTCGTGATCGGCGCGCGCGCGCGGCACGTCGCGGAAGCCGACGCGTTCGAGTTCGTCGCCGGCTACACGTGCCTGAACGACGTCAGCGTGCGCGACTACCAGATGCGCACGTCGCAGTGGACGCTCGGCAAAGTCTTCGACACGCACGGGCCGTGCGGGCCGTTCCTCGTCACGCGCGACGAGATCCCCGATCCGCACGCGCTGCGCATCCGCTGCTCGATCGACGGCGAGACGCTGCAGGACTCGTCGACGTCGCAGCTCGTGTTCGGCATTCCGCGGCTGGTCGCCGAGCTGTCGGCGGTGATGACGCTCGAACCGGGCGACATCGTCGCCACCGGCACGCCCGCCGGCGTGGGCACGTCGCGCACGCCGAAGCGCTGGATCCGCCCCGGCGAGCGCGTCCGGGTGGAGATCGAGGGGATCGGCGCCCTGGAGAACCCGGCGGTCGGCGGCTATCGCCAGGTAGGTCCGTTCCGCCGCCGAAACGTCGGGTACCGCTCAATCGGGTTGCGGCTGCATGCGGATCCGGAGGTCGAGCGTATGATTCGTCGCATTTTCGCCATCGTCGCGCTGGCCGCCTTGGCCGCCGGCTGCAACGGCGGGGCCGCCTCGCCGCCGCCGTTCAGCACGGGCGTGGCGGTTACACCGACACCCGAGCCCGTCCCGACGCCGAACCCGGCCAGCGCGACCGGCACGCTCACCACGAGCACGACGGCGTCGTCGAGCATCTCGCTCGGCCCGATCGGCCCCGGCGACACCGGCACCGCGGCTGCCCGGCCTCGAGCGCGGTCTCGCACCTACCGTCGTCTTCTCGGCCGGACGCAGCCCGCCGGGACCCCGACCGTGCAGTCGATGCGCCGCCGGCCCCGCACGATCGGCGGCACGGCGCTCACGCCGCTGGCTACTTCACGGTGACGCCGGACGTCAGCGTGAACTGCCCCAACACGCCGGCGTTCTCGATGACGTTCCCCGCCGGCGCGACGCTGCCGAACCGCGGCCAACACGTACGTCGCGATGTACGATCCGGGCAACGCTCGGTCGGCTGGAACACGATCTCCGGGCCGGGGACGCTGACCGGCAACACGCTCTCGTGGACGACGTACGCGTTCCCGTACCCGCTCGTCGCCGGGCGCACGTACTCGTTCGTGCTGTTCACCAACACCACGGCGCTCGCGATCGCGACGCCGTCGCCGACGCCGAGCCCGACGCCTTCGCCGGTCGCCGCTGCACCTGTACGTCGGCAACGACAACGCGGGCGCGCAGATCTTGCAGTTCAACCTGCCGCTGACCAGCACCACCACCTCGAACTTCACGATGACCGCCACGGGCAACGTCGTCTCGCTGGGGCTCGACGCGAACGGTGACCTCGCGGCCGGCCTGCTGAACGGCAGCATCAATTTCTTCCCGGCGCCGCTGACGGGTGCCAGCGTGCCGAGCGCGACGTTCTCGAACGGCGGTGCGAGCAACAACGGTCAGCTCGCGTTCTTGGCCACCGGCGACCTGTGGGCTGCGACGGTGTCGAACAAGGTGAACCGGTTCAACACGCCGTTCAGCAACGCCAGCGTGCCGGCGGCGTTCGTCACCGACCCGGGGATGGTCTCGGACATCGGCGTCGCGATCGACCCCGCGCAGAACCTCTACATCGCGAACGCGGGCACCGGGAACGCCGCCGCATGCGCCGGCACGTCTCAGCCCGGCGGCGGCTGCGGCAGCAACCTCTACCTCTACGCGCCGCCGTACACCGGCGCGCCGGTCGTCACGCCGAACGTGATCAACTTCCCGTTCGCGGGCAACAGCACCGCGTATCGCAAGATCGCCGTGAACGCGACCCGCTTGTACGCGGCCTCCGTGGCGAACGGCTCTGGACGGGTCGACGTCTACAACCTGCCGATCACGGCGGCGAGCACGCCGGCGTTCGCGCTGTCGACCGGCGTGAACACGCCCGAGGGGCTCGCGCTCGATCCGGCCGGGAACCTGTACATCGGGAACCTCAGCGACGCGACCGTGACGGTGTACAGCGCGCCGATCACGGCGAGCAGCGTGCCGTCGCTCATCTTCAAGGTGAGCACCGGCGCGTTCGCGATCTTCGGGATCGCGGTCGGGAAGTAGGCGCACGGCACGGCGACGGGTCCGCTTGACCGCGGCCCCGCCGCCGTGCTAGGCTTCGCGTTCGCCGTTTCCGAGGAGAACCGCCCCGTGATGACCCGGACCGCGACGACCGCGTGGCTCGACGGCAAGCTGCTCGCCGACGACCAGCTGCACGTGCACGCGCTCACCCACGCGCTGCACTACGGCTCGTCGGTGTTCGAAGGGATCCGCGTCTACCCGACACCGCACGGCCCGGCGATCTTTCGCTTGCGCGAGCACGTCGACCGGCTGATCGCGGGCAGCCGCGGCGTACGGCATGGAGCTCGCGTGGGACGCGGACGGGCTGGCGCAGGCGATCGTCGACACCGTGCGCGCGAGCGGCCGCGACGCGTGCTACGTGCGGCCGCTGGCGTTCTTCGGCGGCGAGACGGTGCGGCTCGATCCGGGCCGCGAGTGCCCGGTGCACGTGATGATCGCCGTGCTGCCGTTCGACGGGATCATGCCCGGCGACGGCGTGCCGCAGTTCCGCGCGACCGTGTCGCCGTTCATGAAGACGCCGTCGCGCGCGCTGCCGTCGACGGTGAAAGCGGGCGGTCACTACACGAACTCCATCCGCGCGCTCGCCGACGCGCACGCGCGCGGCTTCGACGAAGCGCTGCTGCGCAACGACCGCGGCGACGATCGCGGAAGGCTCCGGCGAGAACGTCTTCGTCGTGCGCGACGGCGTGCTGATCACCAACGACGCGGACGCCGACATCCTGCCCGGCATCACGCGCGCGAGCGCGCTCGCGCTGGCGCGCGAAGCGGGGATCACGACGCGCGTCCGCCCGCTCACCATGGACGATCTCGCGCAGTGCGACGAAGCGTTCTTCACCGGCACCGCCGCGGAGCTCGTGCCGATCGTGCGCATCGACGACCGCGACCTCGGCGCCGAGGGCCCGCTCACGCAGCGCCTGCGCACGGCGTACACCGACGTCGTGCGCGGCCGCCGCGCGGCGCCGGGCCCGCGTGGCTGACGTTGGTGACCGCGCATGAGGCAGGTCCCTAGATCGATAGGAGGTACGGACGCCGAATGTTCGGCGCCCGTGCTTCCGTCGCGCTCGCGCTCGCGTGCGCGCTCCTCCCCGCGATCCCGCGATCCCGTCGCGGCGGATGCGCCCGTCCCGCTCGACTACAAAGCGTACGACGGCTGGAACCGCATCGCCACGCCCAAGCTGTCGGACGACGGCCGCAAGCTCGCGTACGCGCTGACGCCGCAGGACGGCGATCCGGCGCTGGTCGTGCGCGATCTCGACTCCGGCGCGGAGCGGCGCGAGGCGCGCGGCAGCGCGCCGGCGTTCGCCGGCGGCGCGCGCTTCGTCGTGTTCACGCACGTCGCGCCGAAGAAGGACGTCGACGCGGCGAAGAAAGCGAAGAAGCCGGCCGCGGAGCAGCCGAAGAACGGGCTCGGCATCCTCGACCTCGACGCGGCGAAGCCCGCCGAGATCGTCGACAACGTCAAGAGCTTCGCGGTCGCCAAGAACGGCGGCGCGACGTTCGCGTACCGCGCCGAGCCGTCGCCCGCGCCGAGCGGGTCGCCCGCGCCGTCGAGCTCGCCGTCGCCGGTCGCGTCCGCGCGGCCGAGCGCGCCGCCGCGCGGCGAGCCGACGCCGCCAGCCGTCGCGCCGACCACGCCCGCACCGGGCGCGCCGAGCGCCGCGCCCGCGCCCGTCGCGCGTCGCCGTCGGCGTCGCCCGCGCCCAAAGCCGACAAGACGAAGGAGCCCGGCGCGCTGCTCACCATCCGCGACCTCGCCGTCGGCAAGCGCGTCACCGGCGACCGACGCGACGGACTTCGCGGTCTCGGACGACGACCGGTTCGTCGCGTACGCGACCGAGACGAAGAACGGCAAGAACGACGGCCTGCACGTGTACGACGTCGCGCAAGGCAAGACGATCGACGTGCTGACCGGCGAAGGGCGCTATCGCAACCTCGCGATCTCGCGCGACGGCGCGACGCTCGCGTTTCTCAGCGACGTCGCGACGTTCAAGGACGACGTGCCGCACGACGCGGCGTACGTCGTCGACCTGCGCGCGGCAAAGCTCACCGCGACCAAAGCGGTCGACGCCGGCACGGCCGGGCTTCCCGCGAACACGACGCCGAACAGCAACGGCACGCTGACGTTCTCGCGCGACGGCAAGCACCTGTTCTTCGGCACCGCCGCCGCGCCGACGCCGATGCCGTCGGGCACGCCCGCGCCGACCGCGGTCGATCTGTGGACGTGGCACGACGACATGCTGCAGTCGCAGCAGAAGCACGACGCCGACAAGGAGCGCAAGCGCACGTACCTCGCCGCGTACGACGTCGCGACGGCGCACTTCGCGCAGCTCGGCTCGCCCGCGCTGCGCGACGTGACGGCGGCCACCGACAACGGCGACGTCGCGCTGGGTCAGGACGACCGCGCCGTACCGCCGCGCGACGTCGTGGCTGGGCGAGGACTATCGCGACGTGTACGCCGTCGCGCTCGCCGACGGCCGGCGCACGCTGCTCGCGCGCCACGCGCCCGTCGCGCGAGCTGTCGCCGGGCGGCCGCTACGCGCTGGTGTGGGATGAAGCGACGAAGCACTGGGCCGCGGTACGCGTCGCCGACCGCAAGCGCGTCGAGCTCGCGCCGCACGCGGGCGTCGCGTTCCAGCAAACCGACGACGATCATCCGGCGCCGCCGCCGCCGTACGGCAACGGCGGCTGGCTCGCCGGCGACCGCGGCGTGCTGCTGTACGACGAGTACGACGTGTGGCTCGCGAACCCGGACACCGGCGCCGCGACGAACCTCACGCGCGGCGCGGGCCGCCGCACGCGCACGGTGTACAGCCCGGTCAATCCCGATCCGGATGCGACGTCGTTCGCGGCCGACAAACCGATCTTGCTGTCGCTGATCGACACGCGCGACTACTCGAGCGGCTACGCGCGCGGTCGCGCCTGGCGGCGGCGTCCCCGCGACGCTGTTCAAAGCGCCCGAAGTCGTGTACGGCACGCGCAACGTGTTCAACGGCGGGCTGCACGACTACACGCTCGCGCCGCTCGCCGCCAAGCACGCGGACCGCTACGTGTTCGCGCGCGAGTCGTTCCGCAACTTTCGCAACCTGTGGGCGACGGACTCGTCGTTCCGGCACCTGACGAAGGTGACCGACGCGAACCCGCAGCAGGCAAAATATCGCTGGGGCACCGAGCGGCTCATCTGCTACAAGTCCGCCGACGGCACGCCGCTGCGCGCGATCATGCTCGTCCCCGACGGGCTCAAGCCCGACCGCAAAGCGCCGCTGCTGACGTATTTCTACGAGACGTACGCGAGCACGTTCCACTCGTTCTACTCGCCGGGACCGGGCACGAGCCCGAACTTCTCGCGCTACGTGTCCAACGGATACGTCGTGCTGCTGCCCGACGTGCACTACCGCGCGGGGCATCCCGGCAAGAGCGCGCTGGACTGCATCATGCCGGCGGTGGACGCCGCGATCAAGACCGGTTACGTCGACCCGCAGCGGCTCGGCATCGCGGGCCACTCGTGGGCCGCGTACCAGATCAACTACATGATCACGCAGACGCACCGCTTCCGCGCGGTCGAAGCGGGCGCGGCGGTCGACGACATGATCAGCGCGTACTCGGGCATTCGCTTGGAGAGCGGCGTCGTGCGCGAAGGCCAGTACGAGCACGGCCAGTCGCGCATCGGCGCGCCGCCGTGGGACCGGCCCGATCTCTATCTCGAGAACTCCGGCCTCTTCCACATCAAGAACATCACGACGCCGTATCTGACCGTGCACAACGACCTCGACGGCGCGGTGCCGCAGTTCCAGGGGATCGAGTTCATCACCGCGATGCGCCGGCTCGGCAAGGAGGCGTACATGTTCGCGTTCGACGGCGAAGAGCACGGCTTGCGCGACCGCGAGCACCAGAAGTACTGGACGGTGCACCTCGACGAGTGGTTCGACCACTGGCTCAAGGGCGCGCCGCGCCCGGCCTGGATGAACGGCGTCGACTACCTGCACCGCGGCGAGCGCAACGTGCGCCCGCTGTACGGCGAAACCGATTAAGGCGTGCTGCGGCGCGCGCTCGCGGCGGTCGTGCTGATCGCCGCTCGCCGCGTGCGCGCGCACCTCCGCGCCGCGCGGAACGAGCGCGGAGCTGCGCCTGGCGATCAACGCCGAGCCGCGCAGCCTGCTGCCGCTGCTGGCGCAGTCGATCCAGGACAACGAGATCCTGCGGCTGATCTACGATCCGCTGATCGCGTGCGACGGTGCGGGGCGCGCGGTGCCCGCGCTCGCCGCGGTGGTGCCGACGCGCGCCAACGGCGGCATCGCGCGCGACGGCCTCACGGTGACGTATCACCTGCGGCACGGCGTGCGCTGGCACGACGGCACGCCGTTCACGAGCGCGGACGTCGCGGCGTCGTTTCGCGCGGTGATGGACCCGCGGTCAGCGTCGTGACGACGCGCCACGGCTACGACGTCGTTGCGCGCGTCGACACGCCCGACGCGCACACGGTTCGCTTCCGGCTCAAGCGGCCGTTCGCGCCGTTCGTCGGCACGATCTTCGCCGAGAGCGACGCACCGTTCTACCTCGCGCCCGCGCACTTGCTGCGCGGCCCGCTCGCGCAGTCGTCGCTGAATGCGGCGCCCGTCGGCACCGGACCGTTCCGCGCGGTGCGCTGGGCGCGCGGCGACCGGCTCGAGCTCGCCGCGAACGCATCGTACTGGCAAGGAAAGCCCGCGCTCGCGCGCATCGTCGTGCGCTTCATGAGCGACGAGAACACGCAGCTCGTCGGGCTGCGCAGCGGCGACCTCGACGGCGTCCTCGGCATGTCGGCGAACGCGGCCGCGACGGCGCGCGGCATCGCGCACGTGCGCATCGCGACGGCGCCGCTCAACGCGTACTGGGGCGTCATGATGAACAACGGCGCGGGGCACGCGACGGCCGACGTGCGCGTGCGCCGCGCGCTCGCGCTGGCGATCGACGCCGCGTCGTTCCGCGCGAACGTGACGCACGGTTTCTACGCCCCGCCGATCGCCGATCTGCCGGCCGTGCTCTGGGCGGCGGACCGCACGCTGCGCCCGGTCCCGCACGACGTCGTCGCGGCGCGCGCGCTGCTCGCAGCGGCGGGGTACGGTCCCGCGCACCCGCTTTCGCTCGACCTCGCGATGATCCAGTCGTCGCAGACGCACCGCATGGAAGCCGTCGCGCTGCAGAGCGAGCTGCGGCCGCTCGGCATCGACGTGCGCGTGCACGCATACCTGCCCAACGTGTACGACGCGCCGCCGTCGCAGGGCGGCATGCTTTCGCGCGGGCGCTACGACATCGCGTTCTACGGCTGGTACGCCGGCATGGACCCGGACGACAGCGGACAGTTCACGTGCGACCAGCGCCCGCCCGCGGGCTACGACCACTCGTTCTACTGCAGCGCCGCGATGGATGCGGCGCAGCGCGCCGCGCTCGCGTCGTACGACGAACCGGCGCGCAAGCGGGCCTACGCGCGCATCGAAGCCCTGCTGCTGCGCGACGTGCCGATCGCGTTTCTCGGGTCTCCGGTCGCGATCTCGGCGCTGCGCGACCGAGTCGGCGGCTTCGCGCCGTCGCTCGTGACGCAAACCGCGAACGCGCAGAAGTGGACGTATGTACCGCGCGGGCGCTAGGACCCGCTCTGTGCCGCCGCGTCCAGCTTTGCGCGCATGCCCTTCATCGTTCCGCGAATGAGGTCGCGCAGCGCCAGCGCCTTCTGGCGCAAATTGTCGTATTTCGTCGATGCGGCGAGATCGTTGGCGACCTTGACGACCCGGTCGTACATGTCGAGCGCCTGATGAGCATCGTCAAGCGTCGGCGACGGTCGTGTACTCGCAACGAGGCTGAGCTCACCCGCGTAGAGGAGATGCGCCAAGTCGCGTGAGTACGGGTTCTTCGTCGTTTCGCCACAGCGGAAAAACTGACGCGCCGATTCGCGATGCGCTTGCCACTCGTCGGGGTCGTTGACCGCAGCCGCCTCATCGGCCGCGCGGCTGGCCGCAAGCAACTCCGTCGCGTTCGGGCATGTCGCTTGCAGATATTTCGTCGCGCTCGGCGACAGATCCGCACGGGCGGCGAGCGGCGCGCAGCAAATCAGCATGAGCGAGACGGCTGCGGTCGAGAGCGGCGAAGAGCGCATGGCCGGCTATACGACGCCGCACGCGACACTACTTTGCGCGAACCAAGCGAGCGCCGGTAGCGGGCGCACGTGCGCCGCTGCGCGAATGATCGGCCATGATCCGGCGCCTTTCCGTGGTTTTTCTTGCCGTCCTGATCGGCACTGTCTCGCTTGCGCGTGCGCAGGGCACGACCGAGCCGGTGGCCGCGCCGCAAGCGGCGTCCACGCTCGCACCGGCCACGCCGGCGCCCGCCCCGACGCTCGGCGCCACGCCGCCGTCGGAGCCGTCGCCGTCCGCGACGGGCGCGCCGGCCGGCCCCGCCGCGACTCCGCGCGTGCTGCCGTCCGGCGCGACGGGCGGCTCGCTGACGTTCCCCTTCCCGCTCACGCCGCCCGCGATGCAGACGTACGCGAACTTCCTGAAGACGACGACGTCGCACCAGGACGGCGTCATCGATATCGTGCGCAAGGACGACGAGCTGTACTTCGACCTGCGGCCCGAGAACTTCGACAAGACGTACATCGTCGAGCCGTCGATCGAGCGCGGCGTCGGCGGCGAAGCGTTCGCGGGGCGCGTGTACGAGCCGTTCCAAGTCACGTTCAAGCTCGTCGGCAAGCGCGTCCTGTGGATCACGCCCAACGCGCGCTACGTCGCCGACAAGGGTACCGCGGCGGCGAACTCGCTCGCGATCAGCGTCGCCGACTCGGTGATCCTGTCGACGCCCATCGTCGCGGAAGATTCGGGCAAGAAGCACGTCGTCGTCGCGCCGTCGCTGTTCCTCACCGACTTCGAAGGCATCGGCGCCGACCTCGGCCGCGGCGCGGCCCCGCCGTCGCTGCCCGGGCTGCTGCTGCTCGTGTCGCGCCCGTCGTTCTCGGTCGACCCGTCGAAGTCGTACTACCTGTCGACCAAGGCGTTCCCGCGCAACGACGAGATCAGCGTCAACCTCGCGTTCAACGGCCCGCCCAACGCGCTGCCCACGGTGCCCGACGGCCGCGGCATCCCGATCGGCGTGCACTACAGCATCGTCGCGCCGCCCGAGCGCGACGCGAAGTTCGTGCCGCGCGTCGCGGACGACCGTGTCGGCTACTTCATCACCGCGCGCAAGCGCTACGGCAACGACCGCGTCGCCTCGCCGTTCGAGCGCTTCATCGAGCGCTGGAACCTCGACAACGGACCGATCACGTTCTACCTCACCAACGAGATCCCGGCGGAGTACCGCGGCACGGTGCGGCGCGGCATCCTGGCGTGGAACGACACGTTCGCGAAGATCGGTCATCCCAACGCGATCGTCGTGAAAGACCCGCCGTCCGAGCCCGGCTGGGATCCCGACGACGCGCGCTACACGACCGTTCGCTGGATCACGTCCGATCAGCCCAACTTCAGCGCGTACAGCCCGCACGTGAGCGACCCCGACACCGGCCAGATCATTCGGGCCGAAGTCGTAATCGACGGCGAGTCGCTGCGCGCGATCAAGCGCGGCTACATCGACCGGGTACTCCCGGCGCAGCGCGCGCACGCCAACGCGTACGCGCTCGACGGCGACCGGCTCGCTGTCGACCCGCAAGCCGCCGACGCCGATCTCGCGGAACGCTCGCAGGAGTGCTCGGTGGAAGAAGACTCCGTCGCGCAGGCCGCACTGGGCTCGATGCTGCTCGCGCAGAACCCGCGCGTGACGAGCGCCGACCGCGAGCGGTACGCGCAGGAGTGGCTGTTCGACACCGTCATGCACGAAGTGGGCCACACGCTGGGGCTGCGCCACAACTTCGAGGGCTCGACCGTGTTCTCGATGCGCCAGCTGCACGACCCGGCGTTCACGCGCGCGCACGGCACGACGGCGTCGGTGATGGACTACATGCCGGCCAACATCGCCGCGCCCGGCGAACGGCAGGCGGACTACTTCCCGACGCACTTGGGCGCCTACGACTACTGGGCGATCGAGTACGGCTACCGCAGCTTCCCCAACGTGCGCTCGTCGTCCGACGAGGCGGTGCCGCTGTCGCGCATCGCCGGGCGCTCGACCGAGCCGGGCCACGCATACGGCACCGACGAGGACGCGACCGTCATCTCGATCGACCCGCGCATCCAGCGGTTCGATCTCTCGAACGATCCGCTCGCGTACGTCGACGAGCAGTTCCGCGTCGACGCCGACGTCGCCGCGCGCCTGACGCGGCGGTATCCCGGCGACCGGCGCACGTACCAGGACCTCCGCTCCGGGCTCATCACGGTGCTCAACAATCAGCTCAACGACGCGGAGCTCGCGGCCAAGTTCGTCGGTGGCATCTACACGTCGCGCGCGCACCGCGACCAGCCGGGCGCACCGCTCCCGTTCGTGTCGATCCCGCGCGCGCAGCAGCGCCGCGCGTTCGATCTGCTCGACCGCTGGGTCCTGTCGTCGCGCGCGCTGAAGTTCTCGCCGGAATTGCTCAACGCCGCGGCGCCCACGCGCTACGGCATACACTGGGGCGCCAACGGGATCCGCCGCAGCGATTTCCCGGTGCGCGAGGTCATCGCCGAGCTGCAGGACGACGTGATCTCCGAGATGTTCTCGCCGATCAACCTGGGGCGCGTCGCCGATCAGGAGCTCAAGGTGCGCAAGCCGGGCGACACGATGACGCTCTCCGATCTGTTCGGCTGGACGAACGCCGCGATCTACGACGATCTCGGGCGCGCGTCCATCGCGCCCGCGCACCGCGAGCTGCAGCGCCGGTTCACCGACTTGCAGGAAGCCATCGCGCAGCTCCCGTCGTCGTTCGCCGATCAGCTCAGCCTGCCGCGCGAGACGCAAGCGCTGGCGCGCGCGAACCTCGTGCGGCTGTCCGGCCGCCTCGACGGCGCGGTGCGCGCCGCGCGCGACGACGGAACGCGCGCACACCTCGCCGACCTGCGGGTGCGCGTGCGCGGCGTCCTGGAGGCGCGCAACACCCGCTCGATCTAACGAACGGGCCGGCCCCGGGATCGCGATCCGATAGCATGTGACCGGGGCCACGCTCGCTTCGCTCGGTTTTGCGGTCGAGGCGTCCGATCACCGGGGCTATGAAACGGATTTCTACGGCCCTTCTCGGCGGTGCCGTTCTCGGCGCCGCACTGCTGGTCGCCTGCGGAGGGGGAGGCGGTTCATCCGCTTCGGCGCCCGGCGGCGGGCTGCCGCCGGTCGCGACGAACCCGCCGGCCGGCTCGCCGCAAAGCTTCTCGGCGAGCGACGCGGTCGCGATCCCGGCCGCGGCGCCCGGCGCGGCGACCGTCCCGGTCGCCTTGCCATCCGATCCCGGCGGCGCATCGGCCAGCGCATCCCTGCCCGCGAACGGCAGCAGCATCCCGGCCGACGCTACCATCGCGGCGACGTACAGCACGACGCCGGATTCGTCGCTGCCGGCGCTCGCCCGCGGCCGCAGCGTGCAAGACCGCAGCGTGCGCGACGACACGAAGAGAGACGTGATCGCGTACCTCAAGATGCAGTTTTCGGCGGACGTGACGCTGCCGCAGGCGCCCGCGTTCTCGTTCGTCGTCCCGCGCACGCTGCCGACGGCGGGCGTGACCTACTGGCTCGCGTTCATCGATCCGCTGCGCACAGCGGCGGGCTGGCAGCTCGGCTTCGAAGGCCCCGCGACCGTCACCGCGACCACCGCGCACGGCAACGCCGCGACGCAGCTCGCGTTCGCGTCGAACGGGCAGCCGATCACGTTCGTGGCCAACCAGAAGTACTATTTTGCCGTCATCGGCGTCTCCACGGTGGCCGCGACGCCGACGCCGGTCCCCTCGAGCGTGCCGTCCAACCCGCCGCCGGACTCGCACCCGGCCAGCATGGGCGTCACGCCGCGCAACTTGCAGTTCGACTCGGTGACGTCGACCCCGGCGCCGATCACGTTCGTGCAGCAAGGCTTCACCGGCGCGTTCACGCTGCACGGCGACTGCACCGGTATCGTGAACACCAGCGGGGCCAGCCCGACGTTCACGGTGACGCCGGTCGGCCCGGGCCGCTGCGTGATCGTCGGGCTCGGCGACCGCGGCGCGACGGCCGTCGTCCACGTCGGCGTCGTGACGCCGTACGAGACGCCGCGCCCGACCACGTCGCCGACGGCCGCCCCGTCGCACTCGCCCGAGCCGAGCGCGTCGCCGCAGGCGACGCACGCGCCGACGCCGGCCCCGTCGCACTCGCCCGAGCCGACGGAACCGCCGCACTCGCCGGAGCCCACGCATCCGCCGACCACGGCGCCGACCACCGCACCGTCCCACTCGCCGGAACCGACGAACGCCCCGGGCACCACCGCCTCGCCGACCCCGGCCCCGAAATAGCGCGGAGCTGAACCGGCGACGACCCACATGACGAGGCGGTGCGCGAGCGCCGCCTCGTTCGTCATGTCGCGACCGGGAACGCGCGCGCCGGGTCGAAGAACGCGACGGTGAACGTCCGCTTCCTTGCCGCCGCCGGCGCGTCCGAGCTTCGCGCGCGCTATGGTGACGCGCTCGCCGCCGGCGCCGAAGCCGAGCTCGCGGGCGCCGCCGACGCGCGCGTGCTCGCGGTGGACGGCGCGGTGCCCGCAACCGCGCGCGCGCTGCTGCGCGCGTGCGGCGCCGCGGTAGCGGTCGCCGGGTCGACGACACTGTTGGGTTCGACGCGAGCTGCGCTGGAGTGCGCGCGCGAACGCGCGTCCGGCGACGATGCGGCATTCGTCGATGCGCTGCTGCTTGCGTTCGCGCGCGCGGCGGCGCCGGCGCCGGTGCTGCGCGTGCGCGGTCGCGTACTCGACCTGCGCGGTGCGGCGCGCGTGATGGGAATCGTCAACGTCACGCCGGATTCGTTCTACGCGCGTGCTCGCGGTCTCGGCGACGCGATCACGCAGGCGCGCGAGATGGTGCGCGACGGCGCGTCGATCGTCGATGTCGGCGGGCAGTCGTACGCGGACGGCAACGGGCGCGTGAGCGCGTTGGACGAGCGCGGACGCGTCGAGCCCGCGGTGCGCGCGATCGTCGCGGCCGGCGTGGATGTGCCGCTGTCGGTGGACACGTTCACGGCTTCCGTAGCGGATGCGGCGCTCGCCGCGGGCGCGCACCTGATCAATGACTGCAGCGGATTGTCGGACCCGGCGCTGCCGGAGGTCGTCGCGAAGCACGGGGCCGGGCTCGTGGTGATGCACCTCAAAGGGCGGCTCAACGTGCGCGAGCCCGAGGCCTACGTCTACGGCGACGCGCTGGCCGAGATCGTCGAGTTCCTGTACGAGCGCACGGAGCGCGCCGTTGCGGGCGGCGTCGGCCGCGACGCGATCGCGATCGATCCGGGGCTGGAGTTCGGCAAAGAGCCGCACACCGATCTGGAGATCCTCGAGCGCTTCGGCGAGCTGCGCTCGCTGGGCTATCCGATCTTGCTCGCCGCGTCGCGCAAGAGCTTCCTCGGGCGCGTCTTCGACCGGCCTGCGAGCGAGCTGCTCGTGCCGTCGCTCGCGGCGGCCGCGCTCGGGATCGCCGCGGGCGCGCGGCTGGTGCGCGCCCACGACGTCGCGGAGACCGTGCAGCTCGCCCGCATGATGGCGGCCGCGGGCGGGGGCAACCCACGCGCCGTGCAGGCGGTCTCAACCTAGCGATGCACACCGTGTACGTCGGCGTCGGCTCGAACCTGGGGGACCGGCAGAGCACGATCCTGGCGGCGCTCCAGCGCCTGCGCAACGAAGCGCACGTCGACGCCGTGTCGTCGTACTACGAGACGCCGCCCGCGAACGGCGTCGCGGGCCCGGCGTTTCTGAACCTCGCCGCGAAGGTGACGACGGCGCTGGAGCCCGTCGCGTTCGAAGCGTTCGTGCGCGGGATCGAGACCGCGATCGGCCGGCGCACGCGCACGCCGCTCGACGCCCGCCCGATCGACATCGACATCTTGCTCGTCGACGGCGTCGTCGCCGACTTCGGCCGCTTCGAGGTGCCGCACCCGTACCTCGCCGCGCGCGCGTTCAACCTGATCCCGCTGGCGGAGATCGCGCCCGACGTGGTCGAGCCGCGCAGCGGCAAGACGATCGCCGCGCTCGCCGCCGCGGTGCCGCACGACGGCATCACGCGCAAGGCGCGCGCGATCCACTTCGCGGCGAACCGCCAGGACGAAGCGCCCGAGGTGCGGCTGTCGCTCAACCGCGTCGGCGTGTCGTCGGTCAAGCACATCATCCGGCTGAACGTCGGCGGCGAAGAGCGTACGTTCCACGGCGATTTCACGATGGTCGCCGACCTCGCGCCCGACAAGGCCGGCGTGCACATGTCGCGCTTTTCCGAGCTTCTCGAGGCGGCGACGCTCGACGTGCTCGCGCGTACGGACAAGCCGTCGCGCGTGGAGGACCTCACCGAACAGATCGCGCGCGAGATCGTGGGCTCGCAGGGCGCGCTGCGCGCCGACGTGCGCCTGCGCGCGGAGTTCGGGCTGGAACGCTGGACGCCGGTGAGCGGCAAGCGCACCGAAGAGACGTACACGCTCGTCGGCATCGCGCACGCCGACGCGCAGCGCACGCGCCGGATCGTCGGCGTCGAAGCGCAGGGTATGACGGCGTGCCCGTGCGCGCAAGGCATGGTCCGCGAGCACTCCATCCGCGAACTGCAGGACGCGGGCTTCTCCGAAGCCGACGCGATTCGCGCGATCGACGCGCTGCCGGTCGCGACGCACAACCAGCGCGGTCGCGGCGCCGTCTACATCGGCGCCGACGAGCCGTTCTCGGACGATATCCGAGCGGAAGACTTGGTGGAGATCGTCGAGTCGTCGATGTCGAGCGAGACGTACGACCTGCTCAAACGGCCTGACGAGTTCTTCATCGTCAACAAGGCGCACCACAACCCGAAGTTCGTCGAGGACGTGGTGCGCGGCATCCTCGCGCGCGCGCTCGACGTGTACGCCGACTTCCCCGACTCGACGTACATCGGCGCGACCCAGCTCAACTACGAGTCGATCCACAAGCACGACGCGTTCGCCGAAGCGTTCGGGCTGTTCGGCGAGTTCCGCCACGAGCTGCGCGACGGCGTCCACGTCGACGTGAAGACGGACATCGCGTCGTGGCTGGGAACGAGGCCCTCGCCGGCAGTCACCGTCTAGCGAGGATCTCCACGATGGGCGCTTGGGGAATGGGCACGTTCGAGAACGACGACGCGATGGATTGGATCGGCGACTTCTGCGAGTCGCCCGGCCGACGAGGAGTTGCGCGCCACGCTGTCCGCCGCGGCCGACGCCGAGGGCTATCTGGAAGCGCCTGACTCTTCGAACGCCCTCGCGGCGGCCGAAGTCGTCGCCGCGCTGAACGGTGCGCCGACCTCGTCCGCCATCGTCGTCGAAGACTACCTTCCGGTCATCGCGCGCAGCGGAATCCCCGTTACCGGCGAGTTGACCGCGCTCGCGCTGCGAGCGATCGACCGCGTCGCGTCGGACTCCGAGCTGAAAGAGCTTTGGGACGAAGTCGACGATGCACCCGCATGGCGCGCGGAAGTCGCGGCGCTGCGCGAACGCGTCGCGGGGCGCCAGTGAACGCGCGGCGCAACGTACGAAGAGCTTTGGGGTAACAGGGCGCGCGAAGGTGTGCTGAGCGCTGCTGCGTTCAGCGCTCCTGTGCGTGACCCAACGTGTGAAGGGCCGGTCCGCGCGGGAAAACGGCGCAGATGGCAACCGAGACGCTTCACGACCCGCGCGATCGATACGCGCGCCCGCCGTTCCCCGAGCAACCGCAGTCCCATCCCGGCAGCAGCGAGCGCATGCAGCCGCAACCCGACTATGGTGAGAGCACCTATCGCGGAAGCGAGCGGTTAGCGGGCCGCAAAGCGGTCGTGACGGGCGCCGATTCCGGGATCGGGCGCGCGGTCGCGCTCGCCTTTGCGCGCGAAGGCGCGGACGTGCTGATCTCGTACCTGAGCGAGGACGACGATGCAGCGGAAACGGTGCGCCTGGTCGAAAGCGCCGGCCGCAAAGCCGTGCCGGTGCGCGGCGACATCTGCCAGGAACGCGCCTGTACCGACCTGGTTGCGCGTGCCGTCGCCGAACTGGGCGGCGTCGACATCCTCGTCAACAACGCCGCGTTCCAGAACGAAGTCGGCGGCATCGCGGAGATCTCGACCGAGCAATTCGATCGCACGCTCAAGACGAATCTCTACGCCCTTTTCTGGCTTTCGAAGGCCGCGCTCGCGGTGATGCCGCCCGGCGGAAGCATCATCAACACCGCGTCGGTCCAAGCGACGAAACCCAGCCCGTCGCTGCTCGATTACGCGACGACCAAAGGCGGGATCGTGACGTTCACGGAGGCGCTCGCGCAGGAGGCGATCGAGCGCGGGATTCGCGTGAACTGCGTTGCTCCCGGGCCGGTGTGGACGCCGCTGATCCCGGCGACGATGAAGCCGGACGAAGTGAAGACGTTCGGAACGCAATCGCCGACGGGCCGTCCGGCGCAGCCCGCGGAGCTCGCACCCGCCTACGTCTTCCTTGCGTCGCAGGAGTCCAGCTACGTCAACGGGGCGCGTGTCGCCGTCACCGGCGGAACGCCCGTACCGTAACCCGCGCCTGTCGCCGTGGATGCTGCACAGGCGCGCACGCCCGGTTCCACCAAGCAACGCGGCTATGGATCGTCTAGCAGGCAAGACTGCCGTCGTCACGGGCGCGGCGAGCGGGATCGGCCGCGCGGCCGCGGAGCTGTTCGCGGCCGAAGGCGCGCGCATCGTTGCGGTCGATCTGTCGCCGCATGTCGAGGACGTCGCACGGGGAATCGTCGAGCGGGGATTCAACGCTGTCGCGCTCGCCGGTGACGCTGCCGATCCCGGGTTCGTCGCGGACGTCGTGGACACGGCCGTTACTCGGTTCGGCACGCTGGACGTCGCGTTCGCCAATGCCGGGATCTCCGGCGGCTTGGTGTCGCTGTTCGACCTGACGCCGGCCGACTGGGAGAAGGTGCTGCGCGTCAACGTGATCGGGCCTTTTCTGTTGGTTCAGGCCGCGGCGCGCGTCATGGTGAAGCAAGGTCGCGGTTCGATCGTGTGCACCGCGTCGGTGGCCGGCCTGCGCTTCGGCGCGGGCGGCATGCCGTACAGCGCCAGCAAGGCGGGCGTGATCAGCCTCGTTCAAACCGCCGCGAATCAGCTCGCCGGCACGGGCGTGCGCGTGAACGCGATCTGTCCCGGGCTCACCGAAACCGGGATGACGCAGCCGATGTTCGACGCGGCGCGCGAACGCGGCGCCGAGCACAAGATCGGCCAGCTGAATCCGCTCAAGCGCGGCGCGGTTCCGAGCGAGATCGCTCAGGCCGCGCTGTTTCTCGCGTCGGACGACTCCTCGTACGTCAACGGGCAAGCCATTGCGGTCGACGGCGGGCTATCGAGCTCGCACCCCGTCGTCCCCGGCAAAATGGCATAAACCTTGGCCCGCCGTACCGATCCGCTCGACATCCCGGTTGCGTTCCGCTTCCTGCGCGGCTTGAAGCGGCACAACGACCGCACATGGTTTCACGCAAACCGCGACGCGTGGGACCAGCACGTGCGCCACGGCTTCGAGGATCTCGTCACGATGCTGCTGCTCGCCGGCGCGCAGCTCGACGACCGGCTCGCGCACGTCGATCCGCGCGCGTGCCTGTTCCGCATCGCCAACGACACGCGCTTCCACAAGCAGAAGGATCCGTACAAGACGTGGCTCTCCGCGTGGATGTCGCCTGGCGGCAAGAGCGGCGCGTTCGCCGGATACTACGTTCACCTCGCGCCCGGCGACTCGCATTTCTCGGCGGGGATCTACGTGCCGGTGAAGCCCGCGCTCCACGCGCTGCGAACCACGTTCGCGGAGGACGGCGCCGATGCGCGCAGCTTCGACCGCATCCTCGCGGCGAAGCCGATGAGGCCATACCTGCCAGTCGACACGGAGCCGCTGCGCATCACGCCGCGCGGCTTCCCGAAGCAGCACCCGCGCCTGCCGCTGATCCGCGCGCGCAACTACCTCGTCCGCCGCGACGTCGCCGACCGCGAGCTCGCGGAGCGCGGCGCGTTCGCGGTGCTGCGCGACGCGATCCGCGCGACCGCGCCGTTCGTGCGCTGGATCGACGCGCACGCAACCACCGCCGCGGACGAAAGTATGTTCGACGTGGAGTGAGGGCCGGGACGCGCGATCGTCGGGAGAGGAGCGTCTTCAAAATGCAGCACCTGAACCGTCCTTGGCGGCCGGCTCGTGTTCATCAACGTGTACAACGGCTGCTGACTTCCAGCGTGCGGATGCGCGACGCGAGCGACGGGTGCGACGCGAACAGCAGCTCCGCCCAGCGCGGCGGGTCGAGCTCCGCGAGGTTCTGCTCCGCGAGCCGCCGGAACGCGCGTGCGCCCGCCGCGGGGTCGCCCGTCGCCCGCGCCGCGAAGCGGTCGGCGCGGCGTTCCAGCGCGCGTGACGCGGCGTTCATCGCCGGCACGAGCGCAAACTGCACCAGCGTCGCGTAGAGTGCGAGCCGCGCGCCTTGCGCGGGCGAGTCCAGCCCTCGCTTCGTGGTCGCGCGCAGCGCCGCATCGGCGACGAGCAGCGTCGCGGCGATCGCAGCGGTGCCGAGCGCGATGCCGAGCCACGGATCGCGCCGCACGTAGTGGCCGAGCTCGTGCGCGACGACGAACAGCGTCTCATCGTCGGCGAACGACGTGACCAGCGTATCGGCGAGCGCGATCCGCTCGGTGCCGAGCACGCCGGTCACGAACGCGTTCGCTTTCTTCGTCTGGCGGCTCATGTCGAAGCGCAGGATCGCGGCGTTGCCCGCGCCGTAGCGTGCCGCGAGCGCGCGGATGCGCTGCTCCAGCTCGCCCGTGACCGGCTCGTAGCGGTTGAACAGCGGCATCACGAACGTGGGCGCGACGACCGTCGCGAACGCGAGCAGCGGCGGCGTCGCGGCGATCGCGATCAGGGGCCAGCGGCGCGGCGCGCGCGTCACGACCGCATCCGCGAGCCCGACCAGCACGACCGTCACCGCCGCGGCGACCGCGGCGCTCTTGGCGTGATCGGCCAGCCATGCGCGTGCGCTCTGGTCGGACGTCGCGTACACGCGCTCGACGACGTGCCCCTCGACGTAGTCGGCGGCGAGATCGCGCGCGAGGTCGAGCGCGAGCACGACCAGTGCGAACACGGGCGCGCGCAGCGGCCGCGGGAGCGGACGCAGCGCGCGGTCCAGCGGGTCCGCGAGCGCAAACGCCGTCACCGCGAGGCCCGCCACGCCGCGCGCCGCGCCCGCGAGGCCGAGCGCGCGGCGGTGCGCGCCGTAGTGCCGCGGGTCGCGCGCGGTGCGGGCGGGGTACGGCGCGCGCAGGTCGCGCAGCGCCTGCACCGCGCGCGCGGCCGCGAACGCAACGGAAAAGCCCGCCGCCGCGCCGAGCGCGGCCTTGCCGAACGCCGATCCCGTGTTCACTCCGCTGCTGTACCCGCTTTTAAAACGTCGTGCGAACGCGATAGCTCAGCGTCGTCGCGCCGCCGGGCGGGACGCGCAGCGTCCAGGCCGCCGTCGACGACGAGCTCTTCGTGTACGGCGCCGAGGAGCTCAGCATCGTCCAGTCGCCGGGGATGGGCTCCACCACGAGCACGTCCTGCGCGACCCGCTTCGCATTGCGCAGCACGATCGCGTACTCGCTGTCGTACGTGTGGTCGGGCGTCACGACGTGGAAATCGGTCTGCTTCTTGGTCGCCGTCACGTCGAACGACTCGCCGAGGTGCAGCCGCACCGTTTCGCCCTTGGGGGTGTGGTCGATGCTGTCGGAGCCGACGAACTGCTCTTGCCCGCCGTTGTCACGCTTGTAGACGCGCACGGCGCCCTTGGGCAGCGCGATCCCGAGCGAGCCGCCCTGGTTGCGGAACGTCACGTACGTGCCCAGCTTGAGGCGCGTGCCGAGGTCGGCGCTGCGCGAGCGGTAGTAGAACGGCGCGCCGCGCAGCTCGAGCGTCTTGGTCACGGCGATGCGCGGTGCGGTCAGCAGCTCGACTTGTTTGGTCTGGTTGTCCGCGACCGTCGTCTTGCGCGGCAGCGTGTAGAGGTGGTACTCGAAGAGCGCCTGTTCCGCCGGCTTGCTGCTAACGCTATACTGGTCCATGGTAGACGGACTCAGCGCTCCGGTCGTAAACTGCGATTGCACGACGTTGACGTCGCCCGCGACGAGCTGCACGCGCGCGTTGCGGTACGCCGTGCCGCTCTGGTTCTGCAGCGTGATGAGGCCGCGCAGGTCGATGCGGTCGTCGTTGGGCGAGAGCAGCGCGGTGTAGTCGGCCTTCCAGCTCAGCCCGCCGGTGAGGTAGGTCAGCTCGACCTGCTGCGCGGCGGCGTCCCCCGCGTTCGCGACGTCCGTCACGAGCGTCGGGCGGTCGCGCAGGTCGGGCGGCAGCGACGGAAACGCGAGGCGGCCGTCGACCGACGTCTCGATACGGTCGGCGTAGCGCAGCACGACGCCGCCGTTGGTCGCCATCACGCGCGCGCGCTCGCGCGTGCGCTGCCCGGTCTGCGGGTCGGTGCGGACCACGTCGACGTCGCGTCCGACGTACTTCTCGAGCAGCTTCTGCGGCGAGAGCAGGTCGTAATCGAAGTTCTGCTCGAGCACGGTGAGGCGGCCGGGGTTGCCGACGCTTTGCAGCAGCGCGGTCTCGGACTGGATCTTCGCGCTGACGTCGCGCAGCGCGAGGTGCGACTCGCCGTGCGGCAGCGCGAGCCGGCGCCGGTCGCGCACCAGCGCGAGCTCGCTGTTGTAGATCGTGATGCCGACGCCGCTCTGTTCCGCCAGCGTGCTCACGCGCTCGCCGCTCTCGGCGGACACGGCCGCCGTGAGCGTCGCGGTCAGCGCGATCGCCAGAACCGCCCGGCGCATCAGTACTGCACCCGGACGCGGTAGGTCAGCGTCGTCGCGCCGTTGGGCGGTACCGTCAGCGACCAGGTCGCCGTGGACGACGACGACTTGGTATACGGCGCGGACGATTGCAGCATCGTCCAGTCGCCTGGGATCGGTTCGACCACGAGCACGTTCTGCGGCACCGTCTTCGCGTTGCGCAGCACGATCTCGTACGCGCTTTCGTAGCGGTCGACGGTGCCGGAGATCACGCGATAGTCGGTCTGCTTCTTGCGCGCCGTCACGTCGAACGAGTCGCCGAGGTGCAGCCGCACGGTCTCGCCTTTGGGCGTGTGGTCGATGTTGTCCGAACCGACGAACTGCGCCGTGCCGGAACTGTCGCGCTTGTAGACGCGGACCGCGCCCTTCGGCAGCGGGATACCGAGGTCGCCGCCCTCGTTGAGAAACGACAGGTACGTCGCGATCTTGAGGCGGTTGCCGAGGTCGGCGCTCTGCGAGCGATAATAGTACGGGTCGCCGCGCAGCTCCAGCGTCTTCGTCACCGTGACGTTCGGCGCGGTGAGCAGCTCGACTTGCTTGGTTTGATTGTCGAGAACCGACGTGTGGCGCGGCAGCGTGTAGAGGTGGTACTCGAGCAGGTCTTGCTGTGCCACCGACCGCGCCGTCGTCCGGCCGATCTGCGCCAGGGCCGGCGCCGGGTTCTGGAAGGCGTTGCGCACGACGTTGACGTCCCCGGCGACGAGCTGTACGCTCGCGTCACGGTACGACGTGCCGCTGGTGTTCCGCAGCGTGATCAGCCCGCGCAGGTCGATGCGGTCGTCGTTGGGCGACAGCTCCGCGGTGTAGTCGGCTTTCCAGTTCAGGCCGCCGCTGAGGTACGTCAGCTCGATGTCCTGATCGCCCGCCGCCGCGTTCGTCAGGTCGGTCACCAGCGTCGGGCGGTCGCGCAGATCGGGCGGAAGCGACGGAAACGCCAGCGTACCGTCGACCGACGTCTCGATGCGGTCGGCGTAGCGCAGCACGACGCCGCCGTTGGTCGACATCACGCGCGCGCGCTCGCGGCGGCGTTCGCCCGTGCGGCGATCGACGTGGATCACGTCGACGTCGCGCCCCACGTACTTCTCGAGCAGCTTCTGCGGCGAGAGCAGATCGTAGTTGAAGTTCTGCTCGAGCACGCTGACGCGGCCGGGGTTGCCGACGCTCTGCAGCAGCGCGGTCTCCGGCTGGATCTGCGCGCTGACGTCGCGCAGCGCGAGGCGCGACTCGCCTTGCGGCAGCGCGACGTGGCGGCGGTCGCGGACCAGCGCGAGATCGGTGTTGTAGATCGTGACGCCGACGCCGCGCTGGTCGTCCAGCGTGCTGACCCGTTCGCCCGGGTCGGCGGAGGCCGTCGCGCACAGGACCGCGGCGAAGGCGAGCGCGAGGATGAGGGGACGGGGCATGCGGAGATCCTCCTTGACGTGACGACGTTCGCGGTACCGGTGGGCACTGCTATTCGTATGATCCGTCGAACGAAAGCCGGCCCGGGTTCGACGGCATCGGGTGGGACGGATGGCTGCGCAGGAAAGCGCTCTCTAGCGGGACAAGCACGCCACGTAGGCTCATCGGAAGGGGTTGGACGTTGAGGAAGCTGTTCGTTGCGGCGATGGTCGCCGTGTTCTCGTTCGTTTCGGGCGCGGTGCCCGCGCTGGCGTTCGACACCGGCCCGCACGCCAACATCACGGAGGACTCCCTGCAGCGCTTGGGCTTCAACCGCGCTGCGGCCGACGCCGTTCAAGTCGAGAACTGGCTGACCGATTATTTTACGTCGCGGCCGTTTTTCGGTGCGAGCGGGCAGTGCGCGCTGGAGAAGCTGCACTTCGACGACGTATTCTCCAACACCGACATCGCCTCGTACTGGACGACGCTCGCCGCGAACACGAAGGCCGCGGCCCAGCAGGCGGAGCGCGACAACGACGTCGTCGAGTTCTACACCGTGCTCGGGATCTCGCTGCACGTCGTGCAGGACTTCTACTCGCATTCGAACTGGGTGGAGCAGAACGGTGCGAGCGGCTCGTACAAGACGACCGGCTGGTTCGAGGCGTCGTCGCCGCCGAGCGGGCTCTACACCGGGTGGTACGACAACTGCTTGAAAATTCCGCAGGGAAACCACGTGCCGCACGGCGGCTACACGTCCGGGCTGAACCACGACTCGGTGGTGCGGCCGCGGTACGACCGCGCGTACGTCTACGCGCTGGCCGCTTCGTACGAGTGGGCGCAAAACGTCCTCGGATGGGTGAGCACCGGCTTCGCATCGCGGGCGAAAGCGTACACCCCGAGCGCATCCGACGCGAAGGACCTGGCCTACGACCAGAAAGCGTCGCTGTATATCTCGGAGTGGATCGAAAACCCCCTGAATACCGCGTCGCTCGACGGGCACTGGAACGGGAACCGCAGCGGCTACGCCGGCGCATTCGCGACGTTCATCGCCGGCTGGACCGGTTCGCACGACTCGCTGTTCGTGCGGACCTTCAAGCAAAAGGCCGTGTACGCCGCGCTGAGCCGCGGACTTTACCAGCCCGCGACCGTCGCGATGCCGGCGTTCACGGCGCACCCGACGAGCGGAACGGTGTTCGCCATGCGCACGCTCAGCGTCCGCGCGAACTATGCCGTCGGCACCGAGTCGTACTTCGGAACGCTCGTTCCGACGAGCATCGGCAACGGCTACCCCTACCGCGATGCGTCGCAGTACCATCTGCCGCGCACGGCCGTTCCGTGGCTGCAGCTGATGCTCGTTCCGCCCGGTACGTCGTCGATCACGTTCCACTACTCGCTGTGGAACGAGTACGGCACGACGAACAACGACCTCGTCCCGATCGCCGGCGGCAACACGGCGCTGGCGTTCGTCTGCAGCGTCGCGAACGCGTCGTGCACGAACGGCGGCCCGTGGTCGCAAGCGAATCCCTACACCACCAAAGGCAGCGGTTTCAAGGGCGTGGAGCTGAAGCTCTACTTCAGCAGCACGCCCGCCGCGCCGTAGCGGCGGTCAGCGTACGCCCGCAGCACGTGGTGCGTGTCGCCCGCCGTGGTGACGACGTCCTGGATCGCGGCGATCTCGTCGGGCGCGTAGGAGCGCAGCGAGTCATCGGTGCCCAGCAGCACCACGCCGCCGAGGCCGCCGCGCACGATCACGGGGAACGCATACGCCGCGGGCAGCTTCGAGCGCAGCTCGCCGATGCGCGCGACGGCGCCCGTGCTCTGCACGCGCAGGATCGCAGCGTCGTTGGGATCGACGGAGTCGACGGTTCCGTCGGTGCCGGCGATGCGCACCAGCCGCGCGCCCTCGCGCACGTAGTACGCGCAGCCGCAGTGGTTCAGCGTCTCGTCCAGCGCGTGCACCAGCTCGCGTTCGAGCTGTACGGGCTCGTCGAAGAAGCGCAGGTCCTTCGCGAACGCGCGCAGCTTCGCCAAGCGTTCCATCCGCCGCCGGAACAGCGCGAGCCGCACGTAGTGGTTCACCCGCGTGTGCACGAGCTTGATGACGAAGAGCACCGCGCCCGCGGCGACGATGTTCGCGAACGTGCGCTTGTCGGGATCGCCTTCGAACGCGCTCTTCGCGAAGAAGTCCATCCCGGTGAAGACGACCAGCAGCGCGAACGTCGCGATGCTGTACGCCACGGCTTGATCGATCGCGAAGGAGATGTCGAGCAGCCGGTGGTGCAGGATCGCGTACGCGAGGCCGCACGGCAGCGCGACCATCGCCAGCGCGGCGACGTCGCCCCAGAACGCGCCGCCCGCGACGACGATACCCGCGAGCAGATACGTCACGCCGCCCGCGAGCGCGACGACGAAGCTCAGCGCGATCCAGGCCGCCTGCTGGCGCTCGCGCTCGGAAGCGCGCATCGCGTAGCTCGCCAGCAGCAGCGCCGCGACGATGAAGAACGCGGCGTTGCACACGCCGAGCGCCGCGTCGGCAGCGAAGAGATAGTAGCCGCCCGCGAACAGCGGCACGTTCTTGAGCGCGACGAGCAGCGCGTACGCGACCCACACCGCCGGCAGCGCCGCGCGCACGCGGCGCGTGAGTGCGTCGGGCGCCGTGTCGCGAGCGAGGTCGAGCACGAACGCGATCAGCGCGGGAAAGCCGATCGCGCCGCTCGCCAGGCGCAGCGCCATCCCCGCGACCGCGAGACCCGGCGGGTACGTCCACCAATCGCACATCAGCCCGATCGACAGTAAAAAGAGTGCGAGCGCGCGCACGGACCGGTCGCGCGGCCGCCCGGCGATCAGCACTGCCGTGAAGATCAGGAACACGATGCGGATCGCCGCCCACTCCAGCGGAAACACCGTGCGCGGCGCAGGTTCGGCTTTCAGCAGGAGCGTCTTGCCGTCGCTTTCGCGGCTGACGCTGAGCGTTTGTCCGGCTTTCACGGTTCGCAGCGCGAACGCCGGATGCGGTGCATCGATGCGCAGGACGTCCCCCGCCTGGATGCCTGCGAGCGCGGCGGGGCTTCCGGCGTTCAGCTTCTCGACGCGTAGCGCGAACGGACCGGGCACGTAACGCGACCGCTCAAGCCCGACGGTTCCGGGCCCGAACGGCCGCATGACGTCCACCGCGCACAGTACCAGTCCGACGAGGATCGGCAGCGCGAACGCGACGATGTCCCAGCCGAAGCCGCGTTTCACCGGCGTGGACCTTGCGCGGCGACCACGCTGGTCTCGAACGCGTCGAGCTCGCGCTCGAGCTTCCATTGCATGCTCGCGCGCGGGTTGGCGGCGAGGTACTGCCGGCACGCGTCGGTCGCGGGCAGCGGCGCGCACGCGGCGACCGGCCGGCCCGCGGCTTCATCGTCCCACAAGCTCTTGCCCTTGATGAAGCCGTACTCCAGACTGTTCCGCACGAAGCGCTTGAGCGTCGCGTACGAGAACGCGTAGTCGCGCGCGGCGCGCACGAACTCGTTGCTCAGGTCGATGCGCGACACGCCTTCGTCGTCGGTGACCAGCGCGATCGGGACGCCGGCCTGCAAGTAGAGCGTCACCGGGTGCTCCGCGCCGCGCACGCCGAGAATTACGTCGTTGCTGGTCAGCGCGATCTCGACGAGCACCTGGTGCGTCGCCATCGTCGCGAGCAGTGTGGGTTCGTTGCGCTCGTACGCCACGTCGACGCCATGGCCGATGCGGCGCGCGCCCGCGACGTTGACCGCGAGGTCGATGTGATCGTCGAGCACGGCGCGCGGCACGAGCCCCAGTGTGAGCTCGCCCGCGTGCAGCGTCACCGGCACGTCGCCGACGGTTCGGCGCAGGTACGCGATCATCCGCATGTGCAGCGCGTAGTCGCGCACGGAGACCGCGCCGTCCTCGGGGCTGACGAAGTTCACGGCGACGAGCCGCTCGTCACGCCGCGCGAGCGCGAACCCGAGCATCGTCCGCGCGAAGACGGTCACGCGATCGGAGTTGCGGCTCACCTGCTCGATGTAGCGCAGCTGCACGTCGCACGCGGCGGGCCGCGGCCCGCCGGCGGCGGTGCAGTGCAGCGCGGCGATGCGCTGCGTCTCCAGCGTTTGCAGCTCGTGCGCGGCTTCGTCGACCGCCTTCGCGAAACGGCCGTTCGCCGTCAGCGCGGCGCGCAGCTTGTCGAGGTCGGCGTCGTACGCGACGCCTTTGAGCAGCGCGCTCCACGCGGGGCCGTTGCCGAACGTCGTCATCAGCTCGAGGTAGTCGACGCGGTCTTCGGCCGCTTGGCGCACCGCTTCGGCGACGATCTCCGGACCGTGCTTCCACGTCGCGGGCCCGAACTTGCCGAACGCGTTGAAGAAGTGGTCGTGCCCCGATTCTTCGCCGGGCACGAAGAAGCGCATCGACAGCGCGTCGATGAGCCGGTCGCGGTAGCCGTTCTGACCGAGCGCGGCCGCGAGCGGCTGAACGTTCGAGGCATTCTGCGCCGGGGCCGGGCACGGCGCTAGCGCGTACGCCGCGTCGGCGCACAGCCCGTCGGTCACGGCGTAATCGATGAGCCGTTCCGCGTACACCGCACCCGTCGCGTGATTGTGCAGGTCGGCGCCTTTCGGCAGCTCCTGCATGAAGCGCCGCAGCGCGAGCGGCGTCGAGCGGATGCCGTCGAGGTATGCGGACGCGGCGCGTTCGCTGGCCGGATCGGCGCCGGCCCGCGCGGCCAGCGACACCGAGAGGACGACCAACGCCGCGACCACGCGGACGACATGAAGCCGAACGGACGAAGCGCGCATGGGCGCTTGTGCGACGTGCGGCGCGGCGTTCCTACATGGCGGCGGTGGCCGTGCGCGCGAACCGGCGGCGGATGGCAGTGCGCAACGGCCGCTCCACGCAACGGTGCAGTGTCCAGGCCGCCGCGAGCGACCCCGCCAGCGCGACGGCGGTGGCAAGGGCGGGCGGCACCGTGTGTTCGGCAAGAATCAGCACCGTGAGGTGCACGAGGTAGAACGCATAGCTGATCTCGCCCAGGCGCACGAACATCGGCCGCGAGAGCAATTGTGAGACCGCACCGCCACGGTGCGCGAAGACCGCGATGAGCGCGGCCCAGAACGGCAGCATCCAGAGCGAGTACTGCCAGCCGCCGGGCACGAACGGGATCGCGAGGATCGCGGCCGCGACCGCGCAGATCGCGGCGATCTCCCACGCCGTCGCCGTGCCCGGGACCCGGTAGCTGCGCAAGAACGCGAGTCCCAGCAGCATTCCGACGACGAAATCGACCAGCCGCACCGGCGGGAAGATGAACGTGGTCCACACGTCGGCGTGGTGCGGGATCGCGAACACGGCGGCGGCGCACGCCCACGTCGCTGCCGCCATCGCGAAGATCGTGCGCGCGGTCGCCGCCGCGAACGAGCGCGAGATCGTGCCCAGCAAGAACGGAAACAGCGCGTAGAAGAACGCCTCGACCGAGATGCTCCAGGCCGGCGAGTTGATGCCGAGGTAGATCTCCTCGCGCGGAAACCACGCCTGCACGGCGAGCACTTGCGCGATCAGCGCCTCGCCGCGCACCGCCGGCGACGACTTGTCCCACGCGAGGCTGCCGTACGCCGCGACGACGGGGACCGCGAGCGCAATCGACACGAGATACGCCGGATAGACCCGCGCGAAGCGCGCGACGTAGAACCGCACCGCGTCCGCCCGCGAGCGCAGGCGCCCGCTATAGGTGTAGGTGAGGATGAACCCCGACAGCAGGAAGAAGAAACCGACCCCGGCTTGTCCCAGGCCGTGCTGGGTCGCGAACGGCTGCGCGAGCGGCGCATGGTAGACGAACACGAGCATCGCCGCGACGAAGCGCAGCGACGTGAGCGGCTTGACCTCGTGGCGTTCGTCGGGTTGTTCGATGCGGGCATTGTTGTCGGTCGGGGCGGACACGTCCTCGACCGGCACCGCCGTCTTGACGGCCGCGCTATGATGAACGTCTCTACGCTGCGAACGCGGGGTTTGTATGGCTGATTCTTCCGGCGTGTCCGGGCCTATCGAACACGTCATCTTGGTGATGATGGAGAACCGGTCGTACGACAACATCCTCGGGATGCTCTACGCGGTGGGCGAGACGCCGCCGCCGTTCACCGGACCGCAGACGCCGGTCCCGGGCCTCGGCGGCCAGGACCTGCTCAACGGCCTCACGGGCGGCACGTTCACGAATCCCGCGCCGAACCAGCCGCAGATCGCCGTCACGGAGACGACCGACACGACGTGTCCCGCGATCGACCCGGGCGAGCCGTTCGAATCGATGGCGCAGCAGTTCCTCGGCCTCACGAACCCGCTGCCGTTCAACCCGAAGGAGCCGACGGCGAGCACGGACGATCCGTACGCTGCGACGGCGCCGCTGCCGATGGGCGGATTCGTCGTCAACTACGCGCAGCAGACCGGTATCGACCCTTCCAACTTCGGCGACGTGATGACGTATTTCACGCCCGCGGCGCTGCCGGTCACGGCGTTCCTCGCGAAGAACTTCATGGTGTGCGACCAGTGGTTCGCGTCGGCGCCCACGCACACGTTCGTGAACCGCATCTTCTCGCTCGCCGCGCAAGCCGGCACGTTCGTGAACGAGAACGGCACGGCGTACAGCTACGTCAACGACATCGAGTTCACGCCCAAGGCACATGACAACCCGCACATCGTCTGGGGCGCGTACCCGCAGCCGCTGGAGGGAAGCCTCGTCGACATTCCGACCGTGTTCCGGCAGCTCGACGCCGTGTGCGGCACCGGCAAGAGCGTGCCGAACTGGAAAGTCTATTTCCACGACTACTCGATCGCACAGAACCTGCTGACCGACGTCGGGAACGTCATCACGAAAGAGGTTGCCGCGTCGTCGAAAGCGGTGCTGAACGTCGGACCGTACGACGAGTCGTACTACGGGCTCACGGGCCCGGTCGGAAAAGGCCCGTGGCCGCCGTGGGCGCACGATTTCCTGGGTTTCAAAAAGGTGGACGTCACGGTGACGTCGTTCAAGGACGATCTCGCGAACGAGGTGCTGCCCGGCTTCTGCGTGATCGAGCCGCAGTACAGCAACGACTACGACCCGTTCGACCCGTTGCATCGCGCCACCGTGGCATCGCCGCCGAACAGCAACCACCCCGGCCAGTCGGGTTATCCGCTCGCGCACCACGGGGAAGGCCCGCCGACCGACTGCGCGGACGGCGAGGCGTTCCTGGCGGACGTCGTCTCGGCACTGTACCAAAGCGCGTATTGGAACTCGTCGGTCATCATCATCACGTACGACGAGCCGGGCGGCATGTACGACCACGTCTTCCCGCCCGCCGCGGTGCCGCCGAGCAGCGACGTCGCGCCGACGTTCACCGGCGCGTTCAGATTCGAACGGCTGGGCGGACGCGTGCCGGCGATCATCGTGTCGCCGTACGCGTACGCGGCGAGCGCGATGCAGGCCGGGGCTTGGACGAACGGCGCGACGTCGATGCCGGAAGGCACCACGGCGTTCGATCACACCTCCATCATCAAGACGGTGTGGGATCTTTTCGGCCTCGCCGCGGGCACCAGCGGAGCCCCGCAGCTCACCGACCGCGACGGTGCGGCACCATCGATCCTGCCGTACCTGAGTACGACAACGGTGAACAAGACAGTGATTCCGGACTCGACAAACCTGTCGGACTGGTCGACGTAACAGACGCTCGCCGCGAAAGGACCTTGCCTAGCCGCGGTGCTCGGCGCTCGTCGGCGTCCCCTAGATCAGCGAGATCGTCTCCGCGCGGTTTCGACGGGCGCTTCGCCATCGCGGCTTCCAGTGCCGACGCCAGCACGTCGATCACCGGGTCGTCGATCTCTTCCACGCGGCCGTTGTCGGCGAGTGCGACGAGCTTCGGGTCGATCGGCATGCGCGCGAGCAGCGGCGCGCCCGCGAGGTCGGCCACCTCTTGCGCGTACGACGGGCCGAACACGTCGTAGCGCTTGCCGGTGTCCGGTGCGACGAAGTACGACATGTTCTCCACCACGCCGACGATCGGTTTGCCGAGCTCGTGCACGAGGTTCGCCGCTTTGCGCACGATCATCGTCGCGAGGCGCTGCGGCATCGTCACGAGCACGATGCCGTCGACCGCGAGCGACTGCAGCACGGTGAGCGGCGCGTCCGACGTGCCCGGCGGTAAATCGATCAGCAAGTAGTCGAGGTCCGACCACAGCGCCTGCTCGTAGAACTGGCGGATCACGCCCGAGAGGATCGGGCCGCGCCAGATCATTGCGGTGTCTTCTTTGTCGGTGAGCAGGTTCGAGCTGACGATCTCGATCGCCGAGCGTGACATTGCCGGCACCATCAGCGGTTTGGGCTTCTGGCCGGGCGGCGTCGACGGGTCGGAATCCAGCGCGAGCGGCGTCGTGAGGCCGAACAGGCGGGGGATCGACGGGCCGGTGATGTCGGCGTCGAGGATGCCGACCTTCTTGTGCGCGCGGCGCAGGCCGACGGCGAGCAGCGCCGTGGTCAGCGACTTCCCGACCCCGCCTTTGCCCGACATGATCGGCACCACGTACGTGAAGCGCGCGCGCCGGGCGAATGCGCCGGGGGCGCGGCGCGCCGGCTGGCGGTCCTCGTTCATGATCGTCGGCACGCGGCCCGACAGCCGGGCCTGGGCCAGCGCGGCGACGATCGGCTCGGGCCGCAGGCCGTGGGCCTTCGCGCCTTGCTCGATCGTCTCGTACTTGTTGACGCCGCAGCCGGCGCAGTGCAGGCCGAACTCGGTGAGCACCTCTTCGGCGATGGGCAGCTCGGCGACGAGCTCGCTGATGTTCGTAGTGGGGCTGATGTCGATCTGGGCTGACATGAAGCGGGGGCTGCAACCTTCGCGGGCGGAACAAGCGGGAGGGGGACCTCAAAGAGTTCGGGGTCTACCCTTATGTCACCCTGACCCTATCGAAGGGACCATCGTGGCGCACCCTTCGCCCTGAACCTGTCGAAGGGTCAGGGTGACATTGGGGCCGACGGTGACATCGAGACCGCTTCGAGCGTCTGAGAGAGCGATGGTTGACACGCTGATCGTCGGCGGCGGACCCGCGGGGCTCGCCGCCGCCCAGTACCTCGCCGATGCCGGCCGTGCGGCGACGGTCCTCGAGAAGCGCCCGATCCTCGGCGGGAAGCTGTCGTCGTGGCGCGACCGTGACGGCGACATCCTCGAGACGGGGCTCCATGCGTTCTTCGGCGGCTACCATGCGCTGCACGCGCTGCTGCGCGAGGTCGGGATCGCGCATCACGTGCTGTGGCAGCCACACACGCTGACGTGGGCGATGCCGCCGAACTTCTCGCCGCGCTGGAACGGCGTGCCGGTGTTCGAGGAGTTCCGCTTCGTCGACGCGCCGTCGCCGTTCAACGGGATCGGCGCCGTGCTCAACGCGCGCTACGTGTTCAACCACTGGGAGAAGGTGCTGTTCGCGAAGGGCACGCTGCCGGTGCTGATGCGCGACCACCGCTACGCCGACGCGCAGGACGCGATCACGTACGCGGAGTGGCACCGCCGGCGCGGCATGTCGGAGCACATGCTCGCGACGTTCTTCGCGCCGATGGCGCTCGCGCTGAACTTCACGCCGGTCGAGAAGATCTCGGCTGAAGCGATGCTGCGCGTGATGGCGTATTTCGCCTCGACGCGCGACGCGAGCCGCGCAGGTTTCCTCGACGGCCCGCCGGGGCCGCGCTTCGTCGAACCGCTCGCCGAGCACGTGCGCAAGCGCGGCGCGCGCATCGAGACGAACGCCGCGGTGGGCGAGCTGCTGTTCGCGGGCGACCGCTGCACCGGCGTCCGCACGCGCGACGGCCGCACGTTCGAAGCCGAGCACGTCATCCTCGCAGCGCCGGTGCACGACGCGAAGAAGCTGCTGCCCGCCGGCATGCTGCGCGATCCCAGGGTGCACGGCGTCGGCAAGCTGCAGAGCTCGCCGGTAATCAACGCGCACCTCTGGTTCGACCGGCCGATCTCGCGCTACACCAACCTGATGTTCTCGCCGGGGACGCTGCTGGGCGTGCACGCCGACCTCGGACAGGGTTCACCCGGCTACGAATGGTCCGGCAAGTCGTTCATCGAGGCGTGCGTCGCGCCCGCGGACGAGCTGATCGCGCAGGATGACGAGAGCGTGATCGACGCGGTGATGCGCGACATGGGCAAGCTGTACCCGCTCGCGACGCGCGACCATCTCGTCAAAGCGAAGCTCGTGCGCGTTCCCAAGAGCGTGTACCGCGCGAGCCCCGGCGCGGAGCGCTTGCGGCCGGGCTCGCGCACGCCGGTGCGCAACCTCTTTCTCGCGGGCTGCTACGTCGACACGAAGTTCCCGGCCAGCATCGAAGGCGCGGTGCGCAGCGCGAAGCTCGCGGTGGAGACCGTCTTGACGGAGTCGCGTGTTCGCGCCTGAGCTCGGCGCGGGCGCGCCGGCACCGCTCGCCCCGCCCGCATCCGAGCCGCTGCGCGGCGATCGGCTGGCGGCGTCCTACCGGGCGTGCGGCACGATCGCGCGCGTCCATTCCAAGACGTTCCATTTGAGCTCGCTGTTCCTGAGCCCGGCGAAGCGCCGCGCCGTGTGGGCGGTGTACGCGTTCTGCCGCACGGCCGACGACATCGTCGACCGCATCGCGCCCGCCCGCGAACGGCTCGACGCGATCGACGCGTGGGAGCGCAAGCTGATCGGCGCGTACGACGGCCGTACCTCGGATCCCATCTTCGTCGCGCTCGCCGACGCTGCACGGCGGTTCGGCATCCCGATGGAGCCCGCACTGGATCTGCTGCGCGGCGCGCGCATGGACGTCACGGTCCGCCGCTATGCGACGTACGATGCGCTGCGCGAGTACTGCTACCTCGTCGCGTCGACCGTGGGGCTGCTGGTGATGCCGATCCTGGGCACGCGCTCGCCCGATGCGGCCGGCTACGGCGTGGCGCTCGGCCGCGCGATGCAGATGACGAACATCCTGCGCGACGTCGGCGAAGACGCGCGGATGGACCGCGTCTACCTGCCGGCCGAGGATCTCCGGCGCTTCGGCTGCGACGAGCAAGCGATTCTCGCCGGCGACGTCGACGAACCGTTCCGTGCGCTGATGCGGTTCCAAATCGAGCGCGTGCGCGCGATGTATGCCGAAGCGGAGCCGGGGATCGCGCTGCTCGCGCCGGAGTCGCGCTACACGGTGCGGCTCGCACTGTCGCTGTACCGCGGCATCCTCGACCGGATCGAGACGAACGGCTACGACGTGTTCACGCGCCGCGCGTACGTGCCGCTTCCGGCGAAGATGCTCACCGCGCTCAGCGTCGCCGCCAGAATATGCCGGTCCAGTCGATGTTCTCGACCGGCTCCGTGATGCCGTGCTGCGCGCGGTAATCGTCGACCGCGCGCGCACAGCTGGGGATGGCGCCGTAGTCGTCGACGATGAGGAAACCGCCGGGCGAGAGCCGCGGATACAGGGCCTCGAGCGCCTGCATCGTCGACTCATACATGTCGCCGTCGAGGCGTACGATCGCGAAGGATTCGGCAGGTAGCGCGGGCAGCGTATCGCGGAACCAGCCTTCGACGAACCGGACTTGATCGTCGAGCAGTCCGTACGCCGCGAAGTTTCGCTCAACTTCCGCGCGCGGTACGGCGAGTATGCGTACCGTGTGGTGGAGGTCGCCGGCATCGACCGGATAGTGCTCAGCGTCGGGCGCCGGTAGCCCTTGAAAGGAGTCCGCGACCCACACCGTGCGGTCGCGGTCGCCGTAGATTTCGAGCAGCGCGCGCATGAAGATCGTGGCACCGCCGCGCCACACGCCCGTCTCGATGAGGTCACCGGCGATTCCGTCGCGGTGCACGGTTTCGTAGCAGCTCTGCACGTTGTCGAGCCGGCGGACGCCGACCATCGTGTGCGCGCGCACCGGCCAGTCACGGCCGTGCGCACGGGTCTCCGCGGCAAACGGTGCACCGTTGAGGCTGATCCCGTCGCGTTCGTAGATCAAGTCAGTCAAGCAACGTTTCATGAGATCCAGATACATCGCCGTCGTCCGGCCACTTGCGTTGCGGCTGTCGATTTCCATGCGGGCTACTTGTCGCGCGTACGCGATCCGCCCTGTCCGCGGTGCCGGCCGAACGCTTCGCGCCTCTTGGAAGCGCCGGCGCCGCTTCGCGAACAGGTCACCATCCTGCCGAGGTAGTACCGGCGCCGCTTGGACACCTTCGTGAACGAGATCGGACGCGCATGATCGACATCGTCGGGACCCATATCGTCGACCGTGACCAGCCCGCGCTTTCTTCGGAGCAAGCGGAGGTCATCCGTACGTTTCACGATTTGTATTACACGCGCTGGTCGAAAGCCGGCGGCGATACGATCAACCTGAGCTGGTTCGGACATCAAACCCTGAAGTGCCCGCTCGATCTCTGGCTCTATCAAGAACTGCTCGTGCGGTCGCGACCGGACGTCGTGGTCGAAACGGGGACCTGGCACGGCGGCAGCGCGCTCTACCTCGCGATGGTGTTCGACCAGCTGAATCACGGCCACGTGATCACGGTCGACATCAACGCAGACGCGAACCGCCCGCAGCACGCGCGAATAACGTACGTTCAGGGATCGAGCACCGATCCGGCGATCGTGGCGGAGGTTCACGGCATGGTCGGCGGTGCGCGCGCTATGGTCGTGCTGGACTCGGACCACACGTCCGCGCACGTGTACGACGAGATCGTGGCGTACCAGCCGCTCGTGCACGCGAACGATTACCTCATCGTGGAGGATACCAACCTGAACGGGCATCCCACGTTCCCGGACTTCGGTCCGGGCCCGATGGAAGCCGTCACCAGGTTTCTCGCGGAAAATCGTGACTTTGAGATCGACCGGCGCTGCGAGCGGTTCCTCATGACGCTGAACCCGAGCGGATACCTCAAACGAATGCGCTAGGGCCTCGACCGCTCGACCGGGAAGTCTCCCCGATGCTGGATACGAAAGCGCCGACCCACCACCGCTGGGAAGACATGACGGCGGAGAAGCTCAAAGGGTCGATCACGCGCCGCCTCATCACCGGCGAGTCGATGATGATCGCCGAAGTTCGCCTGGCCAAAGGCGAGCTGGTTCCGAAGCACGCGCACCACAACGAGCAGATCACGTACATCACCGCGGGCGCGCTGCAGTTCAAGCTGGGTGAAGACGGCGAACGCGACGTGATCGTGCACGCGGGCGAGGTGCTCGTGATCCCGCCGAACGTGCCGCACTCGGCGTACGCGCTGGAGGACACGATCGACATCGACGTGTTCTCGCCGCCGCGCGAAGACTGGCTCAACGGCTCGGACGCGTACCTCCGCGCCGACCGCTAGCGCACCTCCGCGCACGGCGCGATTAGCGGCTGCGGACGATCAGCAGTCCGCCGAGCAGGAAGAGCGCGACGATCCCCAGCCCGGCCGCCGCCGGCGAGACGACGAGCCCCAGCATCACGCACGCCAACGCGACGCCGATCCAGAACGGCGCAGGCGAGTGGGTGACGTACGTTCCGACGTGCTCGCCCGCTGCATCGGCCATCGTCGCGTCTTTCTCGTCGGCGTACAAGTTCGCGTCGCGTTCGGCGAAGAACATGTAGAGCGCGACGACGGTGAGCGCGGCGGCCATGAACCCGAGCAGCATCGTACCGGCCGGTTCGTGCGCGATGAACCAGTACACCACGGCGATCGCCCCGGTGAAGATCGCCGACGAAACGAACAGCCCGAGCGCCGTCTTCACGTCGCGTTGGCCTCGTGCGCCCGCTCGACCTCGAACAGCGGGCGCGCCGAACGGATCGGCGGCAGCGAGTGGAAATTATGTTCCGGCGGCGGCGAGCTCGTGGCCCATTCAAGGGTGTAGCCGTGCCAGGGGTTGTCTCCGGCCGGTTCGCGCCGCCGTGCCGACACTACGACGTTCACCACGAACAAGATGCCGCCGAGGAGCAGCATGAACGCACCCGCCGTCGCGATGACGTTGAGCAGCGGCAACGCCCCGCCCGGCGCGTAGGTGTAGACGCGGCGCGGCATCCCGAACGCGCCCATGAAGAACATCGGCATGAACGTGACGTTGAAGCCGATGAACGTCAGCCAGAAGCCGGCCTTACCCAACCGCTCGCCGAGCCGCCAGCCGTACACCTTGGGCCACCAGTAGTACAGCGCCGCGAACAGCGCGAAAAAGCTGCCGCCCCCGATCGTGTAGTGGAAGTGCGCGACGACGAAGTACGAGTCTTGCGCCTGAAAGTCCAGCGGCGGCGAGGCCACCATCACGCCCGTCACGCCGCCGACCAGAAAGTTCATGAGAAAGCCGACCGCGTACAGCATCGCCGTCGTGTACCGGATCGAACCGCCCCACATCGTGCAGATCCAGTTGAAGAATTTGATCCCCGTCGGCACCGCGATCAGGAACGATACGAACGCGAAGAACGGATTGTTGACCGCGCCCGTCGTGAACATGTGGTGCGCCCACACACCCATCGACAGCCCGGCGATCGCGAACGCGGCGAGCACCATCCCGGTGTAGCCGAAGAGCGGCCGCCCCGAAAACGTGGAGATCACTTCGCTGACCACGCCGAAGTAGGGCAGGATCAGCACGTAGACTTCGGGGTGGCCGAAAAACCAGAAGAGGTGCTGGTACAGGATCGGGCTGCCGCCGAACGCCGGATCGAAGACGTGCCCTCCGAGATGGCGGTCGACGAACAGCAGCAGCAGCGTCGCCGTGAGCGACGGGAACGCCATGAAGATGAGCAGCGACGTCGCGATCATCTCCCAGGTGAAGATCGGCAGGCGCCACATCGTCATCCCCGGCGCGCGGTGGATGAACGCGGTCGTGACGAAGTTGATCGCGGCCATGATCGACGCCACCGACACCATCGCGAGGCCGACGATCCAGAAGTCCTGTCCCAACCCGGTCGAGATTTTGATCTCGGACAGCGGCGCGTACGACGTCCAGCCCGCCGACGCGGCGCCTTCGTTCGTCGCGGCGCCCGCGAACACGATCAGCCCGCCGAACAGGAACATCCAGTACGACGTCGCGTTCAGGCGCGGAAATGCCATGTCGGGCGCACCGACTTGCAGCGGGATCAGATAGTTCGCGAGCCCCAGCGCGAACGGCGCGATCACCAGGAAGATCATCGCTGTGCCGTGCAGCGTGAAGATTTGGTTGTACGCGTGCGAATCCAGGATCGTCGCGCCCGGGCGAGCGAGCTGCGTGCGGATCGCCATCGCGAGCAGGCCGGCGACCGCCATGAACAGCAGCGTCGTGCCCATGTAGAGGATGCCGATGCGCTTGTGGTCGGTGGTCGTGATCCACGACAGCAGGTCATGCCGCTCCGGCGGCGTCACGGGCGCGGCGACCGCGGCGGTCATTGCGTCGCCTCGTATCGCAGCCAGCGCTGATACTCGTCCGGCGGCACCACGCGCACGCTGAACGTCATCAGCGCATGGTTCAGCCCGCAGAACTCGCCGCACCGCCCGAGAAAGGTGCCGAGCTTCGACGGCGTGAGGTCGAACGCGCTGGTACGGCCCGGCACGGCGTCGCGCTTGAAGAGCATGTCGGGGATCCAAAAGGAATGCACGACGTCGCTCGAGCTGACTTGGAGCGCGACGGTTTGCCCCAGCGGCAGCACCATCTCGGGCGGCTTCGCCGAAGTTCCGTCGATGGTCGGACCGTTCGCGTAGGCGAACGTCCAGCCCCAGCGGTAGCCGTTGACGGCCACGCGCACCTGCGGTGCCGGCGCGCGCGCTTCGACGGCCGCTTCGATGCGGTACGTCACGACGAACAGCGCGACCACCACCAGCAGCGGCGCGATGGTCCACGCGATCTCGAGCGGCGGGTTCGCGTCCTTTTGCGAGCGCGGTACGGGGTTGCGCGCCGACTGGCGAAAGCGGACGGCGGCGAAGAGAATGAGCCCCCACACGAGCAGCGCGACCGCGAGCGCCGCATACGTGAAGATTCGCCAGTCGTCGGCAAGCGCGGCGGATTGGTCACTGCCGATCGCCGGCCAAGTCTGACCGTGCACGCGCTCATGCTACCCATGTTTGCGGCCCCCGCACCCGCGGTAGGCTGAGGTCATGCAATCCGTTGCGATCCGAGCGCACCCGCTCGTGTTCGGCACCGTCGTCTTCCTGGCGTCGGAGTCGATGGTGTTCGCAGCGCTGCTCGCCGCGTACTACTACCTGCGCGGCGCCGCATCCCAGTGGCCGCCGCCCGGCACGGACCTCGACGCGGCGGGGATGGCGATCGGGACCGCGTTGCTCGCATTCGGCAGCGTGACGATGGCGATCGCGCAGGCGGGGGCGATGCACGGCAAGCGCGTGCTCGCTCGCGTGATGCTCGCGCTCACGATCGTCGCCGCGCTCGCGTTCTTGTGGCTCGAATGGCATGACTGGCACAGCGCGAACTTTCACATCGCGGACAACGCGTACGCCACCGTCTACTACGTGCTGACCGGCACGCACTTCGCGCACGTCGCGGCGGGTGTCGTGCTGCTCGCCGCGGTGGCGATCTTCGTGCGCGCGCCCGCGTTCACGCGCGAGCACCACGCCGGTGTCGAGGCGGTCGCATACTACTGGCACTTCGTGTTCGTCGTGTGGCTCGCGCTCTACGCGACGATCTTTCTCGTGCGGTGAAGGTCGCCGCGTTTCTCGCGCTCACGATCGCCGGCGCGTTAGGCGCGACGGTCGCGGCGATCGTGGGCGCGGAACCCGCGGTCCTCGCCGGTGCGCTCGTGGTCGCGTTCTTCGGTTTGGCGGGCGCCGCGGCGAGTGCCGCCGTGGCGCTTCACGCACCGGACGACCTCGAAGAGCCGCGCGTCGCGCGCGGGCCGAGTGCGCCTTCGCCGATCCCGGATGAAAGCGTCTCGCGCGGCACGTTCGGGAAGCTGTGGTTCGCGGCGCTCGGTGCGTTCGCCGTGTTCGGCTTGGTGCCGCTGGTTTCGCTGGCGCGCAAGCCGGGCCGTCGCACCGTATCGGGCTGGGCCGCGGGCGTGCGGCTCGTCGACGACCAAAACCGGCCGATCGCGCGGGATCACTTGGCCGACGGCGGCATCGAAACGGTGTTCCCGCAGAACGGCGTCGACCTCCCCGACGCTCCCGCCGTGCTCGTCCGGATCCCGCCCGACGTGCGGGCCGCGGTGCAAGGTGCAACCGACGGATACCTCGCGTTCTCGAAGATCTGCACGCACGCCGGCTGTCCGGTGGCGCTCTACCGCGAGGCGTCGCACGAGCTGTACTGCCCGTGCCACCAGTCGCGCTTCGACGTGCTGAACGGCGCGAAGAACGTGTCCGGTCCCGCGCCGCGCCCGCTGCCGCGCCTCATCGTCGCGGTGGACGCCGAGGGGTATCTCGTCGCGAACGGCGACTTCGACGCGCCGGTCGGACCGGACGACTGGAGCCGCCGCCTGTGATCGTCCGCGGCGTGGTGGGCTGGCTCGACGAGCGGCTCGGCACGAACGCCGGCGCGCGCTATCTGCTCGCCAAAGTCTATCCGGATCACTGGTCTTTCTACCTCGGCGAGTTCGCGCTGTACTTTTTTCTTTCGCTCGTCGCGACGGGCATCTGGCTGACGTTCGCATTCGACCCCGCGCCCGCGAACGCGTACGGCTCGGTGCTGGAGCTGACGAACCACGCGCACCCGATCGGCTACGTGATCCGCCAGGTGCACCACTGGTCGGCGGTGTGCTTCGTGGCGGCGATCCTCGTGCACCTCGGGCGCGTGTTTTTCACCGGCGCGTTTCGCAAGCCGCGCGAGCTGAACTGGATGATCGGCGTGACGATGCTCGCGCTCGCCTCGATGACCGGCTTCACGGGCTACTCGCTGCCCAACGACAGCCTTTCCGGCACCGGCTTGCGGATCGCGGACAGCGTCGCGCTGTCGATCCCGTTCGCCGGTTCGTGGGCGGCGGCAGTGCTCAACGGCGGCGACACGTATCCCGGGCCGCTGCTGTTCTCGCACCTGTACACGCTGCACGTGTACTACCTTCCGATCGCCATCGCGACGCTGCTCGCGCTGCATCTCGGCATGGTGATCTACCAGAAGCACACGCAGTTCGCGCGCGACCCGCGGGTGGTCGTCGGGCGGCGGTTCTGGCCTGATTATGCGCTGCGCACGCTCGCCGTGCTCGGTGCGACCGCGGCGCTGCTCGCGCTGCTGGCGGCGTTGTTCGAGATCAATCCCGTCGAGTCGTACGGGCCGTACCGGCCGTGGCTGGCGACCAACGGCGCGGTTCCGGACTGGTACACCGCGTTTCTGGAAGGCGCGCTGCGCCTCGGTCCGGCGACGGAGATCACGATCTTCGGGCACCCGATCCCGCCGGTGTTCTGGCCCGGGCTCGTGCTGCCGACGGCGACGCTGCTGTTCTTGCTGCTGTGGCCGTTCATCGAGCGGCGGGTCACGCGCGATACGGCATGGCACGACATCCTGGACACGCCGACGCAAGTGCCGCTGCGCGTCGGCGTCGGCGCGGCGCTGATCTTCGACGGCGTCCTGCTCACGCTCGCCGCCGCGGACGACCAGACGGCGGCGGCGCTGCACCTGAGGCTGGAGACGCTGGTGTGGGTGTATCGCGTGCTGCTGCTCGCCGGCCCGTTCGTCGCGGGGGTGATCGCGGCGCGCATCGCGGCGCAGATGCGCGCGCGCATCCGCGAGAGCGCGGTGTATCCGTCCGATGCGACGACGCTGGTCCGCAACGCCGAGGGCGGCTTCGAGGAAGAGGAGCCGCAGCCGGCATGACGATCGCGCTGACGCTGGCGGTCACCGCGGCGCTGTATGCCTGGGGGTGGATGCGCGTCATGGGTGCGAGACGTGCGTTTCCGCGGTTCGCGCCGCTCGCGTTCGCGGGCGGCATCGTCGCGATCGGTGCGGTGCTGTTCGGCCCGGTCGACACGCTGTCCGATGCGTCGCTGAGCTGGCACATGGTGCAGCACCTCGTGCTGATCTCGCTCGCGGCGCCGCTGCTGATCCTCGGCGCGCCGGTACGGCTTGCGCTCGCCGCGCTGCCGCCGCGCGGCGCCGCGCGGCTCGCGCGCCTGCTGGGCAGCGCGCCGATGCACGCCGTGGGCCATCCGCTGTTCGGGCTCGCGTTTCTCACCGCCGTGCTGTACGGCGCGCATTTTTCGCCGCTGTACGAACGCGCGCTGGAGGACGAGTCGGTGCACGCCGCCGAGCACGTCCTCTTTCTCACCGCGGCCCTGGCGTTCTGGATGCCGATCTTCGCCGTCGCGCCGGCGCCGCAGGCGCGCTCGCATCCGGTGCGCATCCTCACGCTGTTCCTCAGCTTGCCGGCGAGCGCGTTTCTGGGTTTCGCGTTCTACGTGACCAATCGCGTGATGTACGCGCACTACGCGGCGCAACCCGGCGCGCTCGCAGACCAGATGAACGCCGGCGCGGTCATGTGGCTGACGGCCGGGACGCCCGTGCTGCTCGCGCTGTTGTGGTGCGTGGCGGATTGGGGCGCGCGCGAGCGCCGGCTCGGCGACGTGTTCGACGCATCGGAAGCGAGGCGCTCGTGATCGCCGCGCTGCTCGCCGCGATGCTGTTCAGCGCGACGCCGCCCGGTGCGCAGATCTACCAGACGCGCTGCGCGTCGTGTCACGGCGCGCAGATGTGGGGCAGCGCCGACGGGCCGTCGTTGCGCGGCGTCGGGCTGGCCGCCGTCGACTTCTATCTGACCACCGGGCGCATGCCGGCCGCCGTGCCCAACGTGCAGATCGGAGACCGCGACGAACGCGGCGGGCAGCGGCTGTCGCAAGCGGACATTCGCGCGCTCGAAGACTATCTCGCGCCGGTGGTCGCCGGCGGTCCGGCGATCCCGGCGGTCGTCGCGAGCGGCGATCGCGCGCATGGGCGCGCGCTGTTCTCGCTGCACTGCGCGCAGTGCCACGGCTTCAACGGCGAGGGCGGTTCCATCGGCCGGCTCGCGTGGGCGCCGTCGCTGCGCGACACGCCGATCGACGCGGTCGCAGAGGCGATTCGCGTCGGTCCGGGCGAGATGCCGCGGTTCGGCGAGCACCAGCTGAGCCAGAACGACCTCGACGACGTCGCGTCGTACGTCGTGCGGCTGAGCGCGGGTGCGCAGCCGCACGATGCGCCGCCGCTGCGTTCGAGCGGGCCCGTGCCGGAGGGCGCGGTCGGCTATCTCGCGGTGATCGTGCTGGTTGCATTCGTTTTCACGTTCTGGCGCGTGGACACGCCGCCGCCCGACCGCGAGGAAGCCGTTCGTCGTGATGAAGGAGGACACACGTGACCTTGCGCGGCCGATTCGCGCTCGTGACCACCGCGGCGGCTCTGACCGCGCCGGTACTGCTCTTCTCGGGCGCGGCGTCGCGGGCGCCGGACTCCGGCGCGTACACGCGCGCGCAAGCGGCGAGCGGCCAGCTCGTGTACGTGCAGCACTGCTTGAAGTGCCACGGCGCAAACCTCGAAGGCGGCGCCGGCGCGGTGCTGGTGGGTCCGCGTTTCGGCGCGTCGCTTGCCAAAGGCAAGATGTCGGCGCCCGCGCTGTTTCAATTCGTCAGCGGCGCGATGCCGCTCGACGCGCCGGGAAGCCTCACCGAGCAGCAATATCTCGACGTCTTGGCGTTCATCCTGGAGAAGAACGCGTATGCGCCGGGGACCTCGCCGCTCACGAAGGGGACGCTCGCGCGCCAGCCGCTGCTGCCGTACCCCAACCTCGCGCCGGACCCGGCGGCGTCGGTCGCACCCGAGTCGCACGCGTCGCCGTCCGTTCCGGCCGCCGCGCGCGTCGCGCTCGACGACGCGTCGCTGCAGTCTGCGGAGGCAGACGCCAAGGACTGGCGGTTACCAGGCCGGACGTACGGAAACTGGCGGTACTCGCCGCTCAAACAGATCGACGCGGGCAACGTGGCGCAGCTCGAGCTGGTGAAGCTCGTGCACACCGGGATGTTCGACAGCTTCGAGACGACGCCGCTCGTCGCGGACGGCGTGATGTATCTGACGACGCCGGTCGTGGACCGGCACATGAAGATCATGGCCATCGACGCCGCAACGGGCGACACGCTGTGGAGCACGGCGTACGCGCTGGGGTCGTTCAAGATTTGCTGCGGACCGAACAACCGCGGCGCCGCGCTCGCGTACGGCAACCTGTACGTCACCACGCTGGACGACAAGCTGGTCGCGTTCGACGCGCGCACCGGAACGGAGAAGTGGGAGACGCGCATCGCCGATCCGTCCGTCGGTTATTCCGAGAGCATGGCGCCCCAAGTGTTCGAGGGCACGGTCGTCGTCGGCAGCGCCGGCGGCGAGTGGGCGGTGCGCGGGTTCGTCGCGGGTTACGATGCGCGCACGGGCAAGCAGCGCTGGCGGTGGTACGCGACGGACCCCAAAACGTTCTCCGGCGACTCGTGGAAGACGGGCGGCGGCACCGTCTGGACCACGCCTGCCGTCGACGCGGCGCAGCACCTCGTGATCTTCGGAACGGGCAACCCGAACCCGGACCTCGAGGGCTCGACGCGCAAAGGCGACAACCTGTACACGGACTCGATCGTCGCGCTCGACGTGCGCACCGGCAAGCTGCGCTGGTACTACCAAGAAGTCAAGCACGATCTCTGGGACTATGACGCGACCAGCAACGTGGTGCTGTTCGACGTGCACGAAAACGGGCAGACGATCCCGGCGGCGGGCGAGGCGGGTAAGGTGGGATGGTTTTTCATCGTCGACCGCCGCAACGGCAAGCTGCTGCGCAAGTCGCAGCCGTTCGTCGCGCAGAACAAGAACATGTTCGGCAAGCGTTCCGTGCTGCCGGGCGCGAACGGCGGCTCGGAGTGGTCGCCGCCCGCGTACTCGCCGCTGACGCGGCGCGTGTACGTGCTCGGCATCGATCAGCTCATGGACTTCAAGACGCATCCCGACCCGGACCATCCGGGATTCATGCGCACCGGAAGCGTCTTCACCAACACGCAAAAGCCGAAGACGATCCAGACCGGCACGTTCTCCGCGATCGACGTCGACACGGGCAGGATCGCATGGCAGTACAAAGCGCCCAAGCCGATGATCGGCGGCGCGCTTGCCACCGCGGGCGGCCTGGTCTTCGTCGGCGAGGGCGACGGGACGTTCGAAGCGTTCGACGCCGCGAACGGCCGCAAGCTGTGGACGTATGCGTTCGTCGGCGGCGCGAACGCACCGGCGGTATCGTACGAGGTCGCGGGGACGCAGTACGTCGCCGTCGCGGCGGGCGGAAACTTTCAGCTCGACTACAACCGCGCCGACGAGATCGGTATCTTCAAGCTCAAGCGCTGACCCGCGAAGGCGCGGGCGAGGAGAATCGCCATGCAATCGAAAGCGTCGAGAATCGTCGCGCTCGCGCTCATGATCGTTCTCGCCGGCGCCGGCTGCACGAAGTCGGAAAACAAATCGGCGAGCGGTTCCGGGACGACGGCGCCGTCGGCGGACGCGGCGGTCATCGCCGTGGGGGATGCCGACCGCGGCGGCGAGGTGTTCCGCGGAAACTGCTCCCGCTGTCACGGCGCGACGGGCACGGAGGGCGGCGTCGGTCCGGCACTGGCGCACGAAAGCAGCCGCAAGAATTATCAGCAGACCGTCGCCTGGATCGAGAACCCGCTGCCGCCGATGCCGAAGCTCTACCCGAAGCCGCTGAACGAACGCGCCGTGCACGACGTCGCGGCATACGTTCAAAAGCTTTGATCGCTAGAGCTTGATCCAGACTTTCTGATCGCCGCCGAGCTCCGCGGTGAGCGAGCGGACGTCGGTGATCCGGTCGAGCCTGCGGACGCTGTCCACGATACGCTTGCGCCGTGCGGCGTCCCACGTCACCGACGCGAGGTCGTTGAATTTTGCGATCAGCTCGTCCCATTCGAGCGGGCGGTCGGGTTCGCCGCGCGGGCTCGCGACGAGACGGCGCTCGTGCACGTCGCCAGCGTCGACCTCGACTTTGGACGCCATGCGTGGCGCGAGCGCCTCGACGTCCGGGTCGTCGGCCACCGTGATGCGCGCGATCAGGCTCGCGAGCTTGGGATCGTCAGGACGCGCGTAGTCGTCCCAGCGCACGCTTCCCCACAAGATCGTGGCCGCGGCGGCGTGGTACATGCTGAACTGCTTGTCGACGACGGTGCGCGGGTTGCGCTTCGCCGCTTCCGGATCACCGACGAGGCGCATGCCGGCCGCCGGCAGGCCGATGCGGACGCTCGCGATCGCGTCCGGCGTCAGCCGGCGCTCGCGCACGATGTCGGCGAGCTGATCGACGGCGCTGTGGATGTACCGGCAGCACGGATACGGCTTGAACGCGGTGCGGTCGATCTCGTGCACGCCGTCCCAGGTGTCGAGGACGTCCGCGGCGTCCGCGCCGTCGGAATACGCGTGCAGGAAACCGCTGCGGCCTTCGAACGCCTCTGCGGGGCCGCGCAGACCGGCCGCGGCGAAACGTTCCGCGAGCACGGCGTTGTGCGCCGCCAGGCCGACTTGCAGCGGTTTCGTTTGCGCGCCGTCCGCGCTGAACTGCAGCGATCCCGCCGCTTGGCTCAGGTTGATGCCGAACGCGCTCGCCAGCGTGGCCGGCGCCGCGCCGCGCAGGCGCGCGACCGCCGCGGTGGCACCGAACGTTCCGGCGGTCGCCGTCGGATGAAACCCGCGCGCGTAGTGGGCGTGCGGCCGCAGCGCGAGCCCGAGCCGCACGGTGACGTCGTATCCCGCGACGACGGCAGCAAGCAGCGCACGGCCGCTGACCGCCTGCTGCTCGGCGACGGGCAGCGCCGCCGCGATCACCGGCGCGCCGGGGTGCAGCGACGACAGCTCGTGCGTGTCGTCGAAATCCAGCGCGTGAAAGCTGCAGCCGTTCAGCAGCGCCGCGTACTGCACGGAGAACTGCGGACCGTACGCCACGGCCGTCGATTTGCCGCCGGCGTCCACGTCGCGGATGACGCGGTGCACGATCTTCGTCGTGTCGGATTCGGCCTTCGCACGCGCCGCGATCCCGAACAGGTCGAGCACCGCCTGCTTCGCGTGCTCGATCGTCCCTGCGGATAATGTCGCGGCGTCGAGCGACAGCGCGTACTCCGCGACGGCCTGCGAGACCGTCCGCGAATCGCTCAACCCCAAACCTTGCGCGCCGTGTCCACGACCAGCTTCAGCTTCGCCCATTGATCGGCTTCGGTGATGAGGTTGCCTTCGGCCATCGAGGCGAAGCCGCACTGCGGGCTCAGCGCGAGGTTTTCCAGCGGGATGTACGTGCTCGCGGCTTCGATGCGGCGGATCAGCGCCGCCTGATCTTCCAGCTGGGGGACCTTCGAGCTGATCAGTCCGAGCACGACGGTCTTGCCTTTGGGCACCAGGCGCAGCGGTTCGAACGAGCCCGAGCGCTCGTCGTCGTACTCGAGCAGGAACCGGTCGACCTCGAGCTCGTGGAACAGCTTCTCCGCGATCGCGTCGTAGCCGCCGCTCGCGTACCACTGGCTGCGGTTGTTGCCGCGGCACAGGTGGATCGCCAGCGTCACGCCGGGTTTGCGCGCGGCGCGGAAGCACGCGTTGTCCGCGGCGATCGCTTCGTCGAGGAGCGCTTCGGGCTCGCCGAACTCCGCGCGCAGAAACTCTCGCCACTTCGGATCGAGGTAGTAGCTGTAGCGCGGCGCGTCGATCTGGATGTACGCGACCCCTTCCTCGGCCAGCGCGCGCGTCTCGTCCTTGACGATGTCGACGACATCCGCCAAAAACGCGGAGTGGTTCGGGTACGCGCGCTCGCTGATGCCTTTTTTGTACGCGATCGCCGGGAACTGCGTCGCGCTGGGCAGCGTCATCTTGATCGGGCCGGGCGCGTGCTGTTTGAGAAACGTGGTCTCGTGCTCGGTGAGGCGCCGCAGCCTGCGCAGCTTCTCGGTCACGATGCCGCGCACGGCGCTCGGCGCGACGCCCGTCGCGGTGACGGCGGCGTTCCACGTCCGCGCGATCCCCGCTTCGGAGTCGAAGCCCGCGACGGCGTCGGTGAGATCGGTCATGAAGCCGCCGCGCCGGAACTCGCCGTCGGTGAAGATCTCGAAGCCCAGCTCCTGCTGCTTTGCGAGGATGCGCAGGATCTCGCGGTCCTCGATCGCGCGCAGGCGTTCGGGATCCGCGCCCTCATGGCGCGCGTCGAGCAGCTCCTTGGGCCGCAGGAAGCTGCCGACGTGGTCGGCGCGATAGGTGCTGGATGTTGCGGTGCTCGCCATTGCGGGGGCATTCTTTGGTCGGCGCGGTGACCCTTGAGCGGGAAAGGCCCGCTTGCACGAGGCGAGAAGCGCCCGCCATGTTGCACGGGCGCATGACCGTTTTGGTCGCGTGGTACGGATCGTTCGCGGCGGGCGGAACGATCGGCGACCTGCTTGCGATGCGCAGCGCCGTGGCGCGCCTCGTCGCCGAAGGTCATGACGTGTCGCATGCGTCGGCCCACGACGTGCAGGTGGCCGGTAGCCGTCGGATCGACCTCCAGTCCGGCGCGCCGCACGACGTCGGCGCGCTCGTGTTCGTGTGCGGGCCCATCATCCGCGGACACCCGTGGACGCAACCATTGTTCGAACGGTTCGCGGCGGCGCCGAAGCTCGGTGTCGCCGTCAGCTTGTTTCCGCCGGGTCACGCGAACTACGACAACCCCTTCGATCGCGTCTTGCCGCGCGAAGGCGGAGCCACGGCGTTCGAAGACGTCGCGCTCGTCGCCCCGCCAGATCCGGCAGTGGCCGCGCGAAGCGACCCGCGCTTTACGGCCGGTATCGTCCTGCGCGGCCCGCAAACCGAGTACGAACCGAAACGCTGTCTGGCGGAACGGACGTCGGAGATCGTGCGCGAAGCCGCACGCGAGCTCGCAGCACGCCGTGGCGGACGCGTCGTCGAGATCGAGAATCATCTGCACCGCTCGGGCATCTCGCCGGCTGCGATCGAGTCGCAGTACGCCGCATGCGACGTGGTGCTCACGTCGCGGTTCCACGGCGCGATGCTCGCGTTGCGCCACCGCGTGCCGTTCGTCGCGATCGATCAGATCGAGGGCGGCGCGAAACTCAGCGCGCTGCTCGGCGCGACCGGCTGGCCGCACGTGTATCGCGCCGAAGCCACCGACGCCGCCGTCGTCGTCGCGGCCGCCGAGGACGCGCTGTCCGGCCGGCTGGACGAGCGCCTCGCGGACGTCACGCGGGACGCGGCCCGGCGCGCGCGCACGACGCTCGACCTGATGGTCACGTCCCTGCGCGATCTCGCGCTCAGCCCCTGAGCGGAAAAGGGCCGCTTGCACGAGCCGAGAAGCGCTCGCCATGTTGCACAGCTCAAAGCCGTCTCGCGCTCAGGTCTTGCGCTCGGGTTTGGCCGCCGCGGGCGCTGCGGCGCTCCCGTCCGTCGCACGCGGCGCCGGCAAGCCGGTTGTCCGCATCGGTTTCCTCGACTCGTTCAGCGGCGTCTTCGCCGACATCGCTGCGCTGCACAAGACCGGCGCGCAGCTCGCGCTCGACGACGTCAACAAGAACGGCCGGGTGCGCTTCGAGTTCGTCTTCGGCGACGACGCGTCCAAACCGGCGGTCGGCGTCACCGAGACGCGCCGCCTCGTCGGTGAGGAAAAGGTCGACGTGCTGTTCGGCGGCACGTCGTCGGGCATCGGGCTCGCGATCGCGCCGCTGGTCGAGGACCTCGGTATCTTCAACCTTTCGCTGGGCCCGTTCGACTCCACGCTGACGGGCGAGAAGGCGACGCGGCTGACGTATCGCTACGGCTGCAACGCGCGCATGGTGATGCGCCCGCTCGCGAACCGGCTGCTCGCGCTCGGGAAGAAGTGGTACTTCCTGCAGTCCGACTACGGCATGGGCCGCGACTCGTACAACCAGCTCTCCGACACGCTCAAGCGCGCGGGCGGGACCGAGGTGGCGCACGACGTGCTGCCGCTGGGGACGAGCGAGTTCTCGCCGTCGCTCACGAAGATCCGCAACAGCGGCGCCGACGTGCTCATCCTCGCGAACAGCGGCCAAGACGCGGCCAACTCGATCAAGCAATTCGTCGCGTTCGGCATGCAGAAGCAGATGCACCTCGCCGGCATCAACCTCGAGGACTTCTACTACAAGGTCGTGCCGCTCGACGCGATCGCGGGCGCGACGTTCTCGGTGCTCTGGACACCGTACGCGTCGGACTCCTCGCGCAAGCTCGCGTCGCGCATCCACAAGGTGACGAACGCGCCGGTATCGGCGCGTCATTTCTACGGCTACGGCGGCATCGTGGCGCTCACGGACCGCATCCTCGCCGCGCGAACCACCGATCCCGAGAAGCTCGCGGCGGCGTTCGACGATCACGCGTTCGACGGCTACAAGCGCACGAAGTCGGTGTGGCACGGCTGCGATCACCAGCTCGCGCAAGACGTCTACGCGGGCGCGGTCGTCAGCTCGAAGACGTTCGCGCGCACGCAGTTCCTGTTCGACGTGCAATCCGAGGTGCCGGCATCTGAATCGGACGGCACGTGCGACGCACCGTGGGCGCGCGCCGCGAAAACGGCGATGGCGTCGCAGAAGATAGGCGCGCGCGAGGGCTACACCGCCAAAGTCGTCTGAAGCCGCACGCCGCTACACGATCCCGGGATTCCCCGCGTAGAGGATCCTCGCGATCGTGTCGCGGCTCGCGATCAGGCGCTGCTCGAGCGCCGCGACGTCCGCCGCTGCGATCACCCATTCGGCGGGGCGGTCCGCGATGCACGCGACAATGTCGTCGCGCGTGAGCGCTTGCAGCCGTGCGATGGCCGGCGCCAGATTTGCGCGCGTCAGGTGCGGCAGCATATGTTTCGGCAGCGTGTACGCCGCGTGCGGTTCGGCGACGGCGGCGGCGCTCCAGCAGTGCGTGCCGAACGCCATCCCCATGTCGATCAGCGTGAAGCGGTCCGACCGCCGCCGCGCGCCGACCCGGTTCGTCACGACGGTGTGCTGGAAGTAGATGTTGCGCTCGGCGTCGCCGACGGCGAGCCACGCGAGGAGCACGGCCGCATTCGGCAGCTCGGCTTTGTTGCGAATGCGCGGGTAGTGCGGCGTGGGCCGAAAGTTTCGCCCGCGCATGCGCATCGTCGCGAAGTGGAATCCCACGACCGCGCCGTCGCGCCGCTGGTCGGGCGGGATCACGTCGTCGCCGACGTACACGACCGTTCCGCGTAGCAGCGGCGCGCCGATGAGCGCGCCGAGCCGCGACGCGACGAGCTCGTTGTAGCAGCCCTTCGCATAGTTCTGGACGGACGGATGCCATTTGACCAGCCGCGTCACGCCGTCGTCGAAGTCGTAGAACCGCGGGCGCGAGCCGCCGTCCGGCGGCCGGTCCGGCAGGGCCAGGGTCGCGTTCGGCACGACGTGCCGGTCCATCGGCGAAACTCTCAGTGCATCTCGCGCGCGACCTTGGCGCCGCTCCCGCCCACGAGGAAGTCGAAGTCCGCGCCGCGCTCGGCGCCGAGCACGTGCTCGGTGTAGAGCTTCGCATAGCCGCGCTCGAACGCCGGCGGCTGCGGCCGCCACGCAGCACGGCGGCGCCCGAGCTCCGCTGCGTCGACGAGCAATTCCAACCGCCGGTTCGGGACGTCCAGCTCGATCGAATCCCCGTCGTGCACGAGCGCGAGCGGCCCGCCCACGGCCGCTTCGGGCGACGTGTGCAGCACGACGGTGCCGTACGCCGTGCCGCTCATGCGCGCGTCCGAGATGCGCACCATGTCCGTCACGCCCTTCGCGAGCAGCTTCGGCGGCAGCGGCAGGTTGCCGGTCTCGGGCATCCCGGGATAGCCGCGCGGCCCCGCGCCTTTGAGCACCAGCACGCACGTCTCGTCGACGTCGAGACCCGGATCGTCGATGCGCGCTTTGAAATCTTCGATCGTCTCGAACACCACGGCGCGGCCGCGGTGCGTCAGCAGCGCCGCCGTCGCCGCGGACGGTTTGATCACCGCGCCGTTCGGGGCGAGGTTGCCGCGCAGCACCGCGATCCCGGCGTGCTCCTTGACCGGCGCGCCGAGCGGCCGGATCACGTCGCGGTTCCAGCACGGTGCGTCCGCCGTCATCTCACCGATCGTTTTGCCGCCGACGGTCAGCGCGTCGCGGTGGATCAGGTCGCCGAGCTCGCGCACCACCGCGGGCACGCCGCCGGCGTAATAGAAGTCTTCCATCAGAAAGCGGCCTGACGGCTGCAAGTCCACCAGCAGGGGCAGATCGTGCGCGAGCCGGTCGAAGTCGTCGAGCTCCAGCGGCACGCCGGCGCGGCCCGCGATGGCAAGCAGATGCACGACCGCGTTCGTGGAGCCGCCGATCGCGGCGTTCACGCGGATCGCGTTCTCGAACGCCGCGCGCGTGAGGATCTTCGACATGCGCAGATCCTCGCGCACCATCTCCACGATACGCCGCCCGCTCATCTGCGCGAGCGCGTAGCGGCGTGAGTCGACGGCCGGGATGGCGGCGTTGCCGGTCGGCGCGATGCCCAGCGCCTCGGCCATGCTCGCCATCGTCGACGCGGTGCCCATCGTCATGCAGTGCCCGTTGCTGCGCGACTGACCGGCTTCGGCCTCGAAGAAGTCGTCCCACGTCTTCTTGCCGCCCCGCACCTCTTCGGAAAACTGCCACACCATCGTGCCCGACCCGATGTCCTGGCCGCGGTACTTGCCGTTGAGCATCGGGCCGCCGGTCACCATGATCGCCGGCAGATCGACGCTCGCCGCGCCCATCAGCTGCGCGGGCGTCGTCTTGTCGCAGCCGCTCAGCAGCACCACGCCGTCGATCGGGTTCGCGCGGATCGACTCCTCGACGTCCATGCTCATCAGGTTGCGGAACAGCATCGTCGTCGGCCGCATGTACGTCTCGCCCAGCGAGATGGTGGGAAACTCCAGCGGCCAGCCGCCGGCCTCCCATACGCCGCGCTTCACCGACTCCGCGACGCGCCGCAGGTGCACGTTGCACGACGTGAGCTCCGACCACGAGTTGCAGATGCCGATGACCGGCCGGCCGTCGAACACGTCGGGCGCGAAGCCTTCCGCGCGCATCCAGCTCCGGTGGATGAACCCGTCCCGATCGCGTTTTCCGAACCACTCTGCGCTGCGCAGCACGTTGCGAACCTTCCGCTACGCGCCGCAGAGTCGGCGTTTCGTCCGGATTCAAGCGGACGTCGCGCTCGTGGCGGTCGGTCCCGCCGGCCCATCGCGCGGAATACTCGACCAGCAGCGAATCGAACGTCCCCGTGTCCAACGTGCCGTCTGCGGCGCGCTGCAGCGCATCGTAGGCGAGCCGCACGGCTTTGTGCTGCACCGGCGCCATCGCGTGCCGCTCGAACGCGCCGCAGCGGTGGTGCCGCAGCTGCGGCGACAGGAACGTTTCGACGGCGCGCCGTGTGTCCGCGGATATGGCCACGTCGACGCCGATCTCGCGCATGCAGCGGTCGATCGCGCTTTCCCAGTCGTCGAGCAGCGCTTCGTACGAAACGAACGCCCGCGGGACCCTGCGCGCGTCGTGTTCGCCGAGCAGGTTGTACTTCTGCCACAGGGCGCACGCGCGGTCGAACGCCATGCCGTCGCGCGCCGCGAGTGACGACGCGACGTCCGCCGGGTTGCGGAAGATGTGGATCACCTTCGGCGAAAACCCGGCTTCGATGGCGGCGTCGATCCAGTACAGCAGCAGCGCGGTGATGCGCGGCTCCTTGATCACGACGGGGCCGCCGGGGTCGACGCCGTGCGTCAGAAACTCGTCGATCAGCGCCAGGTAGTCGCGGATCAGTGCGACGTATTGGGCGAAGCCGGCGTGATCGCGCGGAGCGCTGCGAAACGTGAGACCGGGGTCGCTCCACGACGACGACCGAGCGCGTAGAAAGCGGTCGTTCAGCTCCATCGCGTCGTGCGGCTCCCAGTAGCCGGTCGGGTTACCGCTATTCGGCGCCATGAGCGAAGCCGGCAATGCGGCGCCGCAAAGCGAGAGCACGCGCGTCAGCGCCGACGTGCCGCTGCGATGCATCCCAACGATGAAAATCAAATCACGAGCGTTCGCATGCAACATGGCTACCGATCGATCCGTTCGTGACGAGGCGACTTCTTCCCGTCGGGCGAAGCGGCCAGCGATGCCATCGGTCGTCTACTCCTGCGTAGTCGATTCTTCACCGAAATTTGACGCTCAGCTCCGTGTCTGGATTGCGACGCTGGTCGAGTGCGCGGGCGTCACCGCATCCGATCTTTTCGTGCACATCGTGCGGCGGAACGAGGGTAGCCCGGCGCTGGAGCGGGATCTCGAAGGCCTCGGTATCGCGTTCCGCTACGTCATGCCGTTCGGAGACGGCCGCTTCTGCAACAAGCTCGAGCAGCTCGACACGCCGGCGCTGCGCGAGCGGGAGTTCGCGGTGCTGTGCGATACGGACATCGCATTCCTGGCCGCGCTCGATCCTTGGATCGGGCTGGGAACGATATGCGCCAAGGAGGTCGACTTCCCGAACCCGCCGGTGGAGCTGCTCGAGCCGCTGTACCGCCGCGCCGGCTTCACGCGGTTTCCCGAGCGCAAGCGCTGCAGCTTCGCCGACGCCGACACGTACGTAAACAACTGCAACGGCGGCGTCTACGTGCTGCGCACCGCGATTTTCGACGATCTGCTGCCCCGCTGGAAGCGCTGGGTGTTCTGGGTGCTCGATCAAGGCGACCTGCTCGGCCAATACGTGCTGCACGTCAGTCAGATCTCATTTTCGCTCGCCCTTTGGGAGATGGGCGAGGACGTCGTCCCGCTGCCGAAGATCGCCAACTTTCCAACCCATGTCCCGGTGCAGCTCTACGATCCCCACAACGACGTGCCGCTCGTCCTCCACTACCACGAACGCATCGGCGGCGACGGTACGCTGCTGCCGGTCGGCGTGGCGGTCATCGACCGGCAGATCGCGCGCGTCAACGCCGTCATCGCGCGCATGCCGCGACGAGCCACGGGCCTTGTCGTTCATGATACGCTTCGGCTATGAACCAGCTCGACGTACGAGGCCGCGTCGCCGTCGTGACCGGCGGCGCGTCGGGGATCGGCCTCGCGATCGCACGCCGTCTCGTTGCATCCGGCGCACGTCTAAGCCTGTGGGACGCAAGACCGGAAGCGCTCGCCAATGTCACCCTGACCCTTCGACAAGCTCAGGGGCACGGTGCGCCACCTGACCTCGCCGGCGAAGTACACACCGCGGTCGTCGACGTGCGCGACTACGCATCGGTGGAGCGCGCGCGCGACGCCACGCTGGCCGCGCTCGGCCGCATCGACATCCTGGTGACGAGCGCGGGCATCACCGGCCCGAACGTGACGACGTGGGACTACCCGCTCGACGCTTGGCGCGACGTCCTCGACGTCAACCTCACCGGGACGTTCCACTGCGCTCGCGCGGTCGTCGAGCCGATGCGCGCCGCGGACTACGGCCGCATCGTGATGATCGCCTCGGTCGCCGGCAAAGAAGGCAACCCGAACGCGCCCGCCTACAGCGCCTCGAAAGCCGGCGTCATCGCGCTGACGAAGTCGCTGGGCAAAGAGCTCGCGACGACCGCGATCCGCGTCAACTGCGTCACGCCGGCCGCGGTGGAATCCCCGATGTTCGCGCAAATGACGCAATCGCACATCGACTACATGCTCTCGAAGATCCCGCTGAACCGCTTCGGCACGCCCGACGAGATCGCAGCCCTCGTCGCGTGGCTCTGCACGGAAGAATGCTCGTTCTCGACGGGCGCGGTGTTCGACCTCAGCGGAGGCCGCTCGACGTACTAGTCTTCAGGTCACCCTGAGCTCGTCGAAGGGTGACAGGCCGGGCAGCGCGCGCCTTGCAGGTACGTGCCCGTGTTGGCGTACTGCAAGCCGCACTGCCGGCAGATCAGCGTCGGCAGCGGCCGCTCCGCTTCGCCGTCGTCGAGCGCCGCGAGCGCCGCATCGAGCGCGCCTTGCTTGTCGTCGGCGGGCGCGGACGGCGGCGATCCGCGTTTGCCGAAGCGGTCGAAGAATTTCCACATGTCGTCTTCTCCTCAGCTCGACGGCGGGCGGTAGAATGCGATCGTCGCTTTCGTGCCGCTCGACAGCGCCGTGCGCTCGAAACCCGGGAACAGCGCGTGCAGCGGCTTTTCGTCGAGCTCGGCGGCGAACATGAGCTCCGGTCCTTCGGCGCGCACGTCGGCGCCGGGTACTTCCGCACGGATCGCGGCGAGCACCTCGTCGATGCGCGCGAGCTGGCCTTGCAGGCTGAACACGTGCGCGCCGTCGGGTGTCTCCGTCGCCGCGCGCGCGAAGATCGTCGCGACGTCCTCGACGTAGTCCATCCCGGTCGCGCCGGTGAAGCGGATCGTGTACGCGCGCCCTTCGGCCGCGGCGCGCATCGCGAGCGTCGGGTCGGCGGTGACGCCGAGCTCGCGGCCGGGGCCGTACACCGTGGACGGCCGCAAGCCCACGCTGCGGATGCCGGCGTCGTCCCAGTAGGCGCGCGCGCAGCCTTCGTTGCACAGCTTGTACGCGCCGTAGTGGGTGCGCGGCTCGGGGTGGATGCCGTCGTCCTGCCCGAACACCGCCGCGCTCGACGCGAACGCGATCCCGCGCACGCCGCTGCGCTTGGCGGCTTCGAAGACGTGCAGCGTGCCCATCACGTTGATGCGCGCGCCGAGCAGCGGGTCTTTGCGCGCCGCCGGGATCAGCACCGCGGCGAGGTGCACGATCGCCTCGCAGCCGTCGACGGCCGCGTCGACCGCGGCCGCATCGGTGATGTCGCCGGTGCGGTGCTCGACGCGCGCGCCGCGCTCGCCCGCGATCGCGTCGAAGAGCGCGCGCTCGGCGTGCACGTCGAAGGTGCGCACGTCGTGCCCGTCGTCGAGCAGCACGCGCGCCGTCCACGCGCCGATGAAGCCCAGCCCGCCGGTGATGAGCACGCGCATCAGGCGAGCGCCGCCGCACCGTGGAATGGGACGAGGTCGTCACCCGCCAGTGTCAGCGCATCGGTCGCCTCACCGACGGCGTAGCGGCCGTCGTCGTAGATCGCAGCGAGCGCCGCTTCGGACGCCGCGAACGTCTCGATGTGCAGCGTGTCGCCGATGCGCGCGACGCGCGCGTGCGCCGCGTCCTCGATGCCCGCGGCGTTGAGCGCGTGCCGGATCGCGTCGCGGTCGTTGTCGCACACGACCGGGAGCCGCACCGTCGCGGGATGCGCCGCCGTCAGCGCGTTGAGATACGTCGCACCCCAATCGATCGCATCGGCGATGCGGCGGGTGCAGAAGTCGGCCAGCCCGATGCCCGTGGCGTTGCCGCCGGATTCCGCGGTCAGCTCGCGCACGTACAGCTGCTTGATCACGGGCTCGGGCACTTTCTGCGTGCGCCCGTCGACGGCGCGGCCCGTGACGTTGGTGTCCATCCCGGTGCCCGAGAAATTCTTGCCCATGCGGTCGACGATCACGAGATCGAGCGCCGCGAACGGCAGCTTCGGCATCAGCTCGCGCGCGTGGAGCAGCAGGCGCTCCTCGCCCGCGGCGATCGCGTCCGGCGCGAACGCTTCGACCGCGTTCGTACCGCCGCGGTTGTCCTCGACGACCGCGAGCCCCGCGACGATCGGCACGTGCTCCATCAGGAACGCGGCGACTTCGCGGATGATCGGTTCGTAGCCGAAGCGCGCGAACGCGGCGTGGTACCGCGCGGCCCCGATCGCTTTGCCCAGGCCGATCGCCGTCATCTTGAGCAAGCCGCTCTCGATCGTGCCGGTGAAGTCGGTGTGCGGCTTGACGCGCCCGGCGACGACGATCGCATCCGCTCGCGCGGCGCGCGCGTCGCACGCGACGGCGATCCCGTGCGCCGCCGTGGTGCCGACTTCGACGACGTCCATCTCGCTCTCGATCGGCGCGCCCACGCTGCGTTCGCTCACGCCGAGGTGCGCGAGCATCGCGCGCTGACCGTCGCCCGTGCCGCCGCCGTGCGAGCCCATCGCCGCCACCAGGAACGGCGTCGCACCGGCATCGCGCACGGCGTCGCACGCGCCGCGCAGGATCGAATCGATGCGCGCGACGCCGCGGCTGCCGGCAGTCACCGCGACTCGCGCGCCTGCGCGCAGCCGGGCTCGCGCGAGCACCGGCGCGAGCGCGTCGCGTGCGGCGGCGGCGACGTCGGCGAGCGCGGGCGTGTCGAGCGTGTCGCGGACGAGCCGCGCGGCGATGGTGGTCATGGAGCCTCCGTGATGGCGATGAGGTCGCGCTGCGTGTGCGCGAGGTGCGCGCGCATCGCGGCGCGCGCGCCCGGCGCGTCGCGGCGCGCGACCGCGGCGGCGATCGCCTCGTGCTCGGCGAGCGCGCGCGAGAGCACGCCGGGGATCGCGTCGGTGAGCGCTTGCGCGTACGAAAGCAGCTCGTGCATCGGCTGCGTCATGCGCTCGAGCACGCGGTTGCGCGCCGCGCGCAGCAAGGTGAGATGAAACGCCGAGTCACCCGTGACGTAGCGCGGCGGGTCGTCGAGCGAGCTGCGCATGATCGCGAGCGCATCGTCCAGCGCCGCGTTTTCGGCGGCGTCCGCGCGCTCGGCCGCGAGCGCGGCGACCTCGCATTCCACGATGGTCCGGGCTTCGAGCAGATCGCGGAGGACCACCGCGCTCGGCCCGCTGGCGCGCAGGGCGGCGAGCACGGCGGGATCCAGAGGGTCCCAGCGATCCGAAGTCGTGACGCGCGTGCCCGAGCCGTGCCGGACGTCGACAAGCCCCTTTTCACCGAGCACCCGCAGCGCTTCGCGCACGACGGAGCGCGACACGCCGAAGCGCGCGCTCATCTCGGGCTCGGCCGGCAACAGGCTGCCCGGAGCGAGCTCGCCGCGCACGATCATCGGGACCAGCGCATCGACGAGGTGCGCGTGGAGTCGCCGCGGGGCGGCGATGACGTCCATACTGCGGCAGGAGTTGTCCGGTCACCTGACGATTCCTAGCGCACCCATGCCGCTTTCGGACGAGGGCGCCGCGCTGCGCTTGAAAGACGACGACGACGTCGCGGTCGCACTGCGAGCGCTTGCCGCCGGCGAGGCGGTGCGCTTCGGCGCCGGATTCTATCGCCATGCGCTCGGCGATCCCGGGCGGCCACAAGTTCGCCACGCACCCGATCGCCCTGGGCGCGCTGATCCGCAAATATGGCCAAGTGATCGGCAAAGCGTCGGCCGCGATCGAAACGGGCGAGCACGTCCACGTGCACAACGTCGAAGGCACCCGCGGCCGCGGCGACCTTCCCGACGAAGCGCACGATCCCGGCGCACCCTTCGACAAGCTCAGGGTGACAATGACGTGAGCGCGACGTTCATGGGCTACAAGCGCAGTGATGGGCGCGTCGGGGTGCGCAATCACGTGCTCGTGCTGCCGTCGGTGATGTGCGCCAATCACGTCGTCGATTTGATCGGGCGCAAAGTGCCGGACGTCGTCACCGTCGGTCATCCTACCGGGTGCGCGCAGGTCGGTGCTGATTTCGAACAGACGAAACGCACGATGGCGGGCTTCGCCGCGAACCCCAACGTCGGCGCGGTGCTCGTCGTCGGGCTCGGCTGCGAGACCAACGAATCGAAGGCGCTCGCGCAAGAGATCGCCGCGCGCGGGCAGCGCGTCGAGGTGATCGGCATCCAGGAGTGCGGCAACACCACCGAGACCATCGCAAAGGGCGTCGCGATCGCGAAGCAGCTCCTCGCCGAAACCGTCGCCGCCGAACGCACCGAGTGCCCGGTGAGCGCGCTGATCGTCGGCACGGAGTGCGGCGGCAGCGACGGCTTTTCCGGGATCACCGCGAATCCGGCGCTCGGGTACGCGAGCGATCGCGTCGTCGCCGAAGGCGGCACGGTGATCCTCGCCGAGCTGCCGGAGCTGGTCGGCGCGGAGCATCTGCTCGCCGCGCGCGCGACCGAGCCGGTCGCGAAGAAATTGTACGAGCTGATCGACCGCGTCGAGGCGCGGGCGCGCGCGATGCACGTCGACATTCGCTACGGCAACCCCACGCAGGGCAACATGGCCGGCGGTCTGACGACGATCGAAGAGAAGTCGCTGGGCGCCGCGTACAAAGGCGGCTCGACGGAGCTGCGCGAGGTGCTCGAGTACGCCGACCGGCCGACGTCCACCGGCCTGGTGGTGATGGACACGCCGGGCCAGGACATCGAGCAGCTCACCGGCATGGTGGCCGGCGGCGCGCAGGTGGTGGTCTTCACGACGGGTCGCGGCACGCCGACGGGCTGCCCGATCGCGCCGGTCATCAAGGTGGCAACCAACACGACGATGTTCGAGCGCATGCGCGAGAACATGGACGTGAACGCGGGCGCGATCGTCGACGGAACGCGCACGCTGGAACAAGTCGGCGACGAAATCTTCGGGTGGATCGTCGACGCGGCGAACGGGCGCGAGCCCGCCGCGGAAGTGCTCGGCTTCCGTGACTTCGCGATCAACCGCATCGGCCCGTCGTTCTAGCGGCGGCCCCATCCAAAGGAGCAGCGCAATGAAACTCGACCGGAAGAACTTTCTTGCAGCGACCGGTGCGGCGGCCGCGGGCGCCGCGATCGGCTTCCCCGCCATCGTCGGCGCCGCGCCCGAACCGATCAGGATCGGTACGATTCCGTGCCTGACGGGCTCGAACGCGCTGCTCGGGCAACAGGAACACGAGGGCGCCGCGCTCGCGGTCGAAGAGATCAACGCGCGCAAGGACAAAGTCTACGACGGCCGCCCGTTCGAGATCGTCGAGGAAGACGCGACCAACGACAACCAGTCGGCGGTGTCGGCGCTGAACAAGCTGCTCGGCGAAAACGTCGTCGCCGTGATCTGCCCGGTGCTCTCGACCCAGGTGCAGGCGATGGCTCCGGTCATGAAGTCGCGCGAGATTCCGTGGATGACCGGCGGCACCGCCGTGAAGAACACGACGCTCGGCGTGCCCGGCATGTTCCGCCTGCGCGGCTCGGACGGCATCACCGCCGCCGGCATGACGAACTTCGCGGTGAAGGACAAGAAGGCGAAGAAGGTCGCGATCCTGCACGCGAGCGACGCGTTCGGGACCGGCGGCGCCGAACAGATCGTGATGGACCTCAAGAAGCTGGGGATGGAGCCCGTCGCGAACGAACAGTACCCGAAGGACGCCAAAGATTTCACCGCCGAGATCCTCAAGATCAAGCAGTCCGGCGCGGACGCGCTGCTGATGTACATCCAGAATCCGAGCGACACGGCGCGTGATCCTCAAGCAGATCCATTCGCTCGGGCTCAACGTGCCGATCGTCGGCTCGCCCTCGCTCGGCAACCAGACCGCGATGGAGGTCGCCGGCAAGGACGCCTACGGCACCTACTGCGCGCTCGATTTCATCGTCGGCTTCAACTCGCCCGTCGCAACGCATTTCCTCACGGCGTTCTACCGGAAGTACCACCACTTGCCGGACGTCGGTACCGGTTCGGGCTGGGTCTACGACTCGATTTACATGCTGGCCGACACGTACAAGAAGCAGAAGGGGACCGATCCGAAGCAGACGATCGCGTCGCTGAAAGCGATCAAGAAGTGGGACGGCGTGCTCGGCACGTTCAGCGCGGACGCCGAGGGCAACATGATCCACTCGGTCTCGATCGGGCAGAATCAGGACGGCAAGCTGCACCTGGTCAAAAAGGTCTCGGGCTGACGTGCACTTCGACCCGGTCGCCAACATGCAGCTGCTCGTCAGCGGCCTGGCGGTCGGGTCGATCTATGCGCTGGTGGCGCTGGGCTTCGTGCTGATCTACAACGCCGTCGGCGTGGTGAACTTCGCGCAGGGCGAGTTCGTGATGCTGCCGTCGTACGTCGCGGTGACGTTCATGCTGCCGGCCATCACCGTGTTCGGGACGATCGTGCACTGGCAGCTCCCCGTCGTCGCCGTGTACCTGCTCGTGCTCGTGTTCATGGCGGCGTTCGCGCTGCTGTTCAACCGGATCGCGTACCACCCGCTGCGCGACCGCGGCTGGATGCCGGTCGTGATCTCGACGATCGGCGTGTCGATCTTCTTGCGCAACGCCGTGCAGCAGGTGTGGGGCAGCCAGCCGATCGTGATGCCGAGCCTGTTCTCGGTCGACACGATCTTCCTCGGCCCGCTGCGCATCCGGCCGCAAGACATCCTGATCCTCGGCGTCACCGCGGTGCTGATCGCGTTCCAGTTCTTCCTGTTCGAGCGCACGACGCTGGGCAAGCAGATGCGCGCGACCGCGCAGGACCGCGCGACGGCGCGGCTGGTCGGCATCCGCGTCGGCCGCATCGTGGCGATCACCTTCGTCTACAGCGCCGTGCTCGGGGCGGTGTCGGGGCTGCTCGTCGCGCCGCTGTTCACCGTCACCAAAGAGATGGGCGCGCTGATCGCCCTCAAAGCGTTCGCCGCCAGCATCGTCGGCGGCTTCGGCAGCATCCCGGGCGCGATCATCGGCGGCCTCACCATCGGAGTGATCGAAACGTTCGGCGGCTTCTACGTCTCGTCGTCGTACGTCGACGCGATCGCGTTCATCATCCTGATCAGCGTCCTCCTCATCCGCCCCCAAGGCCTCTTCGGCGAACGGGTAGCCGAAAAAGCATGACGGAACGTCCTGTCACCGCGACGTCCCCAAGTGTCACCCTGAGCTTGTCGAAGGGTGCGCCACTATCGCGCTCATCGCGGTGCTCGCGCTCGTCCCCGCGTTCGTGCACTCCGACTATCTGCTCACGCTGTTGGACACGGCCGGCATTTACGCGATCGTCGTGATGGGGCTCGGCATCCTGCTCGGATTCGCGGGCCAGCTCTCGCTCGCGCAAGCGGCGTTTCTCGGGATCGGCGCGTATACGTCGGGCTTTCTCACGGTCAACCTCGGGTGGCCGGTGTGGGGCGCGATGCCCGCCGCGATGCTGCTGAGCGCCCTCGTCGCCTTGGTCGTCGGATACCCGTGCTTGCGGCTCTCCGGGCACTACCTCGCGCTGGCGACGATCGGCTTCGGCATCATCACGCAGCTCGTGCTGATCAACTGGAAGACGGTCACCAACGGCAGCGACGGCATGACGGGCATCCCGCCGCCGCACATCGGTTCGTTCGTGTTCGACACCTACGGCCGCTACTATTACATCGTGCTCGTCGCGGTGCTGGCGTGCGCGTACGTCGCCTGGCGCATCAAGACCACGCGCGTCGGCCGTGCGCTCGAGGCGATACGCGAGAACGAGATCGCCGCGCGCGCGACCGGGATCGACGCCACGCGCTACAAGATCATCGCGTTCGTGCTCGCCGGCACGTACGCGGGATTGGCCGGCAGCCTGCTCGCGCACATGACGAAGTTCATCAGCCCGGACTCGTACTCGTTCGACCAGTCCGTCGTGTTCCTCGTGATGCTCATCGTCGGCGGCTCGGCGTCGATCAGCGGCGCGATCCTGGGCGCGGTGCTGCTGTGGTTCTTGCCCGAAGTGCTGCGCCCGCTCAAGACGTCGTACATCATGGTCTACGGCGCGGCCGTGATCGCGATGATCGTGTTCATGCCGCGCGGGCTCGTCGGCCTGCTCGAAGCGCTCCGCGCGCGCTTCGTGCGACGGCCGCCGCCGGAGACCGCGTGAGCGCGCCCGAGCCCGTCCCCGGCGCTGTGCCCGACGCTGTCGCTGCGCCTGACGCCGTCGCGGCGGCCGAGAGCGGGCTGCTCGAGGTGCGCGCGCTGGTGAAGCGCTTCGGCGGCGTCACGGCGGTCAACGCGCTGAACATGACGGTGCGCGCCGGCGACATCCATGCGCTGATCGGTCCGAACGGCTCCGGCAAGACGACGACGCTCAACGTGATCTCCGCCCTGTACCGCGCCGACGGCGGCTCGATCCGTTTCGACGGTGCCGAGCTGATCGGCCGCCCCTCGCACGCCATCGCGCGGCTCGGCATCGCGCGCACGTTCCAGAACATCCGGCTGTTCGGTGAGCTCAGCGTCGTCGAGAACGTCATGATCGGCCGTCATGTAAAAACGCGCGTGGGCTTCATCGGCGCGCTGCTGCCCGGCGGCGCGACCGCGCGCGAGGAGCGCGCGACGCGCGAGCGCGCGCACGAGCTGCTGGAGTTCGTCGGGTTGGAAAGCGCCGCCGGCGCGCCGGCGCGCAGCCTGCCGTACGGCGACCAGCGCCGCGTCGAGATCGCGCGCGCGCTTGCGAGCGAACCGCGCCTGCTGCTGCTCGACGAGCCCGCCGCCGGCATGAACCCCGCCGAGACCGACACGCTTGTCGCGCTGCTGCGCCGCATCCGCGCGCAGGGCACCACGCTGCTGCTCATCGAGCACGACATGAACCTCGTGATGTCGGTGAGCGACCGCATCACGGTGCTGAACTTCGGCCAGCACATCGCCGAAGGCCCGCCCGACGAGATCGCGCGCAACCGCGACGTGATCACCGCGTACCTCGGTGGGACGCTCGATGCTGCTTGAGATCAAGGACCTCATCGCGCGCTATGGCGCGGTCGAGGCGCTGCACGGCATCTCGCTAGAAGTAGCGGAGGGCGAGATCGTCTCGCTGCTGGGTGCGAACGGCGCCGGTAAGAGCACGACGCTCAAGGCGATCTCGCGCGTGATCGCACCGGCGTCCGGCTCGATCGCGTTCGCGGGCAAATCGCTCGACGGGCTGCAGCCCGAAGACGTCGTCGCGCTCGGCATCGCGCACGTGCCCGAAGGCCGCCGCATCTTCCCGGGCCTCACCGTGATCGACAACCTGCGGCTAGGCGCGACGGCACGCCGCGCGCGCCGCACGGAGATCGACCACGACGTCGACGAAGCGCTCGGTGTGTTTCCGAAGCTGCGCTCGCTGAGCGCGAAGCTGGGCTGGACGCTGTCGGGCGGCGAGCAGCAGATGCTCGCGATCGCGCGCGGGCTGATGGCGAAACCGAAACTGCTGCTGCTCGACGAGCCGTCGCTGGGGCTCGCACCGCTGATCGTCACCGACGTGATGGAGACGATCGTGCGCATCGCGCGCACGGGCACGACCGTGCTGCTCGTGGAGCAGAACGCGCACTTGGCGCTGCAGATCGCAACCCGCGCCTACGTGCTCGAGACCGGCCGGGTGGCGCTGAGCGGCGCAGCCGCAACGCTGCTTGCCAGCGAGGAGATGCGCCGCGCGTATCTCGGCAGCGCCGTTCGCGTCTGACCGGCAGGTATTCCCGGTCCGCCGGAAGATATTTTTCCCAACCCCAGCCGCCCTTTGAGAGGACGTCATGAAGCATCCTGATCGCCGCGAGTTTCTGCAATCATCCGCCGCCGGCATCGGAGCGGCTGCGCTTGCCGGCTCGTTCCCCGCGCTCGCATCCGCCGCCGATGCATCGCCGTTCAAGCCCGAGAAGGGTGCGGCGCTGCAGCTGCTGCGCTGGACCGGGTTCGTCAAAGCCGACGACCTCATCTGGGCGGAGAACACCAAGAAGTTCACCGCCGCGACCGGCGTGAACGTGACGATCCAGTCGCTGAGCTGGCCCGACGTCACGCCGAAGGCTGCGCTCGCCGCGCAGGTCGGTTCCGGGCCGGACGTCATCATGGGCTGGAACGACGACCCGTTCGTGTATCCCGACAAGCTCGTCGACATGTCCGATCTCGTCGACCACATGGGCCGCACGCACGGCGGCTGGTACGACAACGCGCGCTCGTACTGTTTCGATCAGGACGTGAAGCGCTGGGTCGCGCTGCCGGTGGGCTGCACGGGCAACGCGATCAACTACCGCGTGAAATGGATGCACGAAGCGGGCTTCAACGAGTTCCCGAAGGACCTCGACGGCCTGCTGAAACTCGCGCGCGGAATGAAGAAGAACGGTCATCCGACCGGCTTCGCGCTGGGTCATGCAGTCGGCGATTCGAACAGCTGGACGCACTGGATCCTGTGGGCGTTCGGCGGCAAACAGGCCAACCCGGACAACTCGATCGCAATCAACTCATCGGAGACGGAGCACGCGCTCGAGTACGCCAAGCAGCTCTACGAAACGATGATCTCCGGCGTATCGGGCTGGCTGGACCCCAGCAACAACCAGGCGTTCCTCGCGGGCCAGATCGGCATGACGATGAACGGCATCAGCATCTGGTACGTCGCCAAGAACGACTTCCCGGCGATCTTCCCCGACTGCGCGAACGCCATCCCGCCGTACGGCCCGGTCAAGACGCACACGGTGTCGAACAACTTCACGTCAGCGTTCATCTTCAAGTACAGCAAGTATCCCAACGCGGCGAAAGCGTACCTGAATTTCATGCTGGACTCGGCGCAGGCGGGGCCGTGGGTCACCGGCATGCTGGGCTACGTGACGCCCGCGCTCAAAGGCTACGCCGACCTGCCGATCTGGACGTCGAACCCCAACATCACGCCGTACCGCGACGTGCTGCAAGGTGCGAAGTACGACGGCTACAACGGCAAGCCCGGCAAGGCGGCGGCGCAGGCCCTCGACGAGTTCGTGCTGGTCGACATGTTCGCCGACGTGTGCGTCAACAACATGTCGACCAAAGACGCCATGAAGAAGGCGGAGCAGCGGCTCTCGACCATCTACAAGCGCGCTTGATCGCACGCTCCCGCTTCCTCGCGCGGCTGGACTCGCCGCGGGTGCTGGGCTATCTGCTCATCGTACCCGCGGCGCTGATCCTGCTCGGACTCCTCGCGTACCCGCTCGTGCTCGGCATCTGGATGAGCCTCACGAGCGCCACGCTAGGCAAACCCGGCGTGTTCGTGGGACTGCAGAACTACGCGACGATCCTCGCCGATCCGATCTTCCGCGGCGCGGCGGCGTTCTCGGTGTTCTACACGGTGTGCGCCGAGTTCGGCAAGCTCACGCTCGGGCTCGCGCTCGCGCTGATTCTGAACCAGAAGTTTCGCGGCTATCGCGCGGCGCGGTCGCTGATGCTGCTGCCGTGGGTCGCGCCGACGGTGCTGTCGGCGCTCGCGTGGCTGTGGTTGCTCGACCCGCAGCAGAGCGCGCTGAGCTGGCTGATGGTGAAGCTGCACCTGCGCGGCGACTACGCCGACTTCCTCGGCCACCCATGGGCGGCGCGCTTCTCGCTGATCGTGGTGAACATCTGGCGCGGGTTGCCGTACTTTGCGATCGGCTATCTCGCGGGCTTGCAATCGATCTCCAAAGATCTCTACGAAGCGGCGGCGATCGACGGCGCGAGCGGCTGGCAGGCGTTCCGCCGCATCACGTGGCCGTTGCTCATGCCGATCACGACGATCCTCGTCGCGTTCTCGTCGATCTTCACGCTGACGGACTTCCAGCTCATCTGGACGATCACCAAAGGCGGCCCGACGGACGCGACGCAGGTGTTCACGACGCTCGCCTACCAGCGCGCGATCAGCGGCGGCCAGCTCGGCGAAGGTGCCGCAATCGCGATCTCGCCGATCGTCTTCATGATCATCTTGGCATTCTTCGTCGTCCGCGCCGTGCGAGAGCGCTGAGATGACGAAGGGTGCGCTCGTACGCGGCCTTCGCGTGTACGTCCCCCTCGCGGTGTACGGCGTCTTTCTGCTGCTGCCGTTTTATTGGATGATCATCACGACGTTCAAGTCGCGCAGCGAGCTGCTCAACACGACCAACCCGTTCCTGATCATGCAGTTCACGTTCCAGCACGTCGTCGACTTGCTCACGACGACCGCATACCTCCAGTGGTTCGCGAACACGCTGTTCGTCTCGGTGGCGGCGACGGTGGTGAGCGTGTTCGTCTCCTACATTACGGCATACGCGATCATCCGGCTGCGCTTCCCGGGCTCCGAGATCGTAAGCACGGCGATCTTCCTCGCGTACATCGTGCCGCCCGCGATCCTGTTCATCCCGCTGGCATCGATCATCATCCAACTGCACTGGTTCGACCAGCTGTGGGCGCTGGTGCCGATCTACGCGACGTTCCTGGTGCCGTTCTGCACGTGGCTGCTGATCGGTTTTCTCAAAGGCATCCCGCGCGAGCTCGAGGAGGCGGCGCGCGTGGACGGCGCGAGCAACTTCGCCATCATCTGGCGCATCATCTTCCCGATCTCCGTCCCAGGCCTGATCTCCGCCGCGATCTTCTCGTTCACGCTGTCCTGGAACGAGTACTTGTATGCGCTGGTGTACATGTCGTCGTCGGGCAACAAGACGGTGTCCGTCGGGATGGTCACGGAACTCATCCGCGGCGACGTCTTCCAATGGGGACAGCTCATGGCGGGCGCGCTGATCGGCGTGCTGCCAGCCGTCCTGGTATATTTCTTTTTCGTGGAGTACTACGTCGCGGGCGTATCTGGCTCGGTCAAAGAGTAGGCCGATGAGCAAGATCAAGTCGCCAAGCGAAAAAAAAGCGCTGAGCCTCGATCTCGACCGGCGTAATACGTACGGCGAGAATGCAAAGGCGAGCCGAAAGAATATCCCGCGCGGGAAGCAGCGTTCGCATCAGCATGAACGACGCGCGGTCGGTCAAATTCTCGGCGGCGTTCAATCCGGTCCCGATCCGGACGACGTGTTCGCCGCCGAAGGCGCCGCCAAGGCCGCGGCCCAGGCTAAAAAGTTGAGGGCCTTCAAGAAGGAGCCCGACACGCCGCTCGGCGTCGTCGTCGAACGCAAGCTGCAGGAAGAAGAAAGGTTAGTGTTTCCGCCTTCCTGCCGATATGCCGACGTGTCCGCGGGGTGCGCCTTGCGACGATCAGAAATAAGCTGCCCCCGATGCGCTGTCGAAAAGGTGCATGCGCTTGGGGTTGATCCCCAGCGCGATCGCGTCGCCTGACGCGACCGTTGCTTCGGCCGGCGCGCGCGCGGTGAGGCGCTCGCCGGCGCTCGTGAAGTAGAGGACTTGCTCCGAGCCCAGCGGTTCGACCACGTCGACCACGGCGGCGATCGAGCCGGCGGCGTCGGCGTGCAGCGAGATGTCTTCCGGGCGCACGCCCAGCGTCGCGTCCGCGCCGTTCACCGCGGCGAGCGCCGGACGGCGTTCGTCGGGGATCCGGACCGAGAACGATGCGCCGCGGGCGAACAGCATGCCATCGTCGGACACGATCTTGCACCGCAGAAAGCTCATCGTCGGTGAGCCGATGAAGCCCGCGACGAACTGGTTGGCCGGTTTGTCGTAGACCTCTTGCGGCGGCGCGACCTGCTGCACGACGCCGTCCTTCATCACGACGATGCGGTGGCCCATCGTCATCGCCTCGATCTGGTCGTGCGTCACGTAGATCATCGTCGTCGCGACGCGCTGGTGCAGCTTGACGATCTCGGTGCGCGTCTGCACGCGCAGCTTCGCGTCGAGGTTCGACAGCGGTTCGTCCATCAGGAACACCGCGGGATGGCGCACGATCGCGCGGCCGAGCGCGGCGCGCTGGCGCTGCCCGCCCGACATCTCCTTGGGCTTGCGCTTGAGCAGCGGTCCCAGGCCGAGGATCTCGGCGGCCTCGTTCACCCGCTGGTCGATCTCCGCGCGCGGCAGCTTGCGCATCTTCAAGCCGAACGCCATGTTGTCGTAGACGTTCATGTGCGGGTAGAGCGCGTAGTTCTGGAACACCATCGCGATGTCGCGGTCCTTGGGGCCGAGATCGTTGACGCGGCGGTCGCCGATGAAGATATCGCCGTCGCTGAGCGTCTCGAGCCCGGCGATCATGCGCAGGGTGGTGGACTTGCCGCAGCCGGACGGGCCGACCAGCACCAAAAACTCGCGGTCGGCGATGTCGAGCGTGACGTCGTCGACCACGACGGTGTCACCGAACCGTTTGCTGACCGACTGCAGACGAACGGAGGCCATGCCCGCCTTCTTGCGTATCCTGCGGGCGAGAGCCTTCGCCCCTCAGGACGGAGCTCGGCCGGTGGGCTGGAACGTAGACGCCGTGGTGACGCAGATCGATTCGGTGCTCGCATGCTCGTGACGCGGCTGGACGGCGCGCTGGCCGGCGGTGCGAGCTCGCCCGTGCGCGCCGGGCGGCGCGTCGGCGGCGAGCCGTTCACGTGCGTGCGCGGCGAAGGCCCGTACGCGTTCGACGCAGGCGGGCGCCGCTACGTCGACTACGTGATGGCCTACGGACCGCTGCTATTCGGTCACACGCCGCCGTTTCTCACGGGGCTCGATGCGCTCGCCGCGCGCGGCGTCGTGTACGGCTCGACGGCGCCCGACGAGCTCGCGCTTGCGGAGCGCATTCGCTCGCATCTCCCGTCGATGGAACGGCTGCGCTTCGCGACGACGGGCAGCGAGGCGGTGCAGAGCGCGGTGCGCGTGGCGCGCGCGTTCACGGGCCGCGACGTGATTCTGAAATTCTCGGGCAACTATCACGGTCACTTCGACCTCGCGTTGCAAGATGCGGGCGCGTCGGCCGAAACGCCGGACGCCGCGCGCTCGGGGATCCCGCGCGCGGTCGTCGAGGATCTCGCCGTCGCGCGCTACAACGATCTGGGCGATGTCGACCGTCAGCTCGCGCTCGTCGGCGGACGGCTCGCGGCGATCCTCGTCGAGCCGATCTGCGGCAACATGGGGCTTGTCGAAACGGCCCCCGGCTTTCTCGAAGGCTTGCGCGAGCGCGCGGACCGCCACGGCGCGCTGCTAATCTTCGACGAGGTGATCACGTGGCTGCGGCTCGGGCTCGGCGGCGCGCAGGCGCGCGCCGGCGTGACGCCCGATCTGACCGCCGTCGGTAAGGTGCTCGGCGGCGGCTTTCCGATCGCGGCGTTCGGCGGCCGGGAAGACGTGATGGCCGTGCTCGCACCCGACGGGCCGTGCTTCACCGGCGGGACGCACGCCGGCATGCCGTTCGCTGTCGCGATCGCATCACGCGTGCTCGACCACCTCGAGCGCGAGCCGGAATTGTACGCGGCAATGGACGTGCGCGCGCGCCGGCTCGCCGGCGCGATCCGTGCGACGCTGCGCGAGCTTGCGCTGAGCTATGCTGTCGTGCAGCTGGAGTCGATCGTGGACTTCAAGTTTCGCGCCGGCGGGCCGACGCGCTCGTACGACGATCAGCAGCGCGACGACCAGCGCGCGTACGCCGCCTTCTACCACGCGATGCGCAGGCGCGGAGTGCTGCTGCCGCCCTCGCACAACGAAGTGATGTTCTTCTCGACAGCCCACGCCGACGCCGATGTCGATCTGACGGCTGCCGCGATCGCGGAAAGCCTGTACGAGCTGCGCGCGAACGGCATCGTATGATGCCCGGGCACTGAGGAGGCCGAATTGGACATACCGCTCGGTTGGACGAATGACGGGCAAGCGCTGACGAAAACGTTCGACCGGCGCAGCTTCGACGGATCAATCGCATTCGTCAACGCGGTCGCCGCCGTCGCGAACCGCCTCGATCATCACCCCGACGTCGCGCTGTCCTGGAACGCGGTGACGATCCGAACCTGGTCGCACGACGTCGGCGTCGTCACCGAGCGCGACGCCGCCCTCGCCCGCGCAATCGACGCAATCGCTTAACGCAATGGGGCTCGGCCGCGACGTCGAGGTGTCGCTGCGTGCCGCCGACAGCGCGATGTACGCCGCGAAGTGCGCTCAGCGCATCGGCGTCGGGTAGCCCGCCGGCGACCGGTGTCCTTGCGCATCGACGCTGCGCACGCCGAACAGCCAGTTGTCCTTCGAGAACTTCAGCGTCGCGCTGGTCGACGTCCCGGCGTCGTCGGCGTTGGTCCAGAGCGGGTCGGTGGTCGAACGGCGCAGCACTTCGTAGCGCATCGCGCGCGGCACGGGCTGCCACGTCAGCGTCGTGTCGTTGGTGAGCGCCTTGGTCTCCACGATCACCTTGGGTGCCGCCGGAGCGAGCGCGAGCGTCGCGAGCGCCGCGACGTTGTAGCGCGTGACCTTCGCCAGGTAATCGAAGTCGACGTACTGCAGCAGGTCGCCGAACTGCACGCCGTTCTCGACGCGCACGTCCTGGTGCTGGTGGTCGAAGTTCTCGCGCGGCTCGACGAAGCGGATCGCGGCGAAGCCTTGCGCGTTGAACGACTCGTGGTCGCCGCCGCGCAAGAAGCGGTCCGCGCGGTAGATCATCGTGCCGTGCAGCCCGGTCGGGTACGCGTCGCCGACTTCCTTGGCGAAGCGCGCGAGCTCGCGCGACGGCGAGTCGTTCTCGCCGCCGATCACGTTCACGCGCGCGGGGTCCGTGCCGGGCGGCAGCGCTTCGGAGAAGATGCGCACCACGTCGTCGCGCTTGACGCCGTCGTCGCCGACCGATGCGCCGACGATGTCGTTGTTGAGGTCCCCCGCGACGTCGACGCCGGCAGTTTTCAAGGTCTGCGCGAAGTGGGCGCTGCCGAAGAGCCCTTGCTCCTCGGAGTCGAAGCACGCGAACACCACGGTGGCGTGCAGCGGGACGTTGGCCAGCACACGCGCCGCTTCGACGACGGCCGACGTCGCCGAGCCGTTGTCGTCGGCGCCGGGCGCGTCGTGCACGCCGTCGTCGTTGTTGGAGTTGCGCGAGTCGTAGTGGCTCGACATGACGTACGTTCGGTTCGAGGGATCGTCGCCTTTGAGCGTCGCGATCACCGACGAGATCACGACGTCGCGCGGCACGCGTTTCTTCGGGTCCGCGAACTGCGTGTACGAATCGAGCGATACCGTCATCCGGCCGCCGCTCGCGCGCGCGATCTGGCGGAACCGCTCGACGAGGTACGCCCGCGCGGCGAACACACCGCGCTTGCGTCCTGCGCCCTCGGAGAACGTCGACCGCGTCCCGAACCCGACGAGCCGCTCGTCGGTCGCGCGCAGCTGCGCCGGCGAGATGCGCGCGAGCGCCGCGGTGATCGCCGGGTCGAGCGGCGGCACGGGCACGTCGGCCCGAGCGGACGCGGTCGCCGTGAGAACGAGGATCGCGGCAAGCGCGAGCGGACGAAGCGAAGGCATCGGTGCGGCGTACCGCGCCGCCACGCCGCCGCCCTGCGCGAGGGCGCCGCCGCGTTGAGGAGATCGCTCGGTTGCGTCCAAACCAACGCGCGTGACCCGCCCCGCGCTCCTCGACGACGACCACGTCCACGCCGCGCTCGCGGCCCTGCTGACCGTCGTGGCGCTCGGCGTGTTCTCGGGCTTCCGGGCCACGATCATGGACAACTTCGTGTGGGAAGCGGACGGGTGGCTGCGCGGCTATACCTATCTGCCGCACTTTCCGGGCGACTACATCGACGCGATCCCGTACCACGGTCGCGCGTACGTGTACCAGGCGCCGCTGCCGGCCGTGCTGCTGCTGCCGTTCGTGAAGATCTGGGGGTTGTCGACGAACCAGACGCTGCTCGCGATCGCGCTCGCCGCGCTCGGCGTCGCGACCGCGTGGCGCGTCGCGCGCCGCATCGGCGTGTCGCGCGGCTGGGCGTGGCTGCTGGCGGCGTTTCTGCTGTTCGGCACCAGCTACGCGTACTGCTCGGCGAACGGCGACGTGTGGTACGTCGCGCACTCCGGTTCCGTCGCGTTCACGTTTCTCGCTATCGGGGAATGTCTGGGCGCGCGCGCGCCGTGGCGGGTCGCGCTGTGGGCGCTGTGCGCGGCGTTCTGCCGTTACCCGATGATGCTCGCGTTTCCGGCGTACGCGCTCGCGCTGTGGCCGCAAGTCCGCGCCGCGCCCGCGCGCCTCGCCGGCGTCGCGGCGATAGGCGCGCTGTTCGCGATCCCGTCGGCCTGGTACAACTACGTTCGCTGGGGGACGATCGCCGACGTCGGATTCCCGAAGTTCTACCGCATCATGGACATCGGCAAGAACGACCCGGCGCCGCCGTTCGCGCTCAAGAACCTCGCCATGCAGCTGCACTTCTATTTCGTGCAGCAACCGCATGTGATCAGCACGCCGCCGTATCTGATCGCCGGGACGTTCGGCACCGCGCTCACCTACACGAGCCCGGCGCTGCTGATCGCGCTGCTGGCGCCGATTCGCGAGCGCGCCGTGCAGCTGCTGTGGTTCGCGACCGCATGCTGCGCGATCCCGGCGCTCCTGTACTACAGCACCGGGATGGTGCAGCTGGGTGCGCGGCATGCGCTCGACTTCATCCCGTTCCTCTACTGCCTGATGGCGTACGCCATTCGCGCACGGCCCTCGCGGTGGTACCTGCCGCTCTTCGCGTGGTCGATTCTATTCGGGCTCGTCGAGCTGGGCGTCTGGGCGTGGGCGCACGACCTCGTGTCCTAGCTTGCCGGGTGGAACCGAGCCCGGCGCCGTAGCACCGACGACGATGGCAACCTACACCAAGCCCTCCGGGGACGAGCTCCAGACCCTCGCCGAGGAAGCGAAGACCGCCCGCGCGCGCATCACGACGCCCAAAGGCGACATCGTGTTCTCGTTCTATCCCGACGACGCGCCGCTGCACAGCGCGGCGTTCATCAAGCTGGCGCGCGCCGGCTTCTACGACGGCTTGAAGTTCCACCGGTACGAGCCCGGCTTCGTGATCCAGGGCGGCGATCCGGCGGGCAACGGCACCGGCGGCCCAGGCTACAATCTCGATGCTGAGTTCAGCGACCGCCCGCACATCAAAGGCACCGTCGCGATGGCGCGTTCATCCAACCCGCACTCGGCCGGCTCGCAGTTCTACATCGTGCTCGACGACGCGCCGTTCTTGAACAAGCAGTACACGGTGTTCGGCCACGTGGTCGAAGGCCAGAACGTGGTCGACACGATCCGCGCGGGCGACGAGATGACAAAAGTGGCGATCGAAGCCGGCGGCGACAAGGGGAACGGCTGAGCCTACCGCACCTCGCCCTCGGGACGCAGGGGTGGTCGTATCCGGACTGGGTCGGTCCGATGTACGACGCCGGAACGCGTCCCGAGGGCTACCTGCGCGAGTACGCGGAAGAGTTTCGCAGCGTCGAGATCGACTCGACGTTCTACGGCACGCCGCCGCCGGAGCGCTGCCGCCGCTGGGCCGCGCAGGTGCCGGCCGGCTTCACGTTCGCGCTCAAATTGTCGCGCGAGATCACGCACGACCGGCGGCTGCTCGGCTCGCGCGCGCTCGTCGACGAGTTCGTCGCCAGCGCGCTCGAGTTCGGCGACAAGCTCGAAGCGATCTTGATCCAGACGCCACCCGACTTCGTCCCCGCGGAGATCGATGCCGTCGAGGAGTTCGTGCGCGAGCTGCCGTCCGGTCCGCGCTGGGCCTTCGAGGTGCGCGACCGTGAGTGGTTCCACGGCGACGCACACCAGCGCTTGCGCGACGCGCTCGGCACGCACGGCGTCGCGCTCGCGGTGAGCGACGGCACGTTCGTGCCGCTCGAGGTCATGCTGCACGAGTTTCGGCGGCCCACCGCGTCGCACGCGTACGTTCGCTGGCTGGGGCAGCGCGAAACGTTCCTGCGCTTCGATGCGATCGGCATCGACCGCAGCGAGCGCGTCGCGCAGTGGGTGGAAGCGATCCGCGACACGGCGCCGCAGCTCACGCGGCTGTCCGGCTACGCGAACAACCAGTACGCCGGCCATTCGCCCGGGACGATCCGGCAGATCTATGCGGCGCTCGGCGTCGCGCACGAGCCTCCCGCGCGCATCGAGCAGACGTCGCTCTTCGAATGATCGTCCTCGACGAAGCGGAGGTCGAGCGGCGCCTCGGGACGCTCGACCTCGTCGCATTGATGCACGACACGCTGCGCGCCGCGGCGAGCGGTGACGGCGGCGGACCGGTGCGCGCGGCGCTCACCACGCGCGAAAACGTCTGGTTCGCGGCGATGCCCGCCTGGAGCGCCGGGCCGCATGCGGCGCTCGGTGCGAAGCTCGTCGTCGCCGTGCCCGCGAACGCGGCGCGCGGTTTGCCGACCCACCGCGCGGTGGTCGTGCTGCTCGATCCGCAAACCGGTGCGCCCGTCGCGTGGGTGGATGCGGAAGCGCTGACGCGCGCGCGGACGGCGGCGGTGTCGGTCGTCGCGACGCGCGCGCTCGCTCGGCGGGCGGACGGCGCGCATGCGATTCTCGGCGCGGGTGCGCAGGGCGCGGCGCACGTCGCCGCGTTCGCGGGCGCGCGAATGGTGGGGCGATTGGCGATCTGGTCGCGCAACGGCGAGCACGCGGCCTCTCTCGCGCAAACGGCGCGCGCACTCGGCATCGACGCGCGGATCGCCCGCGACGCGGACGACGCCGTGCGTGGCGCGGACGTGGTCACGACGTGTACCGCGAGCGCCGAACCGCTGTTCGACGCAGCCTCGGTCGCCGACGGTGCGCACGTCAATGCGGTCGGGGCATGCGTCGCGGGGAAGCGCGAGCTCCCGGGCCGGCTCGTCGGTGATTCGGCGCTCGTCGTCGACGACGTCGCGGCAGCGCACGCCGAGGCCGGCGACATCGTGCTCGCCGTTGCCGAAGGCGCCGCGTCGTGGGACGCCGTCGTGTCGCTCGGCGAGATCCTCGCCGGGCGCTCGTCGCTTCGGGCAGGGCGCGCGTCCGTATTCGAATCGCTCGGGCTCGGCGTCGAAGACGTCGCCGCCGCCGCTGCCGTCGTGCGCGCCTGAGATGCGAATTTCACCGGATCAGGCGGCTCGCGTCGTGATGTTGTGGCTCGCGGGGATCGACTTGCGGCTGACCCTGCTCGCGGTGCCGCCCGTGATCCCGCTGATCCACCGCGATCTGCACCTCAACGAGTCCGGGATCGCCGCGCTGTCGAACCTGCCGGTCCTCGTGCTCGCCGGCTCGTCGGTGTTCGGCGCGCTGCTCACGACGCGCCTCGGCGCGCGCCGCGCGATGGTCGTCGGACTGTGGGTGATCGCGCTCGCGTCGGCGCTGCGCGGCGTCGGGCCGTCGATCGCGATGCTGTTCGCCGCCACGTTCGTGATGGGCGTCGGGATCGCGCTGATCCAGCCGGCCTTTCCGTCGCTGGCGCGCGCGTGGTTCGGCGCGCGCTCGGCGCTGGGCACGGGCATTTGGGCGAACGGGCTGCTGTGCGGCGAAGCGATCAGCGCGTCGCTGACGATCCCGTTCATCTTACCGCTGGTTGGCGGATCGTGGGAGCGCAGCTTCTTCGCATGGAGCATCCCCGTCGGGCTCACCGCGCTCGCGCTCGGCGTGATGCGCGATCCCGACGACGGTACCGCCGCGGCGAACGGCACGTGGCTGCCGAACTTTCGCGACCGGCGCGTGTGGCTGCTCGGCGTCTTTCAGTCCGCGGCGAGCATGACGTACTTCGGCGCGAACACGTTCTTGCCGGACTTTCTGCATGCGACGGGCCAGGGCGGTTTGGTGGGCGCGACGCTCGCCGCGCTGAATATCGGCCAGTTGCCGGCGTCCATCGCCGTTGGTTTCATCCCGATGCGCATCCTCGGCCGGCGCGCGACGTCGCTGCTCGTGGCGGCGCTCATCGTCGCGGCGATCGCCGGCGTCGTGCTGTACGGCGGCGGCGTCGCGATCGCCGCCGCGGCCCTGCTGGGGCTCACCGGCGCGTACGTGCTGACCATGAGCTTCGCGCTGCCCGCGCTCATCGCGCCGCCGGGCGAGATCGCACGGCTCGCCGCCGGCACGTTCACGCTCGGCTACACGATCTCGTTCCTGACGACGCTGCTGTCGGGTGCGGCGTGGGACGCGACGCACGCGCCGGCCGCCGCGTTCGTGCCGATGCTGGCGGCGGCCGTCATCGTGGCGGTGCTCGGCCCGCGCCTCGGCGTGCGCGCGGCGCGCGCCGCTGCGTCAGCCGCCTGACGCGCCGCGGCGCAGCGCGGCATCCACGCGGTGCGCGATCGCGGCGATCCCGCCGTTGCCCGCGGCGTAGTTGTACAGCTTGCGCGTCAGCACGACGAGCACGTACGGCGCGTCACCGAACGGGTCGACGATGCCGGCGTCGTTGCGCACGAAGTCGATCTCGCCCGTCTTGTGCGCGCACGGCGTGCCGGGCGGCAAGCCGCGCACGATCTTCGTCGCGTCGTCGTTGCCGAGCAGCACGTCGATCATCGCGCGGCAGCTCGACGGCGTCGCGATCGTGGCGAGCCCTTCGCGCGCGCCGCGCTCGATCGCGAACAGCAGGCCGGCCGTGTCGGCAGGCGTGATGACGTTCTCGCTGACCCGCCACGACGGCACGACGTCGGCGAAGTGGCGGCCGAGCCGCGAGCCCGTCATGCCGGCCAGCTGCATCGTGGCGTTCACCGTGCTCATCCCGAACGCCGTGATCAGCGTGTTCGATGCGCTGTTGTCGCTGACGCGAATCATCGCCTTGACCAGCGTGTCGAGGCTCCACTCCTTGCCGGCCGGCGAACCGGCGAGCACGTCGGAGCCGCCGATCAAGTCGGACGCGCGCGTCTTCACGGTGTCCGACGGCTTCGCCGTGCCCGCGTCGTACGCGCGGTACACCGTCGCCATGATGGCGAGCTTGATCACCGACGCCGCCGCGAACTTCTCGTTGGCACGGATCGCGACGACGGGCGGCGCGTCGCCCATCGTGCGCGCGACGACGCCCGTGATGCCGGGGATCCGGTCGACCAGATCGCTCACGTCGACATCGGTCTGCGCTACCGCGCGCAGCGGCAGCGCGCACGCCGCCAGCGCACCGCCGACGAAGAGACCGCGTCTCACTTCGTGACGCGCTCCATCAGGAACGCGGCGAGCCGATGGCCCATTTCACGGAGGCGCGGCTTCATCCACGCGCGCTGCTCGGGACACGTCAGCTCACCGAACTCGACGAGCATCTTCTCGGGCGCGTCGACGAGGCGGAAACCGTAGTACTTGTGCTCGTTTTCGGTGAAGTTCTCGCCGACGAAGCGAAACGGAAACCACGCACGATAGCGCGCCTCCCACGCGTCGACGAACGCGCGGCTCGTCGTCTCGGGAAATCCCACCGATGCGCCGCTCGCGCACTCTTTGGCGCCGTCGAAGTGCAGGAACACCGCTGCGCGCGCGCTGTCGCGCCCGAGATAGTCGGCGGGACGGCGCAGCACGCGGTAGCCGTGCTCGCGCAGGACGCGCGTCGCCTCGTCGGCGACGACGACGGTCCATGCGATCTCACGCTCGCCCGCGGCGGCGGCGCCGAGGTTGCACGCGCGACCGGCGACGAGCCCGCAGCTCGCGGGGCGGCCTTCGTGACCGGCTTGCACGAGCACGTCGCCGTCGTCGGCGGATGCGACGAGCGGCGAGGCGAGCAGCACCGCGGCGAGCACGGCGAAGAACGGCCGAAGGCGGCAAGCACGCGCGGGAAGGCGGATCACCCGGCGATAATGCCCGGCAGCGATGAGCACTCCTCTCGTTCCGAGCGATCTTCTCCGCATCGTGCTGACCGGCGACCCGCAGATCAGCCCAGACGGCGCGGCGGTGTACTACCGCCGTGCTTGGTTCGACCGCGATGCGGACGAGATTCGCGGCGCGATCCGCCGGGTCGACCGCGACGGGACCGAGCGCGCGTTCACCAGCGGCACGAACGACCGGCTCGCGCGCGTCGCGCCCGACGGCATGTCGGTTGCGTTCGTCGCGGACCGCGAGGGAAAGACGCGGCTGTTCGTGCTGCGGCTCGACGGCGGCGAAGCTGCGCCGCTGGGCGCCGACTATCCGAAAATCACTGCGGTCGCATGGGCGCCCGACGGCAAGCAAGTCGCGTTCGTCGCGACGGCGGCGCACGACGCTTCCACCGCGCGGGTGTTCCACGACGCGAAGAGCGGTGCGCGTCACATCCGCATGCTGCCGTTCAAGAGCGACAGCGACGGCTTGCTCGACGGCGCGCGCAAGCATCTCTTCGTGATCGACGCCGCGGGCGGCGACGCACGGCAACTGACGAACGGCGACTTCGACGTCGCCCAGCCGGCGTGGTCGCCGGACGGCGCGCGCATCGCGTTCGCCGCGCGCGCCGACCTGCCGGGCTCGGAGGCGATCACGGCGATCAGCGACATCCACGTCGTCGACGTCGCAAGCGGCACGGTGACGCGGCTGACGCACGGCACCGGGCCGATGACGGTCCCGGCGTTCTCGCGCGACGGCAAGGACATCGCGTTCGCGGGACATCACCACGGCGACGACGGCGGCGGCCGTTTCGACACCGAGTTGCTGCTGATGCCCGCCGAAGGCGGCGAGACGCGATCGCTCTCGGCCGGACTCGGGCGCACGATCGGCGATCCGGTGGGCGGCGATCTGCGCACCAGCGCGTGGTCGCCGCCGGCGTGGAGCGCGAACGACCGCGAGATCATCGTGCAGGTCTGCGACGAGGGCAGCACGTCGCTGCGCGCGTTCGCGCGCGACGGCAGCGGCACGCGCATCGTCGCGGGCGGCGAGCGCCAGATCTTTAACTTCAGCGTCGCGGCGAACGGCGCGATCGCGCTCGCGTACGGCACGCCCACCGTCCCGAACGAGATCGCGCTGATCGAGTCGTACGGCGGCGAGCGCAAACTGACCGACGCGAACGCATGGCTCGCGGAGAAGACCGTCGTGACGCCCAAGCGCTATCGCCCGCGCGCCGACGACGGCACGGTGCTCGATGCGTGGCTGATCCCGCCGGCCGCGAGCTCCGAAGCGAAGCCGCCGCTGGTGCTCGAAGTCCACGGCGGCCCGCACGCCGCATACGGCAATGCGTTCTTCCTGGAGTTCCAAGTGCTGGCCGCGCAGGGCATCGCCGTCGCGTACGGCAACCCGCGCGGCTCGCAGTCGTACGGGCACGAGTACGCGAACGCGATCCTGGCCGACTGGGGGGGCATCGACGTCGCCGACGTGCTGCGCATCCTCGACGGCGCGCTCGAGCAGGGCCAGTTCGATACCGCGCGCATCGGCGTCGCCGGCGGTTCGTACGGTGGGTTCATGGCGACGTGGCTGATGGGCCACACCGACCGCTTCGCCGCGGGCGTGTCGATGCGCGCGGTCAACGAGTTCATCAGCGAGATCGGCGCGTCCGACCTCGGCTGGTTCCTGGAGAAAGAGCTGCAGACGCAGTACGCCGACGACGCGGGCCGCAAGCTGTTCGAGAGCTCGCCGATGCGCGCGGCACAATCGATCGCCGCACCCCTGCTGGTGGAGCACAGCGAACGCGACTATCGCTGCCCGATCGATCAGGGCGAGCAGCTGTTCACGATCCTGCGCCGGTTAGGCCGAACCGATGCGGAGTTCGTGCGCTTCACGGACACGGGCCACGAGATGTCGCGCAGCGGCAAACCGCGCAGCCGCATCCTGCGCCTGCGCGCAATCGCCCACTGGTTCATCCGCCACCTGAAACCGGCGGGCGTCGAAGCAGCGCCCGCGGATGCGGGATCGTTGTTCGCACCACTCCCGGGCGAGGAGTATCTGGACACCACTGAAACCGCAGCGAAAGATGGGATCATCGGCGACGGAGCGTCGCTGTAAAGGCGCATTTCTGGGCGGATGCACAAGGCCCCGCGGCTGTGACCGCGTAGACCGCACGATGCGCCGTCATCTTGCCGTTGCGGTCTTGGCCGCGTCCCTAGCGTCCCTCGTGGGGCCTGCCGCGGTGGTGCGGGCGCAGGGCGCGCATGCGGTCGATCCGTCGCTCTATGCCGGGCTGCGGTGGCGGAACATCGGGCCGTATCGCGGTGGGCGCGCGGTCGCGGCGACCGGCGTGCCCGGCGATCCGCGCACGTTTTACATGGGCGCGGTCGGCGGCGGCGTGTGGAAGAGCGGCAATGCCGGGCACACCTGGACGCCCGTCATGGACTCGCAGCCGGTCGCGTCGATCGGCGCCGTCGCGGTCGCGCCGAGCGATCCGAGCACCGTGTACGTCGGCAGCGGCGAGGCCGACATGCGTTCCAACATCCAGCACGGCAACGGCATGTACAAATCCACCGACGCCGGCGCGACGTGGGCGCACATCGGGCTCGAGGACTCGCGCCAGATCGGCCGCATCCTCGTCGACCCGCGCAATCCGAACACGCTGCTCGTCGCCGCGCTCGGCCACGCATATGGCCCCAACGACATGCGCGGCGTGTATCGCTCGACCGACGGCGGTGCGACGTGGACGCGCACGCTGTTCCACGACCGCGACACCGGCGCGATCGACCTCGCGAGCGATTCGTCGATGCGCACGGTATACGCGTCGCTGTGGCAGACGCGGCGACCGCCGTGGAGCGTCTACCCGCCGTCGAAAGGCCCGGGCAGCGGGTTGTACAAGTCGACCGACGGCGGCCTGACGTGGAGTCAACTGCAAGGCAACGGATTTCCGGCCGAAGGGCTCGGCAAGATCGGGCTCGCGGTCGCGCCGAGCAATCCGAATCGCGTCTACGCGATCGTCGACGCGAAAGCCGGCGGCCTGTATCGCAGCGACGACGCCGGCGCGAACTGGAAGCTCGCCGACAAGGATACGCGCCTGTGGCAGCGCGGCTGGTATTTCTGCCACGTCACCGTCGACCCGAAGAACGCTGATCTCGTCTACATCTCCGACACCGCGTTCTATCGCTCGACCGACGGCGGCACGACCTTCACCGCGATCAAAGGGTCGCCCGACGGCGACGATTTCCAAGGGCTGTGGATCGACCCCACCGAGCCGTCGCGCATGATCCTCGCGAGCGATCAGGGTGCGACCGTGAGCATCGACGGCGCGCAGACGTGGAGCTCGTGGTTCAACCAGCCGACGGGGCAGTTCTACCACGTCGCGACCGACAGCGCGTTTCCGTACCGGCTCTACGGCGCGCAGCAGGACAACGGCGCCGGGATGATCGTCTCGCGCAGCGAGCACGTGGGCATCCAAGAGCGCGATTGGCGCCCGATCACCGCGGGTGGCGAGAGCGGTTCGATCGCGCCTGATCCGCGCGACACGAACGTCGTGTACGGCAACACCGTGGTGCGCGAAGACTTGCGCACCGCGCAAACGCGCACGGTCTCGCCCACGACCGCACGGCCCGGCGTGTGGCGCGCGGAATGGACGCAGCCGCTCGCCTTCGGGCCCGACCATGCGCTCTACACGGCGAATCAAGTCGTCTTCCGCACGCGCGACGGCGGTGCGCATTGGCAAACGATCTCGCGCGACCTCACGCGGCCGCGCGCCGGCATTCCGTCGACGCTCGATCCCACGACCGCCGCCGACGCCGACGGACCCGAGCCGCGCGGCGTCGTGTACTCGCTCGCGCCGTCGCCCGTGCGCGCGAACGTCGTGTGGGCGGGCACCGACGACGGGCTCGTGCACCTCACGCGCGACGGCGGCCGCTCGTGGCGAAACGTCACGCCGCGCGCCGTCACGGCATGGAGCCACGTCGACACGGTGGAGGCGTCGCACTTCGACGATCGCACCGCGTACGTCGCGGTCGACCGCCACCGGCTCGACGACGACCGCCCGTACATCTACGCGACGCACGACGGCGGGCGCACGTGGCGTGCGGCGATGAACGGGATCGGCGAGGGCAGTCATGTCTGGGTGGTGCGCGAAGACCCGCGGCGGCGCGGGCTGCTGTACGCCGGCACGGAGACCGGCGTGTACGTGTCGTTCGACGACGGCGCCGCGTGGCAGTCGCTGCGGCTGAACATGCCCGTCGTGTCCGTGCACGACATCAGCGTGCGCGACGACGATCTCGCGATCGCGACGCATGGGCGTGCGTTCTGGATCCTCGACGACGTCACGCCGCTGCGGCAGCTCGCCGTGGATGCGTCGCCGGCGGCGCGCCTGTTCGCGCCGCGCGCGGCGGTGCGCACGCGCCCGTACAATGACGAGGCCGAGTCGTCGCCGCCTGAGGTGCCGCTAGGCCAGAACCCGCCGTACGGCGCCGCGATCGACTACGTCGTGCCCGCCGGCGAACGCGGTTCCGTCGGGCTCGTGATCGCCGACGCATCGAACCATATCGTGCGCGCGTGGTCGAGCAGCGACGCGGCCACGCCGGCCGATCCCGGCAGCGTCGACTTCCCCGCATACTGGCTCGTCGCGCCCGCGCGCCTTTCTGCCGAACCGGGGATGCACCGGTTCGTCTGGGACTTCCACGCGGCGTCGACCGCGACCGGACGGCGCCGCCGTGGCGGCGGCGGACCGTACGTGCCGCCCGGAAACTACATCGTGCACCTGAGCATCGCCGGCACGACGATTGTCCAGCCGCTGCTCGTGCGCCGCGATCCGCGCATTCGCACGAGCGACGCGGACCTGCGCGCGCAGTACGCGCTCGCGCGCGACGTCGACGCGCTGCTCGCGCGCGTGCAAGCCGCCGTGAGCCAGGCGAACGACGCGCGCAAGAAGCCCGGCTCCGACATTGCGAAGATCGATGCGATCGCGGGCAAGCCGGGTGGCCAGGCGCCGGGCGGGCCGGGTGTGCCGGCAACGACCTTCACGACGCTGAGCTGGTACGCGAGCGCGCTCGCCGACCTGTACGGCTCCATCGAAAGCGCCGACGCAGCTCCGACTGCGGACGAGCGCGCGGCATGGACGTCGCTACGCACGAAAGCCGATGCCGCGCTGCTGGCGTGGAACGCGCTGGCGAAGTGACGCCATCGTCTAGCTCCCCGTACCCTGATACCGGTTGATCCCGACGCGCCAGAAGAGATATGAGATCGCGGCGATCAGCACGCCGACCAGCGGCGTGAAGAGGCCGATCGACGGGTTCAGGTGCAAGCCGTCCTCGCTCTTGTGGAGCAGGTACGTCGCCGGGAAGTAGTTCATGAACGCGAACGGCAGCACGAAGGTGAGCACCAGCCGCACGCCGCGCTGATAAATGGAGATCGGATAGCGCGAGAACTCTTGCTCGAGCGACATGAACACCCAGCGCAGCGAGTCGATGCGCGTGAACCAGAACGACGCCGTCGCGATCGCGAGGTTGATGCCGAAGTCGATCAGCGCGCCGCCGATCGCGACGAACGGTACGTAGCACACGAGGATCCAGTCGACGTGCACGCCCGCGAACTTCGTCACCACGCAGAAGTACAGGATCGCGAGGATCAGCTCGTCGGGCATGATCTGCTGCGGCACGGTGAGCGTCTGAAACAGCGGGTCGAGCGGCCGCACCAGGAAGCGGTCGAAGCGCCCCTCGCGCACGAACTCCGGAACGCTGCCGACGGTGAACAGGAAGCTGTTGTGCAGGCCGTGACCGAGCATCCACAGCCCGTACATGAACGCCGTCTGCTTGAAGTCCCAGCCGTTGATCGACGGGAAGTTCCGCAGCGTGACCCACAGCGCGACGATAGCGGTGGCGTGGTAGATCACGGTGAACCCCGCCCACATGATGAAGTTCGCCCGGTACTCCAGCATGGTGAGCAGGTTGATGCGCCAGTAGCGTGCGTACGTCGCGAAGTACACGCCGCAAGCGTTCCGTGACCGAGGCCGTCGTCCCCGTCCGGCCGCCGTACCGGCTCGACCTCACCGCGGTCGTGCTGCGGCGGCTCTCGACCAACGTCGTGGACGTGTTCGACGGCGCCGTGTACCGCCGGCTGCTGGGCGACCCGCAAGCGCCGGTGCTGCTGTCGGTCGAGCAAGTCGCACCGGACGCGCTCGCCGCGCGCATCGAGGGTCCCGGCGCGGATGCGTTCGACCCCGCGGCCATCGTGCGCCGCTCGCTCGGTACCGACGTCGACCTGTCCGCGTTTTACGCGGGCGCCGCGACGGTGCCATGGCTCGACCGCATCGCGCAAGGTGCGCACGGCGTGAAGCCGCCGCGCTACCCGTCGCTGTGGGAGACGATCTGCAACGCGGTCGTCTACCAGCAGGTGTCGATCCACGCTGCCGGCGCGATCCTGCGCCGCGTGATCGAGCGCTACGCAACCGCCGTCGAAGCGCACGGCGTGCGGCTCTACCCGTTCCCGCAACCGCGCACGCTGCTCGACGCCGATCCGCTCGAATTGCGCGGCCTCGGCCTGTCGGTGAATAAAGTCAACGCGCTCAAAGCGGTGGGCGGTGCGATCGAATCGGGTGAGCTCGACGAATCGAAGCTCGAACCGCTGAGCACGCCGGAGCTGATCGCGGCGCTCGTCGCGCACAAAGGCATCGGCCCCTGGACCGGTGCAGTCGTGGCGTTGCGCGGCTTCGGCCGCCTCGACATCTTTCCGATGAACGACTCCGGCGCCGAAGCGGGCCTGCGAAAATTATCCGGCGATTCGACGACGCGCGCGGAGCCGATCATCGCCGCGCTCGAACCGCAGCAGGGTATGCTCTACTACCACCTGCTGCTCGGCCGTCTCAACACGACGGGCGAGGTGACGCTGTCGATCTAGCCTGCGATCAGCCGCGCGCGGTCGCTCGGTACGTGCTCAGGATGCTCGCGTAACGCTTCTCGCCGCGCAGCGGCTCGTACGCCGGGTCGAGATCGACCACGGCCAGCAGCCCGTTGTCTTCGGTGAGGCCCAGCTCCAGCAGGTCCAGTGCGCGCACCGGATCGTCGAGCGCGAGCTCGATCGCCGCCTGCATCACGGCAGGTCCCGAAAAGGCGTCGCGCACCGCGACCGCGGCTTCGCGATCGCCGGAGAGTGCGAGCGCGCGCGCGTACGCCGTCGTCACCGCCGCGGTCTGCGGCTCGCCCGCGGCCGGCGCCGCCAATTCCACCGTCTCCGCATACTGGCCCATCGCGTTGAGCGCTTCGGCGAGATAGCCCGTCACGAAGCCGCACGACGGCTCGATGTCGAGCAGCTCGCGAGCGCGCGCGGCCGCGCCGGCGTAGTCGCCGCGAAACATCGGAACCGTCACCCGTGCGGCCATGAAGCGGAACGACTCCGGGTCCGCGGCGGACGCGCTCGCGAAGCTGCGCTCGGCAGTGTCGAGATCGCCTTCGAGCACGCTGGACCAGGCCAGCGCGAAGTGCGCGTGACCCGCGCGGTCGTCGTGATCGAGCGCGACGTGCGCGAGGTCGCGCGTGCGCTTCACGTTGCGCGTCTGCCAGAGCGTGACGGACGAGTTCGCGGCTTGCACGCTCGGCGACAGCGGTGCGAGCTCGGCGGCGCGTTCCACGCATCCGCGCGCGCGCGCCAGCGCGGCGTTCGCCTCAGACGCGCTCGCCAAGGCCAGGCTGACGTTCGCGCTCGCGAGCGCGGTCCAGCCGTCGACGAGCTGCGGCGCGGCGTGCAGCGCGCGTTCGAGCCAGCCGATGGACAGCCGGCAATCCGCGAGATCGAATCGCTGCAGCAGATAGCGCCCGAGCGCGTACGCGTGCAACGCCTCGCGCCGCTGCGGGTTGCGCAGGGCGTCGCCGACGCGCACCGCGCGCTCGATCTCGATGCCGACGGCGCCCACCGCCTCGCTGCGGTAGCGGAAGAAGTGGCGCGGCGAGAAGTGCAGCTCGCTCGCGACGTTGTGCGTGAGCTCGCCGTCGAAGTCGCAGCGGCGGATGATCGCCGCGAGCCGCCGGTCGTGGTCGTGCAGGCCGCGCTCGATCGCGATGACGAGCGCCTCGCGCGCCGTCGCGCAGCCGTATGCGGCGCGCAGGCTTTGGGCGAGCTCGTCGCGTTCCAGCGCCGCGGGACGGCGCAGCTTGCGCAAGAGCCGTCGGGCCACCCGTTCCCAGGCACGATCCGTCGCGTCCATGGACTCGGTTTCCGAATCGCCGCCGGGCGCGCCTGCGGCGTCGCGCCACGGCTGTGCCGCGTTTGTGCCGCGGGCGGGGCGGAGGAGCCGAGCCCGCGCTGGAACCTGGCCGAACTCACCCGGGGTCGGAGGTTCACCATGGCTACCCAAACCGCACCCGTCTTCGCGATCCAGCGCTCCGGCGACCGGGCGTTCTACGACTTCGGCTGGCTCAAGACGCACCACTCGTTCAGCTTCGCCGACTACTACGATCCCGCCAACACCAACTGGGGCGCGCTGCGCGTCTTCAACGACGACACGGTGCTGCCGGGCCAAGGCTTCGGCACCCACCCGCACCGCGACATGGAGATCGTCACCTACGTCCTGCGCGGCGAGCTCGAGCACAAGGACTCGCTGGGCCATCAGGGCGTGGTCGCACCCGGCGGGATCCAGTACATCAGCGCGGGCACGGGCGTGCGGCACAGCGAGTTCAACCACTCGAAAGAAAACGACGTGCACTTCGTGCAGATGTGGGTGATGCCGCGCAGCTACGGGGAGCCGCCCGCATACGGCCAGCACGCATTCGGCGAAGACGAGCGCCGCAACCGCTGGCTCGTCGCGACGAGCGGTCAGGCGGGCGCCGATGCGCCTGTCGCGCTGCGCGCCGACGCGTCGCTGCGCGTCGCGAAGCTCGAAGACGCCGCGCTGGCGTACGCGTTCGAGCCGTCGCGCTACGGCTTCTTGTTCGTCGCGGACGGCGACGTCGTCGCCAACGGCGAGCGCCTCGCGACCGGCGACGCCGTGCGCATCCACGGCTTGCGCGATCTCGAGGTGCGCGGCAGTGGCGAGCTCGTGCTGTGGGACGTTCCGCCGGCCGGCGCGCGCGCGGAGCAATCATGAAGCAAGGCGCATGCGAACACGCCGCGGCCGTCAAAGACCCGCCGCCGCGCACGCCCGAGGGCTGCGAGGAGTGCCTGCGCATCGGCGACGAGTGGGTGCATCTGCGCTTGTGCGAGGAGTGCGGTCACATCGGCTGCTGCGACAGCTCGAAGAACAAGCACGCGACCAAGCATTTCCACGCGACGAAGCATCCCGTGATCGCATCGTTCCAGCCGGGCGAGAACTGGAAGTGGTGCTACGTGGACGAAGCGATGTGGGAGTGAGGTGACACGATGACGATGTGGGAGCCGTTCAGCGAGCCGGCCCGCCGCGCCGTCGTGCGCGCGCAAGAAGTCGCGCAGATGTTCGGCGCGAACTACATCGGCACCGAGCACATGGTGTTCGCCCTGGCGGAGGCCGACAACCCGGTCGGCGCGGCGCTTACGAATGCTGTCGACCGCGATGCGTTGCGCGAGCAGTTGGGAATGCTGAGCCGCGCGCCGACCCAGGAGATGGTGTTCACGTCCGCTGCCAAGCAGTCGATCGAGCTGGCGTTCGAGAGCGCGCGGCGCCTCAACCACAACTTCATCGGCGCGGCGCACCTCGCGCTCGGCATCCTGCGCAGCGTCGAGCCGCCGCCGCTCCTGCCCGGCCACGACGCGGATTCGCTGCGCACGGCGCTCGAAGAGGCCGCGATGCACGACGCGCCGGCGACGCCGGTGGCCGCGCACGGTTGGGACCGCGTCGAAGGCACGGGACCGCATCCCGTCGCGAACGCGGTGGATTCCGCGCTGCCGTACATCCGAGACATCGGCAAGCCCGGCACGCGCGTCTCCGTCACCGTTGCCGTACCGGGCGAAGCGGAACGCACGTGGACCTGGATAAAGTCACCGTCGCCATGATGGACGAACGCTCGCTGAGCACGCTGCCGCCGGACCTGCCCGCGCCCGTCGACGACGGCGCCGCCGCGCACCTCGCGGGAAAGGCGCTGCCGCACGTCACGCTGACCGCGACCGACGGCACCGCGGTCGACCTCGCCGCGATTCCCGGTACGGTCGTGGTGTTCGCGTACCCGCGGACGGGCCGGCCCGGCGAACCGTCGCTCGTCGCGGACTGGGACCAGATCCCCGGCGCGCGCGGCTGCACGCCGCACACGTGCGCGTTCCGCGATCTGCACGCGGAGTTCGCCGCGCTCGGCGCGCGCGTGTTCGGCCTGTCGACGCAAGACACCGCGTACCAGCGCGAGATGGTCGAACGCGTGCATGTGCCGTTCCCGGTGCTCAGCGATGCCGAGCTCGTGCTGACGCGCGCGCTCCGGCTGCCCACGATGGACGTCGCGGGGCAGACGCTGCTCAAGCGCATCGCGTGGATCGCGCGCGACGGCACGATCGCGCGCGTGTTCTACCCGGTCTTCCCGCCGGACCGCAACGCGGCCGACGTGCTCGCGGCGCTGCGCTAACGCGCCAGCCGCGCGCACGTCTGCGCGGCTTGCTGCTGCTGCGTCGCCCTGCGCACGGCGACCATGTAGTTCCCCGACTGCAGCTTCGCGAGCGGCAGCGCGACGATCGTCTGCGAGATCTGGCTGCCGTTCACCGGGCTCAGCGGGATGGGCACGTTCGCCATCGCGCCGGCCGCGTTGACGCAATCGTTCCCGCGGTAGAGCCCGAGCTGCGTGCCCGTGTTGTTCGCGCCGCGGAAGCGGACGACGATGCGGCTGCGCGTGCGGCCGATCTGCTGCAGCGTGACGGTGCCGCTCTGCGCGGAGCCCGTCATCAGCTTGTAGGTGAGCGCTTTCGCGGCCAGCGTCGCGTCGTGCGCCGCTTGGACCGCGTTGGAAGACTGGGCGAAGGCTGCCGCGGGGCTCGCCCCGAGCAGCGCGGCGGTGACGACGAGGGCGGCGATGCGGCGGTCCATGACCGTTCCATCGTACCCGGTTTAGCAGAGAGTGGGCAGAGTTTTTAGCCCGGCCAGGCTCGGTCGACGATCGCGCGCGTGTCGGTGCGGGCGGGCAGCGTGCCGAACGCGAGCCCGCCTTCGCCGCCCAGGCGCGCCGCGCAGAACGCGTCGGCGACGGCGGCCGGCGCGTGCCGCACCAGCAGCGACGCTTGCAGCACCAGCGCCATGCGCTCGACGATCCGGCGCGCGTCGGCTTCCAGCCCCGCGCGGTCCTTGCCGAGCGCATCGTGCAGCGACACCGCGGCGCGGTCGAGCCGTGCGTCGGCGCCGCGCACGCGCCCGACCTCGGCTGCGAACGCGTCGAGCGAGGCGGGCGACTTGGCGAGCGCGCGCAGGAGATCGAGGGCGTTGACGTTGCCCGAGCCTTCCCAGATCGAGTTGAGCGGCGCCTCGCGGTACAGCCGCGGCATGATGCTCTCCTCGACGTAGCCGTTGCCGCCCAGACACTCCAGCGCTTCACCGACCTGCACCGGCGTACGTTTGCACACCCAGTATTTCCCGAGCGCGATGCCGAGCCGCGCGAACGCCGCTTCGGCCGGGTCGGCCGGGCCGCGGTCGACGGCGCGCGCGAGCCGCAGCATCAGCGCGGTCGCGGCTTCCGATTCCAGCGCGAGGTCGGCCAGCACGTTGCGCATCAGCGGCTGCTCGACCAGCCGCGCGCCGAACGCGCGGCGGTGGCGCGCGTGGTGCGCGGCTTGCGCGAACGCCTGGCGCATCAGCGACGCGCTGCCCGCGACGCAGTCCAGCCGCGTGTGGTTGACCATCTCGATGATCGTCGCGACGCCGCGGCCTTCGTCGCCGACGCGCAGCGCGAGCGCCTCGTCGAGCTCGATCTCGCTCGACGCATTCGAACGGTTCCCGAGCTTGTCTTTCAAACGCTGGATGTGAAACGCGTTGCGGGTGCCGTCGGGCAGCACGCGCGGCAGGAAGAAGCACGTCAGCCCCTCGGGCGCTTGCGCGAGCACGAGGAACGCGTCGGACATCGGCGCGGAGCAGAACCACTTGTGCCCGGTGAGCGCGTAGGTGTCGCCGTCGAACGGCTCGGCGCGCGTCGTGTTGGCGCGCAGGTCGGAGCCGCCTTGCTTCTCGGTCATCGCCATGCCGCACAGCGCGCCGCGCTTCTCGCGCAGCGGCCGCAGGCCCGGATCGTATTCGTTCGACGTCAGGGCGGGCTCGAACAGCGCCGCGAGATCGGCCCGCCGCCGCAGCACGGGCACCGACGCGTACGTCATCGAGATCGGACAGCCGTGGCCGGACTCGACCTGCGACCACACGTAAAAGCGCGCGTAGCGCGCGACGTGCGCGCCCTCGCGCGGCTCGCGCCACGGCGCGCCGTGCAAGCCGTGCGACACCGCGACGTCCATCAGGCGGTGCCAGCTCGGGTGGAACGCCACCTCGTCGATGCGGTTGCCGAAACGGTCGTGCGTGCGGAGCTCGGGCTCGAAGCGGTTGGCCTCGAAGCCCCACGCGATCGCCTGTTCCGAACCGGCGAGCGTCCCGAGCGCGTGCAGGCCGTCCTCGTCCCAGCCCGCGCCTTCGCGCCGAACGCCGTCGAGCAGCGCCGCGTCGTGCGCGGCGACGTCGTAGCCGGCGAGCGGCGGCGGCTGGTTCGTCACCTCATGCGTGGTGCGGTTCGGGCGGTCGATCGTGTCCATGATGGCCTCCGCCGGCATGGTTCGCGCCGGGCCGCGCTCCGACCGCCCGGGGTTTGCGGGCGGCGGCGCGAAAGCGTCCCGCACCGAGCCTATCAACGAGGGGAGCCGATGAAGCTTTTCCAACTCGCGGGCGCCGCCGCGTTATGCGGTGCGCTGCTGCTGACGGCCTGCGCGAAGAAAACCACGGATGCGAGCACGTCGACGTCGTCGACGACGGACGCGTCGCAAACCGCCGCTGCGACGCCCGCTGCCGACGCTGCGTCGACGGCTGCACCCGCGGCGGCGTCGGCCGCGCCGGTGGCGACGTCTGCGTCGGACGTCACGACGGTGTCGAGCAGCTCCGGCACGGGCGCGGCCGGCGGCTACATCGAGCTCCCGGTGTATCCGGGCGCGGCGGAAGCCAAAGACCAGGGCATAACGGCATCGTCGAACGGCACGTCCGTCGCGATGAAGGCGTACACGACGAAGGACGACACCAAGCGCGTCGCAGAGTGGTACAAGTCGCATCTGCCGGCGGGCTGGCAGAACAGCATCCTCACGGCCGGCGGCAAGACCGTCGGAACGTTCTCGAGCGAGCACGCGGACGGCAACCAGTCGGTGATCGTCGCGAACCTCGACGACACGACGACGCGCATCCAGCTCACGACCAAGCACGGCAAGTAACACCGCATCACAGCGCGTAGCGCAGCACGGGGAGGACGCGTCCGCTGCTTGCGGCGACGCGTTCGCCCGCGCGCGCCGCGCCCATCGCGAGATAGAAGCCTTCGGCGTTCGGATCCGACTCGATGAAGAACGCCGCATCGCCGTTCGCGCGCGCCGTCTCCACGGCGTGCGCGAACAGCGCGCTTCCCGCGCCGGTGCGGATGGCCGCGGGCTCGACCCACAGATCGTTCAGCCACAGGTCGCGCCCTTCGCGCACGAAGCCGTAGAAACCGATCGCCATGCCGCGGTCATCGACGGCGACGAACACCGGATCGTTCGCGAGGTAGACGTCGCTCGGCGTGAGCGCCTCGCGCGAGCGCTGCATGAACGCGTCGTCGTATCCCCAATGCGCTTTGGAGCGGAACGCCAGGGCGGCGAGCGCGTCCCGGTCGTGCGGCTGCGCGCGCCGGATCGTCATCACCCGCCTTGCACCACGACGCGGCGCTGCGCGGCGCGCCACACCACCGCCGACAGCACTGCGAATGCCGCCGCCCAGCCGATCTGCGCCGCCATCGCGGCGAGATAGCCCGACGGCGGGATCTTTCCGAGATAGATCAGCAGCGGCGTCGAGTAGATCGCCGCGAACGGCAGCGCGAGCACGATGCGCTGCAAGACGCCGGGGAAGAAGATCAGCGGCACGATCTGGCCGCTGAGCAGGTCGCTCACCCAGCGCACCACGAGCTGGATCGCGAACGTCTCCAGCGTCCAGAACGCCACGCAGTTCATCAGGAAGTTCAGCATGAAGTTGACGAGGTAGCCCAGCACGAAGCTCAGCGCGAACGCCGCGAGCACGTGCGCGGGCGGCACGTCGATGCGCACGATGAACAGCGACAGCAGCAGCGCCGGGACGATCAGCACCGCGTGCAGCAGCGTCATCCCCACGCCGTCGGCGAAGAAGTACATCGGCAGGCTGATCGGCTTCATCAGATCGGTCGCGATCGTGCCTTCGCGGATCTTCTCGCGGATCGCGCGCGTGCCGTCGATCTCCAGCACCAGCGACATCAGCAGCGCGACGCACGTGTAGGTCAGTACCGCGTGGAGCGGGACCCCGGCCGGCGCGGCGTTCTGCGCGTACAGCGCGACCCACACCATCTTCATCAGATAGAGCCGCACGATCAGCGACCCCACGTTGGTGAAGACTTCCATGCGGTAGGTCGCTTCGCGCGAGAACGCCTTGGCCGCGAAGGCGGCGTAGGGCGCGAGCAGCTCGGCGAGGGAACGCGGCGGGTGCGCGAAGCGTATTACGGACATGCTAGCAGCAGCCGTGCTCCTCGCGCTTGCGAGCGCGACGTTTCAGCCCGTCACCGCCGCGACCACCGCGCAGCCGCCCCAAGTGTTCGTCCGCGACGCCAGCGCGCAAGCGCAGACCGGCGACAACCCGCACGACTACGGGATCCGCCCGCCCGGCGACAACGACTCCGACGCGGCCGTGCTGTACAACGCGCGCGGCGAGTCCATCCATACCGGCCTGGGCAGCTGGCGGACCGCCCTCGGCACCGCGACGTTCGATCCGGGGCCGAAGACGACGAAGGTGCACGCGACGTTCCTGCGCCTGATCCCCAACGGCCGGTACAGCCTGTTCGTGCGCCAGCTCGCGGGCCGCACCGGCGCGGTGTTCACCCCGCTGGACCTCGCCGGCGCGCAGAACAGCTTCACCGCCAGCGGCCAAGGCACGGCCGACGTGACGGTCGACTCGCCGCTCGAGATGCCCGCCGGCTCGCAGCTCGTGCTCGTTTTTCATAGCGACGGTGCGGACCATCAGTCGTCGATCGGCGTGCTGGGGCTCAACGCGCACCCGCAGTTGATCACGCGGGTGCCGTAGTGGCTTCGCCTTCGGGCGAAGCTGGCGCGTCGCTGTAGCCTTCGAGGTAGATGCGCCGGATGATCGACTCGAGCTCCGGCTCCTCGATCGACAGGTCGCGCACGCAGTAGGCGTCCGCGACGCGGCGGATGACGACTTCCGCCGACACGGTGCGGCGGTCGAACCGCAGCCGCACCACGTCGCCCTCGCGCGATTCGAGCTCCGCGCCTGCGACGTGCACCTCGGGCGTCGGCTCCGCGAACGTCACCACCAGCGTGCGGTGCGTGCCGTAGCGGTCGCGCAGCGCGTCGATCTCGCCGTCGTACACCAGCGTGCCCTTGTCGATCAGGACGATGCGGCGGCAGAGGCGCTCCACGTCGGCGAGGTCGTGCGTCGTGAGGATGAACGTGGTGCCGCGCTCGCGGTTCACGCGCCCGATGAACTCGCGGATCGCTTCCTTCGCGACGACGTCGAGCCCGATCGTCGGCTCGTCCAGGAACACCACGGGCGGATCGTGCAGCATCGCGGCCGCGAAGTCGCCGCGCATGCGCTGGCCGAGCGAGAGCTGCCGCACGGGCGTGCGCAGGAACGGCGCCATGTCGAGCGTCTCGGTGAAGTGGTCGAGGTTGGCGCGATAGCGCGCGGCGGGGATGCCGTAGATCGCGCGCAGCAGCTCGAACGACTCGACCAGCGGCAGGTCCCAGTACAGCTGCGAGCGCTGCCCGAACACGACGCCGATGTTGCGCGCGTTCTTCTGGCGCTGTTCGTGCGGTACGAGCCCCGCGACGTTCACGGTGCCCGACGTCGGCACGAGGATGCCGGTGAGCATCTTGATCGTCGTCGACTTGCCGGCGCCGTTGGGGCCGATGTAGCCCACGAGCTCGCCCTCGTCGAGCGCCATCGTGATGCCTTCGACGGCCACTTTGTCCTCGTAGTCGCGCGAGAACAGCGTGCGCAGGGTCCCCGCGACACCCGGACGGCGGACGAGCGAGCGGAACACCTTGCGCAGGTCCCGCGTCTCGATGATGGGCATGGACGAGGCGACTTCGGCCGTGCGGCCTCCGTCGCCTCGGATGCTACGGGACGATCGTGAGGCCCCAGCCGTTGTCCGCGCCGGTGAACGCGCCGGCGGTCGCGATCTGGTTGCCGCTCTGGTCGTAGACCGTGACGTTGGCACCGGCGTGCGCCGCGCCTTGCGAGTTGTTCACGTAGAGCAAACCGTTCGCCGGGTTGTACCCGATCCCGACCGGTTGGTGGGTGTTGAGAAACGACCCGGGGACGTCGATGAGGTTGCCGATCTCGTCGAACACCAGCACCGGACGTGCGCCGAACGTTCCGTAGATGCGGCCGGAGACCGGGTCTTGCGCAAGTCCGGACACGCCGTTGTGCGCGTCGAACGCCATCCGCCAGTTGCCGTCCGCATCGTAGACGACGATCGAGCCCGACGCGGTGTCGTTGACGTAGACGCTGCCGGCGTTGCCGCGGCCGCGCTCGCTGATCAGCAGCGCCGTCGCGTCGTACGGATACGCGTTGGGCGTGCCGTGAACCGGGTTGGCGGGCTGTTTCCAGTTGCCGCTCGTCGTGACGGGGCTGCCCGAGGTGTCGAAGACGAACAGCCCCACGTCGTGCGTGGCGACGACGATGCGCTGGGTGTCCGTGTCGATCGCCACCGACATCGGGTTTACCAGCGTGATCGCGTTGCTGGGACCGGCGGCGTTGCCGTCGAGGTCGTACGCCTTCACGGTATTGTTCGAATAGTTCGCGACGATGATACGGCCCTGGAACGAATCGTACGCGAGCCCCATCGGACCTGAAATGTTCGGCCAGGTGCCCGGCACGTTCACCGCGTTGCCGAACTCGTCGTAGACTTTGACCCAGTTCTGGCCCGGTCCGCCGGAGAGGTAGATGCGCGGCGCGTTGCGCGCGGCGTAGCGCACCGGGACGTTGACCGTCAGCGGCGACGCGCCGCTGTTCGCGCTCGCGGCGGTCGACGGCGTCGCGGTCACGACGAGCTGGAAGCCCGTGTTGTACGCCCAGCCGGCGGGCGTGACGGTGAACAGGTTCGGGTTGCTCGCGGACACGACGCCGTCGGACAGCGCGCCGTTGTTCGAGCTGGTCACGGTGAGCACCGGCGAACCGGCGCCGACGATGAAGTTGCCGTCGGCGTCCGTCGAGACGACCGTGAATTTTCGCGGGAAGACCGTCGTGCCGTCGGCTTTGTACGCGCCGTAGAGGTCGAAGCCGCCCGTCTGGTCGCCGCGCACGTCTTGGTTCGCCTGCGGCAGCACGCTGATGCCGGTGGGGATGCCCTGCAGCACGAAGTGCAAGCTGTTGTTCTGGCCGGGCACGACGTTGAACGGGAAGCCGAGGTTGGTCGAGAGCACGCTGCCTTGCGGGTTGCCGTTCGTGTCGAGGCGGCCGTCGTACGTGCGGAAGTCGAACGTGTGCGAGCCCGGCAGCACCGACACGGTCACCGTGCACTGCAGCGGCGAGACGGGCGTCGGCGTGTTGCAGTTCGGATCGCCCGGCCCGATGTTCATCGCGGCGAAGCCCTGGTTGGCGCTGCCGGGATCGATCGTGATGCCCAGCGACCCGGTCGCCGGCGAGATGTAGCGCGGCGCGCGGCGCTGCGCCGACGTCGCCGTCGCGCGCGGGATCGTCACCACGAACGACGTCGTCGCCCGCGCGCCGCTCGACGGCGCGTTCACGGCCGCGGCGTGCGGAACGGCCGACGTCACGTGACCGCCGGCGCAACCGGCGAGCGACGCGAGGAGGATGAGCGATAGCGCACGTTTGAGCACGGTCGAAGAGCCCCTATGCAAGACACGGAAAGACGCGCGCGCCGTGAGAACCACGGCGCCGCGCGCGCGATCACGAAGGATCGAACCCTCGGGTTGGCAACAGAGTTCGAAAAACCCGTCCCGCGCGCGCGCATTTACGATAACCACACGGCGGCATTGCGAACTCGTGACAAAAGCGAAGAAAACGAAGAAGAAGAAGCCGGCGAATCAGACGCCGCCCCAGGCGGCCGGACGGCTCGGCGCGGAGCAATGGCTGGCGGTGCGGCTCAAGACCGGCGCCGGACCGATGGAGCCCAAACCGCGGCGCGGCACGCGCGCGGAGCGCGAGCGCGCGGCGCTCGAGCTCGAAAAGGGCGCCGCGGACGGGAAGGACGTCTAGGCCGCAGCGAAGCGCTCGCTCATGCTCCCCGACGCGCTCGCGCGAGCACTCCACGAGGCCGCGCTGGTCGTCGTGCAAGCACCCGCGGGCTACGGCAAGACGACGAGCGTGCACGCCGCGCTCGAGGACGCGCCGGACGTCGCGTGGTACGACGCGCAGCCGTGGGAGGCCGGCGCCTTCGCCGCCGCGCTGCTCGCGCGCGTGCGCATGGTGCGTCCCGACGTCGGCCGGCTCACGCTCGCGCTCGCGGAACAAGGCGCCGACGCGGAGCGGCTCGGCGCGGCGTTCGCCGAGGAGCTCACGCACGTCGACGCGCCGCTGCGCATCGTCGTCGACGACGCGCACGTGCTCGGCGCGTCGTTTGCTGAGTTCGCGCGCAGCGTCGCGCGGCGCATGCCCGGCTCCGTCCGGCTCGTGCTGCTCGCGCGCGTGCCGCTCGACGTCGGTCTGCCCGAAGCGGTCGCGGCGGGCCGCGGCGCGCTCGTCGACGCGAACGCCCTGCGCTTCGACGTACCCCGCACGCGCGCGCTCGCGCGCTCGCTCGGCGTCGCGCTCGACGACGCGCGCGCGGACGCGCTGCTGCGCCGCACCGAAGGCTGGCCGATCGCGGTCGCGCTCGCGCTGCGCGCGCCCGCCGCGTCGGACGTGCTGCTCGACGAGCTGGTCGCGCACCGGCTCGACGCGCTCGACGCCGCCGACCGCGCGCAGCTCGAAGCGCTCGTTGCGTACGAGACGGTCGAGCCCGATGTGGTCGCACCGGGCGACGCCGCGTTCGCCGCGCGCCTCGCGGCGCAGGCCGCGGACGCGACGCTCGTCGCGCCGCTGCGCACAGGCTTTCGCGTGCACCCGCTGATCCGCGAAGCGCTCGGGCGGCGCGTCGGCGAACGCGCGCTCACCGCCCGCCACGCGGACGCCGCGCACGCATACGCGCGCGCGGGACGGCTCCGCCCGGCGCTGTTCCATCTCGAGCGCGCGCACGACGCATCCGCGGACCTCGCGTTCCTGCGCGCACACGCGCCGTCTGCGATCGCATCGGGCCTCGCGGACGGCGTCCGCGGTGCGCTCGCGCGCGTGCGCGCCGCGCGCAGCGACGAACCCGCGCTGATCTGTCTGGTGGAAGGGCTGCTCGCGAAAGCGCGCGGCGACGACGGTCGCGCGTCGTTCGCTGCCGCTGCGCGCGAGGCGGACGCGCGCGACGACGCCGCGCTCGCGTTCGAGGCACGGCTGCAAGCCGTGGAAGCCGACCTCGCGCGCAGCGAGCCGGTGTCCGCGGAGCGCATCGACGACGTGCTCGCGCGCGCGCCGGCGCACGGCGCGGCCGCGCTCGGCAAAGCGATCGTGCGCGCCGGCTGGGCCGACGCGGTGGCCGGGCGGTTCGCACACGCGCTCGCGCGGCTGGACGGCTTGGTCGACGCCGGCGATCCTGCCGTGCTTGCCGACGTCGCGCCGCTCGCCGCGTACGCGCACGCCGCGCTCGGCGACTTCGAAGCGGCGGAGCACCACGCCGGCGTGCTCATCGAGACGTGGTCGGCGAGCGACGATCTCGTGCGCTATTTCGGTGCGCTGGTGTGGGCGGCGCGGTTCGCGCTGCTGCGCGGCGAGACGACGGCGGCGTACGAGCTCGCGCGCGAAGCCGAGCGCATCGCGCGGCCGTTCGGCTTGCGGCCGCAAGCGGCGTCGCTGCACGGCGCGCTCGCCGAGGCCGCGCTGCACGCGGGCGACACCGCGCTCGCCCGTCGCGAGGCGCGCGCCGCGCTGCGCTCGGCGGACGCGGCGTGGTACGCGCGCGACGCGGAGCGCGTGCGCACGCTCGCGTCGCGCATCCTCGCGCGCGCCGACGCGCTGGACGGCGACCTGCTCGCCGCGCTCGCGGCGAGCGGCGACGACGATCCGCTGGCGCGCGCCGACGCGGCGACGTTCGCCGCGCTCGCGAATGCGAGCGACGCGCCGGCCCGCCGCGAGCGCGCGCGCACGGCGCTGTCCGCGGCGACGCCCGTCGACGGCGCCGACGCCGTCGCGCTGTGGGCGGCGGCGGAGACGCTCGACCTGCTCGACGCGCTCGCCGGACGCGACGTCGAGACGCCGCTGCGCAGCGCGCCGTTCGACGGCTTGATCGCGCGCCGCGCCGAACCGCCGCGGCTCGCGGCGCTCGGCGCGGTCCTGCACGGCATCGCGCACGGCACCGCGCGCGCATCGGACTACGACGACGCGCTCGCGCGCGCGACGCGCGGCGGCCCGCGCTTCGAGACGCACGTCGCCGTGCGCCTTGCGGCGCCGTACCTGCGCGGCCGCGACGCGCCGCCGCAGGCGGACGAGCCGCTGGAACCGCTGACCGCGCGCGAGCGCGAGATCCTGGAACTCCTTGCCGCCGGACTCACCAACCGCGAGATCGCCCAGCGCCTCGTGGTCTCCGCGCGCACGGTGGAGACGCACGTCGCCCGTGTGACCGGCAAGCTGGGCGTGAATTCCCGCGCCCGCGCCGTCGCCCGCGCGGTCGCGAGGGGAATCCTCGCCCCCGCGCGCGAGTATGACACCCTGTGACCCGGCGCGGACCAAAAACACCGATCTTCCTGACCGTCGCCGCGCTGGGCGTCGTGTTCGGCGACATCGGCACCAGCCCGCTCTACACGCTCAAGCTGTGCTTGGGCCTGGCGGGCTCGAAGGGCGGGCTCGCCGACGTGCTGGGCATCTGCTCGCTGCTGTTCTGGGCGCTCGTGATCGTGGTGTGCGTGAAGTACGCGACGTTCATCACGCGCGTCGACCACGAAGGCGAAGGCGGCATCCTCGCGCTGCTGGCGCTCGCCACCGGCGGCCGCATCCAGGGCACCATGATCCGCGGCACCGCACTGACGATCATCGTCATCATCGGCTCGTCGACGATGATCGGCGACGGCATCATCACGCCGGCGATCTCCGTGCTGTCCGCCGTCGAGGGCCTCGCGATCGCGTCGACCGCGTTCGAGCCGTACGTCGTGCCGATCTCGCTGCTGGTGATCGTGATGCTGTTCGCGCTGCAGCGCAACGGCACGGAACGCGTCGGCGCGCTGTTCGGCCCCGTGATGCTGGCGTGGTTCATCACGATCGCCCTGCTCGGCGCGCTGGCCGTCGTGCGCCATCCCGAGGTGCTGCACGCCGTCGACCCGCGGTACGCGCTGCAGTTCGCCACGCGCAACGGGCTGGTCGGCTTCACCATCCTGGGCGGCGTGGTGCTCGCGGTGACCGGCGTCGAAGCGATGTACGCCGACCTGTCGCACTTCGGCCGCGGACCGATCGTGACGGGCTGGTACACGCTGGTGTTCCCGGCGCTCGTGCTCAACTACTTCGGCCAGGGCGCGAACCTGCTGTACGACCCGCGCAGCATCGCCAACCCGTTCTACGCGCTCGCGCCGTCGTGGGCACTGATCCCGATGGTGATCCTCGCGACGATGGCGACGGTCATCGCGTCGCAGGCGCTCATCTCCGGCACGTTCACGCTCATCGAGCAGGCGATCGCGCTCAACCTCGCGCCGCGCGTGCTCGTGCAGCACACGTCGCACCGCTACAAGGGCCAGGTGTTCGTCCCGTCCGTCAACCGGTGGCTCGGGATCGGCTGCGCGATCCTCGTCGTCGGCTTCCGCTCCAGCGACGCGCTCGCGGCGGCGTACGGCGTGGCGATCGGCTTCACGATGCTGTGCACGTCGCTGACGTACTTCGTCGTGATCACGCGGGTGCTGCACTGGAACCGCGGCCTGTCGCTCGCGCTCGTCACGGGCTTCGTGATCGTCGACGGCAGCCTGATCCTCGCGTCGCTGCCCAAGGTGGTGCACGGCGGCTGGATCCCGCTCGCGATCGGCGGCACGCTGGTACTCATGAGCCTGACGTGGCTCGAAGGCCGCCGTTCGCTCACCAAGGCGCTCGCGGAGCAGCAGATCCCGATCGAGACGGTGCTCGAGAAGCTGCCGGCGGGGATGGGCGAGCACGGCACGATGGTGTTCCTCACGCCCGACCCGCGCGGCGTGCCGTTCCTCGCGCGCCATCGCTGGATCCGCGACCGCGCGCAAGAAGAGCGCATCGTCGTGCTCAACATCGCGCGCGCGCCGACGCCGTATCTGCTGACGGATTTCGACCGCGTGACGGTCGAGCGCATGTCGCTGCGGCTGGTGCGCGTGATCGCGCGCTTCGGCTACATGGAGGCGCCGGAGATCGGGCCGATCCTGCGCTCGTGCGAGGCGTTCGGGTTGAACTTGGACCGCGACGACACGTCGTTCTTCTATGCCGACCCGAAGATCGAGGCGGCGCTCAAGGGCGGGATGCCGGGCTGGCGGCGCGAGCTGTTCTCGGCGCTGCTGCGCAACGCTCGGCCGCTCCCGGACGACCTCCACATCCGCGCCGAGCGCCGCGTCGAATTGGGCGTGACGGTCTCGATGTGAGCGGATCGTCCCGCTGAACGGGTAGCCTTACGCACGTATGGACGCCGACCCGATAGCCCGAACGCGATCCTCGGCGCCCGGCCCGCTGCACGAGGCGCGCACGGCACCGCTCGCGCTCGCGGCGCTCGGCGTGGTGTTCGGCGACATCGGCACCAGCCCGCTGTATGCGTTCAAGCAGTGCTTCACCGCGGGCCGCGGCTTCACGCCGACGCCCGAGCACGTGCTCGGCATCCTGTCGCTGATCACGTGGGCGCTGATCCTGGTCGTGTGCGTGAAGTACGCGACCGTCGTGCTGCGCGCGGACAACCACGGCGAAGGCGGGACGCTGGCGCTGCTCGCGCAGCTGCGCCCGACGAGCCGCGTCGGCATCCCGGCGCCGCTGACCGTCGTGACGTACATGCTGCTGTTCGCGGCGGGGATGGTGTTCGGGGACGGCGTGATCACGCCGGCGATCTCCGTGCTCTCCGCGGTCGAAGGGATCGGCGTCGCGGCGCCCGCCGCGGAGCGCTTCATCGTCCCGCTGACCGTCGGGATTCTGATCGCGCTCTTTGCGGTGCAGTCGCGCGGCGCGGGCAAGATCGGCGCGGTGTTCGGGCCCGTGATGGTGCTGTGGTTCGCCGCGCTCGCGCTCGCGGGCGGGGTCGCGGTCGCGCACGACCCGCGCGTGCTAGCCGCGTTCAACCCGCTGTACGCGCTGGGTTTCATCGCGCAAAACCGCGTCGCCGCGATCCTCGTGCTCGGCGCCGTGGTGCTGTGCGTGACCGGCGTCGAGGCGATGTTCGCCGACCTCGCGCACTTCGGCCGCAAAGCGATCCGGCTCGCGTGGTACGCGGGCGTGTTCCCGGCTCTGCTGCTGGACTACTACGGCCAAGGCGCGCTCGCGCTCATGGACCCGAGCGCGCTGAAGAATCCGTTCTACCTGCTGTTTCCGGCGTGGGCGCTGATGCCGATGATCGCGCTCGCGACGGCCGCCACGGTGATCGCGTCGCAAGCGCTGATCACGGGCGCGTTCTCGCTCACGCAGCAGGCGGTGCAGCTCGGCTATCTCCCGCGCTTGAAGGTCGTGCACACGTCGCACAGCGTCGAAGGACAGATCTACATGCCGTTCGTGAACGTGATGCTCGCGATCGCCTGCCTCGCGCTCGTCGTCGCGTTCCGCAGCTCCGACCGGCTCGGTGCAGCGTACGGCCTCGCCGTCACGCTCACGATGCTCGCGGACTCGCTGGTGATCGGCGTCTTGCTGCGACGGCGTTTCAAGTGGTCGTGGCCCGCCATCGTCCCGCTCGTGGCGCTGTTCCTGATCGTCGACGGCGCGTTCTTGGCCGGCAATTTGCCGAAGCTGCCGCAGGGCGGCTACATCCCCGTCGCGATCGCGCTGGTGATCTTCACGCTGTTCACCACCTGGGTCGCGGGCCGGCGCCGGCTCGCGATGGCGCTCGCCGCGCTGTCGACGCCGGTCGAAGAGTTCGTGCGCGAGGTCGATCACCGGCCGGCCTCGACGACCGACGGCACCGCGATCTTCCTCACGCCGCATCCCGAAGGCATCCCGTTCATCCTGCGCCATCACTGGCTGCACAAGAGCGTGCTGCGCGACGAAGTCGTGCTGCTCACCATCATCAACCACCGCCGGCCGTACGTCGATCCGGACCAGCGCGTGAGCGTCGAGCAGATCGTGCCGCGCCTGACGCGGATCACGGCGAACTACGGCTTCATGGAAGAGCCGAACGTGGGCGACATCCTCACCCGCTGCCGCCCGCAGATCCCCAAAGAGATCGAGCTGGAAGACGCCGACTACTTCCTGGCCCGCCCGCGCATCACGCCGCGCAACGAACCGGGCCACGGCTTCCCGAAATGGCGCCGCTGGCTGCTGAGCTACATGATGCGCAACGCAAACCCGCTGACCGACTCCCTGGGCATCCCCCCGGACCGCATCATCGAGTTCGGCGTGGAGCTGAAGGTATGAAGACAGAAGTCGACGTCGTGCTCGAAGCGCGTGCGTACAACGGCGAGTGCCCCACGTGGTCTGCGGACGAAGGCGTGCTGTACTGGTGCGATACCTTTGCCGCGAAGCTGCACCGCTTCGATCCGCGCACGAACGTGGACGAGGAGTGGGTGATGCCCGCGTGGACGGGATCGTTCGCGTTGGGTTCGGGGGATCACATGCTCGTCGCGCTGCGCACCGGGCTGTTTCGCTTCGACCGGCGCACCGCACGGCTCGACCCGTTCGCTCCGGCGCCGTTCGATGCGCACCGGTTCTTCTGGAACGACGGCAAAACCGATCCGCGCGGGCGCTTCTGGGTGGGACCCGCATGGGCGCCGCTCGACGCCCGCGGCGAAGGCGCTAAAGGGGCGCCGCTGCACCGCATCGAGCCCAACGGCGATCAGACCGCGAAGTCGCCGACGGTGCGCATCTCCAACGGCCTTGCATGGAGCGCGGACGAGCGCACGATGTACCACGCCGACACGATGGCGCAGGAAGTGTGGGCGTACGACGTGCTCGACATCGATGCCGGCATGTTGAGCGAACGGCGCACGTTCGCGCGCGTCGAAGCGCCGCGCGGCGGTCCCGACGGCGCGGCGACCGACAGCGACGGCTGCTATTGGACCGCTGTGTACGGCGCGGGCAAGGTCGTGCGGCTTCACCCCTGACGGCCGCGTCGAGCGCGAGGTACGGCTGCCGGTGCCGAACGTGACGATGATCGCGTTCGGCGGCGCGGATTTACGCACGGCGTACGTGACGAGCTCGGCGAAACCGTTCGGCACGAACGCGCGCAGCGAAGAAGCCGCACGCGGGAGCGCTGTTCGCGTTCGAAGCGCCGGCACCGGGCGTCGCGGTGCCGCTGCTCGACGACGCGTATTTCAGCTAGTGCGCGTCTGAGCTAGCGCGCGCGAGCAAGTCCGCGACCGGGACCGCGATCATGTTCACGACGTCCGCTTCGTCGATGCCGATCTCGAGCGCTTCCGGATGCTCGGCGCTGCCGTTGTGCAGGCTCAACTCCAGCCGCGGCCACTTCCCGTCGTGCAGCGTGAGCGTCGCCCACGAGCCGCCGCGCTCCCACGTCGCGCTCTGCGGCGTGCCGTCGTTGCGCCGGATCTCCGCCGCGGCTCCGGGCTCGATCTCACGGATGCGCCGGTCGACTTCGTCGACCCGGGCTGCGAACGTCTGCGGCTCCATGCCGGGGCGTAACACCTCGGGCGCGCGGTTTCCTGGCCCGCGAAGGTTCGGCGCGTCCGTTCCACGGAACGTCGTGGCGGTGGAGCGCTCCGGCTCGTGATCGTCACCGTCTCGCGCGCGTACGGCGCCTCGGCGCTCGCCGTGTCGCGCGCCGTCGCCGAGAAGCTCGGCTACCGGCTCGTCGACGAGCAGCTCCCCGTGGTCGCGGCTTGGCGGCTGGGCACGTCGGCCGACGTCGTGCAGACCGCCACCGAGCGGCCGCGCGGGTTCGGCGAGCGGGTCTTGGAGCAGCTCGGCGGCGGCGTGCCGGAAGCCTCGCAGCCGCCGGCGACCGACGACTCGCCCGCCGAGACGCGCCGCGCCATCGAGGAAGCGGTGCGCGAGGAAGCGGCCGCGGGCGACGCCGTGATCGTCGGCCGCATGGGCGGAACCATCCTGGGCCCGCGCCCGGACGTGCTGCGCGTGTTCGTCAAGGCGCCGCTGGACTGGCGCGCCGCGCACGTCGCCGAGTCGCTCGGCGTCGGCGATGCCGAGGCGCGCGCGGAGATCGGGCGCATCGACGAGGCGCGGCGGACGTACGCGCGCGAAGGGTACCGCGTGACCTGGGGCGATCCGCGCAACTACGATCTCGTCGTCGACACGGCGAAGTTCGAGATCGAAGGCACCGCGGACGTCATCGTCGCCGCGGTGCGCGCCGCGGGCGGGTGAGCGCCGAACCGCGGATCCCCGATCGCCGCCCCGGCTTCTTCGGACCGTTCCGCTTCAGAGACTTTCGCCTGCTGTGGAGCGGGCTGCTCGTCGGCAACCTCGGGACGTGGATGCAGTTCACGGCGCTCGGCTACTACGTCGCGTCGCTCGCGCCCAACGCGCGCATCGGTTCGCTCGACATCGGCCTGCTCGGCGCCGCGCGCGCGGTCCCCGTGCTGCTGCTGTCGCCGCTCGCGGGCGTGGTCGCCGACCGCTACCCGCGCCGCATCGTGCTCTTCGTCACGAACAGCTGCACGTCGACGCTGTCGTTCGTGCTGTTCGCGCTCGTCGCGACGAACCACGCGCCGCTGTGGACGCTGATGATCACGAGCGGTCTTCAAGCGGCGACGCAGTCGTTCGACGCGCCGGCGCGGCAGAGCTGGGTGCCGCTGATGGTGCCGCGCGAGTACATCGGCGGCGCGATCGGTTTGAACTCCGTCGCGTTCAACGCGCCCAGCGTCGTGGGCCCGCCGCTGGCAGGCTTGCTGATCGCGGGGATCGGCGTCGCGCCGTGCTTTCTCGTCAACGCGCTCAGCACGCTCGCGGTCGTCGTCGCGCTGATCTTCATGCGGCCCGCGCCGCCGTCGAGCACGCGCCGCGGCAACGTGTTCGGCGCGATCGTCGACGGCCTGCGTTTCTTGATGGGGCATCCGGTGCTGCGCTGGGTCGTGCTGCTGCTGACCGTCACGTCGCTGACGTACCGGCCCTACAACTTCATCCTGCCGGCGTACGCCGTGCACGTCGTACACACCGACGCGAAAGGGCTGGGGTGGCTCATGGCCGCCAGCGGCGTGGGCGCGATCGCGGGCGCGTTCTTCACCGCCGCGACCGGCGGCGACCGGCGCGGCAGCATCTGGCTGTTCTCCGCGATCGTCGGCGCGGTCGGCGTCGCCGCGCTCGGCCTGACGACGCACTTCGGGATCGCGGCGGCGATCCTCGTGCTGGTCGGGCTCGCGACGATGAGCTTCATCGGGTCGTCGAACATCCTGTTGCAGACGCTGGCGCCGGACGACATGCGCGGCCGCGCGATCTCGGTCTACTCGATGATCCTGCTGGGCTTGGTGCCGCTGGGCTCGCTGATCGTCGGCGCGCTCGCGACGTGGCTGGAGCTGCGCTGGACGTTCGTGCTGGGCGGCGCGATCGCGGTGGTGTTCGCGCTGTGGATCGCGCTGACGCAGCGCCAGGTGCGCGAAGCATGACCGGCGTCTTCCTCACCGTGCTGCTCGCGGCGATCGTGGCGCTCGCGCTGATCGCCAAGAAGCTGCGCGTGCCGTACCCGATCGTGTTCGTGATCGGCGGGCTCGTGCTGTCGCTGATCCCGGGCGTGCCGGCCGTGACGCTCGCGCCCGAGACCGTGTTCTTGCTGTTCTTGCCGGCGCTGATCTTCGGCGACGGCTGGACCACGGACTACCGCGCGTTCAAGCGCTTCTACCAGCCGATCTTCATGCTCGCGATCGGTTTGGTCGCGTTCACCTCGGTGGTGGTCGCGTACGTCGCGCACTGGATGATGGGGTTTCCGCTCGCGCTCGGTTTCGTGCTCGGCGCGATCCTTTCGCCCACCGACGCGGTCGCCACCGACGCGATCGCCGAGGAGGTCGGCTTACCGCGCACGCTGCTCACCATCGTCAGCGGCGAGAGCCTCGTCAACGATGCGACGGGCCTAGTGATTTACCGCTTCGCGGTGATCGCCGTCGCGACCGGCGCGTTCTCGCTGCTCGCCGCGACGCTGAGCTTCGTGTACGTCGTCGTCGCGGGCGTCGCCGCGGGCCTTGCGATCGGCTGGCTCATCACGAAGATCGCGGTGGCGATCCGCCGCGCGGGCTTGTCGGACCAGCTGATCGCGGTGTCGATCTCGCTCGTCACGCCGTTCGCGCTGTACGTGCCCGCCGAAGCGATCCACGCCTCCGGCGTGCTCGCCGCGATGAGCGGCGGCATCTACATGAGCCGCAAGTCGACGCAGATCTTCGACGCCGACGCGCGCATCGCGGCCGCCTCGGTGTGGAACCTGCTGTTCTTCGTGTTCAACGGCGCGGCGTTCGTGCTGATCGGCTTGCAGCTGCGCAGCATCGTGCACGGGCTCGCGGGCTATTCGCTCGCGACGCTGATCGGCTGGTCGCTGGTGATCTCCGTCGTCGTCATCGCCGTGCGGTACTTTTGGATGTTCCCGGCGGCGTACGGCCGGCGATGGCTGTTCCCCAAGATCCGCGAGCGCGAAGGCCCCGATCCGCCTTGGCAGTGGATCTTCGTCTTGAGCACCGCGGGGATGCGCGGGATCGTGTCGCTCGCCGCGGCGCTCGCGCTCCCCGAGACGATCGCCGGCGGCGCGCCGTTCCCGCAGCGCGATCTGATCCTGTTCGTAACGTTCGTCGTCATCCTCGTGACGCTGGTGGGCGAAGGGCTCGCGATGCCGTGGCTGATCCGGCGCTGGAACGTGCGCGACCCCGACGACGACGGCAAGGCGATCGCGCTGGTGCGCGTGCAGGTCGCCGAAGCGGTGCGCGATCACCTGCGCACGCTCGAAGCGTCGTTCTCGACGACGGCCGAGTGGGAAGTCGCGGGCCGGCTGCACGCCGACTACGAGCAGCGCGTGGCGCATTTCAGCGCGCACGCGGAGGGCGCCGAGCCGGTCGACGACGCGCAGCAGCACGAGATCGAGCGACGCATGCGACGCGAGGCCTACGCCGCCGAGCGCCGCGCGCTGCACGGGCTGCGCACCAGCGGCGGGGTCACCGACACGGTCTACCGCAGCCTCGAGTGGGACCTCGACTTGGCGGAGTCGCGCCTGGAGTAGCGCCCGCTGAACCGGAATGCATCTGCGCTCGACGAAGGGCTGATGATGAAGATGCGGCTGGCCGTCCTCGCCATGGTGCTGCTCCCGCTCGCGGCGGACGCGCAAGGCGGACCCGCGCCGCGCCTCCCGGGCGCCGGCGGCATCACCGTCCAGGGTACCGGCTCCGTGCGCGTCCCGGTGAAGACCGTGCAGCTCACGGCCCAGGTGCGCGGCATCGCGGACGAGGCGAACGCGCTTGCCGCGTTGCGGGCGGCGGGCGTGGAGGATCCGGCGATCGGACCGAGCGGGCCGCGGGTGGGCAACGGCACCCAGGTGCTCGTGCGCGGCACGGTTCGCGCCGCGACGCACGAGAAGCTCGACCGTATCGGCGGAGCTGCGACCGCATACGTCGCGCTGCACCCTGGCATGGCGATCGACAACGTGGTGTTCTCCGCGCGGCTCGACGACTGCGCGCAGCCGGAGCAGACCGCGCGCGCCTCCGCGCTCGCTGACGCACGGCGCAAAGCGGACGCGATCGCCGCGCTTGCCGCCGTGTCAATCGACGGTGTCGCGTCGGTCAACGAGAGCGGCGGGTGTCCTGCGGCTACGGTGGACACGAGCTACGGCGGACAAGGACAGTTCGACCTGGGCACGATGACGACGACGATCGTCGTGTACGAGTTCGTGACGTTCGCCATCTCGCCGGGCACCGCGTCGACGCGCCGCCGCACGCTCTGACCGCAGCGGCGTTGAACGTCGACGCGGCCGCCGCGTACGCCGAGCGGCACGCGCTGCACGCGCTGCTGGTGCAGCGCGGCGCCGACGTCGTGTTCGAGCGGTACGGCGGCGGTTACGACGCGGACAAGCCGCACGCGCTCTACAGCGGCACGAAGAGCTTTTGGGGCGCGCTCGCCGTCGCCGCACAGCACGACGGCTTGCTCGACGTCGACGAGCCGGTCGCGCAGACATTATCCGGCTGGGCTGAAGGCGCGAAGGCGCGCGTGCGGCTGCGCGATCTCTTGCAGCTCACCAGCGGGATCGGTTTCGGCGGCTTGGGCAACGCCGTGCCGTCGTTCGACAGCGCGACTGCCGTCGAGCTGAAGAATGAGCCGCGCGCAACGTTCACGTACGGCGGGATCCCGCTGCAAGTGTTCGGCGCCGTGCTCGCGCGCAAGCTCGCGCCGCGCGGGCTCTCGCCGCACGCATACTTGCACGAACGCGTCCTCGACCCGATCGGGCTACGGATCGGCTCGTGGCGGCAGCTCAAGGACGGCACGCAGCCGCTGCCCACCGGTGCGTTCGTCACCGCGCGCGAGTGGCGCAAGTTCGGCGTGCTCGTGCGCGACGGCGGCCGGTGGGAACAGAAGACGATCGTGCCGCGCGCCGCGCTCGCGCGCTGCTTCATCGGCTCCGACGCGAACCCGCGCTATGGCCTGGGCTGGTGGCTCAGCCCGCTGCCGAAGCATCCCGACGTCGTGTACGCCAGCGGCGCCGGCGGGCAAGCGATGTACGTCGTCCCGTCCGCCGATGCCGTGGTGGTGAAGTTCGGCGGCTCCGCGTCGTACAAGCACGACGCGTTTCTGAAGCGCCTTTTCAGCTAGCGTACGCGCCGAGCACCGCGGCCGCGGCCTGCTGCGTCTGCGGATCGCTGAGCGCGCCCGCGAGCTCGCCGAACACGCCGGCGAGCGACGTCAGCACGATGCCGTTCTCGTTCATCCGGCGGAAGGTGGCCTCTTCGCTGCGCGCGCTCAGACCGCCGCAGACGTCGGTCACGACTTCCGCGCGATAGCCGGCTTGCAGCGCGCCGAGCGCCGCGAGCTGCACGACGACCTCGGTCGCGACGCCCGCGATCAGAATCGTCTTGCGGTGCGTGTCGCGGATCGCGTCGACCAGCGGCGGGTTGCGGAACGCCGCGGGGATCGTGCGCTGGATCGGCTGCACGGCGGGGAACACCGACGTGATCCCGGTGATCGTCGGCTCCGGATTGGTCGTCGTGATGATGACGGGCAGGCCGTAGATTTTCGCGACTTGCGCGAGCGCGCCGGCGAACGTGCGGAGCCGCGCTTGGTCGACGGTGGTCTCGCGCGCGATCGTTCTCGGCTGGAGGTCGCCGAAGAGCACGAGCGTGTCGTCGGCGCGCAGGATGCGGTCGTCGTGGTCGGATTCCAAGCGGACACCCCTGTCAGGAAAGAAGTGAGACGGGGCGCCCACTTCGAGCCCGCGGCGCTACACCGCCTTCTCGTCTCCGGCGGGGAACTCGGGCGCTTGCGACACGTACGTGTCCCAGGGTGCGATCTTCGTGACGGTCCCTTCGCGCGTGAGCGCGTCCGTCACGCGATCGAGCGACGACAGAAGCGACGCGTACGCGTCCTGTCCCAGCACGTCGAGGACGTACCGTTCGATCGCGTACGCGTGCGCGCGCGCGTCGTTGAGCAGCCGCGTGCCTTTGGCAGTGAGCCGCAGCGTGAGGGACCGTCCACCCGCCGCGGCGGGCGCCCGCGTGATGAGCTTGGCCGACTGCAAGCGCGCGACGATCGTGATCATCGCCTGCGGCGAGACGTAGCTCATGCGCGCGAGCTCGGCGCTGGAGATGTCGGCGTTCTCCGCGATCGCGGCGAGCGCCAGGAACTGCGGGATCGTGATCCCGATCCGGCTGAACTCCGTCTCGAGCGCCGCCCGCGACGCGGCCTGCGCGTACTTGAGCTTCGAGAGCAGGTGCTCGCAAACGCTCAGCTCTTCGAGGCGGTGCAGGACGTCGGGCGAGTCGGCCATGGCCGCTGGTTCCCCAGCGGCCTGGCCGTCCTTGCTGAATTCCGGTGCGTCGGGGCGCGCGGCGGTTACGCCGGCTGCCAGGTGGAGCCGTCGCTGAACGTCACGGACTCGACCGCGCACTGCGCGCCGTCGGCGCCGTACGCGCCGGCGTTTGCGAGCGGGGCGAAGTCTTGCACGATCGGCGTACCGGTCGAGAACGTACCGGCGTCGTCGACGATCTGCGTGCGGCCGGCATAGTGGACCGCGAAGCGGACGCTGGTCGCCGTGAGCGGCGCCTGGTTGACGAACGAGATGCGCAGGTTGCCGCCTTGGAACGAGGCGGACTCCGGAATCCCGGTCGAGGACGACGGCAGCCACTGGCTGCTGTAGTCGCAGGACACGACGGTGACCGGCGCGTTGACGGCGGCGATCGGCGAGGCGCCGAGGCTGAGGATACCGGCCAACCCGGTGGCGAGTGAGGTGGAGAGGATCGGCATGGCTTTCGATTTCCTTCGAGGGCGAGTGTCTACACAGCTTATATCAATATCTTGATATAAAGTCAATACACCCACGCAAAAGAAAAACGCGCCGCGAGAATTGTCTCGCGACGCGCTTCGTCCCCCGAACGGGGTTGGGTCCGTCTCTACGCTGCCTTGCGGCGAGTCGTCTTCCGGCGGGTGGTCTTGCGCCGGGCCGTCTTGCGAACGGCTTTGCGCGTCCCGGCCTTCTTACGACCGGCGGTCTTCTTACGGCCGCCGGCCTTCTTGCGACCGGCCTTTTTGCGGCCCGCCGTCTTCTTCCGTGCGGTCTTCTTGCGCGCGCCGGCCTTCTTGCGACCGGCGGTCTTCTTACGGCCCGTCGTCTTCTTGCGCGCCGTCTTGCGAGCGCCGGTCTTCTTGCGAGTGGTCTTCTTGCGAGCGGTGGTCTTGCGCGCTCCGGTCTTGCGCGCGGCTTTTTTGCGCGTCGCTTTCTTGCGCGTGGTCTTTCGACCCGCAGCCTTTCTTGCGGCCATGCGGTAGTGCTACCGTTCCTTTCGACGTCCGCGGTACCCGACGGACGCGCGGCGATCCGGCGGGGCGACCGCCGGCTAGTTGCTCTCCTTATACCACCAATGCGTGTTTGCGCGCAAGTTTTTACCGCCGAGCGAGAGGAGACGCGCGCTTTCGCGTCGGCAAACGCGCGCGGAAACACGCGCTGCGAAGGAACCTTCTACCATGCCGCGCAAGCCGCCGAGCATGATCAGACGTGTGTCGTCGACCGCGTGCGCATTGGTGTGTGCCGCGCTCGTCTTCGCGCCGTTGTCAGCGCGTGCTGACGTGTCCGAGGCGAACGCGCTCAGCGCCGGTCTCCTCGCACCCGCCAACGCATCGCTCCAGCGCGCGCTTCGAGATATCAAGGAGAACAAGGCTGCCGCCGCTGCCGCGGGGGACGTCGCGCAAGCGAATCCGCCGGGAACGCCGCAGGCGCCGCTTCACCGCCCCAGCTTGCCGCAAGGCTTCACGTATAATCTGGACGTGTCGTTCGCGTATCCGCTGAGCAACGTCGGCTTCAACGCGGGCGATCCGGGCGGGATGGACGCGGGTTTCGGCTACGCGTTCGACCGCACGCACCGGCTGCAAGTCGGATACTACGAGATCCAGCAAATCCCGATCAACTTCAGCAACCAGAACGTCCCGTTCTACCTGCAAGGGTTCACCGGGCCGGGTTCCAACTTACCGGGCGCGTCGCTGGGCACCGTCAACACCGGCGTCGTCGACGCGACGACCAAGGACAAGATCCTGCAGATCGGATTGCAGAATCTGTTCGTGATCGGCAACAAGCTGCCCATCGTGATAACGCCGACCTATCTCTCGCACACCGCGACGATCGGCGGCCACTCCGACGAGCAGCTCGTCGAGTACAACGGTTTTCCCACGACCGTGCGGCTGCGCACCGAGCAAGAGTGGCTGCTCGGCGTCACGCTGCCGTTCCTCGCCACGCCGCGCATGTTCGGCACGTTCACCGTCGCGCCGCAGTGGCTGCTGCACCGCGCCGGCGTGAACCAGACCAATCACCCGCAGCTGTTCATGCTCGGGTATCTCGAGTACCGCGCGAACAAGGCGACGACGTTCTTCCTGCAGCCCTCGCGCCTGGTCCAGTACAACCCCGTCGATCCATATCCTGAATACACTCCCTCCTTGATCTACGGGCTTTCGCATCACTTCACGAAGTCCACGTTCGTGCAGATGACCGTCCTCGAGGGTGGCGCGACGAACTACAACAATCAATTGGGGATCGTGAGCTTGACATGCCAAAGGCTTCCGTGCAATCAGAACCAGGTCGCGCCGCAGTTCAGCGGCCTCAAAGCGTCCGAGGTGCAAATTCAGTTCGGCATCGGTTCACCGACGGTGATCCCGCTGTGATCGCCCGCGTTCGCGTTGCCGCGGCGCTCGCGGTCACCATCGCGCTCGCCGCGTGCAGCGGCGGCGGCGGAAGCGGCGGCGTCAACGTCGTGCCGCCGGTCGGCAACGCCGGCGCCGTCGCGCCGGTGCAAAAGCTCAGCATCGTAGGGGTCGGCGATAGCCTCACCGCCGGCACGCAGTCCGGCGGCACGATGGGCGCCACGATCCCCGGTCCGCTCGGCACGATCCCGGGCGTCGGCGTCATCGCGCCGAACGGCGTGCCCGCCACGCAGGAGAACGGGTTCTTCTCGCTGCTCTGGCAACAGGCCAACAGCGTCGGTCTCGCAACGATGAGCAATCCCGCGACGTCGCCGCTGCCGCTGCTCAAACCGCCGGGGGTCGGCGGGCTGCTCGCGCCGACGTCGACGCACGTCTTCCCGGCACCGGTCTCGAACACGTGCGACGCGAGCCAGATCCCCGCGAACCAGTTTTCGACCGCGCTCTCGCTGCGGCTGAACCCGAACCTCAACCCGTGGGACGTCGGCATCCCGGGCCTCACCGTGCACGAAGCGCTGTTCATGAACGGCGCGATCGGCGACTGCAACGTCAACTCCGGCAACTCGCCCGGCGCGTTCGTGCAGCTGAACTCGCTGGTCAACAGCGAGAGCCAGAACTTCTGGCCGATCCTCGCGGGCTTCGGACAAGGCGTCACCCCGGTCGGCGCCGCGGTCTCGCTGCACGCGCAAGTCGCGACGGTGTGGCTCGGCTCCAACGACCTGCTGAAGGTCGCGTTCTCCGGCGGCGCGGCCCCGGTGACGGCGCCGCAGTCGATGCACGACGACACCGTCAACATCATCAAACAGCTCCAAGGCGCCGGCTCGAAAGTCGCCGTCGCCAACCTAGTAGACGTCATGGGCGCCGCGACGTTCATCCCGCAGCCGGTATACCAGGCGACCGTGCAGCAATACATCGCCGGCATCCTCGTCGCGCAAGGCGCGAACCCGGCGCAAGCGCAGGCTGCCGCGAACGCGTACTCGATGGCATACGGGCCGCAGGAAACCGCGCAGACCGGACTCGGCGCCAACGGCTACTTCACCATCAACGCGCTGTTCAAGACGCTGCAGACTGCCGCCGCGCAAATCCCGGCGCACGCGGCGCCCGTCGCGCCTACGCTGGGTAGCGGGGATTTCGTCGCCGATGCGGTCGCAAACAACGTCAAGGCGCTCAACGCTGCATACAACGTTGCGATCGGCCAAGCGGCGAGCGACACCGGTGCTGCGCTGGTCGACATCCATAAGGTCTTCGTGACGATTGCGCAACAGGGTGGCGCCCCGGTCAGCCTGCCGAACTGCTGCTCTTTGGTGTACCGCGGTGGGCTCTCGAGCCTCGATGGTCTCCACCCATCGAACACGGGCTACGCGATCATCGCGAACGCGTTCATCGATACGCTCAACGCGGCGTACAACCTCGGAATCCCTGACGTCGACGTCAAATCGGTGTACAACAACGATCCGTACGCGCCCGGGAACGGCGTATCTGGATTCAGCGTTTCGCGTTTAGCACGATGAACGCGCGAACGGTATTCGGCGCTGTCCTGACCCTCGGCGTCGCGCTGTCGAGTGCGACGCCGCTGCTCGGCGCGACGGCGTCCGGCCCGGCGGCGGCCTTCCTCGAAGCGTGGGCGAAGGTCCCGAGCTACACCACCAACATCAAGGTGCATGAAACGAAGGGCACTGAGACCCTAGACCGCACGTTTCACTACGCCTACCTCAAGCCGCACTTCGCCAAGATCGACATCACGGGCGGACCGGGCCGCGGCGGCGGCGCGGTATGGAAGGGCGGCGACACGGTCACCGGCCATCGCGGCGGATTCATCAGCATGATCAAGCTGACGAAGTCGATCCACGATCCGGAAGCGACCGGTCTGCGCGGCGGCACGATCGCGGAGGCGTCGTTCGAAAACATGGCGGAGGCCGTCAAGTCCGCCGCATCGGAGACCAACGGCGAAGAGACGGTGAACGGCACCGCGTACGACACCGTGACGATGCCGTTCTCGGACGCCAACGGCGCGACCAAGCGCGTGATCTTCCTGTCGCGCGCGACGCATCTCCCGGCGCGGCGCGTCACGTACGCCGGCAACGCGGTCGTCGGGACCGAGGACTTCACCGACGTGAATACGGCGGCGAACCTCAAAGAGAGCGATTTCTAGAGCCCGATGATCGCCACCATCGACGGCCGCCGGATCGGCTATGACGACTCCGGCGGCGCCGGTGCGCCCGTCGTGTTGCTGCACGGCTTTCCGCTCGACCGCACCGTGTGGGACGAGCAGCTCGCCGCGCTAGCGGCGGCGGGCGCGCGCACGATCCGCATCGACCTGCGCGGCTGCGGCGAGTCGGAACCCAGCGAGGGGCCCGCGTTGATGGAAGCGCTCGCCGGCGACGTCGCCGGCGTGCTCGACGCGCTCAACGTCGAGCGGGCGGCGCTCGTGGGACATTCCATCGGCGGGTACGTCGCGCTGGCGTTCTTCCGGATGTACGAAGAGCGCGTCTCGGGACTCGCGCTCGTCGCCAGCCACGTCGCCGAAGACGCGGGGCGCAATCCGAGCGCCGACCCGGCGCAGCGCGTGCTCGCCGCGGGTCGCGACGATCTCGCCGCACGGCTCGAGCGCGACGGGACGATGGACGCCGCGGTGGATAGCTACCTGCCGCGCTACTTCGCGCCGGGCGTGTATCGCGAGCGCCCGGACCTCGTCGAGCGCGCGCGCACGTTGATGCAACGGCAAAATGCGCGCGGCTGCGCGCAGCTCGTGCGCGGCATGAAAGAGCGCCTCGACTCACACGACCTGCTCGGAGACGTGCGCGTCCCGGCGCTAGTGGTCGCTGGCGCGCAAGACCTGTACCTCAAGCCCGAAACGCTGCGCGCGACTGCTGCGGCGATCGTCGGCGCGGAGTTCGTGCAGCTCGACGGCGTCGGCCATCTGCCGATGTTCGAAGCACCTGCTGAGACGACGAACGCGCTGGCGGCATTCGCACAGCGCGTTCGCGAGTAGGGCAGTCGAGGGTTCAGGTTAGATCGAAACCGTCCCGATGAAGCCCGGCGTGCATGGCGAGTTCGGCGCATTCAAGTACACGCTGTACGTTCCGGACGGGAGACCTGCCGGCAAGGTAGCCTGATAGTAAAAGTCCGTGGTGTAAGGATGCGGACCCGTCGTGTCCGGAAGGATGCTGAGCGGTGACGTGCTGATCGAGCTGTTGTTGAGATTCAGGTCGAAGGCGCCCGGATTTCCATGAAGATCGTCGGTGCTCGAGCTGGACACGATCTCGATCGTATTTCCGTTTGCGGGGAAACCAGGGGCCGGGCGCGCGATCGAGATCGACCCCGCGTTCGAATCGCAAAGCTGGCCATTCCCCGAATTCGGGAGTGCTGAGTTGCTCCCGCCGCCGCAGCCTGCGGCAACGACGAAAAGGGATGCGACGACGAGTGCGCGGGCGAGGCGCACGGGATGATGGCGGAAGATGCGCACGGACGACCTCCTGGCAGGGCGCGCGGAAAGAAGTGCTCGTTGATGTACCCCGATGCGCGCGAACGCGCTCCGTGATCACCGCAACGAACGCCATGCCTGAAAATGTGCTGAGAGTTCGCTGAGAACGCTCGACCGCTCGCCGTCCTCATGCAGCGAGTTAGATGGAGGTCAGGCCGGCGCGACCACCGCGCGTTCCGGTGCGATCTCGAACCGTTCGTGCTTGGCGGAGTACGTACCGAGGCCGGCCGTCGCCGTGCGCAGCTCGGTTGCATAACGCCCGAGCTCCGCTTGCGGGACGAGCGCGGAGATGCGGTCCCAGCCTTGCTTGTCGGCGCCTTCGAAGCCGAGGATCTGGCCGCGCTTCGCGGTGAGCTGCGACACGGCCGCGGACAGCGACGGTGACGGCACCGTCGTCTCGACGCGCATCAGCGGTTCGAGCACGACCGTGCCGAGCTTGTGCAGCGCGTCACGCACGCCCATCCCCGACGCGGTCTTGAACGACGCTTCGCTGGAATCGACGTCGTGGAACGCGCCGTCGAACAGCGTGACGTGGATGTCCGTCACGGGGAACCCGTGCGGGCCGCCGGTCAGCAGCGCTTCGCGCACGCCTTTCTCGACCGCGGGGAAGAACTGCCGGGGCACGACGCCGCCGACGATCTTCTCGGCGAACGACACGCCGGCGCCGCGCTCGCGCGGCTCGAAACGCAGCTTCACGTCGGCGAACTGGCCGTGACCGCCGGTCTGGTGCTTGTAGCGCGAGTGGATCTCGGTGCCGCTCTGAATCGTCTCGCGGTACGCGATCGACGGCGGGTGCGTCTTGACGTCGACGTTGAACTTGCGGCCGAGCCGCTCGCACGCCGTCGACACGTGCGTCTCGCCGCTGCCGAGCAATTGCAGCTCGTTGGTGAACTCCGCGCGCGCGACGCGCAGCGCGGGGTCTTCGTCGATCAACCGCCCGAGCGCTTGCGACAGCTTCGCTTCGTCGAGCCGCTGCGCCGGTGCGATCGCCACGGCGAAGAGCGGTTCGGAGAGCTGCACGGTCGGCAGCAGCACCTTCGCGTTGGGTGACGCGAGCGTGTCGCCCGTGCCGACGCCTTCGAGCCGTGCGAGCGCGACGATGGAGCCGGGACCGGCCGACGTGACGGGCTCTTGCTTCTTGCCGAACAGGCGCGCGATGCCCGACAGACGCACCGTCGCGTTGCCGCGCGACGCGTTGACCAGCGGGCTCGCGCCGGACAGCGTGCCCGTGAACACGCGCACGACGGAGAGCTTGCCCTGTTGCGGGTGCACGATCGTCTTGCACACTTGCGCGACGACGGGGCCGTCGCTGCGGGGCACGATCGGCTTCTCGTCGACGTCTTTGCGCGGCTCGGTCGCAGGCGACGGGAAGAGGCGCGCGATCGCGTCGACCAGCGGCGCGACGCCGACGTTCTCTTGCGCGCTGCCGACGAGCACCGGGATGATCTGGTCGTGCGCGCAGTCGTCGCACAGGTCGCGGTCGATCTCTTCCTGCGCGGGATCCTTGCCCTCGAGCAGCTCTTCCATCAGCGTGTCGTCGAAGTCGGCGAGCGCTTCGAGCAGGATCGTGCGCTGCGCTTCGACGCCGTCGCGCATCGCGATCGGGATCTCGATCTCCTTGACGCCGCCGTCGCCGTTCAAAAATGCCTTGCGCGTGGCGAGGTCGACATAGCCGCTGAACTTTTCGCCGAGACCGAGCGGTGCGTGCGTCGCGACGACGTGCGGTCCGTACGCGGCGCGCAGCGCGGCGAGCGTCGCGCCGAAGTTCGCGCCCGGCCGGTCGAGCTTGTTGACGAAAAAGAGATGCGGCGTCTTGCGCATCTCCAGGTGTTCCACGATACCGGCGGTTTGCGGGACGCGATCGGGTTCGGCGTCGATCACGATGACGGCCGCGTCGACCGCCGTGAGCACGGTCTTCGTCTCCTCGAAGAAGTCGATGAATCCCGGGGTGTCGACGATCGTGATGTCGACCGGTCCGCACGTGGTGTGCGCGAACCCGCAGCACACGGATTGCAAGTGGCCGATCGCCTCGGGCTCGCAGTCGGTGACGGTCGTGCCGTCGCGGACGGAGCCTCGCCTGGGGATCGCGCCGCAGTGCGCGAGCAGCGCTTCGACCAGCGTCGTCTTGCCCGCATGGTGCGGTCCGACGACGGCGATATTCCTCAGGCGCGCGATGTCATCCACCGGCAGTTCCCCCGCTTTGTCACGAGAAGGTCCGCGGGGCTTCCCCCGGGGCATCGGGAGGTTCCTCCCGTGGCTCGCCCACAACAAACGTCCATGCAGACGATGCCGCTCACCACGCTAGGACACTTCGTCGGCGGCGCCCCCGTCGAGGGCAATTCCGGCCGCGCCGGCGAGGTCTTCGACCCGGCGACGGGCGCGGTGGCTCGCCGGGTCGCGTTCGCCGGCGCTGCCGAGGTCGATGCCGCCGTGCAGGCGGCGCGGCGGGCTTTTCCGGCCTGGTCGGAGACGCCGCCGCTGCGCCGAGCGACCGTGCTGTTCGCCTTTCGCGAGCTGCTGCTGCGCGACGCCGACCGCATCGCCGCGCTCATCACCGCCGAGCACGGCAAGACGCTGGCCGACGCGCGCGGCGAGGTGCAGCGCGGTCTGGAGGTCGTGGAGTTCGCGTGCGGTATCCCGCACCTGCTCAAGGGCGACGTCACCGAGAACGTCGCGCGCGACGTCGACAGCACGGCGATTCGCCAGCCGCTCGGCGTGTGCGTAGGCATCACGCCGTTCAACTTCCCGGCGATGGTGCCGATGTGGATGTTCCCGGTCGCGCTTGCGTGCGGGAACACGTTCGTGCTCAAGCCCAGCGAGAAGGACCCCTCGCCCGCGCTCGAGCTCGCGCAGCTGCTGAAAGAAGCGGGCCTGCCGGACGGCGTCTTCAACGTCGTGAACGGCGACCGCGAAGCGGTGCAGGCGCTGCTCGAGCATCCCGGCGTCGCGGCGATCAGCTTCGTGGGCTCGACGCCCGTCGCCGAGCATGTGCACCGCACGGGAACGCTGCACGGCAAGCGCGTGCAAGCGCTGGGCGGCGCGAAGAACCATCTCGTGGTGATGCCCGACGCGGATCTCGACATGGCGGCCGACGCGCTGATGGGCGCGGCGTTCGGCTCCGCCGGCGAGCGCTGCATGGCGATCTCCGTCGCGGTCGCCGTCGGCGACGCGACCGCCGATGCGGTGATCGAACGGCTGCGCGAGCGCGTGCGCGAGCTGCGCGTCGGCCCGGGTACGTCGCCGGGCGTCGAGATGGGCCCGCTCGTCACGGGCGAGCATCATGCCAAGGTGCGTTCGTACGTCGACCTCGGCGTGGAAGAGGGCGCGCAGCTCGTGGTCGACGGGCGCACGGCGCGCGACGACAGCTGGGGCGGGGGATTCTTCCTGGGGGGCTCGGTGTTCGACCGCGTGACGCCGCAGATGAAGATCTATCACGACGAGATCTTCGGGCCGGTGCTCGGGATCGTGCGCGTCGAGACCGTCGACGAAGCGCTGCAGCTTTGCAACGAGCACCCGTTCGGCAACGGTGTCGCGATCTTCACCCGCGACGGCGGGACGGCGCGCACGTTCGCGCACCGCGTGAACGTCGGCATGGTCGGGATCAACGTGCCGATCCCGGTGCCGATGGCGTTTCACTCGTTCGGCGGCTGGAAGCGCTCGCTGTTCGGCGATCACGCCATCCACGGCGCCGAAGGCGTGCGGTTCTACACCCGCCTCAAGACCATCACCACCCGCTGGCCGGAGACCCGCTCGGGCGCGGAGTTCACCTTCCCGACGACGACCTGAGGGCATCGCCCGATCGGCCCGGACCGATGCAACGCGACCCTCGCTCCCCGTGTTCTTCCGGCAGCTCGAAAGAGATGCCCGGAGGAACCCATGCTACTCATCATCGTGATGGCGACCGTCGTCGTCGCCGGACTCGCTGCCATCGCCCTGGCGGAGCCCCACCGCCCGCGCTACGAGGTCGTCGTTTGGAACGACGACGCCGAACGGCGGCTTCTGCGTGACCGGAAGCTCAGCGCCGGCTGGTGGTGAGATGGCGCTGGCCTGCGCCTGCGCCCCGGCAGATGCGGACGCGCTGCTCGCGGTCGCGCTCGCCCGCGATCTCGACCGCTCGTTCGAGCACCTGGTGATCGCATACCGCGCGCGCATCGTGACGTTCGTCGCGCGGATGCTCCACGACGACGCGCGCGCCGAAGACGTCGCGCAAGACGTGTTCGTGCGCGCATACCGTGCGCTGCAGACGTATCCGCCGGAGCGGCGCGCTTCGCTGCGGCTGCGGTCGTGGCTCTATGCGATCGCGCACAACCTCACCCGCAACGCGTTTCGCGACGCGCCGCCGCCGAGCGATTCGCTCGAGTACGAGGACGGCGCGCCGCGCGCGGGGTTGACCGACGATCAGCCCGGCCCGGAGCACCTCGTGCTGCGGGCCGAGGCGTGGGATTCCATCGGGCACGCGATCGCACGCCTGTCGGCGGCGTTGCGCCCCGCGTTCGTGATGCGCTACGTCGACGAGCTTTCGTACGAGGAGATCGCGCAGTCGCTCGATCAGCCGATCGGCACCGTCAAAGCCTCTGCCCACCGCGGGCTGCTCGCCGTGCGGGCGCACTTGGAGAAGAACGATGACTGACACGAACCTGCGCGACGCGCGCGGCGCCGGGCAGCGCGACGTTTCGCCGGATTTCACGGCCAAGGTGTTCGGGGGCTGCGGACTCGACCGGTACACCACCGCGTCCAGCGCGCTGGGCGAGATGTTCGTGGCGTGGAGCGACAGCGGCGTGTCGGCCGTGCGCATCGCGGGCGACGACGGCGCGTTCGAGGCGTGGTACGGGGAGCGCTTCGCGCGCGGCTGCGTCCCGGCCGTGGAGATCGATCCGATCGCCGCCGCGGCGCGCGCCCGGCTCGAAGGCGAGGATGTCGACGTGCCCGTCGATCTGCGCGGCTGCTCGCCGTTCGAGCAGCGCGTGCTGCGCAAGGCCGCCGAAGTCGCCCGCGGCAGTGCACGGCCGTACCGGTGGGTCGCTCGCGAGCTGGGCGCACCCGGCGCGACGCGTGCCGTCGGCAACGCGCTGGGCCACAACCCCGTGCCGCTGCTGATCCCTTGCCATCGCATCATTCGCACGGATTGTACGGCCGGGGGCTACGTGTTCGGCAGCGACGCGAAGCGCGCGCTGCTCGAAGGCGAGGGACTCGACCTCGCCGCGATCGAGGCCGTCACGCGCCGCGGCTTCCGCTATATCGGCTGCAGCAAGGGATGGTTCTGCCTGCCGACATGCGGCAACGTCGCGACGCAGATCGACGACCCGGGCTACATGGGTTTGCGCAGCGCCGCAGAAGCGCACGCGCACGGCCTGGTGCCGTGCCGCCAGTGCCGCCCGGTCGCGGCGTAAGCGCGGGGGCTCCGCAGCCCGGGCACGAAGCCCGCATCGATGTCTGCAAACGTCCAGGAAATTCCGCTGCGCCAAATCGACGGCTCCGATACCACGCTCGGCGCCTTCGCGGGCAAGGTGCTGCTCGTGGTGAACGTGGCGTCGCAGTGCGGTCTTACCCCGCAATACTCCGGCCTTCAGAAGCTTTACGACACGTACCGCGACCGCGGCCTCGTCGTCGTCGGGTTTCCGGCCAACGAGTTCGGCGCGCAGGAGCCCGGCACGAACGCCGAGATCGCGCAGTTCTGCGAGACGCGCTTCGGCGTGACGTTTCCGATGTTCGAGAAGATCGTCGTGAAGGGCGCGGCGCGCCATCCGCTCTACGACGCGCTGATCGAGAAGAAGCCGGGCGAGATCCAGTGGAACTTCGAGAAGTTCGTCGTCGGCCGCAACGGCGACGTGGTAGAGCGTTTCGCGCCGACGGTGGCACCCGACGATCCCAAGCTCGTCCGCACGATCGAAGCGGAGCTCGCTAAGGCGTGAGCTCGCGCACCGCCGCGATGCGCCGGTCGACGACGTAGTACGTCGCCGCCGCCAGCAGCGGGACGAACGACACCATCGCGAGCGCCGTGTCGGGGCCGGAGCGCGTCACGACGAAACCGACCAGCGCGATGCCCAGCGAGCCCAGGCCGAAGCCGACGCCGTTCATCAGGCCCAGCGCGGTGCCGAGGTTGCGCGGCATCAGTGCCTGCGCCAGCGCGACGCCCGGCGCACTCTGCACCGAGAGCAGCATGCTGCCGACGAGCAGCGCTGCGACGGCAAACGCGCCGTGGCCGCTCAGCGCGAGCAGCAGCGGCGGCACCGATGCGATGAGCCCGGCCATCGCCACGCGCGCGTGGCCGAAGCGGTCGGCGGTCGCACCGCCGGCGTACAGGCCCAGCGCGGCGGCCATCAGATATGCGGTGACGACGGCGCCGGTCGCCGTGAGCGACAGGCCGCGCGACGTGAGCAAGTTCGGCAGATAGTACGCGAACGCTCCGCCGACCAGGTTGCGCAGCGCGGTGCTCGCGACGAGCAAGCCGACGCCGACGCGATCGATGCTCGCGTCGCCGGCGTCGCGCGGCGTGTCGCGCGGGGCCATGGTGTCGGCGCTGCGGGCGAACGACGGCATCACCGCGGCGACGGCGAGCGCGGCGACGATGCCGGGCACGCTCAACGCGATCAGCGATGCGGTGCTGCTGCGCGCGAGCAGCGCGCCCGCGAGGAGCGGTCCGATCCCGTAGCCGATTTGGCCGCCGATCTGGTAGATGGAGATCGCCGAGGCACGGCGCGAACCGCCGAGCACGCTGGAATAACGCCCCGCCTCCGGATGCATGACCGCGGAGCCGAAGCCGCCGACGACGATGCATGCGAACAGCGTGCCCAGCTGGAGCCCGACCGACGGCAGCGAGGCGGCCGCCGGAGCGAACGAGACGGCGATCGCCGTCAGCGCGACCGACGCGGGCAAGAACCACCACCGGCCGCGCCGGTCGCTGTACGCACCGACCAGCGGCTGCGCGATCGAGCTGGTGGCGTACCAGCCGAGCGCGAGCGCGCCCTGGCACCACGCGGGCAGCCCAGCGCGCGTGACGTCGAAAAAGATCACGAACGGCACGATCCCGGAGTACAAATCGCTCGCCCCGTGCGCGAACGCCATCAGCGAGACGCCGCGCAGATTCCATGGGAGCGGACGCGTGGTGGAAGCGGTGGTCACCGCGCTGCCTTCGTCACCGAGGGCCGCGAGGCTTGCGAACGAACGAGCGCCCGATGCACGGCATCGTGCTGCGCCGCGCGCGCGACGACGAAAGCGACGCGGTGGCAGCGTTGTTCCGCCTCAGCCTTCAGACGGGATTGCCGTTCCTCGCGGAGCGGCACACGCTCGACGAGGATCGCGCGTTCTTCCGCGACCGCGTCTTCACGGCGTGCGACGTGTGGGTCGCCGAACGCGACGGCGAGCTCGTCGGGTTGTGCGCATTCCGTGAAGGCTGGGTGGACCATCTGTACGTCCATCCCGCGCACCACCGCAGCGGCATCGGCGCCGCTCTGCTGCGCAAGGCGAAAGACGCGAACGAACAGCTGCAGCTCTGGGCGTTCCAGCGCAACGAGAACGCGCTGCGTTTCTACGAGGCGCAAGGTTTCCGGCTCGTGCAGACGACCGATGGCCGGGACAACGAAGAGCGAGAACCTGACATACTCTTCAGGTGGCCGGTATAGAAAAGGGAGGCGAGCGCCTCCCTTTTTCCGACGGGGTTCCGACGAGCGGAACCCTTCAAGCCCGCTTATGCGGGGTACGCCGCGATGATACTTCATCCGGTTGCATGCGTCAAATCGCGCTACGGTACGACGAGCGCGATCCGGCCGAAAACGCGAAGCACGACGATACGTCGTCGTTTCACCATCTCCGGTGGCATGAAGCCGCCACGGTCGAAATTGCACATCAAGATCATCCGTTTCTTCGGGTAGAAAGGGCGGCGGTCAGACATGGCGGTGCTTTACGGATTGCGGGTGCCGGTTAGGTGAGCCGGTGCCCCGAGCGACAAGGAATTAGCGCCTGCGCCGGTGAGAATCCGAACGGAACTACGATCGCGCCGATCAAACGGATCGGCGTCCCCGCTGATCCGTTGAGAAAGGAGCTTCGTGTACGGCCGGATTGGGCTCGTGCTCGTCGCGCTCGTCGCCGCGCTCGTTTGGTTCCTGCCGTCGTACTACACGGGGCTGCTGACCCAGATCGGGTTGTACGCGCTCGTCACGATCGGGCTCAACCTGTTCATGGGGTATGCGGGGCAGGTCTCGCTGGGACACGCGGCCTTCTTCGGCATCGGGGCGTACACGTCGGCCGCGCTGGCCGTGAAGGCGCATGTAACGCCGTGGGCGGGCATGATCGCCGGCGCGATCGTCGCGGCGCTCATCGCGTACGCGCTGAGCTTCGTCGCGCTGCGGCTGCGCGAGAACTTGCTCGCGCTCGCGACGCTCGCGCTGGGCATCGTGATCAACGTCGTGTTCAACCAGTGGGAGTTCATCGGCGGCTCGTCCGGATTCAAAGACATTCCGCCGTTCGCGATCGGCTCGTTCGCGTTCGACCAGCGCGCGGACGCCATCCTCGCGTGGCTCCTCGTCGCCGTGGGGATCTGGTTCGCCGGCAACCTGGTGCGTTCGACATTCGGGCGCGCGCTGATCGCGATCTCCGCCGGTGAGCTCGGCGCGCAGGCGCTCGCGGTCGACGCGGAGCGGCTGAAGCGGCAGACGTTCGTGCTGAGCGCGGTATTCGCCGGCGTCGCGGGTTCCGTCTATGCGTCGCAGCAGTCGTACATTGATCCGGGCTCGTTCAGCTTCTTGCTGTCGGTGAACTTCGTGCTGATGTCGGTGATCGGCGGGCTGCGCAGCCTGTGGGGCGCCGTGATCGGCGCGGCGATCGTCGTCGTGCTAGGACAGCTGCTGCAGGCGTACGTGCCGGTGATTCTGCCCAGCGCGCGCGGCGACTTCCAGCAGTTTTTCCTCGGCGTGATCCTGATCGCGATGCTGATCCTCTTGCCGCGCGGCATCACCAGCCGCTTCAGCGAGGCGCGCGGCGCATGATGGCCTCGCTGTGGCAATACGTTCTGGCGGGCGTGGTCGTCGGCGCGATCTACGCGCTCATCGCCGCCGGGTTCGTGCTGATCTATCAGGTGACGGGGCTGATCAACTTCGCGCAAGGCGAGTTCGCGATGATCGGCGCGATGACGGCGGCATCCCTCGCGACGAACGGCATGAGGCCGCTGGAAGCCGCGGCGATCGCCGTCGCGGTCGCCGCGGTGGCGGGCGCCGTGTGCTATCTGCTGGCGATTCGCCCCGCGCGCGCGGCGACGGGCGTCACGCTGATCTTCATCACGCTCGGGCTCGACGTCGCGCTGCGCGGGCTCGGCTTGTTCGTGTGGGGCACGAACCCGCTCAGCCTCGATGCGTTCAGCGCCGGCGCGGCGATCACGGTGTTCGGCGGCGTGCTGCCGCCGCAAGCGCTGTGGGTGCTGCTCACCGACGTCGTGGTGTTCGGCGCATTGTATCTGTTCTTCCGGCACACGTACGCGGGCACGGCCGTGCGCGCGGCGGTCGCGAACCCGCCGATCGCGTCGACGTTCGGCATCCCGCTGCGCACGTTCGCGTTCTGGAGCTTCGTCGTCGCGGCGGCGATCGGCGGGCTGGGCGGCGTCGTCGTCGCACCGATCACCAGCGCGACGTACGACATGGGCCTCGACGCTAGGGCTCGCGGGCTTCGTCGCGGCGGTGCTCGGCGGGCTCGACAGCTTGCCCGGCGCGCTCGTCGGCGGCTTCGTGCTCGGCATCGTGGAGAAGGTCGCGGGCGGTTTGCTTTCGACCGGCTGGGAGGAAGGTGTCGGCTTCTTGATCCTCGTGCTCGTGCTCGTGCTGCGGCCGCAAGGTCTGCTCGGGCGCGCGGTGCGGCGCGCGTGACGGCCGCGGCATCCGCACCCGCATCGGCGACGACGACGCTCGACGTGCGCGGCGTGACCGTGCGCTTCGGCGGCGTGCTCGCGGTCGACGACGTGACGTTCACCGCGCGCACCGGCGAGGTGCTCGGCGTGATGGGCCCCAACGGCGCGGGGAAGACCACGCTGTTCAACGTGATCAGCGGCGTGCAGCGCCCGACGGCGGGCGACGTCGCGCTGAGCGGCGTTCGGTTGAGCGGGCGCGACGTCGAGGACGTCGCCGCGCTCGGCGTGACGCGCACGTTTCAAACGCCGGTGATGTTCTGGGGGCTCACCGTGCGCGAGAGCATCGAGGTCGCGCTCAGCGCGCGCGCGCTCCCGACGACGTATCCGCCGTCGCCGCTGCGCGAGCTGGTCGCGTGCGGGCTCGGTTTGCCGGGCCGGCGGCGCGCGGCCGCGGCAGTGCGCGAGCGCGCCGATGCGATCCTCGCGCGCGCCGGGATCGCCGCGATGGCGGATCGCGCCACCGAATCGCTCGCGTTCGGTGAAGAGCGGCTCCTGGAGCTTGCGCGCGCGCTCGCCGCAGCGCCGACGGTGCTGCTGCTCGACGAACCGCTGTCGGGCCTCAATCCCGGCGAGGTCGACGCCGTGCTCGCGTCGATTCGCGCGGCGCGCGCCGGCGGCGTCGCCGTGCTGCTCGTCGAGCACGCCGTCGGCGAGCTGCTCGCGGTCGCCGACCGCGTGGTGGTGCTCGACCACGGCCGCAAGATCGCCGAAGGTACGCCGCAGGCCGTCGCCGCGGACCCGCTGGTGATCGACGCGTACATCGGAGACGAACTCGAATGACGGACATTCCGGTGCTCGAGGTCGAGAACGTCTCGACGATTCGCGGGCGCGTGCAGGTGCTGTGGGACGTCAGCCTCACCGTGCGGCGCGGCGAGACCGTCGCGATCGTCGGGCCCAACGGCGCGGGGAAGTCGACGCTGGTCGGGCTCGATCACGGGGCTCGTGCCGCCGAAGTCCGGCCGCGTGCGGATCGGCGGCGTGGACGTCACCGGCAGCCCGCCCGAACGGCTCGCGAGCCGCGGCGTCGCGCTGGTGCCGGAACGGCGCGGCATGTTCGCTCCGCTCACCGTGCGCGAGAACCTGCTGATGGGCGCGTACGCGCGCCGTGCGAAGGCCGCGGCGCTGGCGGGCGATCTCGACGACGTCTTCGCGCTGTTCCCAGCGCTGGTGCGCTACCGCGACGCGATCGCGGGCTCGCTGTCGGGCGGCGAGCAGCAGATGGTCGCGGTCGGCCGCGCGCTGATGGCGAAGCCGGAGCTGCTGCTGCTCGACGAGCCGAGCCTCGGCCTTGCGCCGAAGATTCGCGCGGAGATCTTCGGTGCGCTCGCGCGGCTCGCCGAGCGAGGCGTGACGATTCTGCTCGTCGAGCAGAACTTGCGGCTGGCGGCGCGAATCTGCCAGCGCGCGTACCTGATGCAGCGCGGCCGGATCGTCGGCACGGAGACGTCCGCCGAGCTGGCGCAGTCCGCGCGCCACGTCTATCTGGAGTCGCACGGGTGAGCCGGGGCCCCCGCAGAACTCACCCGCAACTCGTTTGAAGGCGCCTCGGAACAAGTCACGGTTCTCGGGCGTCGTGGCTTGGGAAATCGCCCGAGAACAGACACTATTCCAAAATCGTCCTGAAGGAGGTCATCGCCATGCGTTCCACGGCTCTGCGGCTCGGCGTGCTCGCGCTCGCGTCGCTCTTGATCGTCTCGACGGCGCCGCCGCGTTCCGTCACGGCCGCCGGCGAGCCGATCCTCATCGGCGCAACGGTCTCCGAGAGCGGGCCCGGCGCGACGCTGGGACGCCCCGAAGCCGACAGCATCCAGATGGCCGTCGACGAGATCAACAAAGCCGGCGGCGTCAACGGGCGCCAGCTCCAGGCGACGATCCTGGACGACGAGTCCAACGCGACGACCGCCGTGAACAACACGCGCAAGCTCCTCGACCAGCACGTGGTCGCGATCATCGGCTCGTCGCTCACGCAGACGTCGCTGGCGATGATCCCGTTGGCCACCGCCGCGAAGGTGCCGATGATCTCGCTCGCGTCGAGCTCGCAGGTGATCCAGCCGATCGCCGACCGGCAGTGGATCTTCAAGATGCCGATCACCGACTTTCACGTGGCGCAAGTCATGCAAGAGTACATGCGCAAGAAGAAGCAGACGAAAGTTTCGGTGATCTACCGCGACGACGACTACGGCAAGACGGGGCTGTCGCACTTCAACGACGCCGGCAAGCGGTTCGGCTTCGAGGTTTTGAATTCCGAAGCGATCAACGCGCGCGCCAGCGACGCGACGACGCAGCTCACGCACGTCAAGGCGGCCAACCCGGGGGCGATCGTCGCGTGGACGACGCTGCCGTCGGCGGGCGTCATCATCAAGGCGTACAAAGAGCTAGGGCTGAACTATCCGATCTACTACTCGGACGGCTCGGCGACGGGCGTGTTCCCGCAGCAGGCCGGCCCTGCGCTCAACGGCGCGTACATCGCGAGCACGAAGATCAACGTCGCCGACACGCTGCCCAACAGCGACCCGCAGAAGAAGATCCTCGTGCACTACATCGACGCGTTCGTGAAGGGCTATCCGAAAGACGCGCCCGTCAGCATCTTCGGCGGCTTCGGTTACGACAGCGTCTACGTGCTCAAGCAGGCGATCCAGCGCGCAAAGGGCACCGACGGCGAGAAGCTGCGCCAAGCGCTCGAGCACACCGACTATCTCGGCGTGACCGGACAGTTCCGCATGTCGGGCGGCGACCACAACGGCCTGTCGGTGTTCTCGCTCGTGCTGACGCAGGTCGAAAACGGCAAGTTCGTCGTAGCAAAATGACGGCCGCTGAGCGGGAGAGAGCGTACCAAGCACTCTCCCTCGCGCGGGCGCTCGATGACCGGATGTGGCGGCTCGCTCGCGCGGGCCGCGCGCATTTCGCCGTGCCGTGCAGCGGGCACGAGGCGATCGGGGTAGGGTACGCGCTCGCGATGCGGCCGGGTGTCGACTGGCTCGCGCCGCACTACCGTGACCTCGCCGCGCTGCTCGTGCTCGGCATGTCGCCGCGCGACGTGATGCTGTGCTTTTTCTCGCGGCCGTCCGATCCGAACGCGCACGGGCGCCAGCCGTACGCGCATTTCGGGTCGCGCGCGCTGCACGTGCTCTCGCAGCAGGGCCCGCAGCCGAACCACTGCTCGCACGGCGTCGGCTGCGCATGGGGCTCGCAGCTGCTCGGCGACGGCAGCGTCACGGTGATCGCGTTCGGTGACGGCGGCGCCCAGAAAGGCGAGGTGCACGAGTCGATGAACGTCGCGGCGATCCACAAGCTGCCGTGCGTGTTCGTGGTGCACCGCAACGGGTGGACACAATCGGTGGCGCGCGAGGATCAATACGCCACCGAGACGCTCGTCGCGCGCGCGGCGGCGTACGGCATGCCGGGGATCGCGGTCGACGGCATGGACGTCGAGGCGATGCACGGCGCGGCGAGCGAGGCGATCGAACGCGCGCGCGCAGGCGGCGGCCCGACGCTCATCGACGCGGCGTGCGTGCGCTTCATGCCCAACACGTCCAACGACGACGACTCGCGCTACCGCGACCGCGCGGAGATCGAGGCGCTGCGCGCGAGCGGCGACCCGCTGGAGCGCGCGCGCTCGCTCGTCGATGCGGCGTTCGCAGGGAAAGTGGACGCGGAGAATGCCGCGCTTGCCGACGACGCCGCGGCATGGGCGGAGGCGCAACCCCTCGGCGACCCGGCGACCGTGGCGGATCACGCGTATGCCTGACCCAACGCCGGAGCGGGAGCTCTCGGTGATCGAAGCCGTGCGGGAGGCGCTCGGCGACGAGATGGAGCGTGACGAGCGCGTGATCGTGCTCGGTGAGGATGTCGGCAAGCTGGGCGGCGTCTTTCGCGCCACCGAAGGCTTGCACGACCGGTTCGGTGCGCGGCGTGTCATCGACATGCCGATGGCCGAGACGGTCATTGCCGGCGTCGCGGTAGGCCTAGCGATGCGCGGGCTGCGTCCTGTCGCCGAGATCCAGTTCGCGGACTTCATCCACGCGGCGATGGACCATCTCGTCGGCGAGGCGGCGAAGGTTCGCTGGCGCACCGGCGGCGATTGGTCGTGCCCGCTGGTGCTGCGCACCGCGTACGGCGGCGGCTTCCGCGGCGGTCCGTATCATTCGCAATCGGTCGAGGCGTTCTACGCGCACGCGCCGGGCCTCAAAGTCGTCGCGCCTTCGACGCCCGCCGATGCGAAGGGCCTGCTCCTCGCCGCGATTCGCGATCCCGATCCCGTGCTCGTGCTCGAGCACAAGCGCACGTACCGCGCGATTCGCGGTCACGTGCCCGAAGGCGATTACGTCGTGCCGATCGGGCGCGCGGCGATCGCGCGCGAAGGCGCTGACGCGACCGTGCTCGCGTACGGCATGATGCTGCATGAGTCGCTCGCCGCTGCCGAAACGCTCGCCGGTGAAGGTATCGACGTCGAGGTCGTAGACCTGCGCACGCTCGCGCCGCTCGACCGTGAGACGATACTCGCGTCGCTGGCGAAGACGCGGCGGCTGTGCGTCGTGCACGAGGACACGATCACGATGGGCCTCGGCGCGGAGCTGTGCGCGCTCGCGGCCGAGGCGGACGTGCTCGATGTCCCGCCGATCCGCGTCGCGATGCCGGATATCCCCGGCATCCCGGTCGACGACGTGCTCGAAGATGCCGTCTTGCCGAACCGCACGACGATTCGCGACGCGCTGGTCCGGCTTGTCGCGCGCGAGCGCTTGCGCCCGTACGGCACGGCGCACGCGCGCGCCCACGATCCCGCGATCCCGCAGGCGTCCAGCATCATCCAGGTCGCGCTATCCGAAGAGCATACGCGCGTGGCGATTGACGCGCTGGTTCAAGCGGCCGACGCGTTCCCCCGCTGCAATGCGACGTTCGCGTGGACCGGGATCGTCGAGCACGCGGACGTGGTGGTCGACCTCGATCTCGGCCCGACCGCGCCGGCGCGCGGGCTCGGAACGATCACGCTGGTGGACTACGGCGCGGGCGGCAGCGATCTCGCGATTCCGTTCGTGCGGCCGGGACAAACCGCTGCGGTGCGAATCGGCGCGGTTCGTGACGGCCGAGCGTACGTCGCGTGCGCGGTCGATCACCGCGCCGTGGACGGTGCCGACGTGGGGCGTTTTCTTGCCGCGTTCAAGACCGCCGTGGAAGGTGGCACGCCCGCTGATGTCGCCCTGAGCTTGTCGAAGGGTGAGGCGGTGGCCGGAGAAGGCGTTCATGCAGGTTGAGTTTCCGAAGCTCGCGGACACGCTCGTCGACGGCGTCGTGTCGGCTTGGTACAAGCGTCCCGGCGACAGCGTGCGCAAGGGCGAGCCGCTGTTCGCCGTCGAGACCGACAAGGTGAACACCGACGTCGAGTCGCCGCACGACGGCGTGCTTGCCGAAATCCTCGTCCCCGAGGGCGAGCGCGCCGACGTCGGTCAGGTGCTTGCGCGGTTCGCAAGCGTTGGCGGCACCGTGGAAGCGCCGCCGACCGCATCCGCGCCGCATGCGAGCCCGCCGGGCGAGCATACCGCGGTCTCGCGCCCGATCCACGCTGCCGCGACCGCTTCGAACGGCGGGCTCACCTCGATGCGCAAGCGGATCGCGGAGCGGATGACCGAAGCCCGCGCGACGATCGCGCAAGGCTCGTGCGCGCGGCTGGTCGACGTGAGCGGGATCGAACGCCGCGGCGCATCGTGGACCGCGTACTTCGTGAAGGCGTTCGCGCAGGCGCTCGAAGCCGATCGCATCGGCGTCGCGGTCGAGGTGCCGGGCGGGCTCGTCGTGCCGGTGGTCCCCGACGCGCGCGACGCGTCGCTGCACGACATCTCGGTGCGCATCACCGATTTCGCCGAGCGTGCGCGCACGAACGCGCTCACCGCCAACGACGTCGGCGGCGCCGCCGCGACCCTCACCAACGTCGGCGTCACCGGCACGCTGCTGGCGTTTCCGCTCGTCGCGCCGGGCGAGCCGGCGATCCTCGCGCCAGGTGCGATCGCGAACGGCCGCTGCTGGCTCGCGCTGTGCTACGACCGCGCACACTACGACGAGTACGCGGCGGATCGTCTGCTCGCGGACGTCGCCGAACGGCTTGGGACATTACGCACATGATCGGCGAAGCCCCTTCGAACATTCGCACGCACGAAGCGGCAGAGCACGATTTCGTCGAACGCGCGCTGACAGCCGTTGGCCTCGCGGACTCCGACGCGAACGACGTGGCCGACGTGCTCGTCGCCGCCGACTTGCGCGGCGTGGAGTCGCACGGCATCGCGCGACTCGACACGTTCTACGTGCGCCGCATCGAAGCGGGCGTCGTCAACGCGCGCCCGTCGTACACGGCGCTGTGCGACCGGCCCACGCAGTTCGCGCTCGACGCCGGCAACGGCTTGGGGCACCCGGCCGGCATCTTCGCGATGCGCAAGACGATCGAGAAGGCGCGCGACACCGGCCTTGCGTTTGCGACGGTGCGCAACTCCAACCACTACGGCATCGCGGCGTACTACGCGATGATGGCGCTCGAGCACGATCTCATCGGGCTGTCGATGACGAACTCGACGCACCTCGCGGTGCCGACGTTCGGACGGCAGAAGACGCAAGGCACGAACCCGATCGCGGTCGCGATCCCCGCGAGACGATCATCCGCCGTTCGTGCTCGACATGGCGACGACGGGCGTGACGTTCGGCCGGCTCGAGGTGAGCGAGCGCAAAGGAAAGCCGCTCAAGCCGGGCTGGGCCGTCGACGCCGACGGGCGCGAGACGCTCGATCCCACCACCGCGATGACGAACGGCGCGCTGCTGCCCCTGGGCGGCTACGGCACGGACAACGGCGGTCACAAAGGCTACGGTCTCGGGGCGCTGGTCGAGATCCTGTGCGGCGTGCTGTCGGGCGGGATGTTCGGGACCGCGCTGCGGCTCGACGAGCGCGGCTTGCACGGCGGCACCGTCGGGCACTTCTTCGGCGCGTTCCGCATCGACGCGCTGCGTGAGAGCGGTGCGTTCCAGCGCGACCTCGCGCGCGAGCTCGACGAGTTCGAGGGCAGCGCGCCGGTGCCGGGCGCCGAGCGCGTCGTCACCGCAGGCGAGCCGGAGCGCGCGAACACCGAGCGTTATCGCGCGGAGGGCGTGCCGATCGACCCCAAAGTGTGGGACGGCCTCGACGCGATGGCGGAGCGCCTGCACATCGAGAAATTGGAGCGGTTCACGGTTGCCTGACACCGTTCGCGTGCGCGAGAGCGATCTCGCGGCGTTCGTCGAGCGCGCGCTCATGACGGTCGGCGTCGACGAGGGGCCGGCACGTATCGTCGGCGACGTGCTCGTGGCGGCCGACCGGCGCGGCATCGAGTCGCACGGCGTCGCGCGGCTGCGCTGGTTTTACGTCGACCGCATTCGCAACGGCCGCATCGCGGTGAACCCGCGCTACGAGGTGGTGCGTGACACGCCCACCTCGCTGCTGCTCGATGCGGGCAACGGGCTCGGCCATCCCGCCTCGCACCATGCGATGACGCTCGCGATCGAGAAGGCGGGCGAGAGCGGCATCGGGTTTGCCGCGGTGCGCAACTCCAACCACTACGGCATCGCCGGCTACTACGCGATGATGGCGTTGCCGCACGACATGATCGGCATCTGCTCGACGGACTCGGCGCACTTCGCAGTACCGACGTTCGGCCGCGACAAGATGCAAGGTACCAACCCGTTCGCATTCGCGATCCCCGCCGGCGACGAGCCGGCGTTCGTGCTCGACTTCGCGACGACGACGGTGACCTACGGCAAGCTCGAAGTCTACGAGCGCAAAGGTCAGCGGCTGAAGCCCGGCTGGGCCGTCGATGCCGACGGCAATCCAACGGATGATCCTGCCGTGCGGCATTCGGGCTCCCTGTTGCCGCTCGGAGGCTTCGGCACGGACAACGGCGGCCACAAAGGCTACGGGATGGGCGCGCTCGCCGAACTCCTCACGGGCGTGCTCGCAGGGGGCTGGTTCGGCACGGCGCTCTCGATCGGTGAGAGCACGACGTCGCCGTCGGGGATCACGTCGCATTTCTTCGGCGCGATCCGGATCGACGCGCTGCGCGACGTCGCCGAGTTCAAGCGCGACATGGACCGTGAGCTGCGCGCGTTCAAGCAGAGCGCGCCCGTGCCGGGGCACGAGCGCATCTACGTCGCCGGCGAGATCGAGCACGAGAACGAGGTCGCGTTCCGCCGCGACGGCATCCCGCTGATCGCGCCGGTGATCGACGACCTGGACTCGCTCGCTGACGAGCTCGGGATCGCGCGCGCTACACGGGTCGAGGCGTAGCCGCCTCCGGCGTCCGCACGTGTTCCGGGCGAAATCCGACGCCGACGACGCGCGCCGGGATGCGCCGTAGGAACGGGACCGCGAGCGCCAGCTTCAGCGGCCACGGGATTTTCGTCGGCGTCGCATTCGCGAGCACGCTCGTGATCACGCGGTTCTGGATGAACACTTGCATCGCTTGCGTCAAGCGAACGGGCAGCATGCGCCGCCGCTGCACGACGGCCAGGTCGCGCACGTTCGTCGTCCCGGCGCCCAGCGGTTTGAAGAGAATGTTTGCGGCGGCGACGGCGTCCTGGATCGCGAGGTTGATGCCGACGCCGCCGATCGGCGACATCGCATGCGCCGCGTCGCCGATGCACAGCAGGCCCGGCCGGTACCACTCGCGCAGCCGGTCGACGGCGACGGTGAGCAGCTTGACGTCGTCCCAGTTCTGCAGCGCGCCGACGCGGTCGGCGAGGTCGGGCGCGACGGCCGCGATGTCGTCGCGCAGCGCCTGGAGTCCGCGCGCGCGCAGCGCGTCGTACCCGCCCTTGGGGATGACGGACGCGCACTGCCAGTAGTCGCCGCGATCGAGCGCGACGAGGATCTTGCCCGCATCGAACCGCCCGAGCACCGCACCGCTGGGGTCGCCCGCACGTTTGGGCAGCCGCATCCACAGCACGTCGATCGGCGCACCGATGTCGTCGACGCGCAACCCCGCGCGGGCGCGCACGGTGGAGTGGCGGCCGTCGGCGCCGACGACGAGGTCGGCGCGAATCTCGACCGGTCCGTCGGGCGTCGTCGCGCGAACGCCGGCGATACGGTCCCCCGCGTCAATGAGCTCGGTGACCTCCGCCCGCATCAGCACGCGGAACGACGGATAGCGCCGCCCGCTCTCGGCGAGAAAGTTCAAGAACTCCCACTGCGGCATCAGCGCGATGAACTTGCAATGCGTGGGAACGTGCGAGAAATCGGCGACCGTGACCGTGGTCCCGCCGATGATCCCGAACAGCCGCACGACCTCCTGGTGCGGTCGTTTCAGGAACTCGTCGAGCAGCCCCAGCTCGTACATCAGCTCCAGCGTCGACGGGTGCACCGTGTCGCCGCGAAAGTCCCGCAGAAAGTCGGCATGCTTCTCGAGCACGACGACGTCGACGCCGGCGCGCGCGAGGAGGAACCCCAGCATCATCCCGGCCGGGCCGCCGCCCGCGATGCAGCAGCGCGTGCGAAGGGTGGTCAACGTCAGCCGATCAACACGTCGAGCACCGGGCGGTGATCGCCGTCCGCGCGCAGCGGGCGCGCCTCGCTGCGCCCGACGGCGAGCCAGTGCTCGTAGCCCGACGGGAACTCCTGCGCGACGACGGCGGCGCGCACGTCGGGGTTGGCGAACAGGTACTCGAGCTCGTTGAACTCGGGGTGCGCGCGTTCGGCGTCGATGCCGTACGTTTCCAGAAAGTGCGACGTCACGGCGGCCACGGCGGCATCCGTCACGTGGGTGTTGTCGATCGGGTTGAATGCCAGCGAGCGGTTCGACACCGTGATCGTCTCGTACGCCGGGTAGTACTGGACGTGGGCATGCCCGCGTGCCGCGTCGGACGCCACGGCGCGCAACGTCGATTTCGAGTACGTGTTCGCGACGAGGACGTCGTCCGCGGTAAATGTTTGCGACATCGGAACCGGCGACACCGTGAGGATGATCCTTGCCCCAGCGGCCGCACGGGACGTGATCACATCGATGATCGCGTTCACGGCCGCGAGGTTCGCGGCGTAATCCGTGACGATGAGCCGAAAGCGGCCCGGAAACCGGCGCGACATCCAATAGGAAGGCGCCGCGTTCAGCGTGACCGATGCTTGCGAGTCGTACCACGTTTCGACCAGGCCGAGCGTCACGACGACGACGTCGGCGTTTCGAATGCGCGCGAAATACTGCTGCACGGTTTGCCGACGCGCCAGCGCTTCATCGAACGGCAGCGCGGACGACCAAGGTGCGAGCTGCAGATCACGCCACGCCCCGTCGTCTTCCACGATCGAGTCGCGCGGATACGTCTCGCCGCCGAGCGACCAGCGCAGCTCGTTGAGGATCGAACCAGGCGTGAACTTGTTGACGAACGCGTTGGGCCGCGTCGCGGCGTCGCCGAAGGCGATCAGCCTGCTGTCGACCCGGATTCCCCGGTACATCAAGTGCTCCTCGATGTTGCGCGCGAAGCACGACCCGACGCAAAAGAAGACGTCGCTGGAACGCAACTCGAATTTCGGCGTCACGCGCGCGAGCGCCAGTCCGGCAGCCAGCCGCGCGTTCGCCGTCAGCGGGTGCGCGGCGTCGCTCGCGTGCACGCTCCAGTGGCCGCCCTTCGACGCGACGACGTTGCGCCACGCGGTTTCGCCGTCGATCTCGAAGCCCGTGGGGACAGCCTCGCTGGTCATGCGGGACCGTTTCGGCGGCGCGCGAACGTGTCCCGGCTGTCATGGCTGAAGCTCTCATCGTCGATGCGCTGCGCACGCCCATGGGGCGGTACGGCGGCGCGCTTGCTCCCGTCCGTCCCGACGATCTCGGGTCGTATGCGATCCGGGCGCTGGTCGACCGCACCAGCGTCGATCCGGCCGTCATCGACGACGTGTTCTGGGGCGCCGCGAACCAAGCCGGCGAGGACTGCCGCAACGTCGGCCGCATGGCGACGCTGCTCGCCGGTTTGCCGACGAGCGTCTCCGGCACGACGCTCAACCGGCTGTGCGGCAGCGGCTTGCAAGCGCTCAACTCGGCGTTCCACGCGATCAAGGCCGACGTCATCGACGTTGCGATAGCAGGCGGTGCGGAGTCGATGACGCGCGCGCCGTTCGTCATCCTCAAATCGGAGAAGGCGTACGACCGCGCGCCCGACATCCACGACACGACGCTCGGCAACCGCATGGTCAACGCGCGGCTCGCCGCGATGTACCCGCCGATCTCGCTCGGTGAGACCGCGGAGAAGGTCGCGGAGCAGTTCAACGTCACGCGCGACGACCAGGACCGCTTCGCGTACGACAGCCAAACGAAGTGCAAGGCCGCCGTCGCGGCGGGCCGGTTCGACGCGGAACTGATCCCGGTACACGTCGAGCAGGGAAAGAAAAGCTACGACGTCACGCAGGACGAGCCGCCGCGGCCCGAGACCACGCTCGAATCGCTCGCGAAGCTCAAGCCCGCGTTCAAAGCGAACGGCACGGTCACGGCGGGCAACGCGTCGCCGCTCAACGACGGCGCCGCCGCGCTGCTGATCTGCAGCGCCGCCGCCGCGGCGAAGCACGGGTGGCAGCCGCTCGCGCGCGTCGTGACGTCGGCGACCTTCGGCGTCGATCCGAGCGTCATGGGCATCGGTCCGATCGGCGCGACGCGCAAGGCGCTCGAACGCGCGGGCTTGCGGATCGAAGACCTCGACCTCGTGGAGCTCAACGAAGCGTTTGCCGCGCAAGCCGTCGCATGCGTCAACGAGCTCGGCATCGATCCCGCCATCGTCAACGTGAACGGCGGCGCGATCGCGCTCGGACACCCGCTGGGCTGCAGCGGCGCGCGCATCGCCACGACGCTGGTGCACGAGCTCAAGCGCCGCGGCGGCCGCTACGGCCTCGCGACGATGTGCATCGGCATGGGCCAAGGCATCGCGACCATCTTCGAGCGCGTATGATGCTGCGTTCCCTTGCAATGTTGTGGGCCCTCGCCGTTGCGGTGGCCGTGCCCGCCGGCGCCGCTGCGCCGCCTCCCGCGCCGCGCATCATCGTGCAGTTCGATCGCAGCCTCGGCGCGGTGCACGGGCGTGTGATCGTGTTTCTGACGAAGAGCGCGCCCAAGCACAACGATCCGGTCGAACCCGGCACGTTCGAGCCGCGATCCGTCGAGATCATGGGCACCGAAGTGGATGCGCCGGCCGGCTCGGCCGTCGAGATCCCGCCGAACGCCGACGCCTACCCGACGTCGGTGCGCGCGTTCGCACCCGGCACGTACACGGCGCGCGCCGAGCTGGACGTGCACCATCGCTACACCTACGACGGCGGCCAGCCGGGCGATCCGGCGAGCGCGAACAGCATCGTGCACATCGCGCCGGGCGCCGTGGCGCTGATCGGCGTCCACGCGCGCCGTCCCGCGGAGACGCCGCCGCCTGCGACGCCGGCAGCGGCCGCCGGCGGTCACATGGAGACGTTCGTGAGCCCGTCGCTCAGCGCGTTCTTCGGCCGCCGGACCGAGATGCGCGCGTACGTGCAGCCTCCCAGCGACTACGCGACGTCCGCTCGGCGGTATGCGACGGTGTACGTCATCGGCGGTTACGGCACGACCGCTGCCGTGCTGCCCTCCGTGGCCCAGCGCGACAGCGCGCGCCTAGCGCGCGATGGCGGGACGCAACTGATCTACGTCTACCTCGATCCGCACGTCCCGCTCGGTCACGGTGTGTTCGCCGATTCGGTGAACAACGGTCCGCTGGGCCATGCGCTCACCGCGGAGCTCATCCCGTATCTCGAATCACGCTGGCGCATGACCGCGACGGAGGGCACGCGCTTTCTCACGGGGCACTCGTCGGGCGGCTGGAGCTCGATGTGGCTGCAGGTGACGTACCCGTCGGTGTTCGGCGGAACGTGGTCGACGTCGCCCGATCCACTCGACTTCCACGACTTCACCGGGCCGAATCTGGTCGACGGCCCGGACGGCAACCTCTTCCGAACGCGAACGGGACGCGCGTACATGCTCGTGCGTCTGAAAGGAAAAGACGTCGTACCGCTGCGCGACTACGTGCTGCAAGAACATGCGCTCGGATCGTACGGCGGGCAGTTCGGTTCGTTCGACGCGGCGTTCTCGCCGCGCGGTGACGACGGCCGCCCTCAGCCGCTGTTCGACCGCGAGACCGGTCAGATCGATCCGAACGTCGCGCGTTATTGGGAAGCGCACTACGACATCGTCAGGACGCTGCGCGCGAACTGGGCGCGGCTCGGACCGAAGCTGCGCGGCAAACTGCACGTCGTCGTCGGAAGCTGGGACACGTTTCAGCTCGAGCGCGGCGTGATGCGGCTGCGCGACGCGCTCGCGACCCTGCCGGGGAACGACGCGCAGATCGAGATCATCCCGGAGCGGACGCACTTCGATCTCTACCTTGCCGACGGCGGTTTGCGCGCGCGTTTCGACCGCGAGATGACGGCGGTAGCCGCGGCGGCGACCGGAGCGCGGCCGAAACCGTCGCCGTAGGGCGGTTCGCGGGCGGCTAGGGCCGGTAGCCGTTGGCCTCGCGCGCCGACGTTGTCGCGGCGCGTTCGGTCGGGAACGCGCGCGCACGCACGTCATCGGCGTATGCGCGCAGCGCCTTGGTCGCATCCGCGCCGAGCGTGGCGTACTGCTTTGCGAACGGCGGCGCGTCCGGATACAGGCCGAGCACGTCGTGCAGCACCAGCACCTGCGCGTCGCAGTGCGGGCCGCTGCCGATACCGATCGTCGGGATCGCGATGCGTTGCGTGATCTCCGCCGCCAGCGCGTCTTCGACCATCTCCAGCACGACGGCGAAGGCTCCCGCTTCGACGACTGCATCGGCGTCGCGCAGCAGCTGGTCGTGCTCGCGCTTGAGCCGGAAACCGCTGCCGAGCGAGGCCGTCTGCGGCAGCACGCCGACGTGCGCGCAGACCGGAATACCGGACGCGACGATCGCGCGGATGCGCGCGGCCGCGCGCTCGCCGCCTTCGAGCTTCACCGACGATGCGCCGCCGTGCTTCACCAGCGCCGTCGCGCTCGCGACAGCGAGCTCGTCGGAGGCTTCGTACGTGCCGAACGGCAGGTCGACGACGACGTGCGCGCGCTGCGCGCCGCGCGCCGCGGCGGCGCCGTGGCGAATCATGTCGGCGAGCTCCACCTGCGCGGTCGAGTCGAAGCCGAGCACCACCATCCCGAGCGAGTCGCCGACCAGGATCACGTCGATGCCGGCGGCTTCCGCGCAGCGCGCGAACGGCGCGTCGTACGCGGTGACGACGGGGAATCGCGCGCCCTTGCGCGCCGCAATCTCTGCGGTGCCGACGCGGCGGGTCATCGGTCCACCGTGTTCAGCCGCGCGGGGCCGGACCGTTCGCGCGCGCGCACCAACCGCAGCACGGTCTCCGTGAGCGGCACGGCGATCTCGCGCGCGCGGGCGAGGCGCACGATCGCGCCGGAGATGGCGTCGATCTCGGTCGGTCGGCCAGCGTCGAGGTCCTGGAGCATCGAGTTCCGGTTCGCCGCCGTCGACCGCGCCGCCGCTTCGAGTGCCGGCCACGGATCGCCGGGATCGGCGCCCTCGGCGCGCGCGACGGCTGCCGCCTCGGCGGCGAGCCCGCGCGCCAGCGGAACGAGGTCTGCATCCGTCACGACGGCACCGTTGGTGCTGCCGGTCAGCGCGCCGAGCGGGTTGATCGCCGCGACGATCACGAGCTTGCGCCACAGCAGCAGGTCGACGTCGTCCGCGACGCGCGCGTCGAGCCCCGCGGCAATGAACGCCCCGGCGAGGTCGTCGCTCGCCGATGTCGCCGCATCGTCGCGCGCGAAGGTGGTCGTGCCGCGGTTCACCACGCGCACGCGCCCGTCACCGAGCAGGACCGCGCCCTGCGTCGTCGAGCCGGCGATCACCCGCGCGCCGGGCAGCGCGTCGCGTACGACCTCGGCGTTGCCGATCCCGTTCTGCACCGTCGCGATCAGCGCGTGCCGCGGCAGCACGCCGCGCAGCGGCGCGAGCGCGTCCGCGGTCGCATACGTCTTCACGGCGACGATCACGGCGTCGCGGTCGGCGAACGATGCGGCGTCCGTCGTCGTGCGCACCGCGACGTGCCGCACCTCGCCGCCGGCGTCGATCGCGATGCCGTCGCGCAGGATCGTTTCGGCGACGACGCTGCGCCGCGCGAGCAGCACGACGTCGTGCACGGGCGCGAGTGCCGCGGCGAACGTCAGCCCGAGCGCGCCGGCGCCGATGATGCCGATCCTCACGCGTGCGTAATCGTTGGAAGACGAAGCGCGTCAGGCGCCGCGAAAATCGGGCTCGCGCTTTGCGCGGAACGCCGCCACGCCTTCCGCAAAATCCGCGCTTTCCCCGGCGGCCGCCTGCAGCTGCAGCTCGTACTCGAGCGCGGCGCGCAGATCGCCGCCGCCGTTGCGCAGCAGCTCGCGCTTGACGAGACCCACCGAGCGCGGCCCGCGCGCGAACCGCGCCGCGAGCGACTGCGCCTCAGCGACGACCTGATCTGCCGGCACCACCTTCGTGCACAGGCCCAGCGCGTCGGCGCGCCGCGCGTCGACTTTGTCGGACAGCAGGCACAGCTCGAGCGCGCGACCGTAGCCGATGAGGCGCGGCAGCGTGAACGACAAGCCGCTGTCGGGGACGAGCCCGATCTTCACGAACGCCGTCGTGAACGACGCCGTTTCGGCGACGACGCGGAAGTCGCACGCGCACGCAATCCCCATCCCGGCGCCGGCCGCGACGCCGTTCACCGCGGCGACGAACGGTTTCTCCGACGTCAGGATCGCCGTGATCAGCGGCCCGTACCCGCGCTCGATCGCGTTGAACAGCGCATGCGAGCCGTCCGAAGGGAGCGTCTTCTCGTCGTCGAGCGCCTGGCCCGCGCAGAACGCCTTGCCGGCGCCGGTGAGCACGATCGCGCGCACCGTCTTGTCGCGTTCGAGCGATTTCAAGCTGGCGAGCAGCGATTGAATCAAGTCGGCGGTGAACGCGTTGTAGGCCTGCGGCCGGTCGAACGTCACCGTCGCCACGGCGTCCGCGATCTCGACGCGGTGATCGACCGTCTCGCTCATCGTCCCTGCCATGTGGGTTTGCGTTTGTTCAGGAACGCGTCGACGCCTTCGCGCGCGTCCTCCGTTTGCAGCAGCGCGGAGAACGCGCGCCGCTCGTCGAGCAGCGCCGCGTGCAGCGACTGCTCGAACGCCTGCGCGATCGCGCGCTTCGCGACGCGCACCGCGTGCGGCGCCTGCTTCGCGAGCGCGCGCGCGAGCTGCAGCGCCACGGGCAGCACGCGCTCGGGCGGGACCGAGCGGTTCGCCAAACCGTGCAGCTCCGCTTCGCGCCCGGACAGCTCGCGCCCGAGCAGCACCATCTCCGTCGCAAGCGTTTTGCCGACCGCGCGCGTCAGCCGCTGCGTGCCGCCCGCGCCCGGCATCACGCCGAGGTTGATCTCCGGCTGGCCCAGCCGCGCGATCGTCCGCCACGACCATCAGGTCGCACGACATCGCGAGCTCCAGCCCGCCGCCCAGCGCGAGCCCGCGCACCGCCGCGATCACCGGCAGGCCGATCGCCCAGAGCCGGTCCCATTCTTCCAGCCGCGGGCCGTCGGCGGCGAATTCGGCGATGTCGGCACCGGCCGCGAACGCACGGTCGTCGCCGGTGAGCACGATCGCGCGCGTGACGCCGTCCGCGTCGAGCTTCTCGAACGTGTCGGCGAGCTGCGCCGCGAGCGCGTTGGACAGCGCGTTGAGGACCTTGGGGCGGTTGAGCCGCACCAGCGCGACGTGCTCGTGCGGGCGCTCGGTGACGACCACAGCCTCACTCATAGGGCCCTCCGGTCGATGACGCGCTTGGCCTTCCCTGCCTCGATCCGCTCGATCGTCCCGGGTGCCACGACGCGCGTCTCCAGCGACACCAGCAGCGTCTCGGACAGCCGCCCCGTCACGGTGCGCGCGAGCGCGTCGATGTCGCCGGCCGCGCCGGGATGGTGCTCCACCTCGACCAGCAGCGTATCGAGCCCGTTCGGCGGGCGGTCGACGAAAATGCGGTAGTTGGGCGAGAGCTCCGGAAAGCGCAGCAGCACCTCTTCGATCGCCGACGGAAACACGTTGACGCCGCGGATGACCAGCATGTCGTCGACACGGCCCGTGAACCAGTCGATGCGCGCCGTCGTGCGCCCGCACGCGCACCGCTCGCGCACCATCGACGTGAGATCGCGCGTGCGGTAGCGCAGCACGGGCATCGCCTCGCGCGTCAGCGTCGTGATCACCAGCTCGCCGCGCTCGCCGTCGGCCAGCGGCGTCCCGGTTTCAGGATCGATGATCTCCGCGAGGAAGTGATCTTCCTGAACGTGCAGGCCTTGCTTCTCCAAACATTCCTGCGCTACGCCGGGGCCGATGATCTCCGTCAGCCCGTAAATGTTCGTCGCGACGACGCCGAACGATTCTTCGAGCTCGGCCCGCATCTCGCGCGTCCACGACTCCGCGCCGCAGATCGCGTACTTCAGCGCTTTGGGCCGGCGGTTCTCGGCGCGAAGGCGTTCCGCCAGCACCAGTGCGTACGATGGCGTACAGCCGATCCCGACCACGGGCAGATCGCACAGCAGTTGGATCTGGCGCGCGGTGTTGCCGCTGGACGCCGGGATCGCGCACGCGCCGAGCGTCTCGCAGCCGCCGTGTCCGCCGAGCCCGCCGGTGAACAAGCCGTAGCCCCACGCGACCTGGAACATGTCGCCCGGCGCGATGCCGCCCGCGGCGAAGCTGCGCGCGACGACTTCCCCGAACACGCGCACGTCTTCTTTGGTGTAGGCGCCGATGGTCGGATTTCCGGTCGTCCCCGACGACGCGTGGATCCGCGCCAGCGTGCGCTCCGGAACTGCCAGCAGCCCCAGCGGATAGGCGTCACGCATGTCGGCCTTGGTGCTGAACGGCAAACCGGCGACCGCGCCGAGCGAGTCCGGCGTCGCAACGCCGCGCAGCCGCTCGCGGTAGATGCCGTTCGCGTCCCGCAGCGTGTCGACGAGCGCGCGCAGGCGCTCGAGCTGCAGCGCTTCGAGCGCGTGCCGTTCGAGGGTCTCGAACTCGGGCTGGAAGATCATGGCGGCTGATTACGCCAGGCAGTGAGCCGGTCCCGGCAGGCACAGCGCCCTGCGTCAGAATGACGGATAGGGACGCCCCCTCGTGAGTCGAAGACGCAAAGTCCGGCGAACATGACGGCGCTCACGCACCGGAAAATCATCGGAATACGCTGTGTCGCGTGACACTTGGGAGCGTCCCTATTTTGACGTAGCGTATGTTCATCTCGAAGAGGGGGTTTTCGAATGAAACGTTCCTTGACCATTGGTCTAGCTATGCTTTTCCTCGCCGGTTGCGGCGGTGGAGGCAGCATGAGCGTACCGACCGGGACGAATACCGCGACCTCGTCCCAGAAATCGCACGTGCGCTACACGCACACGATCACCAAGACGTACGACTACACGCTCACGGCGCCGGCGTATCCGTCCGGCTTCAATCCGCCGTGCCCGGAAGTCAACTTGGTCGTCTGGATCCCGGCCAGTCCGGCGTACACCGGCGAGTCGTTCGGGCTCGCCGGCGGCCAGGAGCCGATCTTCAACGTCGGGCGCTGCAACGCCGCCACGGGTGACCACATCCACCTGCAGCTCGACATCAGCTACGGCAACATGCGGTTCATCCCGGAGACCGGCGCGTTCTCGCTCGACTCCGTCGACGATTCCGGAGCTTTGCTGACCGTCTCGGACTACACCACGGGCGACTCCAGCAACATGGAAGTCTACCTCTCGTGGTAAACGCCGTCGCCGCTACGCCGGACGGCGAGCGCTGACGACAAACGCCTGCAGGCGATAGCGCCGCCGCCCGAACGATGCTTCGGACGGCGGCGTTTTCTTTGATCGCGTTCTACCGCGCGAGCACGCCTTTGATCGAGCGAAAGATGTTGCCGGGGCGCATCGAGTCCGCTGCGGCCGTCGCTTCGAAGCCGGAGTGCACCATGCAGTCCTCGCACTTCGGGTTGCCGCTGGCGTGGCCGTACTTCTCCCACTCCGTGTCTTCCAGCAGCTCTTTGTAGGACGTGGCGTAGCCTTCGCCGAGCAGATAGCACGGCTTCTGCCAGCCGAAGAGGCTGTAGCTGGGCATCCCCCACGGCGTGCAGTCGTACTCTTTTTCGCCGGTGAGGAAGTCGAGGAAGAACGGGCTCGCGTTGAACTGCCAGCGGTTCTTGCGCGCTTTGTACGGCGCGAGGATCGCGCGGAACAGCTGGCGCGTCTGTTCTTTGGCCAGGAAGTGGTCCTGGTCGGGTGCTTTCTCGTAGCGGTAGCCCGGCGAGATCATCATCCCGTCGACCTTCAGGTCGTCGGTGAGGTAGTCGAAGAAGTCCTGGAACGTCGCCGGATCGGCGCCGTCGAAGATCGTCGTGTTCGTCGTCACGCGGAAGCCGCGCGCCTTCGCCGCTTTGATCGCCGCGACGGCGACGTCGAAGATGCCGCCGCGCGCGACGGCGTGATCGTGCACGTCGCGCGGGCCGTCGAGGTGCACGCTGAACGAGAAGTACTCCGACGGCGTGAACTTGTCGAGGCTCGCCTCCAGGCGGATCGCGTTGGTGCACAGGTACACGAACTTCTTGCGATCGATGAGCCCGCGGACGATCTCGTCGATCTGCGGGTGCAGCAGCGGCTCGCCGCCCGGGATCGATACCACGGGCGCGCCGCACTCGTCGACCGCCGCGAAGCACTGTTCGGGCGTGAGGTGGCGGCGCAGCACCTCGACCGGGTGCTGGATCTTGCCGCACCCGCCGCAGGCGAGGTTGCAGCGGAACAGCGGCTCCAGCATCAGCACCAGCGGGTAGCGCTTGCGGCCTGCGATCCGTTGCCGGACGACGTATCCGCCGACCGCTACCGCTTGCTTGAGAGAGATCGCCATCCGTCCTCCGCCGGGCGTGCGCCGCGGGCGGCGCAGCCGTGTTGTTGAAACCAGGTGACCGCGTCCGCCAGCGCGTTGGTTACGGGGCTCTGCGGAAGTCCCAGCTCACGGACGGCCTTCTCCGCGGTGTAGAACATTCGCTGCCTCGCCATCCGCACGCCGTCGAGCGCGACGTCCGGTTGGACGCCCAGCGGCGCGAGGACGTACTCGCCGAGCGCGGCGTAGGCCATCGGCACGATCCGCGGCAGGCGCACGCGCGGCGCGCGCAGGCCGGTGATGTCCGCGAGCCGCTCCAGCAGCGCGCGCAGCGTCAGGTTCTCGTTGCCCAGGATGTAGCGCTCGCCGCGCACGCCGCGCTCGTAGGCGAGCACGTGCCCGGCGGCGACGTCGCGCACGTCGACGAGGTTCAGCCCGGTGTCGACGTACGCCGGCATCCGGCCGGTGAGAAAGCGCACGATGATCTCGCCGGTCGGCGTGGGCTTCGCGTCCCACGGCCCGACGGGCGTGGTCGGGTTCACGATCACGACGTCCTGGCCGGCCTCGACCGCGCGCCGCACTTCGTGCTCGGCGAGGTACTTGGAGCGCTTGTAGGCGCCGATCAGGCGCTCCGGCGGGCTTTGGTGCGTCTCGCCGGCGGGCCGCCCGTCGTCGCGTGCGCCGATGGCCGCCACCGAACTGGTGTGCACCGTGCGCGGCACGCCCGCGGCCCGCGCCGCCGCGAGCACGCTGCGCGTGCCGGCCACGTTCGCGCGCAGCACCGTCGCCCGGTCGCGCCGCCACAGGCTGTACGTCGCCGCGACGTGGAAGAGCGCGTCGCAGCCGCGCATGGCCGCGGCCAGTTCCGGCGCGAAGAGATCACCGCGCACGAGCTCCACGTCGAGCCCCGCGAGGGACGGCGCGTCGCCGCGCACGAGCGCGCGAACGTGCCAGCCGCGGTCGAGCAGCGCGCGCGCGAGGTTCGCGCCGACGAAGCCGGACGCGCCGGTGACGAACGCGGTCGGCATGCGCGGATCAGCCGGCGAACGTGAACGGGCGCTTGCGCACGCGGTCGACGAGCCAGCGCAGCGAGCGGTTCGTCAGCGTGGACGTCGACCCCGCGACGACGAGCGCGCGCACTTCCGCGCGTCCGATCTTCACCGCACCACCGGGGATCAGCATCGCTTCGGAGTGCTCCAGCTCGCGCACGGTCGCGATCGCGAACAGGACGGGGAGCACGCAGAAGAGCCGGATGCGCAGCGCCGTGGCCGGGAGCGCCTCGATGTAGCGCAGCGCGCGCTCAATGTCGTCCTGCGCGAGATCGATCAGCGGCGCGAGCGCATCGCGGTTGGCAGCGCGCCGTTCGTCGCCCAAGATCGTGTCGTGCCCGCTGCCCACCGCGGCCAGCAGCTCCGACGGGATGTAGATCGCGTTCTCGCGCTCGGCGTCCCACGCGATGTCCTTGAGGATGTTCACCGTCTGCAGCGCTTCGCCGAACGCCTCGCAGTCCGCGAGCAGGCGCGCGTACGTGGACTTGCCGACGAAGGCCGAATGCTCGTACCACAAGTCGGTGAGCAGATGGCCGACCGTGCCCGCGACGAAGTAGCAGTACTCGCGGAACTCACCGACGCTGGCGATGCGGATGCCGTCCGGATGGTCGACCACGAAGCGCCGCATGCCGCCGACCATCTCCGTGATCCAGCGGCGCAGGATGTACTGGGTCGGCGCGTCGAGCGCGCGGTACGTCGTGAACACGTGACCCGTGTGTCCGACGAGCGCGAGGTAGTCGTCGTTCGCGCCGAGCTCCGCCGTGTACGAAGCGAAGTCGTCCGCGAGCGCCGCGCTGTCGAAACATGCCAGGAACGCGTCGAGCAGCGCGGCCTTGCGTTCGGGCGCCGCGGTGAGATCGTCCTCGATCGTGTCGGCGATGCGGCACAGGAGGTACCCGGCGCGCACCGGTGCCTCGAGCTTGGCGGGCAGCAGCTTGATCCCCAGCGCGAACGTCCGCGAGACGCGCGGGAGCAGAAGCCGTGACGAACGCTCGGCGTCATGCAGCGTCGGTTCCCGGGCCGTCACTCTCAGCCGTGCTGCCTGCACCGAGCCGTCTTCCGTCGCCGTCTCGTCCAAGCCTCTCCCTCGGGCAGGAGGGCCCTTGGCGCGGCGTCGCATAGCGGCGGATGCGAGTCGGGACACCGGAGCACCGCGATCTGTTCTGCCGGACCTTCGTCGAGACGCACGTGGACTTCGAGCCCGAAGACCTGCCGTGGCCCGAGCTCGACGAGGTCAACCTGCGGCGCTTGCGCGCGTTTCCGTTCTGGCGCTACGCGCGCTCGATCGAGCAGCGCGCGGGCCGCATGGTCACCGCGTATGCGCATACCGTGGGCGATCCGGTCATTCGCGCGGCGGTTGCGCTGCAAGGCACCGAGGAGACGCGCCACGGCCGCCTGATGGCGTACGCGATCGAGCGCTACGGCATCGAGGCACCGCCGCTCGACATCGCCGACGCGCCGGTGTCCGACGAGGAGTTCTCGATCTTCGGTTTCGGCGAGTGCACCGACTCGTTCGTGGGCTTCGGCGCGATCGCGCTCGCGCGCGAGAAGAAGATCCTTCCGTCAGCGCTGCTCGAGGTCTTCGACGGCGTGATGTACGAAGAGGCGCGCCACATCGTGTTCTTCATCAACTGGTGGCGCTACGAAGAAGCGCGCGCCGGCCGCGGCCGCTTCCCGGCGCACGTGCTCAAAGCGCTGGGCTATCACTTCCGCGCGGCGATGGGCACCGTGACGGGCGCGACGGATCTGCCGCCGATGCCCGCACTCGAGGATCCCGAGCTGTCGGACATCGTCAAGGGCGTGACGCCGGTGATGTTCCTCCAGACGGCGCTCGCGGAGAACCGCCGCATGATGGCGCGCCTCGATCGCCGCCTCCTCAAACCGAAGGTGATGCCGACGATCGCAACCGCGCTGCTGCTGGGCATTCGCATGCTGCCGCCGCGCGACGTCGCTCCGGCCGCGGTTCCGCCCCCGACGAATCAGTCGAGCAACGGCGTCCGGCCGCGCAGCGCGGCGTAACGGCCCAGCGCCGTCAGCGGAAAGTGCAGGCGGTACTGATGGTAATTGAGATAGAAATGCCCCGGAAAACCGGTGCCGGTGAACTCCGGCTCATTCCACGTGCCGTCCGCGCGCTGCGTTCGTAGCAGATACTGCACGCCGCGTTCGATCGCTGATTCGAACGCGCCGGCGATCCGCGGCAACCGTTCGGCGCACGCGAGCAGGCCGATCAGCGCCCACGCGGTTTGGCTCGCCGCCGGCGTCCCGATGCCGCGCAGCGACGGATCGTCGTAGCTGTCCGTGGTCTCGCCCCAGCCGCCGCCGGGGTGCTGCACGCTCTTGATCCACACCGCGCCGCGCACGACCGCTTCGTCGATCGCGCGATCGCCGGGGCGCGTAGGGCCGAGCGCGGCAAGTGCGCCGCTCGTGCCGTAGACGTAGTTCACGCCCCAGCGGCCGAACCACGCGCCGTCGCGTTCCTGTTCCTTCAGCAGAAACGCGAGCCCGCGTTCGAACCGGGCGTCATCGAAGCCGCGTGCGCCGGCGGGCCCGCAGCGCGCGATCATTTCCAGCACGCGCGCGGTGACGTCGGCGGTGCTCGGGTCGATCATCGCTTTCAAATCGCCGTAGGGCACGCGGTTGAGCCAGTCCTTGTCGTTGTCCACGTCGAAGGCCGCCCAGCCGCCGGTCTTGCACTGCATCGTCGCGACCCACTGCGCCGCGCGCGCGGTCGCACCATCGACGCGCGCTTCGTCCGGATGATCCACCGCCGCGAGCGCCATCGCGACGACCGCCGTGTCGTCGACGTCGGGGTACCAGGCGTTCTCGAACTCGAACGCCCAGCCGCCCGGCTCCCCCGCACCGTTTTTCACCGACCAGTCGCCGTAGCGCGCGACGATCTGCTTGTCGAGTAGCCACGACACCGCGCTGACGAGTCGCGGATCGTCGCGCGCGACGCCGGCGTCGGCGAGGGCGCGCACCGCCAGCCCCGTGTCCCACACCGGCGAGATACACGGCTGCACGCGGTACGCGCCGCCCGCGGTGCCGCGATCGTCACGCTCGCGCGTGATCGTGAAGCCGTCGATCGCCGCGAAGCCGCGCACGACGACCGGATCGTGCACGTCGTATCCGATCGCGCGCAGCCCAAGCATCGCGTTGAGCATCGCGGGGATGATGCCGGCCCAGTCGCCGGTGTGCTCTTGGCGTTCGACCGTCCAGCGCTCGGCGAGCCGCAGCCCGCGCGCGCGAAACGGCACGAGCCCGGCGCGCTCCGTCCATCGCAGCACGGCGTCGATTCCGGAGAAGAAGCGCTCGAACCCGTCGCGTCCGGCCGGCAGCGTGAAGCGCGCGTTCGCGCGGCCTTCGGCGTACAGCTCGTCGAGGAGCAGCACGGGGCCGTACACGGGCTTGCGGTCGAACAGCAGGATCAGCGGCACCGTGCTGCCGCGCGCCCAACTCGACAAGTCGTAGATCGAGAACGGCCCGCGCTCCGGCAGCACCATCAGCCACGGCGGGAGCGACGGCAAACCGGCCCATTCGTACGCGCCGATCAGCGCGAGGTGCAGCTTCGTGAAAATGCGTGCGCGCGTAATGCCGCCGCGCGCTACGATGAAGTCGCGCGCGCGCAGCAGCGCGTGATCGTCCGGCGGCACGCCGAGCAGGCGCAGCGCCAGGTACGCCTCGATGCTGACGCTCAGCTCGCCGCCGTCGTCGTACGCCAGCTCCCACCCGCCGTGCTCGCGCTGCTCGCCGCGAAAATACGCTTCAGCCGCGGTGCGCGGCACGCGGTCGAACGTCCCCCACACGTGGTGCAGCAGCAGCACCTCGGCCGTGATCGTCACGTTCGACTGCAGTTCCGCCCACCAGTAGCCGGCCGGATCTTGCAGCTGGAACAGCGCGTCGGCGGCGCGCTCGATCGCCGTCGCAACCGAAAGAGGTTCCGGTGACGGGCCGAGCGCAGGGGAATCGTGCGATGTCGATGTGCTCATCATGCTGAAGGCGCTGCGGGCTGCGGCGTGGGTCGGGGCGGCGGCGTGGGTCGGGCTCGTCGTCGCTCGAGGCCGGTTTTGGGATGCGCGTGCCGACGGCCTCCGTGAGCCCGCGGCCGGCGATCCGTCGCCCGACGTGCACGCGGTCGTCCCGGCGCGCAACGAGGCCGACGTCGTCGCGCGAACCCTCGCGTCGCTGCTGGCGCAGCGCTATCCCGGTCGCTTCGCGATCACGCTCGTCGACGACCGCAGCGACGACGGGACAGACGCCGTCGCGCGCGCCGTCATTGCGGAGGGCGACGCCGCGGACCGCGCGCGCGTGGTCGCAGGCCGCCCGCGTCCGGATGGCTGGACCGGCAAGGTGTGGGCGCTCGCGCAGGGCATCGAAGCGGCGCGCGCGAGCGGCGCGCGGCCCGCGTACTGGTGGTTCTCCGACGCGGACGTCGAGCACGACGCGGACACGCTCGCGCGTTTGGTCGCGACCGCGACGCACGACGACCGTGCGCTCGTGTCGCAGATGGTTGCGCTTCACTGTGCGTCCGCGTGGGAGCGTCTCTTGATCCCGGCGTTCGTGTTCTTCTTCCGGATGCTCTATCCGTTCGCGTGGGTGAACGACGACCGCCGCACCACTGCGGCCGCCGCGGGCGGCTGCGTGCTGCTCGCCGACGACGTGCTCGCGCGCATCGGCGGGATCGAACGCATCAAAGGCGAGCTGATCGACGACTGCGCGCTGGCCGCCGCCGTCAAAGCGGCGGGCGGCGGCTTACGGCTCGGCCTGGCGACGCGCTCGCGGAGCGTGCGCGCGTACGACGGGCTGCGCCCGATCTGGTCGATGGTCGCGCGCACGGCGTACACGCAGCTGCGTCGCTCGCCGCTGCTGCTCGCGGGAACGGTCGCCGGGATGCTGCTGCTCTACTACGTCCCGGTTGCCGCGACGTTCGCGGGCGTGCGGCGCGGCCGCGCGGACATCGCGCTCCCGGGGGTCGTTGCGTGGGCGCTGATGGCGTTCGTGTTCGCACCGACACTGCGGCTCTACCGCGTGCCCCCGACCGCCGCCGCGGCACTGCCGCTCGCCGCCGCGCTTTATACGGGGATGACGCTGGATTCCGCGCGCCGCCACGTGCAACGCCGTGGCGGCGCGTGGAAGGGTCGCACGTTCGCGCCGTAGCGGTTGCCGTTCGCGCGCGCTCAAATGTCGAGCAGCCCTTGCGCCAGCCCGGGCCAGAACTCCGCCGGGTACGTGTGGTCGGGGCGCATTCGCCGAAAGCCGCCGCGCTCAAAATACCGCCGGAGGTAGTCGACGAACCATATCCCCGCGTCGTCGCCGGGCCGGCTGTCGACGAAGTCGGTGTACGCCGCGCCGTTGTCTTCGAAGATGCGCGCGTCCGCGGTGTCGGACGGGAGCAGGGCATAGGTGATCGCGCCGCCGCTGACGTCGTTCTTGTGAAAGAAATCCGCGGCGAACTCGAGATAGAACTCCGGCTTGCCGTCGTCGTCTTCGTCAGGGTACTCTTCCCGCATCTCGAGTTGCTCGTCGATCCACTCGTCGTAATACCGGAACTCGAACGGATCCAGCAGCTCATCGCTCCATGAGTGCGAGCCGCTCCACGACGCGGGCCGGCCGCGGAAGTACACATAGCCGACCTCTTCGAACCACGCTTGCAGCGAGTACGGTACCGGCCCCGCGGTCTTCTCGAGCCGACGAAACGTCTTTGCCATCTTCGCGTTCGGCGGCTCCAGCACGGCCCGCGGCTGGTCGAAGACGTAGCCGATCGCGGTCAAACGCCGGTGGATCGTCGCGACGTTCGTCGCAGCGCGCTGCATAGTCCGCCGCGCGACGTCGCGCGCCGCTCGCCGCGCCGCATCGCCGGCGTCCGCGAGCGATTCGAGTGCGTGCAGCTCGTCCCAGACGGCGATCCGGTCGCCGGCGTCGTAGCGTTCCACGAGCGAGCTCATCCCATCCCTCCGATCGTGCGAGCGGTGTCGGTCAGCGTCGCGAGCGCGTGGCGCACGTCACGCACGAACGGCACCGCCGCGCGCGGCGCGCGCGCGAAGGCGAGCGCGATCTGCAGCGGTCGCACCCTGCCCTGCGCGTCGATCGCGCCGTCGATCGGCGGCAGATCGCGGGCGGCGTCGTCGCTCACCACGCGCACCATCGCGAACGGCAGGCCGCGCGCGCCGAGCGCCGCCGCGAGGTGCGTCGCTTCCATGTCGACGACGTCCGCGCCGAACCGCTGCGCGAGCACCGCGCGCGCGGCGGCCAGCGTGACGACGCGCTTCGTCGTGCAGGCGTCCACCACGGTCGCGCCGGGCAGTGCGGCGGTCAGCGCACCGATCAGCCCCACGTCGAGTGCTACCGTGCTCGCCGCATCGGCGACGTGCCCGTAGATCGCGACGTCCCCGGCGCGCAGCGTCCGCAGCGCACCGCACAAGCCCAGCACGACGACCGTCTCGCCGTCGCGAAAGTCCGGCAGCGCGGCCGCTGCCGCCGCGCCGGCCGGCAGCTCGACGACGCGCGCCTCGCCCGCCGCGCGCCGGACCGCGGCGGCTTCCGCGCCACGCGGCACCAGGAACGTCATGCGCGCCATCGGCGCACGCATTCAGCGCCGGGCGAGCACCGTCCCCGCTGCTAGCGCGCGGTGGATGCGGAGGGCGTTCCGGCGTCGGTGACGATCTTGTAGTCGGTGAACGTCGCGTGCGCGACGACGTGGTACGCCGGCAGCTTGATGTCCGCGTCCTCGGTCGCCGGGACGGGGACGCCGTCGACGACGGACGGGTTCACGCGCACGTCGATGCGGCCGCCGTTGTGGTACTGCCATTGGATGCGGCGCAAACCGTCGTTGTCGAGCTCCGCGTGGATCGCCTTGACGTTGCCGGTGATCTTGTCGCGCATCTCGACGGACGTGCGCTCGCCGTCGTGCGCGATGCTCGCGACGTCGTAGTGCTCCGGCCACGTGTGCGGCTGCAGCGGGTCCATCTTCATGTTCTCGAAGCCCTTGCCGAACCACGGCACGTGGTCGAAGTGCACCGAGTACAGGTTCGGCCGCTTGTACGCGATGCTGCCTTCGAGGTGGAACTTCAGATACGGGAACGAGCGCAGCGCGAAATCGACGTGCAGCTTCGAGGTGTACGACTGCACCGGCGCGGTGCGCGTGGCCGTCAGCGCGAAGATCTTCGCGGCCTCCTCGGACGGTGCGCCGGGGCCGGGGCCTTCGGCGAGCATGCCGAGTGACGCCGCCATCAAGGCGGCGCCCATGAGAAGGGTTCGCACGATGTATGAGACTCCGGCGAACGCGGTCGGGTTGCCGCCGCGTCGGCTGGGCGTTTCGGCGAGCGGCACCCCGGGAACGTCTGTCGGCGCGATGTATGCGGAATATCAAGTTCCGGAGTCTGTCCCCGACGTACCGTCGGAACCGGGCGTGCCGGAGATACCCGCCGATCCGACGCCGTCAAGCGGCGATCCGGAGCCGATGGACATCGCTGCCTGATCTCCAGGAGGGGAACTTTGCGGATCTTCACCCGATTCTCGATCCTGTTTCTCGCGCTGTTCCTCGCTGTGGCTCCGACGTTCGCGCTCGCGCAAACGACGGGCGGCGGCGGCGGCACCGGCGGCGGAACGACCAGCGGTAGCACCGCGGGCGGCGGCGCCGGCTCGGGTACGACCAGCGGCACCACGACCGGCACGAGCACGACCCAGACGACCACGACCGACAACACCGGCGCGTTCAACTGGACGTGGGTCATCATCGGCGCGGTGGTGCTGATCGTGATCGTCGGACTCGTGGCGATGTCGAACAATCGCTCCAGCTCCACGAGCACGACCGTCCGGCGCGATTAGACCCAAGCCGGAAGGACCAACACCGAAGGGTAAGAGCCGGCACGTGAGTGTCCGGCTCTATCCTTATGTTCTCGAACCGAAGCTGACCGCCGCGATCTGGGGCGGCGACGCGCTCGTCGCGCGCTACGGCAAGCACGGCGACCGCGCGCAGGCGCTGGGCGAGTCGTGGGAGTGCTGGGACGAGAACCGCGTCGCGAACGGCGCGCTCGCCGGCAAGACGCTCGCCGAGCTGCGCGCGGAGCTGGACGGCGCGCTCACCGGTCCGATCGACTCCGCGCAGATCTTCCCGGTGCTCACGAAGATCATCGACGCGCGCGCCGCGCTGTCGGTGCAGGTGCATCCCGACGATGCGTACGCGCAGCGCGTCGAGCACCAGCCCAACGGCAAGACGGAGTGCTGGTACATCCTCGACTGCGATGCCGGCGCGGAGCTCGTGCTGGGCTGGGCGCGCGACACGTCGCGCGAGGAGTACGAGCGGCGCGTCGCCGACGGCACGCTCGGCGAGATCCTCCGCCGCGTCCCCGTGCAGCCCGGCGACGCGTTCTATCTGCCGGCCGGCACGCTGCACGCGATCGGGGCGGGGATCCGGCTGTTCGAGACGCAGCAGGCCAGCGACCTGACGTACCGCATCTTCGATTGGAACCGCGTCGGCGCCGACGGCAAGCCCCGCGAGCTGCACGTCAGCAAAGCCGGCGACGTGCTGGACTACCGAGCGACGTTCCCGGATGCGGTGCGGCAGCTATCGTACGAAGAAGGCGAGCTCGAGCGGACGCTGCTGATCGCATCGGCACGGTTTTTGGTCGAGCGCGTCACGGTGGTGCGCGGTGAAGCGTACGTGCTCACGGACGGCCGCCCGCTGACGCTGACGGCGACGGGCGCGCACCTGCGCGTCGACATGGAAGATGCGAGCGCGCTGCTCGAACCGTGGCAAACGGTCGTCACGCCGGCGAGCGCCGAGCGCATTGCGCTGGTGCCCGGCGGCGAGCGCACGACCGCCCTGCTGGTACACCCCCAGCCCGACCTCGCGGCGGCGCGGGAACGGATGCTCGCCGCGGGCTGCGACGTCTCGGTGGCGGACGCGTTCTTCGCCCAGTTCGCCTAGCGCCCGCCCGGCCGCACGAAGCTGGCAGCGGGCTGAGAACGATTCTCATCTAACACTCGGCACTTCGAGGCGCGCCAGGCCGTAGCACTGGTACAACCATGCACACTTTGGAACGGCCGGCGACCAATGGCCGCGTCTCAACCGTCATTCTCGAACCCGCGCGCCGTCGTCCGCGCTGGTGGTTCGTCGCCGCGGCGGTCGCGGTCATCGTCGCCATCGTCGTGTCCGTCATCGCGGTGCGCTCGCGCGCCGCGGCCGTGACGTACACGACCGTTCCGGTGCAGAGCGGCTCGCTGTCGCAAACCGTCACGGCGAGCGGCACGCTCAACCCGCAGAACACGATCAACGTCGGCACGCAGATCTCGGGGACGATCTCGGAGATCGACGCCGACTTCAACGCGCACGTGCACAAGGGCCAAGTGCTCGCGAAGATCGATCCGAGCTCGTTTCAAGCCGCGCTCGACCAAGCGCGCGCGTCGCTCGCACAGAGCTCAGCGCAAGCGCAGGCTTCGGGCGCGACGGCGAGCGGCGGTCCGGCCGCCGTCGCGGCCGCGCAGGCGCAGGCCCAAGCGCAAGCCGCGGCCGCGCGCGTCGCAGCGTCCAACGCCGATGCGTCGCGCGCCGCGATCGCAACCGCGCAGTCCAACGTCGTCAAGGCGCAGAGCGCGCTCGCGCTCGCGCAGCAGACCGTCGCGCGCGACCGGCAGCTGCTCTCACAAGGGTACATCGCGCAGTCGCAAGCCGACGCCGACACGTCAAACGCCATCGCCGCGCAGAGCGCGGTCGACGGCGCGCGCGTCGCCGTGACGCAGGCGCAGGCGCAAGCCGCCGCGTCGACCGCACAGATCGCGCAGGCGAACGCGCAGCAGGCGGCGCTCAGCGATCAGGCCGGCGTGCAGGGCGCGACCGCGGCCGCGCAATCCGCGACGCACGACGCGGGCGTCGCGGCGATCGGCATCAACCAGGCGCAGGTGAAGCAGGCCGAGCAGAACCTCGCGCACACGATTATCACGTCGCCGGTGGACGGCACGGTGATCGCGCGCGGCGTGTCGATCGGTCAGACCGTCGCGGCGAGCTTCAGCACGCCGACGCTGTACACCATCGCGCAAGACCTCACCAAGATGGAACTGGACCTCGCGGTCGGCGAGCCCGACATCGGGCGCGTGCGCGCGGGCGACGGCATCGATTTCACCGTGCTCGCATACCCCAACCGCACGTTCCACGCGAACGTGCAGCAGGTGCGCCAGAACCCGACGACCGTCTCGAACGTGGTCACGTACACGACCGTCGTCATCGTGAACAACAAGGACGGCGCGCTGCGCCCCGGCATGACCGCGAACGCGACGATCCAAGTCGCGCACGTCGACAACGCCACCATCGTCCCGCTGGCCGCGTTCAGCTACGCGCCTCCGAGCGGCACGGTGACGCGCCCGAAGCGCGCGCGCGGCAACGCCGGTGCGAACGGCGCGTCCGGTGCGAACGCCGGAAACGGTGCGAATCAAACGCAGCGCGGCGGAAGCGCTAGCGCGAACGGCGGGAACGCATCGCCGTGGGGACAGACCTCGGCTGCGAGCACGGGTGCGGTGACGCCCGGCGGCATCGGACGGATCTTCGTGCAGCGCGGCAACGGGCTCGTCCCGGTGCGCGTGAAGGTCGGCCTCGTCGCCGACACGCAGGCCAGCGTCACGCCGCTGCGCGGCACGCTGTCGGCGAACGATCAAGTGGTGATCGGCGACTCGAGCAGCGCGTCGGGCACGAGGTCCGCGGCGGCGCGCAACCCGCTGACGGGCGGCAGCCCGAACGGTGGCGGCGGCGGCCGCCGCGGCCCGCTGGGTGGCGGCTAATGCCCGCCCTCACGCCGGTCGTCGAGGTGCGCGGTCTCACCAAGATCTACCCGATCGACGGTGGCGAGGACGTCGTCGCGCTGCGCGGCGTCGACCTCACCATCGACCCCGGTGAGTTCGTCGCCGTCATGGGCCCGTCGGGCTCCGGCAAGTCGACGTTCATGCACATCGTCGGATTCCTCGACCGCGCGACCTCGGGCTCGTACCGGTTCGCCGGCAGCGACGTGTCGGGGCTCGACAAAGACGCGCTCGCCGACCTGCGCTCGCGATCGCTGGGGTTCGTGTTCCAGGCGTACAACTTGCTCGCGCGCACCACCGCGGTCGAGAACGTCGAGCTGCCGATGATCTACGCCGGCGTCCCGGCCGCCGAACGGCATCGCGCGGCGATGGACGCGCTCGACGCGGTCGGGCTCGCGAAGTATGCGCACCATCAGCCCAACCAGCTCTCGGGCGGGCAGCAGCAGCGCGTCGCGATCGCGCGCTCCATCGTCAACCAGCCGCACCTCATCCTGGCCGACGAGCCCACGGGCGCGCTCGACACGGCGTCGTCGGAAGACGTCATGGCGCTGTTCCAGCGGCTCAACCGCGAGCGCGGGATGACGGTCATGCTCGTGACGCACGAGCCCGACGTCGCCGCGCACGCGCGCAGACTGGTATCGTTCCGCGACGGCAACATCGTGTCCGACACGCTCGCCGCCGAGAAGGTCCTCGTATGATCGGCATGATGCAGACGCTGCGGCTCGCGCTCACCGCCCTGATCCGCAACAAATCGCGCTCGCTGCTGACGATGCTCGGCGTCGTGATCGGCGTCGCGGCGGTGATCGTCACGGTCGCGATCGGCACCGGGGCGAAAAGCTCCGTCGCGGATCAGATCAACGGCTTGGGCTCCAACCTGGTCGTCGTCCTGCCCGGCAGCGTGCAGACGGCGGGCGCGCGCAGCGGCAGCGGCGGCGCGTCGACGCTCACCGTCGCCGACGGGCTCGCGATCGCGAAACTGCCTAGCGTCGCGTCGGTGTCGCCGGCGGTCAACGTGCGCTCGCAGATCGTCGCGGGCGGCCAGAACTGGCAGACCCAGGCGACCGGCGTCGCGCCGAGCTACACGTTCGTGCGCACGTGGAACACGTCGAGCGGGCGCTTCTTCACGCAAGCTGAGACGCAGGATGCCGCCAAGGTGGCGGTACTCGGCCAAACGGTCGTGCAGCAGCTGTTCGGCGGAAGCGATCCCGTCGGCCGAACGGTCCTCATCAAAGGCGTGCCCTTCACCGTCATCGGAACGATGGCGGCCAAAGGCCAGAGCGGCACCGGACAGGATCAAGACGACACCGTGCTGATCCCCTTCACGTCGGCGCTGCAGCGGCTGACGGGCGGCACGACGATCGGCACGCTGATGGTGTCCGCCGCGGACGCGGCGCACATCGCGGGCGTGCAGAGCGAGATCACCGCGCTGCTGGAGCAGCGCCACGGGATCGTCGCAGGCCAGCCCGACGACTTCTCCGTGCGCAACCTCGCCGACATCGCGAGCGCCGCATCGGCGACGGCGTCGATCCTCGGCTTGCTGCTCGCCGCGGTGGCCGCGGTGTCGCTGCTCGTCGGCGGGATCGGGATCATGAACATCATGCTCGTCTCCGTCACCGAGCGCACGCGCGAGATCGGTCTGCGCGTGGCGCTCGGCGCGCGCGGCGCGGCGATCCTGCGCCAGTTCCTGATCGAAGCCGTCGTGCTCTCGACGGGCGGCGGCGCGATCGGCGTCGTGCTGGGCGTCGCGGGTGCCGCATCGATCGCGCTCTTCGCGCACTGGCCGGCGAGCGTGCCGCTCACCTCGGTCCTCATGGCGCTGGCGTTCAGCGCCGCGGTCGGCGTGTTCTTCGGCTACTGGCCGGCGCGCAAAGCGGCCGCGCTCGACCCGATCCGCGCGCTGCGCTTCGAGTAAGCGATAGGGGCGCGCGCGCAGGGCGAGAGAAGGGACGCGCGATGGTTGTCGCGTCCCTTCTCTCGTTCGCAGCGCTCGTTACCGCATTGCAATTACCCGCCGGTTTCACGATCCAGCCCGAAGGCGGACAGCGCTTGATGGCGGTGAACGCCCGCGGCACGATCGTCGCGACGATCTCGCAGTCGAAGGAAGGGGCGAGCAAGGTCGTGCGGTGGCGCACCGGCGGTCGGCGCGACGTGTTCCGGCCGCTCGCGGGCCGTGGAGACTTCGCCACGGTACCGGCGAGCACGGCGACGGCGAGCGCGCTGCGCGCCGATGACGTCGCGTATGTCGACGTCGCGCGCGTTTTCGGCGGCGCCTACAGCGGCGTGGCGACCGAGACGCAGCTTTGGAACGGCGGGTCCATCTCGCATTACGACCCGGCCTGCGGAGCGGCGCGCGGAGATCAGCACGCTGCCGCGACCGATGCGCGGGGGCGGGTCGCCATGACCTTCGACGCGGAAGGCGTCGGGTCGATGGCGGTCGACCGCGACGACATCAGCGTCGTCGCACCGTACGCCGTCGTGATCGACGGCCGGTCGTGCACGCTGCTCGGGCGCGCGATCGTGCGCGCGCTGCGCGGAACGTATGCCGCGGGGTATCGCGCATACCTCGGGAATCGCCCGGCGCCGACCATCTTGAATCGCTACGCGCAGACCTTTCGGACGGTACGCTGGCAGGGCCGCATCGAGCGCGAGCTCGGGCCCGGCGTCGGGCTCGCCGTCAGCGCGCACGGCGTCGTCGCCGGAGCTTCGGCGGTCCCGGCGTTCACCGGAACCGCGACGGGTGGTTATACCGATGCGATGGGTGTCGTGCACACGTACAGCGACGCGGCCGCCGTCCCGACCGCTCGCGTCTGGGACGCTGCGGGACGCGCGCGCGACATCGCGCCTGACGCGGACCGCAGCGTGGCGTACGACGTCGCCGACGACGGCACGGTGGTCGGGATGCTTCAGGCACGCGACGGGAAGCATTACGCGTTCGTGTGGCGCAACGGCGTGCTGCGCCGGCTCGACGATGTGGCGCATCCCGCCGGGTGGCGCTTCGAATGCGCGTACGCCGTCGCGCCGACCGGCGCGATCGTCGGGATCGGGACCTATCGCGGCATCGCGACCGCGTTCGTCTTCGCTATGGCGCCGGCGACTCGGCGGCGCTGACGGCTGCACCGTTTCGATTGGCCCCTTGCAGCACCGTGTCGATGATGCCGTACGCCTGCGCTTCCTCGGCGCTCATGTAGAAGTCGCGCTCGAGGTCGCGCAGGATGTCCTCGACGGGCTTGTGCGTCGTCTGCTCGTAGATGCCGGCGATGATGCGGCGCGTCGCGACGAGCTCGCGCGCGGTGATCTCGATGTCGGTCGCCTGCCCGCCGATCTGCCCGATGGACGGTTGGTGGATCAGGATCTTGTTGTACGGCAGCGCCATGCGCTTTCCGGGCGCGCCGCCGGTGAGCAGCAGCGACGCGGCCGACGCGGCAAGCCCGGCGCAGATCGTCGCGACGTTCGGTTTGATGAGCTGCATCGTGTCGTACATCGCGAGGCCCGCGCTGACGCTGCCGCCGGGGCTGTTGATGTACAGGTCGATGTCGCGGTCGGGGTCGGCGCGCTCGAGGAACAGCAGCTGCGCGATGACGACGTTCGCCATCGCGTCGTCCACCTGGCCGGTGACGAACACGATGCGCTCCTGCAGCAGCCGCGAATAGATGTCGTAGGAACGTTCGCCGCGCGCGGTCTGCTCGACGACGATGGGGATGAGGCTCATGCGCCGCAGTCTACCAGACGCGTTCGCGGTACGGCGAAACGGGCCGCCGAAAGCGGCCGCACACGCCGACGCGGCCACCGCCGGGAGCCTAGCATCCGCGTGCCGCTCGGCGTCTCGTGAAATGGATCGCGGAATCTTCAGACGTACTACATGACGCGCATGGCTACCACGTACAAAATTCTGATCATGGGGGCCTCGTACGGCTCTCTCCTCGCGGCCAAGCTGCTGGCGGCCGGGCATACGGTTCGGCTCGTTTGTCTGCCCGCCGAAGCGGAGCTGTTCAACGAGGACGGGGCGCGCATTCGCATGCCGGTCAGAGGCCGTGACGGACTCGTCGAGATCCATAGCCGCAACCTTCCGGGTACGCTGTGCGCCGGCGGTGCCGCGGGCAACGATCCGTCGGACTACGATCTCGTCGTCTTGGCGATGCAGGAGCCCCAATACGGTTCGCCCGGCGTTCGCGAGCTGCTGGATGCGGTTGCGAAAGCCCGCGTCCCTTGCATGTCGATCATGAACATGCCGCCGCCGCCGTACCTTGCGCGCATACCGGGGCTCGCGGTCGATACGGTGCGGGACTGCTACACCGAGGCAAGCGTGTGGGACAGCTTCGACCCGAAGCTCATGACGTTGTGCAGCCCGGACGCGCAAGCGTTCCGTCCGCCCGAGGAAAAGGTCAACGTACTCCAGGTCCGGCTTCCGACCAACTTCAGAGCGGCGCGCTTCGATTCCGATGCGCACACCGCCATGCTGCGCGAGCTGGAGAGTGGGATCGAAGCCGCGCGATTCAACGACGGAAACGGCAATTTGATCGAATTGCCCGTCAAGCTGAGGGTGCACGAATCAGTTTTCGTGCCGATCGCAAAATGGGCGATGCTGCTCGCCGGAAACTATCGCTGCGTCGAGAAAGACGGCGTGCGCCCGATCAAGGACGCGGTGCATGGCGACGTTGAAGCCACGCGCGCGGTGTACGACTGGGTGGTCGACGTGTGCAAGTCACTGGGTGCGACCGACGAAGACCTCGTGCCGTTCGAAAAATACGCGAACGCTGCACTGTCGCTGAATTCGCCCTCGTCTGCGGCGCGAGCGCTGGCGTCGGGGGCGGTCAACATCGAGCGGGTGGACCGGCTGGTGCAGACGATCGCGGCACAAAAAGGCATGCAGAACAACGAAGTCGACAAGACGGTCGCGCTGGTCGACCGGTGGCTGGAAAAAAACAGAAAGAAAACATAACGGCACCGGTTGGGCAATCAAAAGCGGCCACCCGGCGCAGGGTCGCGCGCGCGCGGCGCGCGAAGCCTCTGCCATGAACACGCTGACCGAGGCGCAGCGCGACCGGGTCCTTGCGATGCTGCGCGAGGGCAAGACGCTGCGCCGCATCGAGCACGAGACGGGCCACCGCCGGGAGACGATCGCGGCGTACGGCCGCCGTGCCGGCCTGCTCGACGGCGGCGTCGCCGACCTCAGCGAGGCGCGCGAGCCGGTATCGGTCTGCGAGCCGCATCACGCCGCGATCGAGGACGCGCTGCGCGACGGCGCATCGCTGCGCGCGGTGCATGCCGAGCTGGTCGAACGCACCGCGTTCCGCGGCAGCTACAGCACGCTCAAACGCTACGTGCGCACCCGCCTCGCGCCCGCGCGCGAAGCGACGATGATGCTCGCGGCCTGAGAGCGCCTACGCCGCCATCTCGGCGGCGACCGCCGCGGCGGCGATGGTGTTGCGACGCTCGTGCAGCACGCTGCCGCTGAGCCCGACTACCACGATCGCAAGCCCGAGCGCCGTCAGCGGCGGCGGCGCGGCGTGCAACTGGAGCCAAGCGCTGAGCGCGGCGATCACGGGGATCGCGAACGACGCCAGCGCGACGGTGTTCGCCGGCAGATTGCTCAGCGCGCTGCCCCACCACAGCCAGGCGAGGCCGCTGCCCACGACCGCGGCGAACGTCGCTGCCGCGACGACGCCGGCATCGAGGTGCGCGACGGGTCTGCCCACGACGAGCGCGAGCGCGGCGAGCGGCACGAACGCGACGAGCTGCTGCCACGCGACGAGGCGCAGCAGGTCGATGCGGTACGCCGCACGCCGCTGCAAGACGTTGCCGAGTGCCCACGACGCGCCGGCGCACACCGCGAGCCCGCCGGCGATCAGCTCGTTATGCGCGCGCAATCCGGATCCGACGACGACGATCCCCGCCGCCGCGACGAGCAGCCATGCGATTCGCGCAGGTGAGAGGCGTTCGCCGACGAGCGCATAGGCAAAGACCGCCGTGAACAGCGGCATGGTGAAGATCAGCGCGGCGACGTTCGCCACGCCGCCGAAACGCAGCGCGAGCGTCGAGAAGCAGATCAGGCCCGCGACCTGCACGATGCCGACCGCGACGTACGCGCGCCCCGGCGGCGGTGCCATGCCGCGGCGAGTGACCGCCAGCACCGCAAAGAGCGCAAGCGCGCCGCCGCCGACGCGGACCGCGCCGAACCACCACGGATCGATCGCGACGGCGGCGATCTTGAGCGGCACCCAGTTGTAGCCCCAGATCAGGACGGTGAGCAGCAGTAGCGCGAGGTTGCGGGCGTGGGGCACGGGCTCCACAACCCGCACCCGGGCGCGAAGTGTTCGCGCGTTCTGCCGCCGACTAAAGTCGCGCCTTGGCCTGGACGATGCCGATCGCCGCGGCGAGCTGCGCGTCCGCCGCCGGGTCGCCGAAGTGCGGGTGCGCGTTCTCGACGACGACGACGTCCGGTGCAAGGCCGATGCCGTCGATGATGCGGTTGCGCGGCGTGAGATAGCGCGCCGTCGTGACCTTCATCGCCGAACCGTCCGCATTGTAGGTGAGCTGCTGCACGACGCCCTTGCCGTACGTTCGCGCGCCGACCAGCGTGGCGACGCCCGCATCTTGCAGCGCGCCCGCCGTGATCTCAGAGGCCGACGCCGAGTAGTGGTTGACCAGCACCGCGACGGGGTGCGTCTCGTCGGCGTTCGCATCCGCGTCGAACTGCGTCGTGCCGCGGCGCTCCGCCACCGAGACGATCGGGCCGCTGTGGATGAAGTGGTCGGCGATCGCGACCGCGGCGTTCACGTACCCGCCGCCGTTGTTGCGCAGGTCGATCACGTACGCGCGCGCGTTCTGGCGCTGCAGGTGCTTGAGCGCGGCGCCGAACTCTTCGGCCGTCGGCTCGCCGAAGATGCCGACTGCGATGTAGCCGATCCCGTTGGGCAGCAGCTTCTGGTACACCGTGGGCGCGTGCACCTCCGCGCGCACGATCGAGAATTCTTCGTTCACCTTGCCGTCGCGCAGCACGCGCACGCGCACGGTCGTGCCGGTGCGGCCGAGCAGCTTCGCGCGCACGTGCGCGAGGTCGAGCCCGCGCACGCTCGTCCCGTCGACCGCGTCGAACACGTCGCCGTTCAGAACGCCGGCGCCCTCGGCGGGCGTGCCGGGCGCGACGTAGGCGGCGCTGACGTCCTTCGTCTTCTCGTCCTGCTGCAGCAGCACGCCGATCCCGAACACGTGCGGCGGGTTGAGCGGGCCTTGGAAGCCGGTCAGCTCCTTGGGCGACATGAACACCGTGTAACGGTCGCCCGCGGCCCGGGCCATCCCGGTCAGCGCCGCGTAGGTGAGGTCGGTCTCCGAGAGGCCGCCGCGGCCGCGGGCCTGCTCGATGGCCGCCACGATCTGCGCCTGTGCGTCGTCTCCGGCCCGGGCCGCGAACGCGGGCGGCTGTCCCTTGTGCTTGCGGACCGCCTCGGCGATGCCGCTACGGGCGCCCGCGACGAGCTTGGCCGGCTCGACGCCGCGATAGAACGTCTGCGTCAGGGCCCCGTAGCCGTGGCGGAGGTCGTCGAGGTGCGTGAGCGAGAGCGCGTCCGACGAGGCGGGCGCGACCACGGCGAAGGCGGCGGCGACCGCAAGGAGGGCCCGGGCAAGGCGATGCATCCCCTCCGGATTTCGGGCGTACCGGGGGGACGGCCTCCGCATTCTTGCGTAGCCGAGGTAGGACGAAACGTGCCCTAAATCACCTAAACTCGTTGGGCCAAAGGTCCGAATTTAGAACCATGACACCACTCGTCGCCATGATGGCCGCGGTGTTCGGGTTCTCCCCCGTCGTCGTGGGAGTTGCTCAAGGGCAGGAAGCCCCGATCACCATCTCATTCGTGAACCCGCACTACCCGACGCTCGCCGCGGACCAGGCGCGAGCGCTCGCGGACGACGTCAACGCCGAGCGCGCCAAGCGCGGCTTGCCGACACTAACGCGCGATGCGACGCTGGACCGCTTCGCCTACGCGAAGGCGAGCGAGATGGCCGCCCGCGGATACTTCGGGCACACCGATCCGGACGGCATCACGTTCCAGGACCGGCTCCGCGCGTGGCATTGGCCGAACACGTACGCAGCGGAGAACATCGCGTTCGACCGCGACGAGCCGCACGCGCACACCGCGTTCATGAACAGCCCCGGCCACGCGTCCAACGTCCTCGACCGCAACCAGCGCCGCATCGGCGTCGCGGTGGTCTCGGTCGGCGACAACGAGACGTTCTACGTCGAGGACTTCTCCGGGAACTGATCGCCGGCGAACCAGAAGTTCGCCTGACCCGTGCCGATCGCGGCCTCGTAACGGCCGAACTGCTCGCCGCGTGCTCGCCACGCGGCGCCGCCGTGTGCGCCGGCCAGAACGAGGTAGTGCGCGAACCGCCCCTCCGGCGAGCACGTGCGGCGGAACTCCTCGGCGTGCGCGAGCACCGCGGCGTGATCGCCGGCGTTCCACCACGCCATGATGCGCGCGTCGAAGTCGCGCAGCGCGGGGTCGCTGATGTCGGCCGGATCGGCGCTCGCGCGCTCGCGGATCACTGCCAGCGGCCAGAAGCGGTGCGACATCCCGCCCGACGCGACCAGCAGCACGCGCCGCCCGCAGCGTGCGGCCGCTGCCGCGAGCGCTTCGCCGAAGCGCAGGTTCGGCTCGACCTCCGCGGTGTCGAGCACGGAGATCGGCAGCACGCGCTTCTTCGCCGGGCCGGGGTTGTAATAGTGCATCGGGTTGAGCGTGCCGTAGTGCACCGGTAAACCGCGGTGCGCCGCCGCTTCGGCGGGCACGCCGCGCGTTTTCGCTTCCTCGGCGATCAGCGCCGCGAGCTCGGGATCGCCGGGGTAGTCGTACGCGTACTCGTGGATCATCCACGGGATCTCGTCCGACGTGTAGATCCCGTCGTGGCGGTCGTGCGCGTTGAGAATGAATTCGAGCGTGGAGTGCCAGTGCGTGTCGATCACGACGAACGTGTCGAAGTCCAGCGCGTCGATGCGCTCGCGCTTGATCTGCGCAAGCGCGTCGTAGAACGTGGTGACGTTGCGGCCCATGTACGCTCGCCGCGCCTCGGGATCGAGGATCATCAAGCGCGGCACGTGCGTCGAGAACAATCCGGCGACGATCAAGCGAGCGTGTCCGCCGCCGTCCAGCCGTCGGGGCCTTTGTAGCGCATCGGCGGCAAGTTCGGGATCTTCGAGCGGAAGACGAGATACTGCCGGAAGCCGTCGAACTCGAACGCGCGCTTGTCGGCGATCATCCCGGCTTCGTACAGCGAGCTCGCGATCGGGGAGTCGCGCCCCAGCTTTCGGATCGTGATCGGCAAGAGCCGCTCTTCGAGGTCGAGGATGCGGAACTGCGCCTCTTCGGGATCGGGCGCCGTGTCGATCGCCTCTTTGACGACCTTGAGCCCGGTGCTGATGTGGCGCACCTCGTCGTGCATCACGTACTCGTACGTCGCCGCGGTGGCGAGGTCGCCGTACTTGCGCGCGAGGTCGGCGATCGAGTTGAACAGGACGTGCGCGGAGTACGCCTCCAGCGTGCAGACTTGGCCGTACACGATCTCGACGAACGTCGGCAGCCCGTTGACGAACCGGAACAGCTCCGTCTGCTCGTACGGAACGTCGAGCGCGTCCGCAAGATCGAGGTCGCGGATGCGGCGCCACTCGATCTGCGTGTGGCGCACCTCGTCGAGCGCGTGCGTGGCGTAGAAGTACTGGATCGCGGGGCGGTTCGTCTTCGTGATGATCTGCGCGACCTGCGCGACCGTCTGCGCTTCGCCCCAGCACGTCGTGAGCATGATCGGCCGCATCGCGTTGCGGTACTCCGCGGACAGCTCGGGATCGTGCGTCTTGTGCGCGCGGTACTTTTCGAGCAGCGCCTTCGAGTCGCGCGCCTGGTGCTCGATGTAGTCCTCGTACGACTCCAGCGTTCCGAACGTCCGCAGCTCGGCGTCGGGAACGTGCTTCGGAATGACGGTAACGGGATTCATGAACGACATCGATGATCTACCTCGGTGGCGCACCCTTCGACAGGCTCAGGGTGACAATGGGCGCGACTCACGTCATTTGTCATGCTGAGCTTGTCGAAGCATGCGCCACGATCGTGGCTCACCCTTCGACAGGCTCAGGGTGACAATTAGAACGAAATGCATACCAGCTTCGGTTCGGTGAAGAAGTCCAGCGACCAGCGGCCGCCTTCGCGGCCCAGGCCGCTCATGCCGATTCCGCCGAACGGCTGGCGCAGGTCGCGCAGGAAGTAGCCGTTGATCCAGCACATGCCGGCGCGCACGTGCTGCGCGAAGCGCATGCCCGTCGCGACGTTTGCCGTCCAGATGTACGACGACAGGCCGTAGCGCGTCGCGTTCGCGCGGCGCACCACCTCGTCGAGCGTGTCGAACCGGAAGACGGAGAGGACCGGGCCGAACACCTCCTCGCGCGCGATCGCTTGCGACTCGTCGCGCGGCGCGTAGATCGTCGGGCCGAGATAATTTCCGGCGGCCAGCGCGACGTCGGAAGGGCGTGCGCCGCGCAGCAGCGCTTCCACGCCCTCGTCGTCGGCCTGCGCGCAGAAGCGCTCGACCCGCTCGCGATGATGCGGCGTGATCAACGGGCCGAGATCGCTTTCGCGCGACTGCGGATCGCCCACGCGCAGCGCGCGCACGCGCTCGAGATAGCGCGCGACGAAGCGGTCGTAGATCCCGCTCTGCACGTACAGCCGCGTGCCGGCGAGGCACACCTGGCCGCTGTGGCGGAACATCGCGAGCACGCTGCCTTCGACGGCGAGCTCCAGGTCGGCGTCGTCGCACACGACGTTCGCGGACTTGCCGCCCAGCTCGAGCGTGACTTTCTTCAGCGTCGGCGCGGCCGCGGTGTTTATCGCGATGCCCGTCGGCTCGCTGCCGGTGAACGCGACCGCGTCGACGCGCGGGTCCGCGACGAGCGGTGCGCCGGCGCTCGGCCCGAAGCCGGTCACGACGTTCACGACGCCGTCCGGCACGCCCGCTTGCGCGCACAGCTCCGCGAGCCGCAGCGTCGAGAGCGGCGTCAGCTCCGACGGCTTGAGCACGCACGCGTTGCCCGCCGCGATCGCCGGCGCGATCTTCCACGTTGCCTGCATCAGCGGCGAGTTCCACGGCGTCAGCAGCGCGCACACGCCGACGGGCTCTTCGCGGACGATCGAGGCGATGTCGCGCTGCGCGCCCAGGAACGGCTTGCGGTCGAAGAACGCGCTCTGCTCGCGCTGCTCGATCGCGCTCGCGAAGAACGCGCAGTTGTCGGCCGCGCGCGGGACGTCGCGATCGGCGGTCTCGCGAAACGGCTTGCCCGCGTCGCGCGACTCCAGCCGCGCGAGGTCTTCGCGCTGCTCGACGAGCAGCTCGGCGAGCCGGCGCAGCACCTTCGCGCGCGCGGCCGCGGTCGTGCGCGGCCAGGGACCGTCGTCGAACGCGCGCCGCGCCGCGGCGATGGCGCGGTCGACGTCGGCAGCGCCGCCTTGCGCGACGCGCGCGAACACCGCGCCGCTCGCGGGATCGAGGTCGTCGTACGTCTCCCCGCTCGCCGCGTCCGCGTACGCGCCGTCGATCCACATGGGCCACGATCGTGGCGCACCCTTCGACAAGCTCAGGGTGACACGGTCGCTCACGATAGGCTGTGCAGTGCGGTGCGTTTCCCCGGGCGCATCGCGGGGACGACGTCGTAGAGCTCCGGGAGCCGTTTCTCGATGCGTTCTTGCGCGTCGTCGGGGGCCAGGTACGGTGGGCGCGCGGGGCCCATGTCGATGCCGGTGACGACCGACGCGGTCACCTTGGTCATCCCGAGCGCGCCGAGTGCCGCTTCGCCGCCGCGCGGAAACACGCGGTTGAGGCGGCGCTGGATCTCCTCGGCGAGCGCGACGTCGCCGCGCCGCCACGCCTCGTCGATCGCGACGCACGCCGGTACCGCGAACACGTTGATCTGCCCGCCGCCCGAGCCCAGCAGCCGGCCCGTGAGGTATGCGCGAAACGTCTGCAAATAGATCGCGCGGCCGCGCAGCGCGTCGGCGACCGCTTCGAGGTGCTGCAGCTCGGTCTCGACCTCTTTGACGCACACCACGTTCTCGAGCTCGGCGACTTTTTGAAAGAACGCGGGCGACATGTGAAATTTCGAGAGCGCGGGGTTGTGGTACACGCACACCGGGATGAGGTTCGCGTCGGCGATGGTGCGGAAGTGGTCGAACGCTTCGCGCTCGCCCACTTTCCAGTAGTACGGCGCGATGACGACGGCGCAGTCGTAGCCGAGCTCCGCGGCGAGCTTCGTCCAGCGCATCGCTTGCAGCGTGGTGGCGCCCGACGTCATCGCCGACGCGCTCTTGCCCGGGTGCTTGCGCGTCTGGTCGAGCACGACTTCGAGCACGCGGCGGCGCTCGTCGTCGTCGAGGTGCAGAAACTCGCCGATCGAGCCGGTCGCGACGATCCCGGTCGCGCCGTGCGCGAAGCACCAGTCGATCTGGGCCCGCAGCGCTCCCTCGTCGACGGCATAGCTGCGGTCCATCGGCGTGACGATGAGGCCGATCACGTCCTTGAAGCGGTCCCGGTAACGATCGATCTGCATGGGGTGCTCTGCGCCGAACGCTTATGGTACCCTTTGCGTATGGGATTCCGCCTTTCGGCGACCGTGCTCTTGGCCGTGCTGGTCGCAGCGCCGCTCGCCGCCGGCGCGGCCGGAGCGCCCGCGGCAGCGCGCCCTCTGCGGACGCTCAGCTTCAGCGTGGACGTCCACGTGCTGGAACTGCGCGAGACGCCGGGTGAGGGGATCCAAGGCACGCGGCCGGCCGTCGTGGTCAAAGGCCGGATGGTCGGCGGGAGTACGAACAACGCGACCGGCAACGGCGACCGTACCCGCGGCGCGTCGCTCAAGGCGACGGGCTCGATCGACGTCGACGTGATCTCCGCGACCGACGACGCCGGGCTCGTGGTCGACGTTGCCGAGAACGCGCTCGAGCGGATGCGGCCCAAAGTGCGCATCGTCATCGCCCCGGACGGCGCGATGTTCTTCGACCCCAAGAACGCCGTCAACCTCACCGAGGAAGAGATCGCGGTCGCGCGCTGGCTGGCGCGCGGTTTCTACGGCGATCATCCGACCGAGCCCGGCACGGCGTGGACCGTCGACCAGAGCGCGAACGGGCACGTCGATCTGGAGCACTACCGCGTGGTCGCGCGCGACGCGCACAACGTCACGCTCGAGTACGCGCTCGAGGAAAAGGTCCCCGGCGCCACCGGCTACGCCGCGACGCGCGAGGGTTCGCTCGTGTACGACACGGCCTACATCGTGCCGGTCAAAGCGACGTTCCAGAGCGAATCCCGCCGCCAGGTCGGACCCGCGTACGAGACGACGCGCACGTCGGTGACGCTGGCGCTCACCGCCGACAGCTTCGCGAAGCGCTGACCGCTACTCGTTCTCGTCGCCGCCGTTGTCGCCGCCGACGACGTCCGCGCGTTTCGCGCCGCTGGTCGCGAGCGGCGCTTTGCCCGCCGCTTTGAGCGCCGCGTTCGCGCGCACGACGTCGTCGCGCTCGAACGCCGCGACGTCGCGCATCACCGCGTCGAACGCGCGGTCGACGCGCGCGGCGTAGTCCAGCGTCGCCGCGGTCGGCGGCGCGCCCGCGCCGAACAGCAGCCCCTGCATGTCCTCGCGGATGCGCCCCGGCCGCTGGATGAAGTCCTCGTCGTTGGTGAAATCGGCCGTGAGCCGGCCGCGCAGCGCGAGCGCTTTGGCGCGCACGCCGCCGAGCGTCGCGGCGAGATCGCTGCTCGAGCCCTTCGCGCGCTCCGCGGACGACGCGGCGTAGGCGTCGAGCCGGTTGAGCGCGTCGTCGAGCCGCGAGAACTCGTCGAGATGCTGCTTCGCGAACGCGTACGCGCTGCGGTAGTCGGCGGCGGTGAACGTCACGCGCGGATCGGGCGCGACGGCGAACCGCTGCGAGAGCGTCTTGCCGTCGAGCACGATGCGCGCCGTGTACGTGCCGGGCACGACGGCGGCGCCGATGCGCGGCCCGCGGTATGCTTCCTTCGCGGCGCCCAGCCAGCGCACGGGACCGTCCTCGCGCAGATCCCAGTTGGCGCGGTTGATGCCCGCGAAGTTCGTCAGGGCGGGCACCTCGCGCTCGTTCACGCGCATCGTGCCGCTATGCCGCACGACGTGTCCGCTCGCGTCGAGGATCACCATCTCCGGCGCCTTCGCGCCGGCCTTCGCCTGGTACCACGAGATCAGCGCGCCGCCGGGCGGGTTCTTCCCGCTGTAGCGCGTGTAGAGGCCCTCGTCGTTCGCGTGCTGCGAGAACGCGTACGCCGTGCGCGGCGCGAACAGCATCGCGCCCGCCGCTTCGGCTTGCGGCAGTTGCTGAAGCGGCGTGAGGTCGTCCAGGATCCACGCCGCGCGGCCGTGCGTTGCGAGCAGCAGATCGTTCCAGCGCGGCTGCACGCGGATGTCGTACGTCGCGACCGTCGGTAGTCCGAGCGCAGGCTTGCGCCAGTGCGCGCCGTCGTCGTACGACAGCCAGAACGAGTTCTCCAGGCCGAGGTACACGAGGTGCGGGTTGCGCGCGTCGGGCCGGATCGAACGCGCCGACTGCGTGGGCAGGCCGTCCGCGATGCGCGTCCAGCGCGCGCCGTGATCGTGCGTGACGAACACGTACGGCGCGTAGTCGCCCAGCAGGTGGCGGTCGACCACCGCGTACGCGGTGCCGGCGACCAGCGCCGACGGCGCGATCATCTCCGCGCGGCCGTCGGGCGGAACGCCCGGCGGCGTCACGTTCGCCCAGTGTTTTCCGCCGTCGCGGCTGAGCTGCACGAGCCCGTCGTCGCTGCCGGTCCAGATCTCGCCGCGCGTTTTGGCGGACGGCTCGATGTCGAGCAGCGTGCCGGTGAACTCCGCGCTCGACACGTCGAGCGCGAGCGGTCCGCCCGACGGCTGCTGGTGCGCCTTGTCGTTGCGGGTCAGATCGGGCGAGATCGTCGTCCAGTGCCGGCCGCGGTCGCGCGTCGCGAACACGACGTTCGCGCCGAAGTACGTCGTCGCGGGATCGAACGGGTCGAACGCGATCGGCGCGTCCCAGTTGTAGCGATAGCGCGCCTTGTCGAGCGCGAAGTCGTCCTGCGCGGTGCCGCGCCACGGCTGCACGAACGTATTGCGCTGCGTGCGCCGGTTGTAGATCGAGAGCCGGCCCGTCTGCAGATCGGTCCACACGAGATTCGGATCGCGCGGGTCGGGCCACGCCCACATGCCGTCGCCGCCGGTGACGCGATCCCACGACTCGTCGATGATGCCTTCGGCGTTGAGGCTGTTCGACGGGCCGCAGAACCCGTTGTTGTCCTGCAAGCCCACGCACAGCGAGTACGGCGTGCGGTCGTCGTAGCCGACGTGATAGATCTGGCCGAGCGCGAGGTTGCGCGAGAACGACCAGGCCGCGCCGCCGTCGGTGGTGATCGCGTACCCGCCGTCCTCGCCGACGATCATGCGCCCGGGCTCGTTCGGCGCGATCCACATGTCGTGGTAGTCGACGTGCACCTGCGCCGCGATTTCTCTGAAGGTTTTGCCGCCGTCCTTCGATTCGGAGAGCGCTTCGGACACGCCGTACACGTGGTCGGCGTTCGACGGGTCGACGCGCACGTGCGAGAAGTAGAACGGCCGCTGGTTCACCAGCGTGTCCTTGGACATCAGCTTCCACGTCGCGCCCGCGTCGTCGGAGCGCCACAGGATGCCGTCCTTCGATTCGATCAGTGCGTAGACGCGTTGCGGGTTCGACGGCGCGACCGCGAGGCCGATGCGTCCCATCATTCCTTCCGGTAGCCCGTGTCCGGTCAGCTTGGTCCACGTCTTGCCGCCGTCGGTGGATTTCCAGATGCCGTCGGCGGTGCCGCCCGACGTGAACGTCCACGGCTTGCGCTGGAACTGCCAGATGCCCGCGTAGATCACGTTCGGGTTCTTCGGGTCGGCGGCCAGCTCGCTCACGCCGCTCTGCGGTCCCACGTACAGCGTCTTGGTCCACGACTTGCCGCCGTCGGTGGTGCGGAAGACGCCGCGCTCCGGCGAGTCGGCGAACACGTCGCCGAGCGCGCCGACGACGACGACGTTGGGATCGCGCGGGTCGATCGCGATCGACGCGATCGCATGCGTGCCGCCGAGGCCCATGTTCGTCCAGGTGCGGCCGCCGTCGGTCGTCTTGTAGACGCCGTCGCCCCACGACACGTCGTTGCGCGGGTTCGTCTCGCCGGTGCCCGCCCACACCACGTTGTGGTTGGTCGGGTCGATCGCGACCGCGCCGATCGACGACACGCTCTGCTGGTCGAACAGCGGCGTCCACGTCGCGCCGCCGTTGACCGTCTTCCACACGCCGCCGCCGGCCGAGCCGAGGTAGTACAGCTTCGGATCGCTCGCGACGCCGACCACGGACGTGACGCGCCCGCCGCCGACGGCCGGTCCGATCTCGCGGAACGCGAGCCGGTTGTACGGCGGCGTCGGCGTCGCGGTCGGCGCCGGTGACGGCGCGGGCGACGGCGAGCTCAGCGCCGGGACCGGCGGCCCGGACGGGTTCGCGTCGGGCGCGGGCGCCTGGGCGAGCGCGGCGGCCGCGCCGGAACAGAAGAAGAGCGCCGCGAGTGCGGCGCGGAGTAGCGTGCGTGGCACTCGCGCGTGCTACGCGGGAACGGCGGCGCGTCCTGCGCTCAGGCGCGCCGCGGGGTTAGCGTGGGTGCCGCAGCGCCCTCGTCAGCGCCGCACGTTCCAGGGGCGGGCGGTGTAGCGCACCACGGGCGCGGGGCCGCGGCGCCGAAACAGGTTGTACAGCGCGAGGCCGCCGACCACGAACGCCGCGACGATCGCCGCGAAGATCACGATCTTCAGCACGAAACCCAGCAGGATCAGCGCCACGACGGCGACCGCGACGACCGCGGTGATCCGAACGAACAAGTTCATCATGTCCTCCAGCCGCACGTACCACCCCGCCCTCAGAGGTGTTTCAGCGCCGGCCGGGCCGGGAGGCACGCCAGCACCCTTGCGCTCGCTTGCCGTCTGTGGCAAGATGGGACGGTCATGGATGCACTTTCAGGGGTGAGCGGCGGCGCCACGATGGATCTCGCCGCGGCGGGAACGTCGTCGGTGGCGATGAGCGTGCTCAAGAGCACGGAGAATTTGATCGCCGACGAGATGTCGAGGCTGATGGCCTCGATCGGCGTCGGCGCGAACGTCCACGTTTCAGCATAACTCGGCGTTTCCTCGAAGCGCTTAGCAGTACTGGCGGGTGCACTCTTGTGCTAGCTAGCTTTTCGTGCGAAAATGAGCTCGCACGTACGAGTGGGTGCTCGAGCGAGAACGCATTCTACCGGCCAGCCGCCGTGCGTTGAAAGCGCTCACGACAGCGCGGAAATCGCCGTGGCTCGGGCAGAGCGCGAAGGAACGTTTGCAGTGACCTACCGGGTCGGCCGCGTGATCCTCTACGCAATACAAATCCTCATAGGTTACCGGTTGTTGCGCCCCGGCCACGAGCCGTTGTGCACCAACTGCGGAGGTTGGCTCGATACGACTCTGGCCGTCATCTTCATTGCAGCCGGAGTCGTCGGCATCTATATGGAGCTGAAGGCCGGACCCGTCGTAGCGGCACCGAGGACGTAGCGCTCGGCCGCGCCGCCAGGGGCGAACGCGCGTTCGATGAAAGCTCGCCGTTCGTGGACGGCGCTTTTTCCACGTTGCACCCATTCGTCGCGGAATGGTGCGACGCGCACCTCGGTACCGCGACGCCTCCGCAGGCGCAAGCGTTGCCGCTGGCATCGCAGCGGCGCCATACCCTGATCTGCTCGCCGACGGGCACGGGCAAGACGCTCGCGGCCTTTCTGCCGGTGATGTCGCGGCTGGCCGAGCTGCGCGACGCCGACGAGCTGCTGGCGCGCACGTACTGCCTGTACGTGTCGCCGCTGCGCGCGCTCGGCTACGACGTCGAGCACAACCTGCGCCGGCCGCTGCGCGAGATGGGGATCCTCGAGCGCCCGAACACCGAGCGCGCGAAACGCCGCCGCGGCAAGGTGCGCGAGACGTTCGTGCGCACCGGCGTGCGCACCGGCGATACGCCGGTCGAAGAACGTAGGCTCATGATCGCGCGGCCGCCGCACGTGCTGCTCACCACGCCGGAGTCGCTCGCGCTGATGGTCGCGATGAACAGCTATCGCAAGACGCTCACGCACGTCGAGACCGTGATCGTCGACGAGGTGCACGCGCTCGCAGGCAGCAAGCGCGGCGCGCATCTCGCGCTCTTGCTGGAATCGCTCGAGGAGCTGACGCGCGTGCCGCTGCGGCGCGTCGGGCTGTCGGCGACGGTCGCGCCGCTGGACCGCGTCGCGGCCTACCTTGCTGGAACGGACCGCGAGTGCGCGATCGTCGACTGCCGCGGGCTGCGCGAGATGAAGCTCGACGTGGTCGCGCCGTTCGCCGGCGCGATGGCGCCGCTCGCGCAATGCGCGCGCACGGCGTACGCGCTCACGGAAGACGTTCGCTCCACGCTGGTGTTTTGCAACGTGCGCAGCCAGGCGGAACGCGTCGCGCACGAGATGGAGCAAGTCGCGACCACCCTTCGACAAGCTCAGGGTGACACTGTCGGTCGGGGTGAGCCCCCGGACGAGATTGCCGTGGCCGAGGAGAATCCGCGCACCGAGACGGCGACGCGTGACCGGCGCATCGGCGTGCACCACAGCGCGCTCGAGCGCAACGTGCGCCACCGCACCGAGGCCGAGCTGCGCAGCGGCAAGCTGCGCACCGTCGTCTGCTCGACCTCGCTCGAACTCGGTGTCGACATCGGGTACGTCGATCGCGTGATCGTGCTCGGCGGCGCGCGCGGGATGACGCCGACGCTGCAGCGCGTCGGCCGCGCCGGACACCGGCCGGGCGCGGTGGCGACCGGCGTGGTGCTCGCGCAGGACCGCGACGACATCATCGAAGCGGCCGCGACGCGGCGCTGCATCCGCGACGGGATCATCGAAGAGATCGTGGTCCCCGACGCGCCGCTCGACGTCGTCGCGCAATGGCTCGTCGGTCTGTGCGCGCCCGACGAGCGCATCGCCATCGACGACGCGCTCGCTCTCGCGCGGCGCGCGTATCCGTACCGCGCGCTGCGCGAGGACGATCTGCGCGCGTGCATCGCGTACCTGAGCGGCGGCGGCGTCGGGCCGGAGGAAGCGCACGTGCGGCGCATCGGCACCGACGGCGATGCGGTGTACGGCCTGGGCCGCGAGCCGTCGAGCGCGTACTTCGAGAACGTCGGCACGATCCCGGACGAGTCGACGATCCCCGTCGCCGGCACGGGCGGCCACGGCATCGGCCGGCTCGACGAGAGCTTCGCCGCGAGCATGCGCGTCGGCGACGTGTTCTTGCTCGAAGGGCGCACGCTGCGCGTGGAAGAGGTCGGGCCGCGCGGGCTGCGGGTGAAGCCGCACGCCGGCCGGCCGACGGTGCCGCAGTGGAGCTCGCACCTCAAAGGCATCCCGCATGCGCTCGCGAGCGAGATCGGCGTGCTGCGCAACGGCGTCGCGGAGACGTTGCGCCACGGCGGGCCGCAGCACGCGCTCGCGTACCTGCGCGACCGCTATGCGCTCGACGGCGTCGAAGCCGCGCACGTCGTGCGCTACGTCGCGCAGCAGCTCGCGCTCTCGGACGTCCCCGATGCGACGCACCCGCTGATCGAGATCTACCGCATGGACAACCGGCAGACGGCGGTGTTCCACACCGGCGCGGGGCGGCGGGTCAACGAGACGCTCGCGCGCGTGGTCGGCGCGCGGCTGCACCGCCGGCTGCGCATCAACTCGTCGCTGACCACCGACGACAACGGCTTTCTGGTCGCGCTGCCGCAGCGCAAGCACGTGCAGGACACGGTGTGGGCGTCGCTTCTGCATGCCGAAGGCTTCGATGACGACTTACTCGCGGGGCTGCGCTCGGGCTGGCTGCTGCGGCAGCAGTTTCGCTACGTCGCGAACACCGGGCTGCTGGTGCTGCGCCGCGCGGGCGGGCGTTCGATTCGCGGCGGTGCGCTGCGCTGGAACGCGGCGAAGATCTTCGACCGGCTGTGGGAAGCCGACCGCAATTTTCCGCTGGTCCGCGAGACGGTGCGCGTGGTGACGCGCGAGCTGCTCGACGCGCGCGGCGCGCGCGCGTATCTCGAAGCGATCGAGGGCGAGCCGCGCGTGCTGCACCCGGCTGCCGCGACGCCGTTCACGTTCGGCATCGTCACATCGTCGTTCGGCGATTCGGTGGTGATGGACGATCGCGCGAGCATGGTCGAAGCGCTGCACGAGCGCGTGCTGGCGGTGCTGGGCGAGTCGCACGACGGCGAGCCGCGCGAGCTCGCGCAGGCGGTGAACGGAGCCGCCCCGAGCTCGCCGAACGGCGATGCGGTGCGCGTCGTTCGTCCCGTCGTCGAAGCGCGCCGGGGCGCGCAGTTGCGGTTGCTGTGATCAAGCCCGCGCGCGCGTGCGACGCGCACCCGCTCGCCGACGGCGTGCTGGCGCTGCCGGGCGGCTTCGCGTTTCTGACGGCGTCGCGCGCGCTCATCTGCGCCGACGCGCACCTCGGTTACGAGGACGTGATGGGCGGCGGCGCGGCGCTGCCGCTGTGGAGCACGACGGAGATCGTCGCGTCGATCGCGCTCGCGGCGCGGCGGCACGATGCGCGCGAGATCGTGTTCCTCGGCGACGCGATCCACGGCGCTGGGCTGAGCGAAGGCGCGGCGCGCGCGGTCGGCGCGGCGCTCGACGTGCTGCGCGCGCACGCCGTGGTGACGATCGTCGCGGGCAACCATGAGGGCCGCACGCGCGGCGCCGCCGTGCTGGGCGCGACCGTCGAGGCGTGCGAGCGCGACGGCTGGACGCTGCTGCACGGCGACAAGCCGCATCCCGCGGCAGGCTCGTGGCAGGGCGTCGCCGCGCGCTCGATGATCGGGCACCTGCACCCGTCGCTGCACCTCGGCGGCGACACGAGCGCGCCGGCGTTTCTCGGCTCGCGCGCGCTAGTCGTGGTGCCCGCGCTCACGCCGTACTCGCCCGGCCTCGACGTGCTCGGCGACGCGTGCGCCGACGCGCTGGCGCCGTGGGGCGTCGAGCGCCGCGACCTGCACGTCGTCGCCGCGACCGCCGAGCGGGTCTTCCCGTTCGGCACGCTTTCCGCACTGCGAAGCGCGTTGCGCGCGCCGTCACGCGACGGCGCGCAACCGCTGCGCCGGCGGCGGTATCTGCGGCCCGGCTAACGGCCGAGGTGCGCCAGGCTCACGAGGATCGCCGCGACTTGCGATGCGCCGGAGATGCGGCCGTCGAGCGCCATCGCGCGCACCTCGTCGAGCGGCGCGAGGCGCACCTCGATGTCTTCCGTCACGTCGAACTGCTGCTCGCGCGTGCGCACCGCGTCGCGTACGATGAAGAGATGAAAATGTGCGGTTGCGTTCGTTGGATCGGCGAGAAACGTGCGCACGAACTGCGGTGGCGAGCCGGTGTAGCCCGTTTCTTCGGCCAGCTCGCGCACGGCGCACGCTTCGGGCGACTCGTCCGCATCGATCATGCCCGCCGGAAGTTCGGTGATGATCTGCGCCGCGCCATGCTTGTATTGCCGAACGAGTAGAACGTCGTCGTCCGCGGTCAGCGCGAAGATCACGCAGAAGCCGCGCGACTCGCGCACGTAGTACTCGTCGACGACCAGACCGCTCGGAAGCTCGACGCGATCGACCCGCAAACGTAAAAACTTCGTGTCGATGCGATATTCGCTCGACACGATGCGCCATGGACGCAGCCGTTCATCCATTTGCTGCGAGGGTTTCGGAGGCGGCAGGGCGGAAGGTGGGCCGCATCACACGACGTCCTTTCGGGGGAACGGGACGATCGAAAAATTACAGATCGGCCTACAATACGACACGACGTATGGGACTCTGTGGAAGGATGGTACGTACCTTCCGCGGGGTACGCGCGTGCTCATCACCGGCCTCCACATCGAGCAAGGCTTTTGCGTCCGGTTTCCGGCCGAGGCCGGCGGCGAGCCGCTCGAGACGTGGGAAGACTGGGACGAGATCGACTTCCTCGCCGAGCAAGGCTCGGTCGAGTCCGGCGGTGCGCCGCCGACCAGCGTCCTGATCGAAGCGCGTGAAGTGCTCGACGACGCCGAGGACGGCTGCCACCTGCACCTGCACGAGGACGGATGACCGCTCCGCCGGCGTGACCGCATGACCGTCCCGCCGATGCGCCCGTGGCAGAACGCGATCGCGCTCGCCGCCACGGTGCTCGCGTGCGGCGCGCTGCTGCCGCTCGCCCCGCACCTGCGCATCGCAAGTGCGGCGCTCGCGTTCGCGATCATCGTCGGGCTGCTGGTAGCGCGATTGCGGATGCACGCGGTGCGGCGCACAGATGCGCGCGCGTCCGGCGTGTACGACCGCATCGAGCGCATCCGGGCGGAGCGCGGCGAGCGGCGGCGGCGCTGACGAGCGGTCAGCTTTCGGCGTCGACGCCTTCGCGCGCGAGCATTTCGGTGTAGATCTCGGCGACGCGCTCCAGCGTATCAGCATCTTCCGGCAGCTTGTCGGAGCGCAGCCGCACGATCCGCGGGAAGCGCAGCGCGTAGCCGCTCGCGTGCAGCTCGCTGCGCTGGATGATGTCGAACGCGATCTCGACGACGACGGACGGTTCGACCAGGATCTCATGGCGTTTCAGCTCGAGGCGCTCGTACGCGGCGCGCGCTTCTTTGGCAGGGAGCCGATGCTCTTCGAACCACGCCGTCATTTCCGCGATCTCGACATCGGTCAGCCCGCTGTACGCCTTGCCGATCACGGCGAGGTCGTCGCCGTCGCGCACCGCGAACGTGTAGTCCGACAGCACGTTCACGCGGCGGCCGTGGCCGCGCTCTACCGCGACGACGACGCAGTCCAGCGTTGCGAGCTCGCGCTTGAGCTTCAGCCAGGCTTTGCCGCGGCGGCCCGGTGAGTACGGCGAGTCGGTGCGCTTGAACACGAGCCCCTCGTGGCCGTGCGCGCGGGATATCTCAAAGCGCTCGTGCACCGCCTCGGCGCCCGCGCCCGCTTCGAGCGCGGTCCACGGTGCGAGCAGCACCGCATCGCCGGCGCCGGCGAGCAGCTCCGCGAGCCGCGTGCGGCGCTCCGCGAGCGGCGCGTCGAGCAAGAACTCCTCGTCGCGCGCGAGCATGTCGAACACTGCATAGCGCACCGGCACGTCGCGCAGCAATTCCGGCGCGACTTCCTTGCGCTGCAAGCGCGCTTGCAAGAACCGGAACGGCAGCACGCGACCGTCGCGCACGGCGATCAGCTCGCCGTCGAGCGCGAACGAACCCGGCAGCGCGCGCAGCGCGCCGACCACTTCCGGGTACGACGCGGCGACGTCGTTGAGCGTGCGCGAGAACAGCGACACGCGCTGCGGCGTGACGTGCGCCTGCGCGCGGATGCCGTCGTACTTGTCCTCGACGAGCCACGTCGCCGCGGCGAGGTCTTTGTACTCCGAGCCGTACGCGATCGGCGAAGCGAGCATGAACGCGACCGGGGCGTGGTACGCGATCGTTACCTGGTCGAGCGCGTCGTGCTTCGCGGCGAGCGCCACCGCCCCGATGTCGCCGGCCGCGCTCGCTGCGCGGCGCACCGCGCGCGGGTCGCGCGCGAATGCCTGCGCGACCGCGTCCACCACGAGCCCTTCGCGCAGGCCGATGCGCAGTTCGCCCGTCATGATCTTGATGACGTACGTCGCTTCGAGCGGGTCGGTGCAGGCGGAGAAGATGCGCTCGCACAGGATGCGGCGGCGCTTCTGCGCGTTCTTGCCCGCCGCGGCGGCGATCTCGTCGAGAAGCGCGTAGAGCCGCGCCGGCGTCAGCGTCTCCCGGAACAGCCCGAGGTCGTGCGACGGTCGCACGAACGGGCCGAGCGCCGCGCCGAGGTCGCCGGTCGCGCGGTACGCGACTCCCAGCGCGGCGTCGTCCACGCCCCACACGCTCGCGGCCGCGTCGATGATGGTCCGCCCGCCGACGGCGAGGCTGCGCTCCTGCGCCTGCGGGAACGGGTTGCCGGTGAAGTAGCGCGCGGCGGGGGCGAGGTCGGCGTCGTCGCGCTCGCGCAGGTAGTCCGCGACGAGCGCGATCTTTTCCAACTTGCTCGCGGTCGCCGCGATCGCGGCACACGTTCGGGCGAAGTCGATCATCGTGGCGCACCCTTCGACAGGGTCAGGGTGACGTGGGGGGCGAGGGTGACACAGGGGGTGGTCACGGCGGGTCGCGTTCGCGGTCGGCGTCGGTGTCCTTTCGCAGGTCCGCGCGGTGCCGCCGCGGTAGGCGGCTCTCGTGATCACCGCCATCGTCCTGTTGAACGTCGAACCTGGCCGCGTGCGGACGCTGGCCGAGGAGCTGCTCGAGATCGACGGCGTGACGGAGTGCTACAGCGTCGCGGGGCCGTACGACCTCGTCGCGATCGTGCGCGTCCGCGAGCACGAACAGCTCAGCGATCTCGTCACGGAGCGCATCGCGTCGCACGCCGGGATCACCGCGACTGAGACGCTCATTGCGTTCCGATCGTTCGCCAAGCGCGACCTCGGCCTCGTCTGGGACGTCGGCTCGGAGTAGCCGCCGGCGTGCCGCGACGCGCATCGCGCGTTCACCCGCGCCACGACGCCTTGCGGACGGCGAGAGACACCGCCCACGGCACCATCCACACCAGCGCCAGCACGATCATCGCGCCGACGTAGACGCCGTCGGTGACGAACGTGACGTTGCTCGGGCGTTCCAGCGAGATCGCGACCGCGAACGCCGTCGCGACGAACCCGAGGCCGCCGCACAGCCAAATGCCGAGCATGCCGCCCGGCACGCGAAACGGCCGCGGCACGCCGGGCTGCGTGTAGCGCAGTTTGATCACCGCCGCGAAGATCGGCAGGTAATAGAAGCCCAGCAGCGCGGTCGTGGTCGCGGTCAGGATCCAGTACGCCTGGTTCACCTCCGGCACCAGCGCGAACGCGACGCTGACGATCGTGATCAGCACCGCCTGCCATAGCATCACGGCGGCGGGCACGCGGCGTGCGCTGAGCGCGCGGAACACCGGCGGCAGGAGACCGTTGCGCGCGACTTCCGTGAGGCTCAGCAGCGGTCCGACCAGCCACGCGCACATCAGCGCGACCGCCCCGACCGCCGTGAGCACCGCGAGCACCGACGCCAGCCAGCCGACGCCGAACGCGCCGAAGATCACGGTGAACGTCTGCACCACGCCGCCGCTCAAGCTGATTTTGTCGGCGGGGACCGCGAGCGCGATCGCGAGCGTCGCGAAGATGCTCAAGCCGGCGATCGCGACGAGCGCAAGCGCCATCGCTTTGGGATAGTTGCGTTGCGGATCGCGCACGACCAGCGCGTAGTAGCCCGACACCTCGAGCCCGGTGAACGCGAGCAGCAGCGAAGACACGAACGGCAGCCGGCCGAGGTCCCAGCGTCGGAAAGAGATGCGCCGCGCTGAACGGCGGCAGCGCGACGCGCTTGCCCGCGGCGATCCACGCGGCGCCCGCGGCGATCAGCACCACCGCCGGGACGATCGTGCCCAGCACCGTGCCGAACGTCGCGAGCTTCGCCGCCGCGACGGGGCCGGCCAAACACGCGAGCGTCAGCGCCCAGTAGATCCCGATCATGGTGCACGCGACGAAAAGGCGGTTCTGCTGCCACGCCGGCTCGAATCCGTACGCGAGCGAGACCGCGACGAACGCGAGCACGGTCGGATACCACGGCAGGTTCTGCACCACGATCGACCACACGGCCATGAAGCCGGTCGGCTCGCCGAACGCCTCGCGCACCCACGCGTACACGCCGCCGGCCTTCGGCCACGTCGAGGCGAGCTCCGCGGCCGTGAGCGCGAGCGGCAGCAAGAACAGCAGCGTGCCGAGCACGTACCAGAAGATCAGCGACCAGCCCTCGACGGCCATGCTGGGCAGGTTGCGCACCGAGAAGCCCGCCGCCGTGCTCACCATCGCGACGTAGAAGACGCCGAGGCCCGGCGTGACGGCGCGCGACGGTTCGGCTATGATCGTAACTCCATGTTCGAAGACTTCGAGTTAGCGTTCGTCGATACCGGCGAGGCGACGATCCGCGTCCGGCGCGGCGGCAGCGGTCCGCCGCTGCTGCTGCTGCACGGTCATCCGCAGACGCACGTGATGTGGCATCTCGTCGCGCCGTGGCTCGCGCGCGACTTCACCGTCGTGGCGATGGACTTGCGCGGCTACGGCGACAGCTCCAAGCCGCCGACCACCGACGATCACGAGCCGTACTCCAAGCGCGCGATGGCGCGCGACGCGGTCGCGGTGATGGCGCACTTCGGTTTCGCGCGCTTCGACGTCGCGGGGCACGACCGCGGCGGGCGCGTCGCGTACCGGCTCGCGCTCGACCGGCCGGAATGCGTGCGCAAGCTCGCGACGCTCGACATCCTTCCGACGGGCGAGCACTTCCGCCGCGCCGACATGAAGTTCGCGCTGGGCTACTGGCACTGGTTCTTCCTCGCGCAACCCTTTCCGTTCCCCGAGATGGTGATCGGCAAGGATCCCGACGCGTTCTTCGGCGGACGGCCCAATCGCGCGAACGTGCACGCGCCCGAAGCGCTCGAAGACTATCTGCGCTGCTATCGCAATCCCGAGACGATCCACGCCGCGTGCGAAGACTACCGCGCCGCCGCGACCTACGACTTCGCGCTCGACGAAGCCGATCGCGGCCGCAAGAAGATCATCGCGCCGCTCCTCGCGCTGTGGGCCGGGCGCGGCCAGGTCGGCACATGGTACGACGTGCTCGCCGTCTGGCGCGACTGGGCCGACGACGTGCGCGGCCACGCGATCGATAGCGGACATTTCATGGCGGAAGAAGCGCCCGGCGCGACGTACGAGGCATTGCACGCGTTCTTTCGCGAAACGTAGCCCGCCGGACGAGGGAATCGCCGATGGTCAGCTGCAAGAAAACTGCCGGCTTTGCGCAATGCATGGCGCTCGGATCCGCGCTCACCGTAGCAGGCTGCGGAAGTGCGTCCCCAGGGGCGCGGACCGCCGGGCCGATCCTGAATCAAACAGCGCTGGAACCGAGCAGCATGCCGAGCTTTCCGTATCTCGCGCCGGGCCAGAGCGTCACGATCGTCTTCGTCGAACGGACCTGCCACTACCAGCAGTATACGAGCGACGCGTCGCGCGGCCAGTACGCGCAGCTCGGCTGTGACAATCCGGTGCCACCGCCGGCGCTGAACGTGACGATCTCCCCGATGGCCAACGGCCAGCCCTGCGCCCTCAGCTATACCAAAGCGGCTCCCAACGCAGTCGTGTTCACGAAGACCGGACTCGGCGACCCCGCAAGCGGTGCACCGCCGAACTACTATTGCCGTGCCTTCGTGACCGATCCCCGGCTGGACCCGACCGACGCGACGGACGATTTCTTCCTGTGATTTTGTAGGCTCAGAACAGCGCGAGCTGTTCGTTCGCTTCCAGGTACGTTGCGTCGACGCCGAGGCGTTTGAGGCGCCAGGCGAAGTCTTTCCAGCCGTGGTTCAGCAGCACTTTGCTTGGCTGCGCGAGCTCGACGTAGCGGAGCAGCGACGGGTAGTCGGCGTGGTCGCTCAGCGGGATCGCGGTGTCGGCGCCGTAGCGGAACTCCGCGCCCTTGTTGAGCGCCCAGCCGGTCAGCACCGCGGTGCGGGTGGGCTTGCCGCGCAGCGCTTTCGGCAGGTTCTTGCCCGAGGGCGGCCAGACGAGCGCGCGCGTGCCGTCGTACGTGAGCGCGTCGTAGCGTTCGTACGGCGGCATGTGCACGCCGGCTTCTTCGTACACGCGCGAGATCGCGTACACGGCGCCGTGCACGGTGAGCGGCACGTTCGCTTTGCCGAGGATCGCCATCGCCTCTTGCGCCTTGCCCAGCGAGTACGCGTAGAACACCGGCGCGCAGCCGTCCTCGAGCGCCTTGGTAGCGAACGAGACGATCATATCTTCGACCTCGGCGCGCGGCGGGAACGCATACTGCGGGCGGCCGTACGTGCACTCCATCAGCAGGACGTCGCAGCGCTTGACTTCGGTCGGCTCGCACGTGTACGAGCGAGCCAGCTTGAAGTCGCCGGTGTAGACGAAGCGCCCGCGTGCGCCCTCGATCATCAGCTGCGCGCTGCCCAGTACGTGGCCCGCCGGAAACAGCGTCAGCTCGTGCTCGCCGTCGGACCAGGGCTCGTTGAAGCCGTGCTCCTCGAAGTCGCACGCGGGCACCGGGCGCTGCGGCAGGAACGACGTCTGCTTCGCGCGCGCCGCGTTGCGGCTGAACCGCGACGTGCAGATCTTCGCGTTGGCGGGCGTCGTGACGATGGTGTCGTGCTCGCGCGCGTGGTCGCTGTGGCCGTGCGAGACGTAGCAGCGGCTGCGGGGGCGCATCGAGTCGATCCAGAGGTCGAGGTCGGCGACGTACAGCGACCTCTCGGCGAGAGAAAACATGGAGACCGAACATTCGTTCGCGTGGTTCCGGGGGCGCACCCTTTCGACACGAGCGGGGGTTAGGCGGTCCATCATGCGCGTCTACGACAACATCGCCGATACGTTCGGGAACACGCCGCTCGTCCGCATCCCGCGGGTGGGCAAGGGGCTCGGCGCCGAGATCCTCATCAAGCTGGAATCGAAGAATCCCGCGGGGTCGGTGAAGGACCGCATCGGCGTCGCGATGATCGAAGCCGCCGAGCGCGACGGGAAGCTGCGGCCGGACTCCGTCATCGTTGAGCCGACCAGCGGCAATACCGGCATCGCGCTCGCGTTCGTGTGTGCGGCCAAGGGCTATCCGCTGATCCTCACCATGCCGGAGACGATGACGGTCGAGCGCCGCAACCTGCTCAAGGCGTACGGCGCGCAGCTCGTGCTCACGCCGGGGGCTGAGGGCATGAAAGGCGCGATCGCCAAAGCCAAGGAGATCGTCGCCTCGAACCCGGCCAAATATTTCCAGCCCGGGCAGTTCGACAACCCGGCGAACGTCGAGATCCACTACAAGACGACGGGCGAGGAGATCTGGCGCGACACCGACGGCAAGGTCGACATCCTCGTCGCGGGCGTCGGCACCGGCGGCACGATCACCGGCGCGGGACATCTGCTCAAAGAGCGCAAGCCCAGCGTCGTCTGCATCACCGTCGAGCCCGACACGTCGACGGTGCTTTCGGGCGGATCGCCCGGCCCGCACAAGCTGCAAGGCTTCGCGGCCGGCTTCATCCCGTCGATCCTCGACACGCACGTCTACAGCGAAGTGATCAAGGCGACGTTCGAAGACTCGATCGCCACCTCGCGCCGGCTCGCGCGCGAAGAGGGCATCCTCGTCGGCATCAGCGCGGGCTCCAACGTGTGGGCCGCGATGCAAGTCGCCGCGCGCCCGGAGAACGCGGGCAAGCTCATCGTGACGATCGGCTGCGACACCGGTGAACGCTACCTGTCGAGCCCGCTGTTCGCGGAACAAGAAGCCAACGTGTTCGAACCCGCACTCGCGTAAGGAGCAAGGGCCAAGGCGCGTGCCGCGCCGAACCGATCGCGCACGGCGGCTGATCGCCGTTCTCGAAGGGGTGGAGGTTCGCGCGTGGCACGCAAATCGAGCGGTTCGGCGCACGTCGACGTCGCGATCGTCGGCGGCGGCGTGTCGGGATTGTACAGCGCCTGGCGCCTGAAAGAGGCGCATCCGAAGAAAACGGTCGTCGTGTACGAGTCCGACGATCGCACCGGCGGCCGGCTGCTGACGGCGGTCCCGCCGAAGGCGGAGCACTTGCGCGCCGAGCTCGGCGGGATGCGGTTCCTCTCGACGCACCGCATCGTCGCCGCGCTCGCGACGAAGGTCCTCGAGCTCGACGTTCAGCCGTTTCCGGTGAGCGTCGCGCAGAACATCGCGTACCTGCGCGGGTTCCATTTTCAGCGCCAGAATCTCGATCAGGATTTGCCGCTGCCGTACCGCCTCGCGGAGTCGGAACGAAGGAAGACGATCGGTGCCATGATGGGCGCGGCGCTGGAAGCGATCGTGCCGGGGATTCTCGCGACGCCCCCCGAGAAACGGCTCGCCAAGACGTATGCGAGCTCGTACCCGGCGCGGGGCGGACGGCCGCTCTCGGAATGGGGGTTCTGGAACGTGCTCTTCCGCGTGATGAGCGCCGAGGCGTACCAGTTCGTGGTCGACGCGAGCGGTTACGACACGACGGTGAGCAATTGGAACGCCGCCGACGCGATCCCGTGGTTCCTCGCCGACTTCGGCGCGGACGTGAAATACCTGTATCCGCGCGAGGGGATGCAGTCGTTCCCCGACGGCATCCGCAAGCGGTTCGCCGATCTGGGCGGCGCTATTTTCCCCGAGCATACCGTCAAGCGCATCGCCAAGGACGGGGCGACGATCCGCCTGGAGTTCGGCGGCAGGCCGGCGCCGGTCGAAGCGGACGACGTCGTGCTCGCGATGCCGCGGCGCGCGCTGGAGCTGATCGATCTGCGCGATCTGTTCGGGAAAGACCAGCAGCGCGTTACGAAGCTGATCGAGTCGGTCGCGCCGCAGCCGCTGTTCAAGCTGTTCGCGTGCTACGACCGGCCGTGGTGGACCGAGAAGCTGGGGCTGTCTCAGGGGCAGACGACGACCGACATCCCGATCCGGCAGACGTACTATTTCGGCACGGAAGGCGAACAGCCCGGCGCAGATCCCAAGAACAAGAACTCGCTGCTGATGGCGACGTACGACGACGGCCGCAACATCAAGTACTGGATCGGCTTTCTGCGCGAGGACAAACCCACGCCGTATCCGGGCGGCGGCGGCAGCAGCGAATGGCAGCGCAACGTCGCGCCGGAGACGCTCGTCGACGAAGTGCACCGCCTGCTCGCCGAAGTGCACGGCGTCCGGCTCGACAGCATCCCAAAGCCCTACGCCGCGGCGTATCGCGATTGGGGGCTCGACCCGTTCGGCGGCGGCTACAACCTGTGGAAGATCCACGCCAACAGCATCGACGTCGCGCGCGACATCGTCGCGCCGGTGAGAGGCCTGCCGGCGTACATCTGCGGTGAAGCGTACTCGCACGACCAGGGCTGGGTGGAAGGCGCGCTGGAGACCGCCGAAGACATGCTGAAACGCTGCTTCGGTTTGAAAGAACCGACTTGGCTGCGCGGTGAGAAACAAGCGGCGTCCGGCGACGCGTCATTGGGCGAGTCCGCGACGCTGCGCTACTGACGCTCGAACACGGCTGCCGCCAGGCCCAGCGCGATCACCCCTGCGAACGCCGCCGCGACGACGCCGCTCGCCACGGAACTGCGCAGCATCACCACGGCGACGATCACGGCGAGCGCGACGGCGACCGGCGCGCGGCGCGAGTCGCCTGCGATGAACTCCCAGATGGCCGCGAGCTTCACGCGCGCACCGTCCGCGGTGCGCGCGCCGCCGTGATGAGCGCGGACGACACGGCGAGGTAGAACGCGGCGAGGATCAGCAGCGACAGGTCGGCGCCCCACCACGCGATGCCCAAGCCCTCGCCCGTCCAGAACGTGCCGAACGACGTCAGCATGATGCCGACGACGAACTTCATCGTGTTCTCGGGCACGCGCGACGCAGGCTGCTTCAGCGCGAGGCCGAGCAGCACGACGAGCACGACGGCTGCCGCGGCACCCGCTGCGGACCAGCTCAGCGCCGCCGTCGACGCAGCCCCGAACGTGACGACGATGATCGCGACTTCCAAGCCTTCGATCAGCACGGCCTTGAACGACGTCACCAAGCCGATGCGATCGGCCTGCACGTTCTCCGCCGAGCGCAGCGCCGAGACTTCGCGCGCGAACGCGGCGTCCTCGTCGCGCAGCGCTTTGCGCCCCGCGTAGCGGAGGATCGCCTTGCGCAGCCACGCGAGGCCGAACAGCGTGAGCACGATGCCGACCACGAGCTTGAGCTGGTCGATCGGGATCAGGTGCAGCAGCGGGCCGAACAGCGCGACGATCAGCGCGAGCACCGCGAGTGCGCCGACCGCGCCGCGCAGCGCGACCGGCCAGGAGCGCGCGACGCCGACCGCAAGCACGATCGTCATCGCCTCCACCGCCTCGACGCCCGAGGCGAGAAAGCTCGTTCCGGCCAGCGTCCATCCGTTCACGCAGCACCAGAACCGTTCAGCCGCCGAATCGATGCGCCTAGGCTCAGTACTGCGCGGGATCCGCGTCGATGGCCGCGCGGTAGAGCCGGTACGGCGGCGTGCGCAGGTCCTGGCCGCCGTTGAAGTTCGCCATGCGGTTGACCTGGCTGTCGGTCACGTAGACGATGCGGTCCGGGCCGAGCTTCACCGCGTCGGGCCAGATGAAATAGCGCTCGCCGTGCAGCAGCGTCTCGTAGCGGTTCTGGCCCGGGATCAGCCGGCGCAGCGTACCGTGCGTGACGTCGGTGAAGTAGACGCGCCCTTCGCGGTCGCAGTCCAGGCCGTCGCTGGCGAAATCACGCGCGTCGTGCTGCACGACGTGTCGCGCGAGCAGCTCGCGGTCGGTGCGCGGCTCGGCGAGGAGGTCAGTGTCGATGCTGAAGAGGTCGTACGACGACAGCGGCGTCCACCACAGCGTGCGGCCGTCGGGCGAGAGCGCGATGCCGTCGATGCCGACCGTCGGGTGGATGAGGCCGGACTCCGTCGCGATCCCGAAGCCCGGGCGCTGCGGCGCGCGCACGCTCGGATGCCCCGTGAGGTGGCGCCACGAGTTACCGCTGTCGAGGTCGACGACGATGATGCCGTTGGGGCCCTGCGCGCCGGAGTCGCTGATGTACGCGTATCCCGCTTTGCCGCGCGCGTAGTCGACGACCAGATCGTTCAAGTACGTCGTGGTCAGGCACACGTCGTGCGCGAAACCGATCCCGTGCACGATCGCGTTGCGGTCGAGGTCGATCACGTACAGCTTCGCGGCGCTGGGATCGCAGCGGTCCAGCGACGTCGCGCCGGTGTCGAGCGCCAGCAGCCGTCCGCCCGGCGCGAGCGCGATGCCGTGGACGTTCACGAACCGGTGCTGCGCGTCGCTCGGGTCGATCGCGTTCACGAGCTCGTCCGGGTATGGCACGAGCTTGCCGTCGATCAGCTCGCCCAGGTTGATCGCCGCGGGCGCCGGTCGAGCCGCGGAAAGCTGAGGAAGATGCGGCCGTCGCGCGCAGGCGCGATCCCGGAGGGCCAGTGCCCGTCGAACTCGGCGACGACCTCGGGACGGATGGAGACGTTGGCGGCGTTGGTCGTAGCGTCCATTTCGCGGTCGTACCCATCGCAGCGCCCGCCAAAGGCGAGGAGGCGGGACCTCGCACGCGAACGCGCGGTCCCGGCATGTTCTGGGAGCTGGCCGGGGTACCGGCGGTCGCGGTGCGGCGCGGCGGGCGCGTCGAGTCGGTCCATCACGTCGCCGCGTGCGTCGCCGACGCCGACGGCGACGTCGTGCTGCGGGTGGGGACCGTCGAGGAGCCCGTGTTCCTGCGCTCGTCGGCGAAGCCGTTCATCGCCGCGGCGTCGGTGCGCGCCGGCGTGCTCGAACGGTTCGGGTTCGGCGAGCGCGAGCTGGCGGTGATGTGCGCGTCGCACAACGGCGAGCCCGCGCACGTCGAGCTCGTCGCGTCGATGCTGGAGCGGATCGGCGCGACCGAAGCCGACCTGGGCTGCGGCGCGCACCCGCCTTCGTACGAGCCGGCGGCCGCGGTGCTCGCGGCGCGCGGCGAGCGCCCGACGCAGCTCCACAACAACTGCAGCGGCAAGCACGCGGGGATTCTGGCGCTGGCGAAGCTCCTCGGCGCGCCGTTCGCGGGCTATCTCGAAGCGTCGCACCCCGCGCAGCGCGCGATTCTCGCGCTGTGCGAGCGGGTGAGCGACGACGTGTTCGACGGCGACAAGCTCGCGGTGGACGGCTGCGGCATTCCCGTCTACGCGACGACGCTGCGCAAAGCCGCCGTGTCGTTCGCGCGCTTCGCGACGCTGCGCGGCGTGGAGGACGACGACGCGACCGCGCTCGCCCGCGTCGCGGCGGCGATGTCGGCGGAACCGTGGTACGTCGGCGGCACCGGGCGCTTCGACACCGACCTCATGCGCGCGACCGCCGGCCGGATCGTGTGCAAGGCGGGCGCCGAAGGCGTCCACTGCGACGCGCTGCTCGACCTCGGCGCCGGGCTCGCGCTCAAGGTGGTCGACGGCTCGCGCCGGGCGGCGCCGCCCGCCGTGCTGGCGATCCTCGACGCGCTGCGCGCGCTCGAGCCTGCCGCGCGCAAGGCGCTGCGGCCGCACGCCGTCGTCCCCGTGAAGAACGTCGCGGGCCACGTGGTGGGCGAGGTCGCCGCCCTCGACGGCTGGCTGCCCGAGGGCTAGGCGCTGGGGTCGAGCCGCTCTCGTTCGGCGTGCGCGAGCGCGCGCTCCAGGATCGTGCGCAGCGCGCGCTGGTCTTCGGCGCTCAGCGCCGCGATCGCCGGCGGGGCGGTGAAGAAGACGGCCTCGGCGCGCTCGCGCATCCGCCGGCCGGCTGCGGTGAGATGGACGCGCTTCACGCGCCGGTCGTGCTCGTCGTTGCGGCGCTCGATCAGCCCGCGGTTCTCCAGGCGGTCGACGAGCCCGGTGGCGTTGGACGCGTCGCACGAAAGCTCGCCGGCGAGCGCGCGCATCGTCATCCCCTCGGGCGGCAGCACGTGCAGGGCATGGGCGGACTGCATCGTCATGTCGATCTCGGCGAAGCGCGCCGACGCGGCGCTCTTCTGCGAGTGCATGAGGTCCAACAGCGCCTTCCAGGCCTTACCGCCGTTACTTGACATATACCACTTTCGAGGATTATAACCATTTGATCCAATGCCTACAAGCACTTCCGCCGCGGACATCGGGCTGTGGTATGAACGCTACTCGCCGTCCCTGAGGTCCATCGCCGCGCGCGTCACCCGCGACCCGGACGATGCCGACGACGCCCTGCACGACACGTTCGTCGCCGCTTGGCTGTTTCGCGCACGGTTCGACGATGCCCGTAACCCGCTGCCGTGGCTGGCGACGATCGCGCAGCGCAAAGCGCTGAACATCGTCTCCCGGCGAGCGCGCGGCCCGCGCCTGCCCAGCGCCGCGCCTGCTCTCTCGGCGGAAGACGAAGCCCTGCGGCGCGACGCGGACGCGGCCGTCCGCCGTCTCGTGCGCGCGGAACCCGCGCTCGCGCTGAACGCCCTGGGCGGTCTCGCCGCGCGCGACGTGGGCGCGCTGCTCGGCGTGCCCATGCGAACGGCGGCGTCGCGCATCGCACGGGGCCGGCGCCGGGTTCTCGCACTCTTGGGAGCAACCACTCCCCTCGCTGCGCGGTCGGAGGCAACGTGGTCGAATTTTTCCTGAGACGCCCGATCTTTGCGTCGGTGTTCTCGCTCGTCATCCTGCTCTTGGGGATCATCTCGATCCCCACGCTGCCGATCGCGCAGTTCCCGAACATCGCGCCGCCGACCGTGAGCGTGACGGCCCTCTATCAGGGCGCGAGCGCCGAGGCGGTCGAGTCGTCGGTGACGGTACCGCTCGAAGAGGCGATCAACGGCATCCAAGGTCTGCGCTACATCCAGTCGTCGTCGGGCAGCGACGGCAGCTCGCAGATCACCGCGACGTTCAACCTGGACGTCAGTCTCGACCAGGCGGCGAACGACGTGCAGAATGCCGTCAACGGCGCGCAAGGCCGTTTGCCGAACGAGGTCAAGCAGATCGGCGTGACCGTCGGAAAGAATTCCGGCACGTTCGTCGCCGCGCTCGGGGTCACGTCGACCGACAAGCGGTGGGATCAGGCATACCTGACGAATTTCCTCGAGAACAACGTCGTCAACGACCTCAAGCGCATCAACGGCGTCTCCGACGTGCGCGTCTTCGGCGAACGCAAGTACGCGATGCGGCTCTGGGTCGACCCGAAGCGTCTGGCCGACAACGGGCTCTCCGCCGGTGACGTCGTCACGGCCCTGCAGGCGCAGAACGTCCAGGTCGCGGCCGGCGCGATCGGCGCACCGCCTACGAACGGCCACCAGCAACGCGAATACGCCGTGCTCGCGACCGGACGGCTGCACGATACGGCGCAGTTCGCCAACATCGTCCTCAAGACGAATCCCGACGGCGGCTACGTGAAGGTGAGCGACGTCGGGCGGGTCGTGCTGGGCGCCGAGAATTATTCCGGTTCGCTATGGTTCGACCGCAACGAGGGGGTGGGTCTCGGGATCCTGCAGCTCCAGAGCGGCAACGCGCTCGCTGTCTCGCAGCAAGTGCGCGCGACGATGGATCGTCTCTCACAGAAGTTTCCGGCCGGCGTCCACTACCAGGTCGCGTTCGACTCCAGCGACTTCGTTCGCGAGTCGATCAGAGAAGTCGTCATCACGCTGCTGATCGCGATCGGGCTCGTCGTCCTGGTGATCTTCCTGTTCTTGCAGGACTGGCGCACCACGCTGATCCCGGCGCTGACGATCCCGGTCTCGCTGCTCGGCACGTTCTTCCTCATGAAGGTGCTCGGGTTCTCGATCAACACGCTCACGCTCTTCGGGCTGACGCTTGCAACCGGACTGGTCGTCGACGACGCGATCGTCGTCATCGAGAACATCGCGCGCTTCATCCAAGAGAAAGGTATGCCGCCGCTCGAGGGTGCCCGCGAAGCGATGCGGGAGATCACCGGCGCCGTGCTGGCGTCGTCGCTGGTCCTGCTCGCGGTCTTCGTCCCGGTCGCGTTCTTCCCGGGGACGACGGGACTGCTGTACAAGCAGTTCGCCCTCACGATCGCGTGCTCGATCACGATCTCGCTGTTCTGCGCGCTGACGCTCACGCCGGTGCTCTCGTCGCTGCTGCTGGGCCGCACCGGTCACAAACAGCGCGGCATATTCCGCCCGGTGAACCGCGCCATCGATGCGACGCGCGGCGGCTACCATCGCGCGCTTCCGTTCGTGCTGCGCTTCCGGCCGGTCGTCCTCGGGGTGTTCGCGCTCTTGCTCGCGGTGACGGGCTGGCTCTATACCACGACGCCGACGGCCTTCGTCCCGGACGAAGATCAAGGTTTCGCGATCGTCAGCGCGTCGCTACCCGAAGGCACGGCGATCGACGTCACGCATCAGGTCCAGAAGGATCTCGAAGACATCCTGTTCGCGCAGCACGAGATCACCGACGTGTTCGACGTCGCGGGCTTCAGCTTTACCGGTTCGGGCTCGAACAAGATCACCATGTTCATCAAGCTTGCGCCGTGGGGTGACCGCCCGGGGAAGGACCACGTGCTCAGCGCCGTCGTCCAACGCGTGAACTACCGGCTGTTCTCCGATTTCAAGATGCGGCACAAGGACGTCTTTGCGGCTGCGTTCCAGCCGCCGTCGGTCCCAGGGCTCGGCTTCCAAGCCGGCTTCTCGTACGAGCTCGAAGACCGTGCGAATCAAGGGATCCCGGCGCTCGCAGCGGCGTCGGGGATGCTCATCGGCCAGGCGTACGCGATGAAGGACTCGCCGGTAGCCGCCGTCTACACGACGTTCCGCACCGACAAGCCGACGATTCTGACCGACGTCGATCGCGCGAAAGCCTCGACGCTCGGCGTGTCGCTGCCCTCATTGTTCAACACGATGCAAGTGTACCTCGGCTCGGTCTACGTCAACGATTTCGACCTGAACGGCAAGGCCTATCGCGTCTACGTTCAGGCCGACACGCCGTACCGCTCGCAAGTCTCCGACCTGGAGAAGATCTACGTCCGAAGCCAGAACCCGCTGTTCGTCAACGGGCAGCTCGCGACGCCCCCGTCGATCCCCCTCACTGCGCTGGTCAACATCAAAGAGGTCCAGGTGCCTCCGACGATCACGCACTTCAACCTCTATCGCTCGATCGAGATCAACGGCGGACCGGCGCCCGGCCACGGCTCGGGTGAGGCGCTCGCCACGATGGACAAGTTCGCGGCGAACCTGCCGCCCGGCTTTGCGACGGAGTGGAGCGGGATCTCGCGCGAGCAGATCGAGGGCGGCGCGCAGGCGGCGATCATCTTCGGACTCGGGATCGTGTTCGTATTCCTGGTGCTGTCCGCGCAGTACGAGTCGTTCGCCGACCCGCTGATCATCTTGCTCGCGGTTCCGCTGGCGATCCTGGGCGCGATCGCCGGGATACTCGTGCGGCATTCCTTCGCCGACGTCTTCGCGCAGGTCGGGTTCGTGATGCTGATCGGCTTGGCGTCGAAGAATGCGATTCTCATCGTCGAGTTTGCGAATCAGCAGCGAGAACAAGGCCTCGACGCCGTGGCGGCGGTCATCCGCGCCGCGGAGACGCGGCTGCGGCCGATCTTGATGACGTCGATCGCCTTCGTGCTCGGCGTGACGCCGTTGGTCTTCGCGACCGGCGCCGGCAGCGGCGCACGCAACTCGCTCGGCACCGCGGTCTTCGGCGGGATGATCCTCTCGACCATCCTGAACCTCTTCATCACGCCCGTGCTCTACGTGCTGATCGCCGGCATCGAAGACCGGCTCGGTTTCGGCCGCGGCACGCACTCGTCCCATCCCGGTGGTGGGAACGGCGCGAGCGAGGGAGTCGCGGGAGCGCCTTCGGCTCCGCAGCCTGTTCGGTTGTAGTTTCGTCATCGTGGCGCGGCGTCGGAGCGACGACGCCTTCGGCGCGATCGTGGCGGTGCGTGAGTTTCGTAGTCAGTTCGTTGGCGTGACCGTCAGGTTTTTGAAGTAGCAGTCCGAGTCCGGACCTGCCCATAGGGCGACGCTTCCGGCGGTTCTTCCTTGTTTGAGGTCGTTCACGATCAGGCATGGCTGGTTTGCGTCGTTGAGGTAGAGTCGCGCCTTCGTGCCGGAAACCACGATCTTCATCGTCGTCCAGCGGCCTGGTTCCATGTCGGCATAGGCTTCGTACACGCCCGGTGCTTCCTCGCGCAGGCGCGGCCAGTTGAAGCCGGGGTATGAGACGTACTGGGTGGCGTGATTGCGCATCAGCTGGTCGTCGGCGCGGCCGTTGGTCGGGCGGATGTAGAACATCTCCAAGCGCGCGAGATCCGGCGACGCGCGAAACGCGACGCCGACGAAACCGCGCGCCACGGCGGGCGCTCCCGCGCGCGGCATGCCGGCGAGCTCGACTTCGATGGTGCCGTCTTCGAATTGGGCGTTTTTCACCACGGCGAACACGCTGTCCGAGGCGCGGCCGTTTGCGCCGGTTTCGGGGACTTGCAGCATGCGCAGTGCGCGGCGTCCTTGCAACGTGCCCGGCTCCGCCTTCGAGGTCCCGGTGAGACCGACGATTTCGAGGCCGTCCGCCGAGACGAGCGGCAGTCGGGTGAGCGCGGGCGCGGCGAGCACCGGCGCACCGGTTTTCGCCGCGAGGGCCAGTGCCGGTATCACGGCGAGCACGAACGTTCGGCGGTTCACGGCCACAGTCATGAGCGGCGGTTCCGGGTGCCCGGCCTTGTACCTTGGGTCTCGCGCGGCGTTGGCACTCGTGCGGCACAGAGATCGGTGTGGCGGGCGTTCTTGGGCAAGAGCGTGGCGTGAGTGAGCTACCGCTGGCCGGGATTCGTGTCGTCGACCTTTCGTCCGTCGTGATGGGGCCGTGGGCGACGTACATTCTGGCCGGCTATGGCGCCGACGTCATCAAGGTCGAATCGCCTGATGGCGACGTCATGCGGTACGCAGGGCCTTCGCGGCATCATGGGATGGGATCGCTGTTCATGTTCATGAACCGCGGGAAGCGCAGCATCGCGCTCGACTTGAAGCGGCCGGCGGCGCGTGATGCGCTGCTGCGGGTTTGCGAGCGGGCCGATGTGTTCATCACCAACGTCCGGCCCGCCGCGATGCGCCGGCTCGGGCTCGGCTATGATGATGTTGCAGCCGCCAACGCGCGCATAATCTACGTCGATCTCGTCGGGTACGGGCAGGACGGGCCGTATGCCGCGAAGCCTGCATACGACGACCTCATTCAAGGGATCTCCGGGCTCGCCGCGACGTTTCGGCGGGTCGGGGACGGCGAGCCGCGGTTCGTGCCTGCGCTGATCGCGGATCGCATCACCGGGATGAACGCCGTGCATGCCGTGCTCGCGGCGTTGTTTGCGCGCGAGCGCACCGGAGTTGGGCAGCACGTCGAGGTGCCGATGTTCGAGACGATGGCGGAGCTCGTGCTGTCGGATCACATGGGCGGCCATCTCTTCGACCCGCCTGCCGGCGACTTCGGGTACAATCGCGCGCTCACGCCGAACCGGCGGCCGCTGCGCACGCTCGACGGCTATGTCTGCGTGCTGCTGTACACCGAGAAGCACTGGGAGCGGTTCTTCGAGATCGTGGCGCAGGAGGATCGCTATCGCGGCGATCCGCGGCTTTCCGATCCCGCCGTGCGGCGGCGTGAGTACGATGCCGCATACGGCGTCGTCGCGGAGCTCGTCGCGACGCGAACGTCGGCCGACTGGCTCGAGGCATTGAACGCGGCTGACATACCCGTCGTGCCGTTGGAGGACGTTGCCGATTTGCTCGACGACGAGCACTTGCGTGCGACGGGTTTTTTCGCGCCGGAGGTGCACCCGAGCGAAGGTGCGCTGCTCTCGGTGCAGCGGCCGCTGCGGTTCAGCGATGCGCCCGCTATCGATCTTCGGCCCGCGCCGCGGCTCGGGGAGCACGGTGAAGACGTGCTTCGTGAGGCTGGGCTCGGTGACGAGGCGATTGCGCAGGCGCTTGCACGCCAGGCCTGAACGCATTCCGTGCGCGGGTGCTTCGAGCCGTTTGCCCGCCGCGCGCGCCGTTTGGCCGTTAGCCCACGAGGCGCGCCGGCTCGTCCGCGGTGTCGCGGGCCGGTGGTATCGTGTACGCGTCGATCGCGTATTGGGCCAGCATGCGCTGTGCGTTGAAGTGGCTTGCGTTGAACGCGATCGTGCCGCGCATCACGGCGAGGTAGCGTTCGCGGTCGTAGGTGTAGGCCGGTAGGATCGTGTGTTCCAGCAGCGTGTACAGGGCGTTCGCCGTTGCGTCGTCGTCTTGGCCCGTGTTTGCATCGATCGACCAGCCCGTGATGCCGTCGAGCGCGCCTTCGATCCACCAGCCGTCCATCACCGAGAGGCTCGGCACGCCGTTCATTGCCGCTTTCATGCCGCTCGTGCCGGAGGCTTCGTTCGGCGGGCGCGGGGTGTTGAGCCAGAGGTCCGCGCCTGAGGTCAGCGCCGCGCCCCAGCTCATGTCGTAGTTCTCGACGTAGACGATGTCGACGTTGCCCGCCAGCGCGTTCGCGCTGCCGACGATGTGCTGGATCATCGCCTTGCCGTCCCAGTCGCGCGGGTGCGCCTTGCCGCCGAAGACCAGTTGGATGCCGCCCGCGTTTTGTGCGATCCAGGCGAGGCGTCCGACGTCGCGCAAGATCAGGTCGTTGCGCTTGTACGCCGTCGCGCGGCGGGCGATGCCGATCGTGAAGCGGTTCGGGTCGAGCAGCTTGCCCGTCGCGTGCGCGACGCGTTCGATCAGCGCGTGCTTCGCCGCGGCGTGCGCCTCCGCGATCTCCTCGAGCGGGATGCCGACGGCTTGGCGGAGCTGCCAGTTGTCGCGGCGCCAGCCAGGGAGGCGGCCGTCGAACAATCGTGCGAACGGCTCGGACGTCCACGTGCTCGCGTGGACGCCGTTGGTGATCGCGTGGACGTGCGCGCCCGGGAACATCGCGCGTGAAACTTCGCCGTGCTTCATCGCGACGGCGTTCGTGAAGCGCGACGCGCGCAGCGCGAGGTGCGTCATGTTGAGGACGTCGTCGTCGGCGAGGTTCAGCGCGCGCAGCGTCGCCGCGTACTCGCTCCCCAGCACTTCGTGCGCGAGGTCGAGGCCGAAGCAGTCGTGCCCCGCCGGCACCGGCGTGTGCGTGGTGAAGACACAGTGCTCGCGCACGCGCGCGAGATCGTCGTACGTCGGCGCGCCGTGCGCACTGGTACGGTGCTCTTCGAGCAGCGCCAGAATCAGCAGCGCCGAATGCCCTTCGTTCATGTGGTACGTGTCGATGCGGCCGTGCCCCAGCGCGCGCAGCACCGCGACGGTACCCAGCCCCAGCAGCGTCTCTTGTTCGAGTCGATAGCGTGCGTCGCCGGCGTACAGCGCGCGTGTGAGCGCGCGCGCCGCGTCGTCGTTGTCCGGCCGGTCCGTGTCGAGGAAGTAGACCGGGACGTCGTGGCCGCCCGCGCCGGTCACGGTGTAGCGCCACACGCCCGCGTGCACGGGGCGGCCGGAGATCTGGATCGTGATGACCGGGGCGAGCAGCTCGAGGACCGTGCCCGGCTGCCAGCTCAGCGGCTCTTCGTGCTGCGCGCCGGCTGCGTCGAGGCGCTGGCAGAAGTAGCCGTCGCGGTAGAGCAGCGTCACGCCGGCCATCGGATAGCTCGCGTCGGCGGCGGCGCGAATCATGTCGCCCGCGAGGACGCCGAGCCCGCCGCCGTACGTCGCGACATCGGACGCGACTGCGATCTCCATCGAGACGTACGCAACGTTGGGTTCGTGCATGTGTTCCTGTGCTCGCGGCGCTTACGCGGATTCGGCTGCGGGTTGCGCCGCATACGCGGCGACCCAGGGGCCGGTGGTGTACAGCCGTCCGTCGCGGCGGACGACGCGCAATCGGCCGCGCTGCGCGGCTTTGTAGAGGCGGTCCGGACGGCCGGCCGGCGCGAATGCGGCGAGCGGGCGCAGCTCGTCGACCGGTTCGACGACGTCGCGCAGGCGTTCGAGCCCGCGCGCCAGCGCGTTCCCGATGACGCGCGCGAGCGGCGTCGCGTCGCCGGCGAGCGCAGCGCGCAGCGCGGCGCCGTACGCGCGCCGTCCGCGCGCGTCGAGCACGATGGGGGGGAGGCCACGGCGGTAGGCGAGCAGGTTCGCGACGAGGCGTGCGACGCGGCCGTTGCCGTTCGCGAACGGCTGCAGGCGCACGAGCCGTGCCGCCGCGCGCGCGAGCGCCAGCGGCGCGGGATCGTCCGCGCCCAGCGCGAGGCGGCCGACGTACGTTTCCGTCTCGAACGGGACGAGCCAGTGCGGCGGCGGGACGGTTCCGTCCATGAGCGGCGGCACGGTGCGCGTGCGCCACGCGCCGGCGTCGTCGCCGACGCCGCGCAGTGCGAGGCGGTGCAGCGTGCGCAAGTCCTCGGTCGTCACCGGGCCGCGGCGCGTGCCTTGCTGCGCTGCCCAGGCCGCGGCGTCCGCGTAGCTGCGGACGATCAGGTATTCCTCGAAGCGGTGGCCGCCCAGCGCGCGGCCGCGGTCGAGCAGCGCGCGGACCTCGGTCGCGTCGAGGCGGGCGCCCGCGAGGCGCGTCGAGCCGACGATCTCGTCGAGCCGCAGGGCGGCGAAGGCGTCGCGCAGCGCCGCCGAGGGCGGGGCCACGCGCACCGCCGCGGCCAGCATCTCCAGCCGGCTCGCGATCTGTCCAATCGCCTCCATTTTGGGCCTGTTGGACATCGGGGCGGCGATTCCGGCTGCCGCGCACGGTACGATCCCCCGGATGGCGGATTATCTGGCGGCCCTGCGCGAGCGCGTGATGCTTTTCGACGGCGCGATGGGGACGCAGCTCATGGCGCTGCACCTCACGGACGCCGACTTCGGCGGCGCGTCGTACCACGGCTGCAACGAGGCGCTCGTCCTCACGCGCCCCGATCTCATCGAGCAGATCCACCGCGACTACTTCGCGGCCGGTGCCGACGTCGTCGAGACCGACTCGTTCACCGCCTCGCGGCTCAAGCTCGACGAGTACGGCCTGGGTGCCAAGACGCGCGAGGTCAACCTCGCCTCGGCTCAGATAGCGCGCCGCGCCGCCGATGCGTTCTCGACGCCGGAGCATCCGCGGTTCGTCGCGGGCGCGCTGGGGCCGACCGGGATGCTGATCTCGTCGTCGGACCCGTCGCTTTCGAAGATCACGTTCGACGAGCTCGCGGACTTGTACGAAGAGCAGTCGACCGCGCTGATCGAGGGCGGCGTCGACCTGCTGCTGCTCGAGACCAGCCAGGATCTGCTCGAGATGAAGGCCGCGATCGCGGGCATCACGCGCGCGTTCGCCAAGGGCGCGCGCCGCGTGCCGATCCAGGCGCAGGCGACGCTCGACGTCACGGGCCGGATGCTGCTCGGCACCGACATCAACGCCGTGTGCGCGACGCTCGACGCGCTGCCGATCGACGTGATCGGCTTGAACTGTTCCACCGGACCGTCGCACATGCGCGACCCGATCCGGTTTCTCGTCGAGAACTCGCGCTGCTTCGTGAGCGTCATCCCCAACGCCGGCTTGCCGCACATGGGGCCCAAAGGCGAGACGATCTATCCGGAGACGCCGACCGAGATGGCGGCCGAGTTGCACGCGTTCGTCAAAGACTTCGGCGTCAACGCGATCGGCGGCTGCTGCGGTACGACGCCCGCGCACATCAGCGCGTTTCGCGCCGGCCTCGACGCGCTCGCCGCGTCCGGCTCCACGCCGCGCATCCCGTCGCCCAAACCGCTGCAGTTCGCGGCGTCGGCGATGACGGCCGTCGCCCTGAAACAAGAAGGCACCGTGCTGCTGATCGGCGAGCGCGTCAACAGCCAGGGCTCGCGCAAGATCAAGCGGCTGCTGCTCGCCAACGACTACGACGAGATTACGCTCGTCGCGCGCGGCCAGGTGGAAGGCGGCGCGCACCTGCTCGACATCTGCACGGCGCTGACCGAGCGCACCGACGAAGACGTGCAGATGGCGACGATCGTCAAGCGCCTCGCGCAGTCGGTCGAAGCACCGCTGGTCATCGACTCCACCGAAGCCAAGGTGATCGAAGCCGCGCTGAAGATCTATGCGGGCCGGCCCGTCGTCAACTCGATCAACCTCGAGAACGGCCGCGTGAAGATCGACTCCGTGATGCCGCTGGTGAAAGAAGCCGGTGCGGCGGTGGTGGCGCTGACGATCGACGAGGTCGGCATGGCGAAGACCGCGCAGCGCAAGCTGGAGATCGCCAAGCGCATCCGCGACATCGTCGTCGACGAGTACGGCATCCCCGACGGCGCGCTGATCTTCGACGACCTCACGTTCACGCTGGCGACCGGCGACGCGGAGTACATCGACTCCGCGGTCGAAACAATCGAAGGGATCCGGCTGATCAAGCGCGAGCTGCCGGGCGTGCTGACGTCGCTGGGCGTCTCCAACGTGTCGTTCGGGCTCAAGCCCGCGGCGCGGCACGTCCTCAACTCGGTGATGCTGCACCACTGCACCGAAGCCGGGCTCGACATGGCGATCGTCAACGCCGCGGAGATCACGCCGTACGCCGAGATCGGCGCGGTGGAGCGCGAGCTGTGCGACGACCTCGTGCTCAACCGCCGACCGGACGCGCTTGCAGCGCGTCATCGAGCACTTCGAGGCGGCGACGGTGTCGTCGAACGGCGCCGCCGCCGCAGGCCGACGACGACGCGGACGCGCCGGTGGAGGTGCGCATCCACAACGCGATCCTGCGCCGCCGCAAGGACGGCATCGAGGCGAAGATCGACGAGGCGCTCGAAAAGCGCGATCCGGTCGACGTGCTCAACAACGTGCTGCTGCCGGCGATGAAGGAAGTCGGCGACAAGTTCGGCTCGGGCGAGCTGATCCTGCCGTTCGTGCTGCAGTCCGCCGAGGTGATGAAGAAGGCCGTCGCGCACCTCGAGCAGTTCCTCGAGCGCAAGGAAGGCGTCAGCAAGGGCGTCGTCGTGCTCGCAACCGTGTTCGGCGACGTGCACGACATCGGCAAGAACCTCGTCGGCACGATCCTGTCGAACAACGGCTACACCGTGCACGACATCGGCAAGCAGGTTCCCGTCAACACGATCCTCGACAAAGCGGTGGAGGTGAACGCCGACGCGATCGGGCTGTCCGCGCTGCTGGTGTCGACGTCGAAGCAGATGCCGGCGCTCATCAAGGAGCAGGCGTCGCGCGGGCTGACGTATCCCGTCGTCATCGGCGGTGCGGCGATCAACCGCGATTTCGGCCGCCGCATCGCGTACGCGGCCGACGAACGGTTCTTCGACCCCGGCGTGTTCTACGCGAAGGACGCGTTCGAAGGCCTCGACCTCATGGACGGGCTCACCAGCGACGACGCGCGCCCGAAGCTCGTGGAGCGCGCGCGCACCGAAGCTGCGACGCTGCGCGTGAAGGACGCCGCGGCGCTCGCCGCGCCCACGGCCGACGGGCGCACGGCGCGCGCGGACGTCGGCGCCGCGGATGTTCCGGTGCCGCCGTTCCTCGGCGCGCGCACGCTGGCGCACGTCGATCCGCGCGAGCTGTGGGACTGCTTCGACCTCAAGAGCCTGTACCGGCTGTCGTGGGGCGGCGCGAGCACGAAGGGCGCCGACTGGGAGCGGCTCGTCGCAACCGAGTTCGAGCCGCGGCTGAAGCGCTACCAGCAGCTCGCCGAACGGGAGCCGCTGCTGGAGCCGCGCGTTGTGTACGGCTATTTCCCCGCGGCCGGCAGCGGCGACGACGTGATCGTGTACGATCCGCAGGACCGCACGCGCGAGCTGACCCGGTTCACGTTCGCGCGCCAAGTCGGCGGCGAGCATCTCTGTCTCGCGGATTATATCGCGGAGCCGAAGGACGGCGGCGCGAGCGACGTGATCGCGCTGCAAGTCGTCACGATCGGCGGCACGGCGACGCAGCGCACGGACGCGCTGCAAGCGCGCGGCGACTACAGCGAGGCGTACTTTCTGCACGGCTTCTCCGTGCAGTCGGCCGAAGCGCTCGCCGAGCGCACGCACCGCCGCATCCGCACCGAGCTCGGCCTCGCGAACGAGCGCGGCAAGCGCTACTCCTGGGGCTACGGCGCGTGCCCGGACCTCACGCAGCACGAGCTCGTGTGGAAGCTGCTGGACGTCGAGCGCGCGATCGGCGCGTCGCTGACGAGCGCACACCAGATCATGCCCGAGCAGTCCACCGCGGCGATCGTGATCCACCACCCGCGCGCCGCATACTTCAACGCCGCCGCAATCCGCGAGCTGGCGGCCGTTTAGCGCGACACCGTACATTCCGGACGCGCGTGCGAAACACGCGTCCCGCGTGCTAGTATCTGGGTCATGCGCGTTCTCGCCTTTGGGCTCGCTTTGGTTTTCACGTTTTCGGCGACGCCGTCGGTCGCCGCGCCGCCGAAGCTTTCGCGGGAGGACGCGCTCGTCGCGCTCTGCAGGTTGTGGAACGCGGTGCGCTTTACGCATCCCGCACTCAGCAGCGAGAGCGACGCGCGCTGGGAGGACGCGCTCATCGCGGCCGAGCCGCTCGTCGAACGCGATCCGAGCGCGCTACCGGCCGCCGCGGCGGCGATGCTTGCGACGCTGCACGATCCGATGACCGCCGTTGACGCCAAAACCGCCGTTGCGCCCGCCAAGCTGCCGGGGGCCGAGGAGCAAGCCGGCGTGCACGTGGTGCACCTCAACGGCTATCCGGATGAAGCGACGGCCGACGCGTACGGGAAGGCGCTGGCCGCCGCGCTCGTCGCGCCGCCCGCGGATCGTCAGCTCGTCGTCGACCTGCGCGCCGGCACGACGCCCTCGTCCGATCAAATCGCGTACGTTCAGTACATGTGGTCGCAAACGCCGTTCGCCGCGCACGTCACGCGCGAACCCGTTACCATGCCGGTGCTCGCCGACCGCTACTTCCTCGGTTTTCCGCCCGAGACCGGGTCGACGAGCGGCGACTACCGGGAAGGCCGCGAGACGATCGGCGGCACGCGCGCGATCGCGCCGGCGAGCGATGCGCGCGCCGTCCCCGTCGCGTTCGTCGTCGACGCGAACGCCGTCGTCCCCGAGGAGGCGATCGCGCTGCAGCGCGCCGGACATGCGGCTATCTTCTCCGCCGACGGGTCGGCGGGCGTCGCGCCCGGCGGCGTGACGGCGTTCGACGCCGGTGCCGGACTCACGGCAGGGTTGCGCACGTCCGCGCCGCTCGACGCGACGCCGGTGCGGCAAGGCGCGCTCGATGCCGCACTCGCATGGGTGCACGATCCGAAGCCCGCCGCGTCTGCCGCCCTGCCGCCGGCCGCGGTCGCGACGACGTCTCCCGACAAGCGCTTCGCGGACAAAGCGCTCCCCGACGAAGCGCACCGCGTGCTGGCCGCGTTCCGCATCTGGGGCACGATCGAGTACCTGGATCCGTACAAAAATCTCATGCATGACGACTGGGACGCGGCCCTGCACGCCGCTCTCGCCGATCTGCACGGCGTGAGCACGCCGCTCGACTATGATCTCGCGCTGGTCAAGATGTACGCGCACATCCACGACACGCACGGTTTCGTGTCGGCGCCGGCACTGCGCGACGCGTACGCCGCGCTGCCGCCGTTCGTCGCGCGCGACGTGCAAGGCGCGCCGACGATCGTGCGCGTCGATCCGGTCGCCGCGAAGCGCGACGGCTTCGCGGTCGGCGACGTCATCGAGGCCGTGGACGGTGAGCTCGCCGGCGCGCGCGCGGCGCGGCTGCGGCCGTACGTCGTCGCGTCGACGGAGCAGTCCGCGCGTGAGCTCCTCGAGGACCGGGCCGGCAATGTCTCGGTGCTCGCCGGACCGGCGGGCAGCAGCGTCACGCTGAGGCTGCGCGGGCCCGGCGGGAGCGCGCGCGACGTGCGCACGATGCGCGTGCCGTATCAGCCCGCGCTGCATGCGCGCACGCGTCCGGTCGTCGACGTGCTGGCGGGCAACGTCGGCTACGTCGACCTGCAGCGGCTGGAAGCCGGCGCCGTCGACGCGATGTTCAAGCAGCTCGCATCCACGCGCGCCATCGTCTTCGATCTGCGCGGGTACCCGCGCGGGACGGCGTGGCGGATCGCGCCGCACTTCGCCGCCGGTACGGTAGCCGCGGCGCTGTTCCGCACGCCGGTCAGCCGTTTTGCGCACGACGCGCCGAACTCGTCGAGCGCCGGCGTGCGCTTCCGTCCCGAGACGCGCGATTTCGAACAGCTCATCAACGCCGCGGCACCGCGCTACGCCAAGCCGGTCGTCGTCGTCATCGACGCGCGCGCGATCAGCCAGTCCGAGCACACGGGGCTCTACCTCGCCGCGTCGGCGCACGCGCGCTTCGTCGGCGAGCCGACGATGGGCGCGAACGGCGACGTGACGTGGTTCTTCGTACCGGGCGGCGTGCGGCTCAACTTCACCGGACAGGCCGTCCTGCATCCCGACGGCACGCAGTTGCAGCGCGTCGGGCTGATCCCCGACGTGCGCGTGTCGCCGACGCTGCGGGGCGTGCGCGCCGGCGACGACGAGCTGCTGGCCGCCGGCGTGCGCGAAGCGCTGCGGCTCGGCGGCGCCGACGCCGCGACGACGCAAACGGCGCTCGCCGCCGAGCGCGCGAGCGAACGCGCCGACGCGCGCGCGCAGCTCATCCCGCCGAAACCCGTCCCGGTTGCGGCGAACGCGTCGCCGCTTCCGGACGCATACGCGGCGCGCGGCGAAGGCTACGACGGCGGCCGTGACGCGACCGTGCACCACGCCGACGGGCGCGCGATCGTGTTGCGTTCGACGGGCGGCGCGTCCGCGAGCGCGTTCGGCACCTACGCCCAGACCCTGGCGGCGGACGACTATCGCGGCAAGCGCGTGCGGATCTCGGGCTACCTGCGCAGCGCCGACGCGACGAGCGCCTCCTTCTGGCTGCGCGTCGACGGGCCCAGCGGCGTCCAGGGATTCGACAACATGTCGAACCGAGCGCTGAACGGCATGCGGGACTGGACGGCGTTCGCGATCGTCCTGGACGTGCCGCGCGACGCGCGCACCCTGCACACGGGCCTGCTGCTGAGCGGGACGGGCACCGTTTGGGCGGACGACCTGCGCATCGACGTGGTCGGCGGGAGCGTCGCGACGACGGCCGCGCTCTGACCGGGTGGTCGGCCGTTCGAGCGCAGGGCGCCCGGTGACGCCGGGCGTACACAGGCCCGATTCGTTTCCCCGGTCAGGAGTCGTGTATGCGTCAATCTCCCGTCTCGCGCGGCCTCGCGGTGTTGGCCTTGGCGGCCCTCCTCGCGGGCTGCAACAGCTCGTCCTCGACGAGCTCCTCGTCGTCGTCGAGTGCCTCGGGGGGCACGATCAAGATCGGCGTCGATCTGCCCGTCAGCGGCGCCGATGCGTCGATCGGGCTCCCGACGCAGAACGGCGCCGTGCTCGCGGTCGAGGAGGCGAACAAAAACGGGTTCGCGGGCGGGAAGTTCAAGCTCGATACGTCGCTCCTGGACGACGCGGTCCAAGGCAAGCACGATCCCAACGCGGGCGCGCAGAACGTCAAGACGTTCATCGCCGATGACGCGGTGCTGGCGATGATCGGGCCCTTCAACTCCAACGTCGCGCAGGCCGAGATCCCGCTGACCAACGACGCCGGCCTCGCCCAGATCTCGCCCTCGAACACGAACGACGGGCTGACGATCGGCGACAACGCGAAGAAGCTGCGCACGGCACACCCCGACACGAACGCGTATTTTCGCGTGTGCACGCGCGACCAGAAGCAAGGGCAGACGCTGGCCCAGGTCGCGTACCAGCGCCTCGGCTTCAAGAAGGCGTTCATCATCGACGACAACGAGACGTACGGCAAGGGGCTCGCCGACGTGTTCGACGCGCAGTACCGCCAGCTCGGCGGCACGGTGCTCGGTCACGAGCACATCACGGCCAACCAAGTCGACTTCAAGGCGCTGCTCACCAAGATCAAGTCGCAGAACCCCGATGTCGTGTTCTTCGGCGGCAACACGTCGACCGGCGGCGGGCTGATCCGCCGCCAGATGGCCGACGTCGGGATGGCCAAGACGCCGTACCTCGGCGGCGACGGCATCTCCGACGACGAGTTCGAGAAGCAGGCCGGCGACATGGCCAACGGCGCCTACATGACGACGGCCGCGCCGGACGCGGCGAAGCTGCCCTCGGCCAAGACGTTCGTCGACGCGTACACCGCGCGGTTCAAGAGCGACGTCGGGCCGTATTCCGCCAATGCATACACGGCGGCGAAGATCGAGATCGCGGCGATCGAGAAAGCGATCAGCGACAACGGCGGCAAGATGCCGACGCGCGCCGACGTACTGAAGAACATCGCCGCGACGACGAACTTCGACTCGCCGATCGGCAAGCAAGGCTTCGACGCGAACGGCGACACGACGGCGCCGATCCTGACGCTCTTCAAGGTGCAGGGCGGCAAGCGCGTCACCGTCGATACGATCGCGGTCAAGACCTAACCGGCTTGGAGCTCTTCCTCCAGCAGCTCATCAACGGGCTGTCGCTCGGCGGGATATACGCGCTCATCGCGCTGGGCTACACGATGGTCTACGGGATCATCGAGCTCATCAACTTCGCGCACGGCGACGTCTATACGCTGGGATCGTTCTTCTCGCTCGCGATCCTCGCGCTGCTGGGCGTCACGGGGATCGTGACCGGGCCGATGCTCATCGTCGTCGTGGCGGTGACGATCCTGGGCGCGATGCTGCTGTGCGGGCTCACGGGCGTGATCATCGAGCGGCTCGCGTACCGGCGGCTGCGCAACGCGCCCAAGCTCGCGCCGCTGATCACGGCGATCGGGATGTCGTTCATCCTCGAGAACATCATGCAGTACTGGCGCGGGCCGTCGCCGGTGCCGTTTCCGCAGGTGATCCCCAACCCGAGCTTCGCGCTGGGCGCGGTATCGATCCAGACCAAGCAGATCATGGTGATCCTGCTCGCGGTCGTGCTGATGTTCGCGCTGCAGGCGTTCGTGTACAACACGCGCCTGGGCAAGGCGATGCGCGCGACCGCGCAGGACAAGGACGCCGCGCAGCTCATGGGGATCGACATCAACACGACCATCGCGCTGACGTTTCTGATCGGCTCGGCGCTGGCGGGCGCGGCGGGCTTCGTATCGGGCGTGTACTACGGCTCGACGTGGTTCTTCAACGGGTTCGCCGCCGGGCTCAAGGCGTTCACCGCGGCGGTGCTGGGCGGGATCGGCAACCTCGCGGGCGCAATGCTCGGCGGCTTCCTGATCGGGCTGGTCGAGGCGATGACCACGCAGTTCATCGGCGACCAGTGGTCCAACGTGATGGTGTTCTCCATCCTGGTGCTCGTGCTGATCTTCCGGCCGTCGGGTCTACTCGGCGAGTCGCTGCCGAACAAAGTCTGATGGCGTTCAGAGGCGGCGCGCGCAATCCGGCGCTCTGGTTCGCGATCGCGATCGTGCTGCCGTTCGTCCCGACGCTGTTCCGCCAGAACAACGGCGGGTTCACGAACTTCCTCGCCGACGCGGGCGCGTTCGTGCTGCTCGCGCTCGGGCTCAACATCGTCGTCGGCTTCGCGGGGCTGCTCGATCTCGGCTACGCGGCGTTCTTTGCGATTGGTTCGTACTCGTACGCGATGCTCGCGTCGCCGCAGTTCGGCGTCCACATTCCGTTCTGGGTGATGCTGTTCGTCGCGTCGGGGATCGCGGCGGTGTTCGGCATCCTGCTGGGTGCGCCGACGCTGCGCTTGCGCGGCGATTATCTCGCGATCGTGACGCTCGGCTTCGGCGAGATCGTGCCGCAAACGTTTTTGAACCTCACGCAGTTCACCGGCGGGCCCAACGGGATCAACCTGCTCGACCGGCCGGCGATCGGGGCGTTCAAGTTCGGGTTCGACGCGCTGCCGTACTACTTCATGGTGCTCGCGCTGATCGCGCTCGCCGTGTGGCTCGCCAACAACATGCGCAACAGCCGGCTCGGACGCGCGTGGATGGCGATCCGCGAGGACGAGCTGGCCGCCGCGCACATGGGGATCAACACGACCACCACCAAGCTCGCCGCGTTCGCGATGGGCGCGTCGTTCAGCGGCTTGGCGGGCTGCGCGCTCGCATCGAAATTGCAGCTGGTGTCACCCGACCAGTTCGGGTTCAACGTCAGCGTGTTCATCCTCGCGATGCTGGTGCTCGGAGGGATGGGCAACATCCCGGGCGTCATCGCCGGCAGCCTGATCCTGTCCGCGCTGGAGCGCTTCATCCTGCCGCAAGGCACGAACTTCTTGCACGGCATCGGCGTGAACGTCGACCTGACGAACTCGCGCTTCTTGATCTACGGCGTCATCCTGGTGATGATGATGCTGTTCCGGCCCGAAGGGCTGATTCCGAGCGGCCAGCGCAAGGCGGAGCTGCACGCTGCGGACACCGACGCCGGCGCGGCCGCGCAAGAGCAGGCGCTGTACACCGAGGCCGTGCACTAGCATGCCGCTGCTCGCGCTCGACCATGTCACGCAGCGCTTCGGCGGGCTCGTGGCGGTGAACGACCTGAGCTTCGAGGTCGAAGCGGGCTCCATCGTCGCGATGATCGGCCCGAACGGCGCGGGCAAGTCGACGGTGTTCAACCTGGTCACCGGCATCTACGCGCCGTCGGGCGGGCGCATCCTCCTCAACGGCCTGAACCTCACCGGTCTGTCGACGAGCCGCATCACCGCGCTCGGCGTCGCGCGCACGTTCCAGAACATCCGGCTGTTCGCGTTCATGTCGGCGCTCGAGAACGTCATGACGGGCGAGCACGCGCGGCTGCGCGCGAACCTCGCCGAGTCGCTGCTGCACACGCCGCGCCAGCGCCGCGAAGAAGCCGCCGCCCGCGCGAAAGCGCTGGAGCTGCTGCGCTTCGTCGGGCTGGAGGCGAACGCGGACACGTACGCGCGCAACCTGCCGTACGGCTCGCAGCGCAGGCTCGAGATCGCGCGCGCGCTCGCGACGAGTCCGAAGATCTTGCTGCTCGACGAACCGGCCGCGGGGATGAACCCCAGCGAGAAGCAAGATCTCGTCGCGCTCATCCGCCGCATCCGCGACGGCGGCGTGACCGTGTTCCTGATCGAGCACGACATGGGGCTGGTGATGCAGATCAGCGAGCGCATCACCGTGCTCGACCACGGCGAGAAGATCGCCGAAGGCCTCCCCGCCGACGTGCGCAACGACCCGCGCGTCATTGAAGCATACCTCGGAACGCCGGCATAATATGGCGCTGCTCGAAGTCGACAACCTCGTCGCGCGCTACGGGCGCATCACCGCGCTGCGCGACGTGTCGCTGACGGTCGACGAAGGCGAGATCGTCACGCTGATCGGCGCGAACGGCGCGGGCAAGACGACGACGCTGCGCGCGATCAGCGGCCTGGTGCGCCCGGCGTCGGGCACGATCCGGTTCGCGGGCCGCGACGTCACGCGCCTCGCGCCGAGCGAGATCGTGCGCGCGGGGATCAGCCACTCACCGGAAGGCCGCCACGTGTTCCCGCGCATGACGGTGCGCGAGAACCTCGAGCTGGGCGCGTACACGCGCCGTGCGAAGGGTGAGATCGCCGACGACACTGAAAAAGTGCTCGCCATCTTCCCGCGGCTCAAGGAGCGCTACGAGCAGAAAGCCGGCACGATGTCGGGCGGCGAGCAGCAGATGCTCGCGATCGCGCGCGCGCTGATGTCGCGCCCGCGACTGCTGCTGCTCGATGAGCCGTCGCTCGGGCTTTCGCCCAAGCTCGTGCAGACGATCTTCGAGGTGATTCGCGACATCAGCGCGCGCGGCACCACGATCCTGCTGATCGAGCAGAACGCGCGCCAAGCGCTCGCGGTCGCGGCGCGCGGCTACGTGCTCGAAGTGGGCTCGGTCGCGCATGCGGGCGCGGCCGCGGATCTCGCGGCGAGCGAAGCGGTGCGCGCAGCATATCTGGGAGGAGCGGCATAATGCAGAACAATCCGATGGTCACCCAATCGCTCATCAGCCTGCTCATCGTCGCGTTGGTGGTCTTTCGGTTTGCGCAGCGCGAGCTCAAGCCGCGGGTCGTGAAGGCCGCAACGCTGTGGATTCGTCCGGCCGTGCTGATCGCAATCGCGGGGTGGCTCATTTGGCTGACCCTTCGGCTCGATCCGTCCGGGACGACCGAGATGATCGTCGCCCTCGGCGCCGGTATCGTGCTGGGGATCGTCACCGGCGCGCTGATCGTCGCAAACACCGCGTTCGCTCCGGCGGACATCCCCAACGCCGTGCGCGCGCAAGGCTCGCGGATCACGTTTGCGATCTGGATCGGTGCGTTCGCCATCCGCTTCGCGGCACGGTACATCGTGCCGCACGGCGCCGATCCGCGCACGCAGTTGCCGCTCAACGTCGGGACCGTCGCGCTCGTCGCGGCGGCCTTCATCGTGATCGCCCTCGGGTTCTACCGCGCGATGGGCCGCTACCGCGCGCAGATCACGCGGCCGGCGTGAGCTTCGAGAGGTACGTGAGCGCGGTGATGCTGGGCAGGTAGCAGTACGCACCGCCCTTGGTCGTGATGAAGCGCTCGGGGACGGTGAGCTTGACGTTGTTCACCTTCGGCTGCGCCGCTTGCGTGAGGTAGAACGCGCTCGGCGTCGAGCCGAGCAAGACGTCGGTGCCGGTGATGTTGAACACGGGATTGTTCTTGCCCATCGGGACGCTGCGCAGGAACGTGCGCGTGTCGATCCACGAGTTCATGATGAACTCGAACTGGTTCTGCAAGTCCACGTTGATGAAGAAGCCGACGAGGCCGCGCGCGATGCCGTCCGGTTTGCCGCCGCCGGTGTACGCGGGGCCGTACGGCATCGCGCGCCGCACGAGCCGGTGGAGGTGGCCGCTGTCGGGCGTCATCAGCACGTTCTGGTCGCGCGGGTTGGAGCGGCGGATGTGCGAGCCGATCGGACACTTGAGCCCCAGGGGATCGGGCGCCGTCGGATCCGCCGAACCGTAATGGAAGTCGTTGAGCTCGTGATCGGGGACCGCCGGGCTCTCGCTGGTCGGTTTGAGCACGAGCGGCTCGCCGCTGCGCCAGCGCCCGCACACCTTCGCGGCGATCAGCTCGGGATCGAGGTTCGTGGCAGCCGCGGCGGCCGTGAGGAACGTCTCGAACGCCGCGACGTCCTGCTCGAGGATGCGAAACGCGCCGAAGCTGCTGTTGGCGGTGAGCTCCGCCTGCGCCACCGCATACGTGATGCCGTTCTGGCTCGGGTGTCCCATCAGGAACTCGCCGGCGGGCGAGATCGGCTGGTGATCCGGCCGGTCGTGCTTGCGCGTCGGTGCGCCGTCGATGCGCGGCTGCGCGATGCTGTCGCGGTAGCCGAAGTGGACTTTGTCGTGAGGCAGCGCGGTCGCGTCGATCGCGTACGGCGCCGACATCCCGTGCGCCGTCAGCTCGCTGGTCCACGTCGCCGTCGCGGCGTCGAGCGCGGCGGTGTCGCAGGCGTAGATGGTGAGGATGAAGTGCGCGGTGTCGGCGTTTCCGAGACCGCCGTTCCAGTTCGCCGGCGCGCTCGTCCCGAAGTCGCCGACCGTCGCGGCGGTCGCCGGGCTCGTCGCGCCGAGCACGAACGAGGTGGGGAACGATCCGAGCGTCGCGGCGTCCACCCCGAGCGCCTGGAGTCCGGCGTACGTGACGCCGACGTTCAGCGTGAACGGCGGCTTGGTGTACGGCGGAACCTCTTTCCACGACTGCGCCGTCGTGACGTGCGGGATCATCGCGGCCAGGAAGCCGCGCGGGTCGCTGTGCGGCCCGTCGCAGTGCGCGACGACGTGCCGCGAGACGTCGTAGCGATACCCGCGCAAGACGTAGCCCTGGATGTCGTCCAGGGGCAGGTCCGCCACCGCTTAGTCGCTGGGCGGGAACGCGGCGAGGATGTCCTGGACGGTCTGCGGGTACGCTGCGTAGAGGCCTGCGTTCATCTGGCCCGGACCGAACTGCTGCTGGCTCATGTCGTTCGCGGCGAGAAATTGCTGAAACTGCTGTACGTGCGCCTTCACCGGAACGAGCGCGGCGCCGCCGACGACGTGCGACAGCAAGATGTCGAACACCGCACCGACTTGGCTGACGAACTCCGCGATGTACGTGTTGAAGTCGCCGTCGTACTCCGTGATGATCCCGACGAAGTACGGTCCGGCGCCCGCGAAGGGCGGTTGCGGCTGCAGGTTCGGCTGCGACGCATCGATGAGCGCGGTGCGCGCGAAGTGCACCGTGCCGATCGAGCCGAGCGCGTCACCGATGGTCGTGCCGGATTGCGCGAGAGCCGCCATGAGCGGCCCGAGCTGACCGGGCAGAACCGGCAGCATGAGCGTGAGCGGGTTCGCGCCGGTTTGGCCGTTTGACATTATTCGTCACTCCCCACAAGGCGAAGCATCGGCGAAGTCGCGCGATGCTTCGTCATTGTGGGTCCGCCCGAAGGCGGCTGTCAAGGGCGACCGGCTTCAGGTGGCGACGGTACCGTCGATGAACGGGCGCATCTCGCCGACGAACTTGTCGGTGTTCTTGATGCTGCGCAAGATCACGACGAGCGCATCGGCCGGAAAGCCCGATTCGAGCGTGACGGTGTAGCCGCAGAACACGTCGGCGGTGTCGTCCGCGCCCCAGAACAAGAAGTTCTGGTCGCTGTAGTACAGGAGCCGGCGCATGAGGCCGTTCGCATCGCGCGCCTTGCCGAGGTTGATGTAGCCGCCCTTATAGTGCGGGTAGATGCGGAAACCGATCGTGTCGCTCTTGGTGACGCTCACGACGATCTCCAAGTTGTCCACGTTCTTCAAGCCGGTCATCGAGCCGACGAAGTTGTACGGGTTTTTCGTGCTCTGCCGGAAGGTGACGTTGACGTCGGACCGCTGGCCCGCCGTCGTGAGCACCTGACGGACTTTTTCGCGGGTTGCATCCCGGTCGGACTGAGCGCTCGCGGGCGGGCTGCCGAGCAGCACCATCGCGAAAAGGACGGGGACCATTCGAAGCAGGCGCATGGCGGATAGTGCGCTCCGGCGAGGCCGAGTCCTCTACGAGCCCGTGGCCTGGTGAGAGGTGAAAGAACCGGCCGCACGTTGCCGTGCCGCCGGTCCTCCGTGTCACGC
>CAWCRI010000002.1:0-705299 GCA_963797935.1 Vulcanimicrobiota bacterium
AGCGCGATCATGCCGATCACGTCGCCGCAGGCGAACTCGTCGCCGTCGCTGCCGAGCGCGCGGCCGACGGTGCCGCTCGCGGGCGACTCGACCTCGTAGTTGATCTTGTCGGTCGACACCTCGACCAGCGGCTCGCCTGCGCGCACCGCGTCGCCGGGCCGCTTGATCCAGCGCGCGATCGTCCCGCTCGCCATCGTGAGCCCGAGCTTCGGCATCACGACCTCGACCGGCACGGCCTACAGCTCCCGCCGCACGAGACGGCGCGCGGCGTCGGCGATCATCGGCGCCTTCGGATACATCGCTTCCTGCAGCACCGGCGCGAACGGCACCGGCACGTGCGCGGCGCCGAGCCGCACCACCGGGCCGTCGAGGTCGTCGAAGCAGTGCTCGCCGATCCACGCCGCGATCTCGGCGCCGACGCCGCCGACGCGCACCGCTTCGTGCGCGACGACGACGCGGTGCGTGCGCGCGACGGCGTCCGCGATCGCGTCGTAGTCGAGCGGCCACACCGTGCGCAAGTTGAGCACGGTCGACGTCGATCCCGTCGGCCTCGAGCTGCTTCGCCGCCTCGAGCGCGCGGCCGACCGTGATGCCGTAGGTGACGATGAGCGCGTCGCTGCCCTCGCGCATCGTCTTCGCCTTGCCGATCGGCACGACGAAGTCGTCGTCGTCCGGCACTGCGCCCTTCTGCGGGAACAGCGCCTTGTGCTCGAAGTACAGCGTCGGGTTGTCGCTGCGGATCGCGGCCTTGAGCAGGCCTTTCGCGTCCTCGGCGTCGGCCGGGACGACGACCTCGAGCCCCGGCGTGTGCATGAACCAGCTTTCCAGCGCCTGCGAGTGCTGCGAGCCCGCCGACTTGGTGATGCCGTCGGGCGCGCGCAGCGTCATCGGCACGACGCACTGCTCGCCGAACATGTAGCGCAGCTTCGCGGCCTGGTTCACCAGCTCGTCCATCGAGCACGTGATGAAGTCGGCGAAGTGCATGTCGACGACGGGCCGGCAGCCGGTGAGCGCCGCGCCGACGCCCGCGCCGACCAGCGCCGCCTCGGAGATCGGCGTGTCGCGCACGCGGTCGAACCCGAACTCTTGCGGCAAGCCTTTGAACTGGCCGAAGATCCCGCCTTGCTTGGCGATGTCCTCGCCCATCAGGAACACGGTCGCGTCGCGCCGCATCTCCTCTTGCATCGCTTCGAGCGTCGCGTCGCTGAACGAAATCGTGCGCGGCATGCTAATGCCCGAGCCTTGCGAGCCGGCGCCGATCTCGGGCGCGAACGGCATGAACGCGTCGCGCTCGCGCGCTTCGATCGCGTGCACGGGATCGCCGGCGTCGCGGTCGCCGGTGTACGCGCCGAAGAACGCCTCGTCGCGCTGCGGCGACGGCGAGCTGCGCGCGAACGCGACCGCGTCGGCGAACTCTTCGCGCGCCTCGCTCCACAGCCGCTCGAAGTCGTCGGGCGAGAGCGCGTCGGCCAGCGGCCCCTGCATGCGCACGATCGGGTCGGACGAGCTCATCACGTCCTCGACTTCCGTCTTCTGCCGGTAGCGCTCGGGGTCGCCGATGAAGTGGCCGCGCGCGCGGTACGTCTTGCACTCCACGAAGGTCGGCCCGCCGCCGGTGCGCGCGCGTTCCACCGCGGCGCCGACCGCGTCGTGCACCGCGAACGCGTCGAAGCCGTCGACGATCGCCGACGGCATGCCGTACCCGTCGGCGCGGATCGCGACGTCTTTGATCTTCATCGTCTCGGCGGTCGACGTCGTCGACGCGTACTGGTTGTTCTCCAGCACGAAGATCGCCGGCAGGTTCCACACCGCGCACAGGTTGAGGTTCTCGTGGAACGGGCCGCGGTTGGTCGCGCCGTCGCCGAAGAAGCAGACCGCGACCTGATCGGTCTTGCGCTGCACCGCGCTCAGCGCCGCGCCCGCGACGAGCCCGAAGCCGCCCGCGACGACGCCGTTGGCGCCGAGCATGCCCGACCGAGAAGTCGGCGATGTGCATCGAGCCGCCCTTGCCCTTGCAGATCCCGGTCGCGCGCGCGAACAGCTCGGCGACCATGCCGCGCATCGACGTGCCTTTCGCGAGCGTGTGCCCGTGGCCGCGGTGCGTCGACGCGATCGAGTCGTCCGTGCGCAGGTTCGCGCAGGTGCCCGCCGCGACGGCTTCCTGGCCGATCGAGAGGTGCGCGAAGCCGGGGATGTCGCCCGCGAGGAAATGCTTTTCGATCCCTTCCTCGAGCACGCGGATGCGGATCATCGTGCGCAGCAGCGCGATCCCGAGCTCGCGGCGCGCGCCGTCGACCGGCGCGGACAAGATGTTAGCCAAGGGACACTCTCCGGTGGGCGGTTCGGCGCGGCGGGTGTCGCCGACGGCAGCGCGGCGGTGGCGGCGCGCGCGGCGTCGAGGACGGCGTCGCGCAGCGCGGTGCGCACGGTGCGGTAGCGAAAGGACGGGACGGAGACGGACAGCGAGCCGGCCGGGCTGCCGTCGTGCGCGAAGAACGGCGCGCCCAGGCAGCACACGCCCTCGCAAAACTCTTCGACGTCCTCGCTGTAGCCGCGGCGCCGGACGCGCTCGAGCTCCGACTCGATCGCGGTCATCGTGACGAGCGTGCGCGGCGTGATGCGGCGCGGCGGGTGCGCCGCGAAGTGCGCGCGCACGGCGGCGGCTTCTTCGTAGGCGAGGACGGCCTTGCCGAGCGCGCGCGCGTGCAGATCGGCGGAGTAGCCGCGGTGCAGCGCGTGGACGCGGACCCGCTGGCGCGACTCGACGATGTCGGTGATCACGACGGCCCGGCCGTGGACCATCGCGAGGTAGGCGTTCTCGCCGGTCCGCGCGCCGAGGTCGCTGACGATCGCGCGCAGCTCCGGCTCGACCGGCCACGAGCGCGCGTACGCTTCGCCCAGCCGCGCCGCCTTGGCGCCCAGGCCGTACGCGCCGCGTCCGCTCGTCGCGCGTGACGTAGCCGTCGACGGCCAGCGTGTTCATCACGTGATAGGCGCTGGAGATGTTGAGCTCGAGCTCGACGGCGAGCTGCTTGATCGGGACGGGCGCCTGGCTCTCGGCCAGATAATCGAGCACGCGCAGGGCGCGGCGGACGGTTCCGAGCAGCTCCGCCATTTCAGTATTTGAAATCCGATTCGAGAATGTCGAACACGTGCCGCGACGATACCGCCGCGACGCCGCGTGTCAAGACTTTTCATAGAACGGGCTGGGAACGGAGGGAAGTTTCCTCGGAGTGACCTAAGTCGCACGGCCACCCATCACATCCGTCATCTTCAGGAGATCAGCGCGTGAAGCAATCTCTTTCGCGAGGTCGTTTCGTCGCCGGTACCGCCGGCGCCGCCGCGCTCACGTTCGGTGGAGGCCCGTACGTCATCGCCGCGCCGACCAAGGAGATCGTCGATCGGGCTGAACGTGCCGCAGTCCGGCGCCGTATTCGGAACAAGGCCAGGACCAGCTCCGCGCCTACAATCTCGCGATCGACGAGATCAACGCCAAGGGCGGCATCATGGGCATGAAGGTCAAGACCACGGTCGGCGACGACCAGACCAAAGCCGACGTGGCGCGCGACAACGCGCAGCGCATGATCGAGCGCGACGGCGCCGTGATGATCACGGGCGGCTCGTCGACCGGCACGGCGCTGCGCCGTCTCCGCGCTGTGCCAGCAGAAGAACACGATCTTCATGGCGACGCTCACGCACGGCGACGAGACGACGAACCAGAACTGCCACAAGCACACGTTCCGCCGTTACAACGACGCGTACATGAGCGCGCAGTCGCTCGCGAAGACGCTGGTCAGTCGAAGTACGGCACCGGCAAGTGGTTCTACATCACCGCCGACTACGCGTGGGGCCATTCGGTCTACGACAACATCACGGCGGTCATCGAGCCCAAGGGCGCGAAGACGATCAAGAACGTGCTCAAGCTCCGGCACGACGGACTTCTCGCCGACGCTCCAGCAGGCGCAAGCCGCGAAGCCCGACGTGCTCGTGCATCACCGAGTTCGGCGCGGACATGGTGAACTGCGTCAATCAGGCCGCGCAGTTCGGCCTGACGAAGTCGGCGAAGATCCTCGTGCCGCTGGTCGACGAGTACATGGCCAAAGGCGACGAAGGACAACTTCGACAACGTCGTCTCGACCGCGCCGTTCTACTGGCAAGTACCACGACCGAAGTACCCCGGCGCGAAGAAATTCGTCGACGCGTTCTCGGCAACGCTACCGGCGCTCCAGCCGTCGAACGGCGCGGAGTGCGCGTACGCCGACATCTTGATCTACAAGATGGCGGTCGAGAAAGCGGGCTCGACGGATCCCGGCCAAGGTCGATCGCGGTGCTCGAGAGCACGAAGTTCCAGTTCACCAAGGAACAGGAATGGTACCGCAAAGAGGATCACCAGGGCGTGAACTCGTGCCTCGTCGTCGAAGGCATCCCGGAGTCGCAGCGCGGCGCCGGCGGGTTCGAGTTACGCGAAGGTGCTCGAAGTGCACGGCGGCGCGAGCGTGCGTGCAGCCGCTCGCGGGCCTCGCGTGCAAGATGGAACCGGCGTAGACACTCCGGCTTCGCAACGAGTCGACGGGCCGGCGCCTCGGTGCGCCGGCCCGTTCCATATCCTTCCGCATCGAGGAGTCACGTGGAAGCGCTCATCCAAGCCCTGCTCAACGGGCTCGTCCTCGGCCTGATCTACGTCGCGATCGCCGTCGGCCTGACGATCATCTTCGGCACGCTGCGGCTGGTCAATTTCGCGCACGGCGCGTTCTATGCGATCGGCGCGTACGTCGGGCTGGTCGTCGCGCAACGCTCGGGATCGTCGCCGGCCTCATCGCCGCGCCGATCGCCGTCGCGTTCTTCGCGCTCGTGCTCGACCGCGTGCTGCTGCGCCCGTTCTACGAAAAAGACCCGACCGCGCAGATGCTGCGTCACGTTCGGCATCGCGCTGGTCGTCGAAGAGACGCTGCGCTTGATCTTCGGCGCGACGACGCAGCAGTATCCGCTGCCGGAGCTCTGCAGGCTCGGTCACGCTCGGGTCCGATCACGTATCCCGCGTATCGGCTGCTGTTCGCGGCCGGCGTGCATCGTGATGCTCGCTGCTCGTGTGGCTGTTCATCGAGCGAACCGACTACGGCTTGATCGTGCGCGCGGGCATGCGCGACCGCATGATGGTGCAACTCCTGGGCGGCAACATCCGCCAGCGCCTCGACGATCGTGTTCGCGCTGGGCGCCGCGATCGCGGGGCTCGTCGGCGCGGCGGCGTCGCCGATCTACAGCGTCGATCCGGCGACCGGGTTCGCGTTCCTCGTGCCGTCGTTCGTCGTCGTCGTGGTCGGCGGACTCGGCAGCTTCTGGGGCGCGGTGCTCGGCGGTCTGCTGATCGGCGAACTGCAGAGCGTCACGACGCTCGTGTACGCGCCGGCTTCGCAACGTGATCATCTACCTGTGCATGGCGCTCGTGCTGCTCTTCCGGCCGCAGGGCCTGCTGGGCGAGAGCGAGGTGATCCGCCAGTCATGACGACCCCGGCGACGACGACGCCCGCGCGCCGCCGCACGCGCGCAGCGCAGCGCTGCTCGGCGGCGACATCCGCTTCGCGCTGTGACCGCGCTCGGGCTCGCGCTGTTTCCGTTCGCTGCTCCATGCGATCGGCGGCTACGCGGGGCTCGCGACGCAGATCGTGATCGTCAGCATCGCGACGATCGGCTTCAACCTGCTGCTCGGCTACACGGGAATGCTCTCGTACGGCCATGCGATGTTCTTCGGCGGCGGCGGCTACATCGCCGCGATCTTGCTGGTGCGCTGGATGCCGCACCATCCGAATCTCTGGCTCGCGGTCGCTCGGCGCGACGGTCGCGACCGCGCTGCTCGCGGTGGCTGGTCGGTGCGCTGACGGTGCGTCTGTACGGCATCTACTTCGCGCTGCTCACGCTGGCGTTCGCGCAGATGGTGTATTTCGTCGTCGAGCAGGCGCAAGGACTGGACGAACGGCGACGACGGCCTGCAGACGATTCCCAACGCGCTTGATGCCGCTCGGAGCGTGGAACATCGATCTGACGGCGCGCTGCCCGCGCTCGATCTCGGGCCCTTCGGCAATCTCGGCGACATCAAGCTGTGGTACGTCTTCGCCGGCGCTCATGCTGCTGCTCGTGCTGATGTTCGTGCGGTCGCTTACCCGCTCGCAGTTCGGCGAAGTGCTCACGGCGATTCGCGAGAACGAAGAGCGCAGCGTGCTCGTCGGGTTCAACGCGTCGGCGTACCGGCTGGCGGCGTTCGCGATCTCCGGCGCGCTGACCGGACTTTTCCGGCGCGTTGCGCGCGCTGCTACGACGGCAGCGTCGCGGATCGACGGCGTCGGCATCGACCGCAGCGGCTCGTTCGTGATCTACACCGTCGTCGGCGGCGTGCAAACGCTGTTCGGCCCGGTGGTCGGCACCGCCGTCATCATGTACCTGGAGAACGTGCTGTCGGCGAAGACGCCGGCCTGGCGCCTGATCGAAGGCGTGATCTTCGTCGCCGTGATCGTGTTCTTGCCGCGCGGCCTGTCGGCACGCTGTTCAAGCGCCGCCAGACGAACCCGCGCGCGGTGTTCAGCGCGCTCGCTTGCGCGCTGCCGCACCGAGGAACCCGACCGCTCTTGAAGCCGGGCGACCGAAGCGCGCCGCGGGCGGCCCGATGAGCATCGTCGAGACGCTCAAGCTCGGCAAGATCGTTCGGCCATTTCGCGGCGAACGCCGACATCGACTTTCAGCGTCGATCCCGGCGAGCTGCGCGCGGTCATCGGCCCGAACGGCGCCGGCAAGACGACGTTCTTCAACCTGCTCTCGGGCACGATCGCGCCGAACTCGGGCACGATCAGGTACAAGGGCCGCGACGTCACCCGCGTCAGCGGCACGTCGCGCGTGCACCTCGGCATCGCGAAAGCGTTCCAGACCGCGAGCATCTATCCCGAACAAACGGTCCGGCAGAACTGCCGCCTGGCCGCGCTCGCGCACATGCAAGGCGCGTTCGCGCTGCAAGTGTTCCGCCGTTCGACGCGGCTCGACGGACGTCGACGCGCTGGCCGAGCGCGCGATGAGCCGACTCGAACTGACCGGCGTCGCGGACGTGCGTGCCGGCGATCTCGCGCACGGCGACAAGAAGCGGCTCGACATCGCGATCGCGCTCGCGACGCAGCCGCAGATTTTGCTGCTCGACGAGCCCGTCGCCGGCATGTCGAAGGACGAGGCGCGCAAGACCGAGGCGCTGATCCGCAAGCTTCGCACGAGATGACCGTGCTGGTGATCGAGCACGACATGGAGATGGTCATGGGCATGTCCGACTCGATCACCGTGCTCCACCAGGGCACGGTGCTCGCGACCGGCACGCCGGCCGAGATCCAGGCGAACCCGCGCGTGCAGGAAGCCTATCTCGGCGGGCATACCGAAGCGGAGATCGCGCACTGATGAGCGCGCCCGTCACGACCGGCCGCCGCCGCGACGCAAGCGCGCCTGCGCGTCGACGCGATCAACACGCTACTACGGCGACAGCCACGTGCTGCGCGACGTCTCGCTGCACATCGGCGCGGGCGAAACCGTCGCGCTGCTCGGCCGCAACGGCGTCGGCAAGACGACGACGCTCAAGAGCATCGTCGGCTGGCTGAAGCCGCGCAAGCGGCAGCGTCACGCTCGACGGCGAGGAGCTGGCCGGCCGCGACATGATGACGATCGCGCGCAAAGGCATCTCGCTCGTGCCCGAAGAGCGCCGCATCTTCACCAACCTCACGGTGGCGGAGAACCTGAAGCTCGCGCAAGTGACGGCGCGCAAGCCCGGCTGGACGCTGGACCACGTCTACGAGAAGTTCCCGCGCTTGCGCGAGCGCCTCACCCACAAGGGCGACGAGATCAGCGGCGGCGAGAAGCAGATGCTCGCGATCGCGCGCGCGCTGCTGCAAGACGTGAAGGTGCTGCTGCTGGACGAGCCCACGGAAGGCCTCGCGCCCCTGATCGTGCGCGAAGTGGAAACGTGATCCGCGAGATCAAGGCGGCGGGCATCACGACGCTACTGGTGGAGCAGAACCTGTACTCGGCCCTCGCGGTCGCCGACCGGTGCTACATCATCGACCAGGGCGAGATCAAGTTCGAAGGCACCCCGGACCAGGTCCGCACCGACGAGGACCTGCGGCGCCGGTATTTGCATGTGTGAACATCGGCAGGCGCAAGCAAATGCACGCGCGCCGGTGAAAAGCGGCCGGGCAAGGTAATGCTTCTGAGCGTGGCAAGTGTTGACCATCTCGGGGGTGCTATGTCGAATTTCTCCGGGTCCGCAGCCGAATAACTGAGAATTATCGACAAATGGGATTTGCGGATTTCGCGAACAGAGTAGCCGAAATTGCCGATTTAAATCGCCTCCTCAGCAAGACTGATACGAGACGAGTTTTGATCTTTCGCACGGTCGGCGGCTCCGGCAATTCAGCATTTCTAAAGCACGTGAAAAAGCTCGTGAAGCGCCGCGAAATCGTCATCTATTCGGACTTCTGGACCGAAGGGCCAGTACAGCTCGCCGACGCGCTCCAAGATGAACGCCAACGCCGCTTCTGGTGTCGCATCGGAGACGCCCTCGACGCCTCTGGCGTGACTTCATTGCTCATGAAGCTCGCAATCCTCGCAGGAGGAGCTTTGACTCTACCCCCCCGCCTCGCTTTGACGGCACTCGGTGGAATCGGAGACGGGGTCATCGTCGCAAAGGCGCCATCATATCGGCCATCACGAATGCGCCGTGCGTTGATCAATCGGCCTCGGCCGCCGGTGATTTTTTGCATCGATAACGTACAACAGAAGCCACGAGAAACGCTGGAGCTTCTCGGTGACTGTGTGTCGGACGAGCATTTTGCACATGTACGGTTCGTTCTTTCGTATTCCGACGCCGAGCCGCAACTGCCCTTCGATGACTTTCGCGAGCGGGTACCATTCGTCGCGCAATCAGTGATCGAATCTACGTTCACGCCAATCGATGCTGAATTCGTCGCGGCATTCGCGGCGGCTCGAGGACAGACCTTGACACAGGACGTGTGCGCCATGCTCGCACGTACCGCCGGAAATCACATTTGGCAACTCAAAAAATTGCTTGAAGCTGGGGATTCAGTAGTCGAGAACGAGGCGATTACCCGGCTCTCAACTTACATTCTCCGCTTGCTCTTGGTGGCCCGGCAGTCGCTCCGCATTGCCGATGTCCGTTTGATCGGTCTTCGGTCGGAACTGATCGTGGATGACGAACTAGCCGATCTCGAGCGTGCCGTCGAAAACTTGTGTTCGCGGGGATATGTCGAAAAGTCCACGCTCGATGATGGTCAAGTTTCAATAACCTTAATGACGCAGTCTGCATCTCCCGTTGCGGAGCTGGCGGCGCATACCGCGGACAACTTGATCGTGAGTCAGGAGCTCTACGACTATTTTCGGGACATCGAGGCGGCGCGATCAACACGTCACGCTGCGTCGACGTCCGCAGCATTGCTCTATCGGTTGGCCCGTACGCTGGACCCCGGTGCGGTCCCACGCCTCGCACAGCGGCTTGTGCACGTCGCGATGGGTCAGGGATCACTTGATGATGCTAGCCGCTATATTGAGGCCGCGCAGCCGGCCGACGGTGTCCTGAACCTTCACGATCGGTTCGTCCAGATTGCCTTCTTCGTTTCGGTGCAAGAGTATGCACGCGCCAAAGAAATCCTCGACCGCATCCCAGCCCGTGATTTCGATCGCTATCGTATCCTGCGCATACTCAGTGCAGTTGCGCTGAACCGTACTCGGGAACATCATCATGCCAATCGCGAGATCGACGAGCTCTTGGCTGAAGACTCGTCACCAGAGGAGCGGTGTTTGCTCGTTTCCTATAAAGTGATCGGGCTGCTCCATGAAGCGCAATTCGACCAGGCTCGTGAAGTGTTTCTCGAATGGAATCCGCGGTTGGGCTCGGCTGAGAATCATCCGTATCTGCTTCGCAATTGCGGCGCAGTCTTTATGTGGGGGCGAAACGCGGATTTGACGAATGCTGAGGTGGTCCTCAAGAAAGCTCTCGGTGCGTTTAGGCAACGAGAAGACACCTTCGGATTCGCCACGACTCAGTGCAATTTGGGCGTCGTCAAAGCGTATCAGGGCCGATTTCGTGCAGCAGAAACTTTATTCCGACAATCGTTTATTGCACTATCGGCGCTTGGGACGCAACATCTTGAAGAATCAGGCATCAACCTTGGGACAGTTCTAATGGTTCTGGGCCGCGATGATGAGGCCCGGCGGCACCTTCGTAAGATTTTGTCCGTGATCGATATGGACTTTCCGCGAACGATCGCGGAGTGCGACCTGGCGATTCTGGAACTCCGGTCGCAGCGACTGGCGGAGGCGCGGCAACGGATGGGACGAGTGCTATCCGTCGTCGATGATGAGGTGCATCTGCGAGAAGCGTCGCAGCGAGTGCGGCTCACCGCCGCACTGGTCGAGGCGATCGCCGGAGAATCCGAGGACACGGTGAGCCGCCTTCTTCGAGAAGCGGCCGAATTCAGTACGACTGGGTACGACTTATCGATAGTTCGCCGTGCGATAGACAACAAATTGGTAACCGCGCAAAATGCCTCCGAATTTTATCCTCTTGAATATCTGCAATACTGGTCACAGAACCCACTCGCCATGGTCCCGGCCGAAACGCTGACGCCGCAAGCTGTATTCGACGACGTGGCCTAAGATGTCGGCTTGAGTAAGTCCCCATTGCTTTCCGGCGAGACAGATCGCTCCCGACTTCCCGATATAGCAACAAATGTTGAATTCCAGAAACACACGACGACCTCGTTCGGGATCGAAGCGATAATCTAACCGCAGGTAGTCTATTGGCCCCGTTGCTGCCCAGAGAGCCGTGACGTCGCGTCGGAAATTCTCTTCAGCGATACCTGCGTCATACATCCGGTACCCTAATGGATCGTTGAGCTTAAGACTCTCCGTTAGGATATTGCTCGGTTTATCGGATATCGGATGGACAGTCCCGAGCACGATTGGGCGGGCAGCTCCTAACACCGGTACGGTCAAATCGATACCCGGCGCGAATTGCTCAACGAGCACTTCGCGACCATTTTCGAGAAAGGCTCGAGCTATTCTCCGGGCGCCTTCCCAAGTGTCTTGAAGGCACTCCACCGTTATGCCCTCCGAACCCGCGCCGAAGCGTTCTTTGATGAAGTATGGGCCGTCAAAGGGGGGCTTGACGAGTTGGTCCGTGTTGTCATACGGAAAGCCCTCGACCGTCGGCAGTCCGATCGCTTGTGCGACGAGCTTCGAGAGCCACTTATCCTCCGCCAAGGCTCGGATGTTCGGACGCGCGCCAAGATACGGTATCCGAACGTATTCGCAGAATGCGGACACCAGGACCTCGGAGTTGTTCAGTGGCATACGGTTATACAACGAGAATACGAAGTCCGTATTGCCACCGGAGAAGAGCGCCGCGTACGGTTTCGAAGACGAGCGCACTTCATAGCCTATCTCGTTCAACGCTTCCCAGACGCGATGGTAGTAGAGCGGGTACCCGCCATCTCCAGCGAAGGATTTCGGCGCGAACGTCGGCGCTTCCGGTGCGTACTGAGCGAGATACAATAATCGCGTGGCTTCGGGACGCTGCGGGCGCAGTAGCTCGTCGGCAATAGCGTTGGAGACGGACACGATAATTCTCAGTTATCATCGTAGCCTTACGCCTCCGTGGCGGCGAAGTTGCCGAGAATGTTCGCCCGGGCGATAGCAGCTCGTAGGGCTCGGTCGCTGACGTGCGTATAGATCTGGGTCGTGAGGATACTTCGGTGGCCGAGCAGGCGCTGGACGAAGCGGATGTCGGTTCCGGATTCGAGGAGCATCGTTGCCGCGGTGTGACGCAGCATGTGAGGCGTCACGTGGCGAGTAAGACCGGCGGTGCGAGCGAGCTCCGTAATCGCGCTGCGGATCTGCGCTGCGGAAACGGGCGGTCACGATCCTCGACAGGAGCAGCGGGCGGTCGGGCGGCGCCGCGGTTCCATGACGGCTCACAGGTATCCGCACAATTCCTCGCGCAAACCGCGGTCGGTGACGAAGACCGTGCGCTCGCGGTTACCCTTGCCGAGAATGCGCAAATGGCCGGCCCGCGAATCGATATCGCCGATCCGTAGCGTCACGAGTTCGCCGACACGTATACCCGTCGAGAGCAGCAATCCGGTCGCGAGGGCGCAGTTCGCGCCTAGCGCGGCCCGATGCCGCATGAGGCGACACAAGTCACGTCTTTCCAGGCATCTCGGCAGGCGCGCGGGAAGCCGAATGCGCAGTTCCGTCTTCGCAAACGGTGAGGCCTCGAGCACGTCGCGCCGAACGAGCCAGGCAAACATTGCGCGCAGGCACGCAAGCCGGCGCTTCACGGTCGCAAGCCCTAGTCCGCGCTCCGACGACAAGCGGTTGCGATATGCCAGAATATCGGCCGGACCGATATCACCCACCCGGCGTCGGAGCCCAAAGGGCTCGGCACTCCGCGAGGTCCTGACGGTATGCGCTCAGGGTGTTCGGAGCGAGATGCTTCTCCTCGAGGCAATAGCGAAGAAATGCCTCGACTGCCGCGGCAACATGCATGGCAACCTCCTTCCAGCCGTGAGGCCGCGCTGCACTATTGCAACGCCGGCGAGCACGTTGAGACGACGTTGCCTCAAATCGGCGTGATCACGCAGCCCCGCGAGAGGCGTAGTGCGACTGGACTACTCTTCAAGCCGGCCATGCGATCCTGTCATTTGTCGCGACGGTACGCTGAGATCATCCGCATGCCGTGGACCGTCATGAGGACCTGCCGCCGGCGTCCGTTCTCATGGGGCGCCGGCAGCGATGGCTGGATCGATTCCATGCGCGATCTTTTCATCATAGCACCACGCCGGACGAAAGATTTCGATTCTTCGAGCGTCGTGACGTCACCGAGTTCCTGGCCCGTCTCTTGGGCTTTCAGCAGCCTCCGCATGATCTTGCCTGAGCGCGTCTTCGGCAGCTTCGCCGTGAACCGGATCGCTGACGGGGTAGCGATAGGCCCTAACTCACGCCGGACATGCGCCACTAATCGAGCCGCAAGCTCTTCCGATTCCTGGAAGCCGCTCCGCAGCACCACGTACGCTACGATCGCCTCGCCCTTGATCTCATCCGGCACGCCGACGACGCCGGCTTCGCCGCAGGCCTTGTGCGACACCAGCGCGCTCTCCACGTCGGCGGTCGCGATGCGATGCCCCGCCACGCTAAGCACGTCGTCGGCCCGGCCGCGCACCGTCACGTAGTCCTCCTCGTCGATCGTGGCGACGTCGCCGGCGACGTACACGCCCCAGCGGAAGTACTGCGCGAAACGGTCCGGGTCGTTCCACACCGTCGCGAACATGTACGGCAGCGGCGTCTCCACTACCAACAACCCACCCTGGTTCGCCGGCAGCACCGCGCCGTTTGCATCGCGCACTGAGAACACCACCGGCCCCAGCGCCTTCCCGCTCCGATCCGGATGCACCGCCGACGTCGGGAACACACCCAGCGTCGGCGCGGCTAGCTCCGTCTGCCACCACTGATTGCACACCGCGACATCGCCACCGCGGCCGATCACCTCGTACAAGAACCGCCACGCCTCGGGATTCAACGGCTCGCCGGCGCAATACACCGCCTGCAGCGCCGAGAAGTCATGCTGTGCAGCGAGATCCGGCCCGAGCCGCAGCAGCATGCGCGCGAGCGTCGGTGCCGTGTAGAACTTGTTCACCCGCAGCCGTGCCAGCAGCGCGTACACCGCATCCGGCGTCGGAAAATCAGGTGCGCCCTCCCGCAGGACGCACTGATACCGGTTCGCCAGCGCGCCGTACACCATCATCGTATGGCCGACGATCCAGCCGATGTCGCTCGTGCACCAGTACACGTCGTCGGGCGTGATACCCGTCGTCTCCGCGAGCATCGACGCTGCGCCCACCAGATAGCCGCCGTGCGTCATCACGACGCCTTTCGGCTTGCCCGTCGTTCCGCTCGTGTACAGGATGAACAGCGGGTGCTCCGAGCTGACGATCTCGGGCTCGCACTCGGTGGGCTGATGATCGCAATACGCCTCGAAGCTCACCTCGCGCGCATCCGCCGGCGGCGCGCTCGCCTCGCGGCGGTGCACCACGATGCGGCGCACCAGTTCCAGCCCGCGCACCGCGTCGTCGACGATGCCCTTCAAATCCACGGCGCGGCCTTTGCGGTACGTCACGTCGCTGATGATCAGCACTTGCGCGCCCGCGTCGGCGATACGATCGCGCAGCGCCGTCGCGCCGAGCCCGGCGTACACGACGGAATGGATCGCGCCGATGCGCGCGCACGCCAGCATCGCGACGATCCCCTCGATCGCCAGCGGCATGTAGATGCAGACGCGATCTCCGGCGCGCACGCCGTCGAGCCGCAGCGCGTTCGCGAGCTGGCTCACCCGCGCGAGCAGCTCCGCGTACGTGATCGTGCGCTCGTTCCCGTTCTCGCACACGTACTGATACGCCGTCGCATCGCCGTGGCGCGCGGCGTGGCGGTCGAGGCACGACACCGTCGCGTTCAGCCGGCCGTCGGGGAACCAGTGCGGATCGTCCATCGCGCCGCTGAACACCGTCTTCGGCTCGGTCTCCCACGCGATGGTGCGCGCACGCTCGCGCCAGAACGCCATCGGGTCGCGCAGCGCGTCCGCGACGAACGCATCCTGATCGGCGATCGGAAACCACGACGACGCGCCCGGCGGCGGGGGAATCACCTCGCCGGTCGACAGCAGGCCTTCGATGTGCGAGGTCGTCTCCACGGAACCGTCCCTTTGCGAATCAGACTTTGATGTAGTCGTGCTGGTCGATGACCGGACCGCTCGGACCGTTCGTCACGTGATACGTCGCATAGTACGAGCCGCGCGACGACGTCAAGCCGACTTCCACCGTCGCGCCGTTCGCGTCGCTGCTCGTCGTGCGGATCGACGTGATGCGCGTCCCGCGGTCGATGAACGCTTCTTCGGAAAGCCCGCCGTCGCCGGGCGATTTCCCCAGCTCAGCATACGCCGCGTTCTCGTTGCCCGCGATCAAATCGCTCAGATACCGGCGCACCGTGTTCTGCGCGATGCCGGCGAACGTGAGCGGCGGCGTCGCGCGCGCGACGGGCACCGCCGTCGGCGTCCGCGTCGGTCGCGGCGTGGCAGGCTGCGGCGTCTGCGGACGCGGTGTCGCGGGCCGCGGCGTCACGACGACCGGCGTCGGCGTCGCAGGCGGCTTCGTCTCCGCGGGCCGCGGCGTTTGCGTCGCGCGCGGTGTCGGTTTCACCGTCGCCAGGGCCGCAGGCGACGCGGTGGCACGCGGCGTCGCGGTCTCGCGAGGTGTCGCCGTCGCGGCGGGGTCGCGGTCGTTGCGGCGTCGCGGTCGGCCGCGGAGTCGGCGTGTCGGTCGCGTGCGGAACGACCGTCGCGACCGCGACCGGACCGCGCGTCGCCCGCGCGACCGGCGTCACCACCGGCGCGCCCTGGCTCGCGGTCGACGTCGTCGTCGGTGCTCGCGCCGCGGTGCTGCATCGCCGACAGAAATGCGCCGATCCCGAGCCCGGCGACGACGACGCCGACGCCGAGCGCGACCGTCGGCAGCAGACTCGAGGACTCGGACGAGCGCCGCGACGGCGGCGGCGTGGAGCGACGACGGCGAGGCGGATCGGGCATCGCAACGGACGTTCCGCGCGTACCGGGAGCCCCCCCGCCCTTGGGGGAAAGAGCGTCGTCGGTATGCTCCGGGTCGCCGTGCCAATCGACGTATCCGCGGTCTCTCGCACCGCTTCGACCGCCTTCGCGCTCGCCACGCCGCTGCGCGTCGGCGACTTGCTGACCGCTGCCGTCATCGAAGCGCTCGGCCCGCGCGCGCCCCAAGACAAGCGCGAACGCGTCATCGGATCGACGCTTGCCGGATTGCTCTCGGGCACGTACGTCGTCGAGATCGACGGCCGCGTCTACTCCGATCCCGACGACGTCGCGGTCTGCTCCGGCACCGCGACGCTGCGCTTCTTCCTCCGCGCATTGCGCGCGGCGTGAACGCCGCCGGCGACGGCGAGCGCCTCCCGCAGTCGATCGGCGGGCTGATCGACCTCGCCTTCGCCACGTGGGCGCAGCGCTTGCCGCTCTACGCCGCGCTGAGCGCCGCGGTGTTCGCGCTGGGCGGCGCGATCGAAGCACTGTGGCCGGCGCCCACGGATTCCGCGCGCGCGGTCAAGGAGCTCGTCCTCGCCTACAGCGAGCTCTTCGGGCTCGCATACATCGTCGCCGTCGCGGCGCTCGGCATCGCGACGCGCGTCGCCGGCGAGCACGTCTCCACCCGCTTACTGCTCGCGGGCGCACTGGAACGCTGGCCGGCCGTCCTCGGCGCGATGATCGTCGTCTCGCTGGTGGTCCAGCTCACCGTTCCGTTCTCCGCGCTCGGCCCGCTGCCGGATCCGCCGGTGCTGGCGCTGCTGATCGCGCCGATCATCTGGCTGCTGTGGGGCGTGATCAACCTTGCGGGCCCGATCGCTGCGCTGAGCGGGGATCGTCCGCTGATCGCGCTGCTCACCAGTTTCGCGCGCGCCATCGGCCTGTCGCTGCGCCGCGGAAACTTCGTGCGCGTCTGCGTGCTCGGCTTCGCGACGATCGTGCCGACGCTGATCGCGAGCATCGTGTTCGACGTTCTCGTCAAGCGTGCGCTGCCGCACGCGGTATTCTGGGCGAATCTGCCGATCGACGTGCTCACCGTCGCCCCGCTCGCAGCCATCCAGACCGCGTTCGCGCTCGACTTCGCACGCCGCGCCGGCGCTAACGAACAGTCGCGCTAAACGTCAGGCGCGGACGCTCAGCGCTGCGCGTACGTCTCGCCGCGCCGCGTCATGATGAGCTCGGCGTACAGCGCGTTCGGCCACGCGAAGTCTTCGCGCGTGTACGATTCGGGCCACTCCGCGTTGAACGACTCGTGCAGGCGGTGGTCGCCCACGTCGGACACGGCGATCCAGCCGAAGAGCTGATCCACTTCTTTCTCGTCGGTCGCGGTGAGCGCCTGAACGCAGAGCGCGAGCGGCCACACGTAGCCGTGCGGCGTGTGCGGGCTGCCGATCCCTTCGGCGTACTTGCCGCGGAAGAAGTACGGGTTGCGGTCCGACAGCGCGAAGCGGCGCGTCGCCAGATAGAGCGAGTTCGTCTTGGGCAGGTAGCCGAAATACGGGATCGAGAGCAGCGACGGGATGTTGGCGTCGTCCATGGCGTTGACGTGGCCGCGGCCGTCGACTTCGTAGGCGTAGATGCGCCCGAACGGCTTGAGGTCGAGCGTGCCGTACTGCTCGATGCCGCGCTGGATCTCGACCGACATGCCCCACGCGTTCTGGGCCATGCGGTTGTCGTGCCAGACGTCGCGCGCGATCGTGGTGAGGTCCTTCATCACCACCGACGCGAACATGTTGACCGGGATGTTGTAGTGATAGCGCACCGGGTCGTCCGACGGGCGGAAGCCCGTCCACACCATCCCGGTGTACTTCACCGCGCTGCCGCGGCCGTTGTTCGCCAGCTGCGGGTGGCGGTAGTGCGAGCGCTGCGCGTGATGCTGCTCGTTGCGCATCGTCGCCAGCACGCGGTCGAACGCGCGCCGAACCTCGGGCGTGAAGATGCTGCGGTCGCCGGTCTGCTTGTAGTAGTCGTAGGCGAACCAGATCGGGTAGAGCAGCGAGTCGACCTCGAACTTGTGCTCCACCACGTGGTAGTTCGACGAGAACGCGTTGGCGTACGGATCGATCAGGATGTACTTGGCCTGGCGCGCGACCACGCCGCGCAGCGTGCGCTGGACGTCGCCGTCGTGCTGGGAAAGCCCGATGTACGGGCGCACCGTCGCGCTCGCGTCGCGCAACCACTCGGCGTTGATGTCGCCCGTCGACACATAGGTCGTACCGTCGCGCTGGGCGAGCGCGTGCCGCTGGATCGTTTCGTCGTAGGCGGTGAGGTAGATTCGGTCGAGCTTGGCGTTGAGCGCCGGGCTGAGCGTCAGACCGTCCGCCGCGCGCGCGGGAACACCCGCTGCGATGACGGACAACGCGAGCACCAACGCGAGGAACCGGCCGACGATGCGATTCAGCAACTCACCATCCGTATCGGCACGTTTCCGTAGTACCATAATCCGGGAACGTAATCACCCCCGCCCCCGTCCGCCCGAGGCCCTCGATGAATATCCGCCGCGCCGTGGTCGCCGCCACGTTCGCGCTCCTCACCGCAGTCGCGGCGTCTGCCGCGGCCGCCCGCGCGGATCAGGCCTATGCGGTGGACGGGCGTGACGTGTTCCGGCTCGGCAACGGCGAGTCGCAGAGCAGCAAGACGATCTATCACGGCGTGCAGACGCTGACCGTTTCGCACGGCGCGAAGGGCGCGATCACATACGTGGCGCGCGTCGAGTACGACAAAGACGGCGACGGAGGGAGGCAACACCAGCGCGCTTCGTTCACGTCCACCCTCCTCCCCTCGGGAGAGCAAAAAGACGGTCCGGCATCGGATCCGGATTACCTCACGGTGCTCAACCAGCCGTTCGCGGTGCAGCTCGACGCGCCGACGATGCGTGATCTGGCTCACCTCAAACGGCCCGTGCCGTTCGACTTTCCGTCGCCGATGACGGCCGCGAAGCTGCACGGCACGCTGCGCCGGCTGCCCGACGCCATAGTCGGCGGCGCGCGAACGATGGGCATCGCGTTCGAAGCCAAGGGGCCGCTGCACGGCGCCCTTCCCGACCGCCCGGCGATGGCGCTCGCCGGCACGATCACGATGAAGGGGACCGCGTACTACGACTACGCGACGGCCCTGCTCGTCGCGCTCGACGCCACGCTCGCCATCGACGGCAACATCGACGACAGCGCCCGGCGCGCCCCCGTCTCCATCGTCTACGCGCGCTCGATCCGCTCCGGCGCGCGGCTCGAGTCGGCCCGCGTGACCCCCACGCCGCGCCGCACCTAGGCACGCCAGCCGAGGGCGAACAGTCCAAAGAAGGGAACAGCCGCAACCGGCGCTCGTCGGAGTCCGGTTGAGGACCCTGATGAGTGCGCTCGCAGCACCGATCTTCGGAGATCACTACCGCGTGACCGCACCGGCGACGGTTTCTCAGCCCATTCCCGGGCCGGAAACCTTCGAGACGATCGTCGACGACTACCAGCGCCGGCTCTACGGGTTCGCGCTGCGCATGACCGGCAATCGCGAGGATGCCGAGGAGATCGTGCAGGACGCCTTCGTGCGCGCCTACCGGGCGCTCGCCAAGATGGACCCGCAGCAGCGCGCCGAGCTGCGCCTGCAGCCGTGGCTCTACACGATCACGCTCAACGTCACGCGCAACCGCCTGCGCTCGAAGCGGCCCACCAACGTGGCGCTCGACGCACTGGCCGATCCCGACGCGCTCCTCAACGAAACCCAAGAAGGCCCGGACCAGCCGGAGCAGATCGTCGACCGCGCGGCCGACATGGTATTGGTGGAGCAGGCACTGCTTCAGCTTCCGATGCACCTGCGCGCCGCCGCGACGCTGCGGTTCATCGAAGGCCGAAGCCACCCCGAGATCGCCGAGATCTTGAACCAGCCGATCGGCACCGTGAAGTCGCACGTCCACCGCGCCGTGCGTATCCTCCGCCGCATCCTCGGCCCCCAAGTCGGGCGGATCGTCCCGAGCGACCGCCCCGCCGCCACCGAGGAAGAGGAGTAAACCTATGCGCTGCAGCGACGTCGAACGTCTCTGGGACGAGATGCGCGAGGGCGTGGAGCCTCAGCGCGAGCACGTGCTGGCGCATCTGCGGGCATGTCCCGAGTGCCAGGAGATCTACCGCGAGAACGAGGGCATCGCGTACTGCCTCACCTGCCTGCCCCCCGTCGATCCGCCGCAGCGCCTCGTGCCGAAGATCCTCGAGCACATCAAGCTCACCGTGAAGATCGTCGCGCCCGACTCGATCACCACGGTCGAGTCCCCGATCGGCCGCCTCTTCGTCGCCTTCCGCCACAGCGGCATCACGGCCGTCGCGCTGGACCGCGGCGAAGGCGCCGAAGCCGTGCACGCCAAGCTGCAGCGCCGGCTGGGCCGCGGCCTGATCCCGTCGCAGACGCCGCAGTGGGTCAGCGACACCGTCGCGAGCTTTTTCCGCACCCACCAGCCCGATCTCGCCAAGGTCGACATCAGCGACCTCACCCCGTTCGACCAGTCGGCGCTGCGCGCAGCGGCGACGATCCCGCCCGGCGAGGTGCGCTCCTACACCTGGATCGCCGAGTCGATCGGCCAGCCGAGCGCCGCGCGCGCCGTCGGCCGCGCGATGGCGCGCAATCCGGTCGCGCTGCTCTATCCATGCCACCGCGTCGTCGACGCGACCGGAGCGCTGCACCAATACGCGTACGGAGTCGAGCTCAAAGCTCGCCTGCTCGAGCTCGAAGGCTATCGCGTCCCCGTCCGTCGCTAGTCGCGTCGACGGACACAAACGACCGGTGGCGGACCGAGCGCAGAGTCATCTCGCACGGCCCGGATTGTTCTTGCGAGGTCGGACCGGGGGCCCCACGCCATAGGCGTGGGGGGCGCGCAGCCGGGGGCGGAGCGCCGTTAAACTGCGTGCGATAATCCAGAAGGCTCGCGATACTCGTTCGCGAAAGCGGGCCTCACGATACGTCCGCGGCTCCTTCAGACACATACGAACGAAGGTTAACAGGCGGACAAGAGGAGGTGGTCATCGTTTCTACAGACGGTCCCAAACAATGTCTCACGATGATCGGAGGGCTCCGGACCTAGTCCGGCCTCCGCGAACAAACCAACCTTGTCCGCCGCCCCATCGGGGGCGGCTTTTTTTGCCCTGTATCGCCAACAGGTCCCTTGGTTTTCTCGCAGAAAACCTCGGGTTCGTGTCCCGGCGGCGACTTGCTTGAACGATAACAACGAACGCGATCCGCGCCTGTTCGCGATACCCGACACGCACGGGCACGCGAAGGGCGAGCACAAACCGTACGCGGAGGAACGCCCGCTGCCGCTCACGGCGCGGATGCTTTTCCTGTGGTTCTACCACGCGTGCCGGCGCGGGTACCCGCGCTTCCTGATGGTCGCGGACCACATGAACTACCTCACGTTCGAGGATCCCGCGGCGGTGAATCTCGTGCGCCGCGCGCTCAAGCTCGCGCAGGCCGGCGACCTGTACGGCGCGGCGGAGACCGCAACCGTCGACGTCGGCCACGCCGCGGTCGTCAGCGAAGGGCTGCGGCGCGGGATGCGCTACTCGATCGGCGCCGAGGTCGACAACGACCCGCGCTCGCGTCCCGACGCGCAGAACATCGTCGATGCGATGCGGCCCGACGCGATCATTCGGTCGGTCCACTTCATCCCGATCACGCACCCGGTGCTGGGCGAGAACTGGCCGTGGCCGTTCGACAACCCGGAGTTCAAGGATCTCTTCGAGACGGTCGGCACCGAGCAGACGTGGGAGACGTACGTCACGACGCTCGTCGATGCGATCGAGCGGCTCCCGGGGCACATCGTCGGCCACTTCTTCGTGCCCGCCGTATTCGGCCACTGGCCCGACGACGCGAAGCTCGACGAGTACGAGAACCGGGTGCTGGACGCGGCGGGAGCGCGCGGCATGGCGGTCGAGTTCAACACGCGCTTCCTGTACCGCGACCATACGGACGAAGAGCGGCAGCGCTACGTCGACGCCAACAAACGGTTCCTGCGCAAGGCGAAGGACCGCAACGTGATGATCGCGATCGGCTCGGACGCGCACTCGCCCAAGGACCAGGGCGGCGCCTTCACCACCGTGCTCGAGGTGCTCGACGAGCTCGACATCAACGAGATCGTGTTCCCGCTCGCCGGCACGCTGCGCCGCGTCGCGCTGCGCGTGGCGCGCGAGCCCGAACCCGAGCCGCCGCCGGCGCCCGAACCCGTACCGGAGCCCCAGCGAGCCCACGAGCGGGGCCCGGCGGCGAGCGACGGCGCGCCCGCGGACGCGGCGAAGCCGGTCCGCAAAGCGCGTCCGAGCGCAAAGGCGACCCGGCCGCCGGAGACGTCGCCGGAGCGCCCGCGCGAGCGGCCCGAGCCATCGGCCGGCGCCGAAGCGTCGCCGCAGGAACCGCCGGCTGGGGAGCCTTCGGCGTCCGCCGTCGCCGGCGACCCCGGCAACGGCGCCGCACATCCCGGTCCGGACGACGCGGCCGGGGGCCACGACACCGCGGCCGCTCACGACACCGCGGCCGCTCACGACGCGCCGCCGGTCGACGGCGCAGCGCCTGAGGCTGCCGCACCCGCAGGCTCGGCGGGCGGGGCCGCGCCGCGCGCGCCTCGCGCGCGCAAGAGCCGCGCGAAACCCAAGCCCGCCGATGCGCCCGCGGCCGCGCCGGAACCGGCCCCGGCCGAGCCCGAGCCCCACCCTCAACCGGCCCCGCCGCCACCGCCACCGCCGCCGGCCCCAAGCCGCCGCCGCCGCCGGCTCCAACGCCAACGCCGGCCCCGCCGATGCCGGCGCCCAGGCTTGAGGCAGCCAAACCTGCGCCCAAGCCGGCCGCCTCGAAAGCGCCGGTCGCAAAGCCGGCTGTCGCAAAGCCCGCCGTCGCGAAGCCTGCGGCGGCAAAGCCCGCTGTCGCGAAGCCTGCGGCGACAAAGCCGGCGGCCGCAAAGCCGGCGGCCGGTGCGCGAACGGCCGCCAAGCCGGCGTCGGCGAGCGCGAAGAGCGCCCCGGCCCGGCCCGGGTCGTCGAAAACGGCGCCGGTGAAAGCCGGCGCGAAAAAGGCCGTGCCCGCCAAGCCCGCCGCGAAAAAAGCCGCGCCGGCGCGCGGCGCGGTCAAGAAAGCCGCGCCGGCGAAGAAGGCGGCGGCCGCAAAGAAAGCACCGGCGAAGAAAGCGACGCCGGCGCGCGCGACCGCCAAGAAGGCCGCCCCGAAGAAGGCGGCCGCGAAGAAAGCGCCCGCGCGCAAAGCGCCGGCGCGCAAAGCGGCCGCCAAGAAGACCACGAAAAAGACGGCGACGAAGCGTCGCTAGGAGGGATGCCGTTGCGTACACTCGTGATCGGCGCGCTCGCATGCGCGCTGTCCGTCAGCGCGTGCTCCAAGATCGTCGGCAATGACACCAGTGCCGGCGGAACGACGCACGCCACGGGGACCATCCACGGCGAGCTGCGCGTCGCGAGCCAGCGCTCTCCCAACACGCTCAACCCGATCCTGTCCGGGTTCACGACCGAAGGCTTCGTCAACCGGCTGTCCTTCGACACGCTGGTGAGCGTCGACGGCTCCGGCAAGAACACCGTTCCGATCCTGGCGACCGAAGTGCCGACCGAAGCGAACGGCGGGATCAGCAAAGACGGTCTGACGATCACGTACCACCTGCACACGGGCGTCAAGTGGCACGACGGCGTTGCGTTCAGCAGCAAAGACGTCAAGTTCTCGTGGCAAGCCATGATGAACCCCGCGAACAACGTCAACGAGCGGGTCGGCTACGAGGAAGTGAAGTCGGTCGACACGCCGGACGCCAACACCGTGGTGTTCCACCTCAAGCGGAAGTTCGCGCCGTTCGTCGACACGGTGTTCGCCGAGAGCGACAGCCCGGTGTGCGTCATCCCCGAGCACCTCCTCGGCAAGCTGCACGACCTCAACCGGATCCCGTTCAACCAGCAGCCGGTCGGCACCGGCCCGTTCAAGGTGGCGCGCTGGGTGCGCGGCGATCACATCGAGTTCGTCGCCAACGACGACTACTTCCGCGGCAAACCGAAGCTGCGCCGCATCATCGTGCGCGAGATCCCCGACGAGAACACGTCGATGAACGCGCTGCGCGCGCACGACGTCGACTGGATCTTCGAAGCGTCGCCGCAAGTGTACAAGACGCTCAAGGCGCGCCCGGCCGAGGGCGTCAACCTCTTTCTCAACAACCAGCCGCAGACGCTGGCGATGCTGGTGAACATGTCGCGCCCGCCGCTCGATGACATCCGCATTCGGCGCGCGCTCGCGTACGCGCTCGACAAACAGGCGCTGGTCGACAAGAACACGGGCGGCAGCGCCGTCGTAGCGTGGGCCGACCAGCCGCCGTTCCAGTGGTCGTACACCGACGACGTGATGAAATACCCCACCGACACCGCGAAAGCGCGCGCGCTGTTGGCCGAAGCGGGCTATACGCCGGGGCCTGACGGCATCATGCGCAAGAACGGAAAACCGCTGTCGTTCACGCTCAGCTACAACGTCGAGAACGCCACCCGCCGGCTCGTCGCGGTGCAGGTGCAGGCGATGCTCAAGACCGCCGGGATCGACACGCAGATCAAGACCTATCCGGCCAACGTGCTATTCGCCACGTACGGCCAAGGCGGGATTCTGACCACGGGCAAGTACGACCTCAACATCTCCGGGTGGATCGCGGGCCAGGATCCCGACGATCACTCGGAGTTTCAAAGCGATCAGATCCCGAAGCCCTCGCATCCCGACGGCGTCAACTACACGCGCTACCAGAACCACGAGATGGACGCCGCGCAGCAGCAGGCGCTGGCGAGCTACGACGAGTCGAAGCGCAAGCCGGCGTACGTGAAGATCCAGCAGCTGCTGGCGCGCGATCTGCCGGTCGTGTACATCTGGTATCCGCGCCAGGCGCAGCCGATCAGCGTCGACTTCAAGAACTTCGCGCCCAACCCGGTCAACGAGTCGTGGAACGCGCACGAGTGGGAAATTTGATGCGAGGAACCGTCTAGTGTTCGACGAGCCGTCGTCCAGCCCGATCGCGCGCATCCCGGAGCTGCGCTGGCTGCGCGCCGTCATCATGGAGAAGGCGCTCACGCGCGGCGACTACCTGCTCTCCGGCGGCGCGCGCAGCGACTACTACATCGACAAGTTCAAGCTGTTCGCCGATCCGCACGTGCTGCGCCGGATCGCGCGCATGTTCGCGCCCATCATCTCGGAGATCAACCCCGACGTGATCGGCGGCACCGAGCTGGGCGGCGTCATCATCGCGACCGCCGTGTCGCAAATGACGAGCCTGCCGATGATCGTCGTGCGCAAACAGCCCAAGCAGTACGGCGCGTTCGCCGAGGAGTACGTGGAAGGGCCGTTCGTGCGCGGACAGCACGTGCTGCTGCTCGAGGACGTCGTCACCAGCGGGCGCGAGCTGCTGCTCGCGCAGCGGCGGCTCGAGGAGCTGCAGCTCAAAGTCACGCCGCACGCCGTCGTGTCGCGCGGTTTGGCGCCGGTCAGCTCGCTGATCCAGTTCTCGCTGCCGCGCGGCGAAGGCGGCCCGCGCCAGAACTAATGTCGCTGCGGCCGGCGCCTAGGTAAGGAAGACCGTGTCGTGGTCGTCGGCGACGAGGATCTCGCCGCCGAAGATCGCGCGCGCAGCCTCGTCCAGATCGCGCGACGTCGACTCCGCGCCGTAGTGCGAGAGCACCAGCCGGCGGACGCCCGCGTCGCGCGCCATCGCGGCCGCATCGGCGGCGGTGGAGTGACCGCGCAGGCCTTGCTCCACCGCGCCGTGCAGCAGCGTCGCCTCGCACACGAACACGTCCGACGCGCGCGCGAGCGCGACGACGCGCTCGTCGGGGGCGGTGTCGGCGGAATACGTGACGCTCGCGCCGTCGCGCTCCCAGCGCATCGCGAAGGCCGGGATGTAGTGCGCGGTGTGCGCGAAGCGCAGCGTCGCGCCTTCGATCGCGAGCGGACGCGACGGGTCGTACTCGTCGAGCGCGAACACGTCGTCCAGGAACTTGCCGGGCTCGCTGGGGAACGCGGCGGCGAACGCGCGCAGCGTTGCGAGCCCGCCGGGCGGCAGGTACACCGGGAGCTTGGCGGCGCGCCGGCGCGGGCCGTACTTGAGCGCATAGCGCAGCGGCACCAAATCGATGAAGTGGTCCGCATGCATGTGGCTGATCACCACCGCGCCGAGCCGGTCGTAGTCGGCGTGGCGGCGGAGGTTCGCGAACGCGCCGGTGCCCAGGTCCATGACGATCGGCGTCTCACCGTCGTCGACGAGGTACGAGCTGCACGCGCGGTCCGGTCGCGGGATCGATGAGCTCGATCCCGCGATCGTCAGCCGTGCCGTAGCGGTCAGAGCGATCGTACTGCCTCGAGGACGGCGGCGGCATGGCCCTCGACGGAGACCCGCGGCCACGCTTTTGCGATGTTTCCGTCCGTACCGACCACGAACGTCGAGCGCTGGATGCCGATGCTCTTCTTGCCGTACATGTTCTTCTCGACGATCACGCCGAACGCGTCGCAGATGGCGGACGAGGTGTCCGCGAGCAACGGGAAGTTGAGCGCGTATTTCTCGGCGAACTTCTTCTGCGCGGCCACTGTGTCGCGGCTCACACCGACGATGTCGCTGCCGGCCGCGTTCAGATCGCCCTTGAGGTCGCGGAACGCTTGCGATTCCGCCGTGCAGCCCGGCGTGTCGGCTTTCGGATAGAAGAACACGACGAGCTTGCGGCCTTTGAAGTCGCGCAGCTTCACGCTGTGACCGTCTTGGTCTTCGGCGCCGACGTCCGGTACCTGCGCACCCGCTTCGAGCACTATGCCTCCTTCGATTCGATCAGATCGTTCCCGCCGCGACCGCTTTTCCCGTTCTGCGAGAGGACGGATTCGAACTGCGAGAGCGGCACGAGGAACAGCACCCGGTCGTTGGGTTCAGACTCCTCGAACGCGTCGATGTGGCGGAACGCTCCGTCTCGCCATACGCCGAGCGGGACGCAATCCTCCGGGGGCGGTTGCGGCTCCTTCGCCGGGGAGCGTTCCGCGACGCTGAACGCGCGGTCGCCGAGCGCGATCCGGCCGCGGGTCTCCGGGTAGCGTGAGATCATCGCGAACACCGGCGCCGCGAGCGCCGCGGTCGAGTAGGTGTCGATCGCCTCGAAATGCCGTTTGATGGAGTCCGCGAACGCCGTGTCCTGCACGCGCATGACCACCGGGACGCGCTTGTTGCGCGCGCGCACGCCCAGCGCGACCTCGAGGTTGGCGGTGTCGCTGTCGGTCACCGCGATGACGGCGCGCGCGTGCTCGACGTTGCAGAGGTCGAGCGTGCCGTCGCGCGTCGCATCGCCGGTGACGAGCTCGACCCCGCGCCGGCTCGACATCTCCTCCAGCATCGGATCCGACTTCAGCTCGACCACGACGACGCGCCGGCCCAGCGCGCGCAGGAACTCGACGACCCGCGTCCCGACGTTTCCGCAGCCGAACACGAGCACGTGGTCGCGCGTGCGAATCTGCCGCAGGCCCTGGATCGCCGTGAACTGGGCGCGCGTGAGCGCGCTCGTCGCGAACGCGATGAAGATGCCGATCGCGGCCACGCCGCAGAACATCAGGCCGCTCGCCGCGATCATCGCGAGGGCGCTGGGCGAGGCGATTCGCGCGCCGGCCGGTGCGAGCGGCGTGACGTCGCCATAGCCGGTGCTCGTGAACGTCGTCGCGACGAAGTAGAACGCCGTGACCGGATCGAGGTTCAGCGCGTACGCGAAATACGCGACGGCGGCGGTGAAGACCGCGGCCGCCGCCGCGGCGACGCGGATCGCGATCGGGTGGAGGTTCCAAAAACGCCGAAGCCGATCCGCCGCCCCGCGGCGTTTGCGAGCGCGGCCGAGTCGGTCGGCCCCGTCCGGCGCACCGGCTTCGCGGTGCGACTCGAGCCGCTCGATGCACGCGAACACGGTCACGCGGTCGCCGGGTGCGAACGTGTGCGCCGCCGGAGCTGCCGCTGCGCCGTTGAGCGCGACGACGCGGGCGCACACGCGGTGCTGCGCCTGAGCGGCGGTCAGCCCGACGATCCGCAGCTGCTCCGCGGTGCGCGTTGCGAACGCTGTCAGGACGCCGCCCGGGTCGGGAAACTGCAGCGCACCGAAGCAGCTCGGGTCGACCGACGCGGCCGTGAACGTCGCCGCCGAGTGCGACGCGAGCGAGAGCACGGAGCAGTTGTCCAGGTTCTGCTCCAGCTTGACCCCGAGCGTGCGGCTGAACTGGCGCATCACGATGCGGATCGCGGGGTTGAGGTCGCGTGCCTTCAGCGCTACCTGCAAATTCAGCTTGTCGTCGGCCGACAGCACCATGATCGCTTCGGCTTCGACCGCGCCGGCCGCGCGCAATACTTCGTCATCGTTCGGCGCGCCCGGGACGTACCGGCACCGCTCGCCCAGCGCGTCGAACCGTGCCGCGAGCTCGGCGTCCTGCATCCAGACGACCGCCGCGCGGTGTCCATGCGTTCCGAGCAGCTCCTCGCATACGCGGATCGCCAGCCCGTCGCCGCCCACGACCACCACCAGAGGGACCGCACTCATGTCATCGCCTTCGGCACAGACCGCACATCCGCTCGCGGAGCGGCTGATCGCGCTCGCGCGCGAGCACCCGCTCGACGGACCGGTGATCGAGGTAGGCACGGGTTCTGGGCGCAACACGCGCGCCCTCGTCGACGCGGCGATCGCCGTCCTGAGCGTGCCGGACGACACGCCGTACACGCAGCTCCCCGGCAGCCGCGAAACCTTCGGCGCGGCACTTTCGACCCACGCGTACTTGCACGGCACGAGCGCGAAGCTGCGCGCCGGGATCGCCGAGCTCCGCCGCGTGCTGCGGCCCGGCGCGCCGGCGTTCATCACGCTGGGCTCGTTCAAGGACGCGCGCTACGGCTTGGGGATCCCGTTCGACGAGCGCAGCTTCGCGCCGGGCGAAGGCGCCGAGCTCGGCATCCCGCATGCGTACTTCGACCGCGACGGCGTGATCGAGCTGATGCTCGGCTTCACGCTGGAGTCCATGGAGGAGGTCGACGTCGACGAGATCGTCGGCCGCTGGGCGCATGCGGACGATGACGAGGAGATCGCCGGCCGCGTGCACTGGTTCGTGGTCGCGCGGCGCGTCTAGGGGTATGGGGTGCGCATGCACCCGCTCCGGCTCATCGCGGTCCTCGCAATCGTCGCCGCCGCGGCGGGCGCGGCGCTCGCGGCGGGCGGGAACCTCGTCGTCAACGGCGGCTTCGAGGCGAGCGGGCCGATCGCGGCATGGCGCTCGCTCGGGGCGGGATCGGCGGCAGTCCCCGGCTGGCAGGTGACGTCGGGGACGGGCGCGCTGGTCGGCGGCTTCTGGCGCGCCAATTCGGGCGCGAACAGCCTCGAGGTGGGCAGCCCGGGCGCCGGGACCATCGCGCAGACGATCGCAACCGTGCCCGGACGCCGCTATCGGCTCAGCTTCGCGCTCGCCGGCAATCCCGACGGCCCGCCGCGCGTGAAGGCGCTCGTCGTCACCGCGGGCGCGGCGACGCACACGTTCACGTTCGACGTCGCCGGCCGTTCGCGCGCCGCGATGGGCTGGGCGAACGAGTCGCTCGGCTTCACCGCGACCGGCAGCGCGACGACGATTCGTTTCGCGCGGCTCGACGGCGGGGCGTCGGCGTGGTTCGGTCCGGCGATCGACGACGTCAGCGTGACCGAAGACGGCGGCGCAGCAACGGTTCAGCAGACGGCGGCGCCCATCGTTCGCACGCGGCCGCACCCGTCGTTCGCACCGTTGCGCCGGTCGCACACGCGCCGGCGCCGGCGACGACCGCGGCAACGATATTCACGCCGTCAGGCGCGGAGCCGTACGGCGGGCTGTGGTCCGCGGCATATCCCGGCAAAACCCGGCGCGTGTACGTCGAGCGGCGCGGCACGAGCGTCGTCGGCAACACCGTCGACGGCGACGGCGTGCTGCCGACGGGCGCGGTGGCGTTCACCGGGCGCGTCGACGCCAAGCCCGTAGTCGTGCTCGCGAAATGCACCGATGCCGACGCGCGCGGCTGGCACGGCGCCGTGATCGAATGGACCGCCCAGGACGCGTTCCACCTGCGCGTGGCGAACTGCCACGCGGGCGACGTGCTCTACACGCGCTGGCGCACGGGTCAGTAGCGCGGGACGTCCGAGTCGATCGCGCGCGACCACGCGTCGATGCCGCCGGTGAGGTTGACGGCGTCGTAACCGTTCGCCGCGAGAAACTCCGCGACGCGCTCGCTGCGGTTGCCGTGATGGCACATGCACACGATCTGCACGCCGCGCGGCAGCTCGTTCATGCGCGCGGGGATCTGGGCCATCGGGATCGCGGTCGCCCACGGGATCGAAGCGTGCGCGAGCTCTTCGGGTTCGCGCACGTCGAGCAGCACGAACGTCTCTTCCGCCGCGTGGCGGTGCTCCAACTCGTCGACGTCGATCTCCGCGATCACGCGCGCTCGCCGTGCTTGGTCGCGATCAGGTCGTGCATGGGGCTCGACGCGTTGGCGTAGAGCCGCTTCTCCATGCGCCCGGCGAGGAACGCGTCGCGGCCCGCTTCGACCGCGAGCCGCATCGCGCGCGCCATGCGAACGGGGTCGCGCGCGGCAGCGATGCCGGTGTTCATCAGCAGCGCGTCGACGCCGATCTCCATCGCGAGCGCGGCGTCCGACGCCGTGCCGACGCCGGCGTCCACGATCACGGGCACGTTGGCGCGCTCCTTGATGATGCGGATCGAGTACGGATTGCACACGCCCAAGCCGCTGCCGATTGGGGCGGCGAGCGGCATCACGGCCGCGCAACCGACCTCTTCGAGACGCTTGCACGCGACCGGATCGTCGACGATGTACGGCAGCACGGTGAAGCCGTCGCGCACCAGTTCTTCGCACGCGATGATGGTCTCGCGCGTGTCGGGATAGAGCGTCTGCGGGTCGCCGATCACCTCGACTTTGATGAGGTCGGTGCCCAGCGCTTCGCGCGCGAGCTTCGCGGTGAGGACGGCGTCCTTGGCGGTGTAGCAGCCGGCGGTGTTGGGCAGCAGCGTCATGCGCGTGCGGTCGATGTAGTCGACCAGCGTCTTGCCGCTCTTGTCGTCGAGGTGCATGCGGCGAATCGCGACCGTGACGACCTCCGCACCGCTGGCGACGTGCGCGTGCTGCATGATATCGAGCGACGGGTACTTCCCCGTGCCGACGAACAAGCGCGACGTGAACTCGTACTTGCCGATCTTCAGTGTTTCAGTTTGCGTTTGCATCTCAGCCTCCCGCGACAGCGACGATGATCTCCAGGCGGTCGCCTTCGCGCAGCACCGTCGCCGCATGAAGCGCGCGCGGGACGACGTCGTCGTTGAGCGCGACGGCGGTGCCGTCGCGGCGCACGCCGAGCGTTTCCAGCAGCGACTCGAGTGTCGTTCCGTGCGTCAGCTCGCGCTGCTCGCCGTTGACCGTGATCGTCACGCCGTTCCGTTCGCGGCGGCAGCCGCGGCTTCCGTTGCGGCGCGGCCGGGCGCGAACGGTGCGAGCGCGCTCGCGTCGCCTTCCATGACGAGGCCGGCGATCAGCCGCGCGGTGACCGGCGCCAGCAGGATGCCGTTGCGGAAGTGGCCGCTCGCGACGACGTAGCCGCCGAGCGACGTCGCGCCGAGATACGGCCGCCCGTCGTGCGAACCCGGCCGCAAACCGGCCCACGTCTCGACGACCGCGAAGCTCGCCAGCGCGGGCGCGACGGCGAGCGCCGCGTCGAGCAAGTCGTGCATCCCCGCCGCCGTGACCCGCGCGTCGAAGCCGCGCGATTCGACGGTCGCGCCGACCAGCAACCGCCCGTCGCCGCGGGGCACGAGATAACGATGCCCGAGCCACACCAGCGCATGCACCGCATCGCGCGGGACCGCCAGCGCGAGCATCTCGCCGGCGACGGGGCGCACGGGCACGCGCGCATGGTCCGGAACGCCGTGCAATTCGCCGGCCCACGCGCCCGCCGCGTTGATCACGGTCGCAGCTGTAGCGAACCCGTACGCGGTGCGCACGCCGCGCACGCGCCGCGCGTCGCATTCCAGCGCCAGCTCCTCGCCGCGCTCGAAGCGCACGCCCAGCGACTCGCACGCCGCGAGCAGCGCGCGCCCGAGCCTACGGTTGTCCACCTGCGCCTCGTTCGCGACGAACAGCGCGCCCGCGAGATCCTTCGCGAGCACCGGCTCGCGCGCGAGCACGTCACCGCGGTCGAGCATCGACACCTCGCCGCCGTTCGCGCGAAACGTCTCCGCATGCGCGGCGAGCTCGGCGAGTTGCGCGCGGTCGAGCGCGACGTGCAGCGTACCGTCGCGGCGAAAACGCGCGTCGACCCCGGTGCGCTCACGCAGCTCCGCGACGTACTCAGGATACAGCGCGAGCGAATCGCGGCACAGCGCAAGCATCGCGGCATCGGGCATGGCCTCGCTGAACGGGGCCAGCATCCCGGCCCCGGCCCACGATGCCGCGCGCGCGGGCTCATCGCGATCGTACACCGTCACCGCGGCCCCACGCTTCGCAAGCTCGTACGCGATGCCGAGCCCGATGAGTCCCGCGCCGACAACGATGACGTCAGGCATTGTTATCGCGGGGACTTGGACTTTACGATCTTCGTTCCAGCGATATAGCGCAGGAAATACACACCGCGCCGCCCGCCACGAAAGTCGATCTCTTTCGGAATGTCAACCTTACTCATGCGCCACAATGAGTCTACATCCCCGTGTACACGGGACCTTCGCCGCCTTGCGGGGGGACCCAGGTGATGATCTGGTACGGGTCCATGATGTCGCACGTCTTGCAGTGGACGCAGTTCGCGAAGTTGATCTGCAGGCGGCCTTCTGCCGGCGCGCTGCCTTTCTTCGTGAAGTGCGGTTCGTAGACGGCGGCCGGGCAGAAGTACTGGCACGGGTTGCCGTACTCGACCGTGCACTTCTCCGCGCAGATGTTCGTGTCGGACACGTGCAGGTGCGCCGGCTGGTCTTCATCGTGGATCGAGCCGCTCTTGAACACGTCCGTCACCTTGTCGAACGTGAGCTTGCCGTCGGGGACGACGCGTTTCGTCTTTTGAACCGGCGTCATCTCCGACAGCTTTTTCATGCGCGCGTAGCCGTGCTCGCCCGCGAGCTTGTCCTTGATGCCGAAGCCGCGGCCGCCGCTCATGATGCTGAGCTGCGCGTTCATCAGGCCGCCCCACATCCCGCTGCTGAAACCCTGATGGAAGTTGCGCGCGGCGTGCAGCTCGGTGCGCGCCCACGAGTCGACGAACTTCGTCTCGTACGCGCTCAACTCGTTCGCCGACGTATCGTTCTTTTGCACGGCGTCGAAGATCGCTTCGGCCGCCATCATGCCGGACTTCATCGCGAGGTGGATGCCCTTGAGGCGCAGGCCGTTCAAAAAACCGGCGCTGTCGCCGACGATGCACAACCCGTCGGCGTAGAAGCGCGGCATCGCGTGCAGGCCGCCTTCGGGGATCGCTTTGGCGCCGTAGCGGATCATCTCGCCGCCTTCGAGCAGCGGGCGAATCGCGGGGTGCAGCTTGTAGCGCTGGAAGTTGTCGTGCGGATCGGTGGTGGGGTCGGCATAGTCGAGGCCGGTGACGAGTCCAATGTCGATGACGTCGTCGCTCATCGCGTAGATCCAGCCGCCGCCGAACGTGTTCCACAGCGGCGCGCCGAGCGTGTGGATCACGCTGCCCGCCGCGAGCCGGCCCGGTACTTTCCAGAGCTCTTTGATGCCGACCGCGTACACTTGCGGATCGCGGTCCTTGTCGAGCTCCAAGCGCGCGATCGCGGTCTTGGTGAGCGTGCCGCGCGGGCCTTCGCCCAGCACGACGACCTTCGCCATGAGATCCGGTCCGGGCTCGTAGTTCGACTTGTGCGTACCGTTGCTCGACACGCCCTTGTCGCCGACGCGCACGCCGACGACGCGATCGCCGTCCCACAACAATTCCTGACCCGGAAACGCCGGGAACACGTCGACGCCGGCTTCTTCCGCTTTCGCGGCGAGCCACTTCGTGAGGTTCGACAGCGATGCGACGTGCTTGCCGTGGTTGTTGAGTACCGGCGGCACGAACGGGGCTTTGATTTTCCCGCTGTTCGTGAGAAACCACATCGCGTCGCTGGTGACGGGCGTGTCGAGCCCGCCGGTGATGTCCTCACCCGGGAAGAGCTCGGCGAGCGCCTTCGGATCCACGACGGCGCCGGAGAAACCGTGGTTGCCGATCTCGCCGCCCTTCTCGATCACCATCACCGCGATCTCCGCGTTGGCGGCGGCGGCGAGCTGGCGCAGGCGGATCGCGCCGGCGAGCGACGCGGGGCCGGCCCCGACGAACAGGACGTCGACTTCGAGGGAATCGCGCTGTGGCATGACCCGCTCGCGTTCGCGAGCGCGCGTTGCGGCTCCCCGCGATTTTCGTCGTAGCTAGAGCGCCGACAAGGCGGTCGTCACGGCGATGCGGTGCGCCGCGATGCGCTCGTCCCACGGCCGCGGACGCGCGGTCTCGAACGTGAGCGCGGCCGGCGTCCCGCGGTACATGAGCGCGAGGCTGGTCGGCAGGCCCTCGAACGCGGCGATCTCCGCCTCGTAGTCGACGAGCACCGTACCGCGTTCGAGCCGGTACATGTCGGCGACGTCAAACCCCGGCGGCGCGCCGAGGTCGAAACCGCTTTCGAGCGTCTGCACGGGCAAGCCCGCGTCGTCGAGCGCCTGCACGATCCGCGGCGAGAACTCCGGCGCGAAACCGGAGCGCAGCGGTTCGTAGACGTAGCAGCCTTCGGCCTCGAAGTCTTCGTGGAGATCGATCGCCAGCGCGAAGCGGCGGTCGCGGTTGGCGGTGAAGACGGCGCGCGCTTCGGGCGTGGTGCCGCCGCGCGAAAAGCTGCGGTTGACGTCGCGCCCCTCGGCGTTGCCGCGCGTGCCGGCGGCGTAGCCGCTCGGATTCAAGCACGGCCAGATGCGGTACGCGAAGCGGCCGTCGAGCAGGCCGTCGCGGACGAGCGTGTGCAGCGCCCAAGGAGCCGCGGGCTCATCACCGTGCACGCCGGCCGAGAGCGCGACGGTCGGGGCGGCGGCATCGCCGAGCTCGGCGACGAGCAGCGTCCGCGGCGCGCCGACGCAGGCGATCTCGCGCACGCGCACGCCGCGGCGCCGCAGTTCTCGCCACGCCGTCGCCAGCTCCGCGTACGGCGGCGCGTCCGTCGTCAACCGGCAGTCCCGCATGCGCTCGGAGTTGGCGCAGCCGCGCGCCGCGCCCCGTTCGCGCGCGGCGGAGCGTTGACGCGTCGACGGTCGCGCGTCTGACGAAGACTGAACGCACCGGGGCTTTAGTCCTAGGACTCGTGCGGGTAGATTCGCGGCGTGATGAAAGTTCGACGCATCGCCGTCTTCGCGTTCTGCGCGGTGGTCGTTGCCAACGCCGCGCTGCCTACCGCCAGCCTCGCGAGCTCCGACAAACAGCTCGAGCGCGTGCGCGGCGTCGTGGGATATCGCGCCGCCGCCGACGGCCCGCTGCACCAAATCGTCGGGCGGCTCGACCTGGCCGACGACGCCTGGGCGGTCACCGAGAACGCCGCGGCCGCGCTGCTGCGGCTCGCCGACAGCTCGGAGATCGAGCTCGGCGAGAAAACCGTCGTGCAAGTCGGCGCGTTCAACAGCGCGCAATCCGGCGCGCAGAACACCATCGTCGTCGAGCACGGCGCGCTGCACTTCAAGATCCGGCACCCCGCCGGGATGCGCTCGAACTACGTCTTTCAAACCGGCACGTCGCAGATCGCCGTGCGCGGAACGGAAGCATACGTCGTCAGCGGCCCGCGCGGGACGCAGGTGTTCTGCGTCGAGTGCACGCCGGGCGACGTGACGATCCGCACCGGCGCGCGCGTCATCACGATCGTGACCGGCCAGACCGCGACGATCCTGGGCGCGTCGGCCGCCGGCGCATCCATCACCGTCGGCGCGAACGCAGCGCTGCACAATCCCGCCCTCGACCAGTTCGTCGCCAGCCATGGCGCGCTCGCCGCGAACCCGGCCGTCGTCGCGGCCGATCCGACCGGCGTGGTGGGCAGCAGCGTCGCCTCGGCCGGTGCGGGCGCGGCCGCCGGTACGGTCACCGCAGCCGCCGCGGCCGCGGCCGGCGTCGCCGTCGCAGCCGGCGCCTCGCATGGATCGAGCAGCACCACCACCTCGACACCGCCGCCGACGCCGACTACCGTGCAGTTCGTGACGACCGTTTCGACGCCCACGCCGGCGCCGAGCGCGACGCCGGCTCCGACCGCGACTTCGAGCGCATCGGCAACGCCTGCACCCACCGCAACGCCGCAACCGACCGCGACGCCGACGTCCGCCTCGGTCGTCTTCCCGACGCCGACTCCTACGCCGGCGCCGACTCCCACGGCGACCCCGACGCCGACTCCCACGCCGACGCCGAACTACGGCACGCTGTACGTGTCGCCGATGTATCTCACGCTGACGACGCAGCAGCCGACGGGAGCGTTCGGCGTGCAGCAATCCGGTCTGGGCGGGACGATCACCATGAGCGCCGGCGAATGCCGCGGTGACATCGAGTCGATCTCGATCTCACCGTCGTCCGCGCCCGTCGGTCCGTCGCGCACGACGGTGACGGTCTCGGCGACCGGCCACGGCAAGAGCGGCGCGAAGGGCGACTGCACGATCCGCGTCCAAGGCATCGGCGGCGCGACGGCGACGGTGAGCGTGTCGATCGACGTCAACCACGGCAACAGCAAATCCGACGATGCGCGCGCGCGTTCCGCCGCACCGCCGGCGCCCAGCCCGACGCCGGGGCCGCACCACTAGCCCAGCGGCTTGCCGCTGATCGACGCATCGAGCAGCTCGATCGGGTGCGCGGCGCGCAGCGTCACGCCGCGCTCCCGCATGATCGACTGCATCTGCAGCGTGCAGCCCGGGTTCGCGCTCGCGACGAGGTCCGGCGCGACGCGCTGCACGTTGTCGACTTTGCGCACGCCGATCTCGTGCGCGGACTCCGGCTCGAAAAGGTTGTAGGTGCCGGCGCTGCCGCAGCACTGATCGCCGTCGGGGATCTCGAGCAGCTCGAGCTGCGGGATCGTGCGCAGCAGATCGCGCGGCTGCGTGCGCACGCGCTGCGCGTGCGCGAGGTGGCACGCGTCGTGATACGCGACGCGCAGCGGCATGGGCGTGCGCGGCGCGCGCGGCTCCAGCGTCGCGAGATATTCGTTGATGTCGCGCACCTTCGCGGCGAACGCCTGCGCGCGGCCGCGCCAGGCGTCGTCCTCCAGGAGCAGATCGCCGTACTCTTTGAGCGTCGAACCGCAGCCCGCCGCGTTGATCAGGATCGCGTCGACGTGCTCTTTCTCGAAGCTGTCGATGAGCGCGCGCGCGAACGCTTTGGCCTCCTCGGGCCGGCCGCTGTGCAGCGACAGCGCCCCGCAGCAACCCTGGCCGCGCGGCACGACGACCTCGCAGCCCTCGGCGCTGAGCACGCGAATGGTCGCGGCGTTGACGCGCGGAAAGAGCGCGCGCTGCACGCAGCCCGCGACGAGCGCGACGCGCGCGCGCCGCTCGCCCTTGGCGAACGTAAGATACGGGAGAGACGCGAACGCATCGCGCAGCTTGATCGGCGGCGCCATCGTCACGAGCTGCCGCAGCCGCGCCGGCAGCAGCTTGCCGAGCGGTCCGGCCGCGGCGCGCGCGACACCCAGCTTCGTGCCGAGCCACAAGCCCGGGATCATCGCACGCAGCCGCTTCGGATACGGGAAAAGAGCGAACACCAGCTCGCGAAACGCGCGATCGCCGACTGGGCGGGTAATCGCGTCCTCGACCTTCGCGCGCGTCGCTTCGATCAGCAGGTCGTAGCGCACGCCCGACGGGCACGCGGTGACGCACGCCATGCAGCCCAGACACGCATCGATGTGCCCGGCGACGAGATCGTCGAGCGGGATGATCCCGTCGTCGACGCCTTTCATCAAGTCGATGCGCCCCCGCGGGGAGTCCATCTCCTCGCCCCACGAGTTGTACGTCGGACACGCCGGCAAACAAAACCCGCAGTGCACGCAATCCGCGACCAGGTCGCGGTACTCGCGCTTCGATGCGCCCGGATCGTGCGCGAGCGGATCGGTCACGGGGACGGACACTAGAGGCCTCCGATGAAGCGGCCCGGGTTGCACAGGCCGTGCGGGTCGAAGTTGTTTTTCATCGCGCGCATCAGCGCGAACGACGGCGGCGGCGGGCCCCACGCGTCGACGCCGCCGCGTGCGGCGTCCGGCATCGCCGCGATCACGACGTGGCCAGCGCCGCGCGTCGCGGTCGCGACGCTCTCGCGCAATCCGGTGGGTGCATCGGCGTACGAGTGCAGCGCGACGCCGAGCAACGGGTACGCCACGGGCACGGCCGGCGACGGCGCGCCGACCGACGCGGCGAGCGTCGCGACGCCGACCGAGGGCGGCGCCGCGATGCGCACGCGCCATGCGCCGTCGCGGCGCACCGCGCGCTCGCGCTGGTCGTACGACTCGCGCTCCAGCTCGGTGAGCTCGCGCGCGTGAGCCGAGGCGGCAGGAGCGATGTCATTCAGCAGCGTCGCCATCTGCGCATCAACGCCGCGCTGCGTTCCGCCGATCCTCACGACGAGCGTGTCGAAGTTGTACAGCGCGACGGATTCCGGTTCCAGCCGCCGCTCCAGCAGTGCGCGCGTCGCGGCGGCCACGTCATCCGCGCGCTCGAAGGTCAGCGCTGCGGCGCGTGTCGTCTGCGGGATCGGATACAGCCGGAAGGTGACCGTAGCGATCGCGCCGAGCGTCCCCAGCGATCCCACCATCAGCTTCGGCAAGTCGAAGCCCGCGACGTTCTTCACCACCTTGCCGCCGCCGCGCGCGCGCACGCCGTCGGCGCGCACGATGCCGACGCCCACGATCAGATCCTTCGCGGTGCCGTAACGCTGCCTGCGACGGCCGTATGCGTTGGTCGCGACGAGGCCGCCCACGGTGGAGCGCGCGCGGTCCGCGACGTCGAGCGGCAGCATCTGGCCGTGCTGGCCCAGCACGCGGTCGAGTTCGGCGAGCGTGATCCCCGCTTCGACCGTGATCGTCTGGTCTTCGGGCGTGTAGTCCACGACGGCGTCGAGCGCCGTCATGCGGATCACCGTGTCGAGCGCGCGCGGGGCGTTGCCAAGCGCGAGGTGCGTGCCGCCGCCGGTGAACGCGAACGGCTTGCGCGCGTCGTGCAGCTCGCGCACGATCTCCGCGAGCTCGTCGATGCTGCGCGGCGTCACGACGTCGCGCGGCACGACGCCGGCGACCGCGATCGTCGTCGTCATCCGCGGCCCGCTTCGCCGCTCGTCTCGGTCGCGTGCGCGACGTACGCGCCCGGTTTGTCGCCGCACAGGCGCGGCGTCGGAAACATCTTCTCCGGGTTGAAGCGCATGTCGGGATCGAACGCCGTGCGAATCGCTTGCATCGTCGCGAGGTCGTCGGGGCTGAACTGCTCGCCCAAGTAGCACGCCTTGTCGTGGCCGACGCCGTGCTCGCCGGTGACGGAACCCCCGTAGCGCAGGCAGATGCGCAGGATCTCGCCCGCGACCTGTTCGGCCTTGTGCTCCTGGCCTTCGATGCGCGCGTCGTACAGCACGAGCGGGTGCAAGTTGCCGTCGCCGGCGTGGAAGACGTTGGCGACGCGCAGCCCTTCCTTCGCGGCGAGCGCGCTGATCTCGCGCAGCACCTTCGCGATCTCTTTGCGCGGGATGACGCCGTCCTGCACGTGATAGTTGGGCGAGATGCGGCCCATGGCGGCGAATGCGGCCTTGCGGCCTTTCCACGCCAGCAGCCGTTCCGTTTCATCCTTCGGAGCGCGCACGTCGATCGCACCGGCCGCGTTGAGATGCTCGCGCGCGCGCGACGCCGTGTCCTCGACCTCGGCGTCGACGCCGTCGACGTCCATCAGCAGCAGCGCGCCCACGTCGAGCGGCCAATCCACGCCGACCGCCGCGACGATCGCTTCGATCGCGAGCTTGTCGCACATCTCGATCGCCGCCGGCACGATTCCGGAGCCGATGATGCGCGACACCGCGTCGCCCGCTTCATCGGTCGACGGGAAGGTCGCGAACAGCGTTTGCGTGCGCTCCGCGGTGCGCAGCACGCGCACCAATGCCTCGGTGATGATCCCGGTCATCCCTTCGCTGCCGACGACGACGCCGACGAGATCATACCCCAGCGCATCCGGCTCGCCGCCGTGCGAGCCGAGCTCGACGATCTCGCCGTCGGGCAGCACGACGGTCAACCCGAGCACGTGGTTCACCGTGAAGCCGTACTTGAGGCAGTGCGCGCCGCCCGAGTTCTCGGCGACGTTGCCGCCGATCGTGCAGACGCTCTGCGAGCTCGGATCGGGGGCGTAGAAATACCCTTCGGGCGCGATGGCGCGCGTGATGTCGAGGTTGATCACGCCCGGCTGCACGCGCGCGACCCGGTTGGCCAGATCGACGTCGAGGATCTTCTTCATGCGCGACAGCCCGATCACGACGCAGCCTTCGCTCGGCAGCGCGCCGCCGGAAAGCCCCGTCCCCGCGCCGCGCGGCACGACCGCCATCCCGAGCTCGCGCGCGAGCTTCACGCACGCGGCGACCTCGCCGGTCGAGCCGGGCAGCACGACGATCTCGGGCCGCACGCGGTAGCCGAGCAGACCGTCGCACTCGTACGTCCGGAGCTGCGCGGCCGACACGATGGCGTTCTTGGGGCCGACGATCGCCGCGAAGCGCTCGTGCAGCGCGTCGGCAGGCACCGGGATACCGGGCGCGTGCGCGGTGCTGGTCACGAGGCCACCGTACCCGGATGGGCGGCCCGCGTCAATGTTTGGGATACCGCGTCCGACGCAGCTCCCGGCAGGGCAGGCGATCGTACCGGTCAACGAGGTTCCCCGATGCTCCGCTTCTCGGCCAACTTGTCGTTCCTGTTCCAAGAGCTTCCGTTCTACGACCGCATCGATGCTGCGGCCGCGAACGGATTTCGCGGCGTGGAGTACATGGCTCCGTACGACTACGACGTGGCGGAGATCAAGCGCCGGCTGCGCGCGCACGGGTTGACGCAGGTGCTGTTCAACCTTCCCGCCGGCGATTTCGCCAAGGGCGAGCGCGGCTTCGCTACCAATCCCGACCGCGTCCCGGAATTTCGAGCGGGCGTCGCCGCCGCGGTGTCGATCGCGCGCGAGCTTCATTGTACGCGGGTGAATTGTCTGACCGGCATCGCGATCCCCGGGCTCGATCGGGCACGGGCGCGCGCGACGCTCGTCGACAACCTTCGCCACGCCGCCCACGCGCTCGATGCGATCGGCGCGACGCTGGTCGTGGAGCCGCTCAACCGCATCGACACGCCGGGCTTCGTGATCGGCACGACCGCGGAAGCGCTCGCGGTGATCGACGAGACGGCCGCGCGGAATTTCAAGCTGCAATACGACGTGTACCACGCGCAGCGCTCGGAAGGCAACGTCATCGCGACGATCCGCGCGCACGCGGCCCGGTTCGGTCACGTGCAGATCGCCGACAGCCCCGGGCGCAACGAACCGGGGACGGGCGAGCTCGCCTACGAACGCATCCTGCCCGTGTTCGAGGAAGCCGGATACGACGGCTGGATCGGCGCGGAATACCGGCCGTCGCGCCCTGTCCCCGATACGTTTTCGTGGATGGCCGCATATCTCACGCACGAGGGAGCCACATCGTAATGCAGCACGACAAACCGGCGGTCGGGTTCATCGGCCTGGGCATCATGGGCAAGCCGATGGCCCGCAACCTCGTCGGCGCCGGTTATCGCGTCGTCGCGCTGAACCGCTCGCGGGGCCCCGTCGACGAGCTCGTCGCGCTCGGCGCGACCACCGCTGCGACGCCGCGCGACGTCGCTGCGCAAACGGACGTCGTCATCACGATGCTGCCTGATTCGCCGGACGTCGAATCGGTCGCGCTCGGCGCTCACGGGATCGCCGCCGGGATTCGGTCGGGCGCGCTGTGGATCGACATGAGCACGATCGCGCCGGCGACGACGAAGCGCGTCGCGGAGCAGCTCGCGGCGAACGGCGCCGAGTCGCTCGACGCGCCGGTGAGCGGCGGCGAGAAAGGCGCGATCGATGCGGCCCTGTCGATCATGGTGGGCGGGAGCGACGCCGCGTTCGCGCGCGCGAAGCCGATCTTCGACGTGCTCGGCAAGAACATCGTGCACGTCGGCGAGCTCGGCGCCGGCCAGGTGACGAAAGCGTGCAACCAGATCGTCGTCGGCGTGACGATCGAAGCCGTCGCCGAAGCGCTCGCGCTCGCCGTCGCGTCAGGCGTCGATCCGGCGAAGGTTCGCGCCGCGCTGCTCGGCGGCTTCGCGCAAAGCAAGATCCTCGAAGTGCACGGTCAGCGCATGATCGACCGCGCGTTCACGCCCGGCTTCAAATCGAGGCTGCACCGCAAGGACATGAACATCGCCGCGAATGCCGGCGACGAGCGCGGGCTCGATCTCGGTGCCGCGAAGCTCGTGCGCGAACGCTTCGACGCGCTGATCGCGCGCGGGGACGGCGAGCTGGACCACAGCGCGCTGGCGTCGCTCTACAAGCCGTAGGCGCCGCGCGCCAGTTCGTGCAGGCGCACCGCGTCGCCGCCGAAGCGCCGCAGGTACGCGGGCGGAAGCGCCGCGACGTCGCCCACCGTGCGGACGCCCAGGAGCCGCAACCGCAGCGCGACGTCCTGGCTGAGGTCGAGCAGCTCGAGCGACGCGTCGGCGACGAACGCCGCTTCGCGCCCCGCGGCGCAAATCGCGTCGGCCGCGCGGTGCGTGGCGACGAATGCGACGAAACGGCTCGGCCCCGCTCCGCACCGGACGGGAAGCCCCAGCGGCTCGAGCCGGTCGCGGACACGCGCGAACCAGCGCTCAGGCCGGTCGCCGCTCGGGATCGTCGCGAACGCGAGCCCAGGCCCGCCGTCGTCGAACGCCGCCGGAAGCCGCGCGAGCACCGCTAGCACGCGGCTCCACGCCCGCGTCGCCCGCGGCGCGTCGTCGAGCACCACCGCGGCGCGCGGATCGAGCCGCGCGGCGGCGCGGAGCGTCATCCCCGGCCGCACGCCGGCCCGGGCGGCGGCATCGCTGGCTTCGACGACGCGCCGCCCGAGCGCGCTCGATCAGGAACGCGGAGGCGTCAGGCGAGAGGGTGTGCCGCAGCGCGGCCGCGAGACGAAAGCAGGGCAGCCGGACGCCGACGGTCACCATCCCGACCCCGGGCTCGGGTGATGCATGGGACCATCACCCTATCGAACATACGTTCGATGGTCAAGGGCGAGAACCGGCTATTCGGCGGTCCACGCGAACAGCTCGCGGCGGGCCGGTTTCGGGAAGCGGGCCTTGGTTTTGATGGCGTCGAGGTAACGCCGCTTCCCCGCCCGGTTGCCTTTCCCGATCAGCACGGCGCCCACGAAGCGGTCCTCGAGGAAGTACAGGGCGCGGTACCAGCCCTTGTCGCGGTCGATCTCCATCTCCGTCTCGATGTCGTCGCGGTACTCGGGCGACAGGCCGAACTGCGTGATCGTCTGGCCGCTGAATACGAGCGACGAGTACTCCGGCACGGTGTCGAACTGCTTGCGGTCCGCGCCCGTGCCTGACGCCGCCATGTTGTGCGCGGCGAGCTTGCCGTGCGCGCCCGCGCTGTTCCAGGTCCCCATCCGGTAGTGCTGCTCGGCGATCGGATCGTAGAACTCCGCGCAGTCGCCCGCCGAGAAGATCCCGGGCACGTCGGTCTCCAGATGCTCGTCGGTCACGATGCCGGTCTTCGTTCGGATCGGCGTGCCGTCGCACAGCTCGGTGTTGATCGTCAGCCCGAGCCCGATGCCGACCAGATCGGTGGCGATCGTCTGCCCCGTCGTCGTGACGATCTTCGTGACCGCGCCGTTGGAGCGCACCAGCTCGCGCACTTCCTCGCCGAAGTGCAGGTGCACGCCGTCGGCTCGGGCCGCGTCGTGCAGCAGCTCGCCCGCGGCTTCGTCGAGCATGCGGCGCAGAAACCGCGGTCCGCGGATGAGCCAATGCGTCTCCACGCCGCGGGCGATGAACGCCTCCGCCAGCTCGTACGCGATGAACGAGCCGCCGACGGCGACCGCGACCTTGGCGGTCTCCAGCGCGTGCGAGATCGCCTTGGTGTCGTCCATGTACTGGAAGTTGTACACGTTCTGCGCGCCCGCGGCGCCCGGCGCCGTCGTGGGATTCGGCCGCCCGCCGGTGGCGAGCAGCAGCGCATCGTACGGTTCCTCGCGCCCGCCCGCGACGACCGTCTTCTCCTCGACGTTGATCCGGTCGACCCGCGTCGACAGCCGCAGGTCGATGTGCAGCTTCTCGTGCCACGCGACGTCGCGCATGATCACCTTCTGCTCGGTGACCTGCAGGCGGAGCATCGGCGGCAGCGCGATCCGGTTGTAGAGACAGTACGGCTCGTCGGCGAACAGCACGATCGAGCACGCCGGGTCCGCCTTGCGCAGCTGCTCCGCGCACGTCGTCCCAGCAAATCCGTTTCCGACGATGACATACCGACGATGAGCCACAAAGATGGTGAATCGAGCGCGCCCCGAGGAATCCCGCCGGAGCGCCCTTCGAATGAATCCCCGATTGGTCAATCTTCTCGCGAGCTTCATCCGTGGGACCGGCGACTATTCGCTGGCGCGGCTCGAGCTCAGCATGCGGTTCGGGGAGCGGGCCGCTCCGCCGGTCCTCGAGCGGCTCCCGGATGCCTCCGAGACGACGCTGCGCGAGCGGTGGGACGAGATCGAGGCGCAGCTCGGGGCGATCGTCGCCTACGTGCGGGCGGCGGAGTCGAGCTGGCCGGCCGACGAGCGCGCCGACCCCGCGTTCGGCCGGCTGCGCCGGACCGTGCGGGAGCTCGACCAGTACGCCCGCGCGCTGCGCTGGGTCCTCACCGTCCACGGCGGGGATGCCGCCCCGTAGGGGACAAACACCACCGCATGGATTTCTTCAACAAGGCGATCGAGCAGGCGAAGCAGCTGCAGCAGACTCGCGGCCGACGCGCTGCAGAAGGGCGTCGAACACGCGCAGCCGCTCGTCAAGGACGCCGTCATCGAAGGCGCAGGACTTGCAGAAGACGCTCATCGAGCAGGCCCCCACCGTGACGGCCGCCGCGCAAGAGCAGTACAATGCGGCGCTGCAGCACGCGGGGACGTTCATCGCGACCGGCAAGACCTTCGTCGAAGCGGGCGCCGCGCAGGCGCAGCAGCACCTGAGCACCTTCGCGGACCAGGCGGCGAAGGCTGCGGACGCCGCGCGCAGCGCCGTTCACGCGGCCACCGCGCCGAAAGACAATTCGGACGTGCCCGACAATAAGGCCGCCGGCTCGGCTACCGACGGCGCCGGCGCGAGCGCAACCGGCGCCGCTACCGCAACGCCGCCGAACCCGCCTCCGCAGCCGTAACCGGCACGGCGACGCCGTCGTCGTCGTCGACCTCGAGCCCGAACCAGCGCTCGAACTGCGCCGCCGATGCGGCGTAGATTCCGAGCAGGACGATGCTCAGGCCGACGACGACCAGCGCCAGCGCCGCCGACCGGTCGACCAGCGCGTCGTACAGCCCGTGGAAGATCGCGGGGATCGTCACCGCGAGCACGAGCAGCCCGGCGCGCGCCGACGGGATGCGAGCGGCGAACCAGATGAGCCACGCGGCGATGCCCGTCCACACCGCATGGAAGAACGGCAGCGACGTCAGCCGCAGCACGCTTTCCAAGTAGAACGGCGCGAACGCGCCCGTGCGCGACGCGGCGGCGGCGTACGGCCCGAGCTGGTAGTGCACGCCCTCTTTGATTCCGAAGCCGAGGCCGGAGATCAAACCGTAGAACAGGAACGCGCGCAGCGGCGGCAGCGGTCCGGCGAAACGCCAGATGGCGAACAGCACCAGCGCTTTCGTCAGCTCCTCGGGGTATCCGATGAACGCGATCGCCGACGGGATCGCGATCCACACGTTCTTCGCCGCAACGAACGGCGCGCGCAGCAGCTCGACGTTGAGCGCCAGCGACACGAGCAGCAGCGTCATGGCGACGAGCGTCGTGCCGAAGTACGCGGCCAGCCCGATTCGCCACCGGATGCCCGTCGCGCGAAACGCCGACGCAAAGAACAGCGCCCACAGCGCCGAGAAATAAAGGCCGAGCACGCGGAACGCGTCGACCGGGTCGTGGACGCTGTCAAAGTACGACACGAACGCGAGCGGCGCGATCCCCATCACCGCCATCAGCGCGACGTTGCGCCACCGCGCCGGCGCGATCGCGTCGAGATGGCGGAACGGCTCGAGCAGCACGGGCAGCAGCTCGCGGATCTCGTGCGGCGCGCGCCGGTACAGCGCGGCATTGCGCGGCCCGAGGTAGACCGTGTCCTGCCACGTCCCGTCGTCCGCCGCGAGCTCGACGCCGCACGTGCCGCAATAGCGGCCCGCGGGAGCCGTCCCGCAGGACCAGCAATCGCCGCCGGCGACGGCGGTCACTTCAGCAGCCCGGCGTGCGCGAGGGACGACAGCATCACGACTGCCCAGATCAGCGTGGCCAACACCGTCGGGCCGAACAGTACGAAGCCGGCGATCGCCCACGCGCGCTCGACGTCGCGGAAGTGCTGCGGGTCGCGATATCGCCGCCGCTGCAGCGCGATGCGGTTTCCGTTGAAGAACAGATAGACCGCGATCCCGATCGACACCGGCGGCAGCGGCAGCCAGAAGAGCCAGTAGAGCGTGCCCAGGACGGGCGCGCCGTGCGCAAAGGTCCAGAAGCCGGGCGCGCCGCCGCCGCCGAGGCTGACGCCGCGCATGAGCGCGGCGACGACGGCCGACGTGCGAACCAGCGGGAAGCTCGCGCCCGCGGCGTCGGCGCCGCACGCGACGCAGAACGCGGTCGCCACGGGCACGTGGCAATGCACGCACGTGCGCGCGGTCGCGCTGGAAGCCCCGCCGGCGGCCGTCATCGCCGCGAACGTTGCGCCCGGCGCGGGGGCGCTCCTGTTACGGAGCGATCGCGAGCGCCGCCGGCTGCGGCACGACGACGGCCAACCGCACGAACGCGGCGAGCTCGTCGGGGTCGGCGTCGGCGTAGGCGCGCGCGCTCTCGGAGCCCGTCACCGCGGCATGGCGCGCCAGCAGCGCGCGCAGGCGTTCGCGCGCGCCGTCGTCGAGGTCGTGCGCGACGAGCGGCGTCGGCCCCAGCCGCGTCGCGTGCGCGCGTAGCACGAACAGCTCGCCGCCGGTCATCCCGCTCGCAAGATTGCGTCCCGTCGCGCCGAGGATCGCGACGGTGCCTTTGGTCATGTACTCGCAGGCGTGGTCGCCCGCGCCTTCGACGACGATCGTCGCGCCGCTGTTGCGCACCGCGAGCCGCTCGCCCGCGGTGCCGCGCACGAACGCGTCGCCGCCGCGCGCGCCGTAGAAGCACGCGTTGCCGATCGCGGGCTCATCCGGGCGCCCCACGCCGCGCACGATCAGCGTGCCGCCGCTCATGCCTTTGCCGACGCCGTCGTTCGCGTCGCCGTCGAGCTCCAGCGCCAGCGGCGCGGCGAGGAACGCACCGAAGCTCTGGCCCGCGCTGCCGCGGTAGCGGAACGTCGCTGGCGCCACGTACTCGCCGCGCGCTTTGCGCACGACCATGTCGTACGCCAGGCGTGCGGCCACCGCCCGGTCGGCCGGCGCGATGCGCTGCGTGCCGCCGGGGATCGCTTCGTCGTCGAGGTGCGCGTCGTCGACGCGCGCGAAGTCCAGCGGCGCGCGCGTCTCGGGCAGGCGCAGCACTTCGTCGAGGTCGATCCCGCTTGCGCGCTCGTAGCGCGGGCGCACGAGGTCGCTGCGGCCGTGGACTTCGTCGAGCGAGCGCGCGCCCAGCGCGGCGAGGCGCCGGCGCACGTCACGCGCGACGAAGCGCAGGAACGTCTCCGCGTCCTCGGCGGTGCCGGGGAACTTGCCGCGCAGCACCGCGTCCTGCGTCGCGATGCCGACCGGGCACGTGTTCTGATGACATTGGCGCGCATAGATGCAGCCCAGCGCGACGAGCAGCGCGCTGCCGAAGCCGAACATGTCGCCGCCGAGCATCGATGCGAGCACGACGTCGCGCCCGCTCTTGAAGCCGCCGTCGACGCGCAGCTTCACCCGCCCGCGCAAGCCGTTCGCGACCAGCGTGTGGTGCGTCTCGACGAGCCCGAGCTCCCACGGCAAGCCCGCGTGCTTGATGGAACCCAGCGGCGACGCGCCCGTGCCGCCGTCGTGGCCCGCGACGTGCACGACGTCGGCCCACGCCTTCGCGACGCCGCTCGCGACGTAGCCGATCCCCGACTGCGCGACGAGCTTGACCGCGATCTTCGCTTTGGGGTTCGCGCGGCGCAAGTCGTAGATCAGCTGCGCGAGGTCTTCGATGGAATAGATGTCGTGGTGCGGCGGCGGCGACACGAGCGATTGCCCGGGTGCGGCGCCGCGCAGCGCGGCGATCTCCGCCGTCACCTTGAAGCCGGGGATCTGCCCGCCTTCGCCCGGCTTCGCGCCCTGCGCGATCTTGATCTCGAGCTCGTCCGCGGTCGCGAGGTAGTCTTCGGACACGCCGAAGCGCGCCGACGCGACTTGCTTGATCGCGTTGAGCGTGCGGGTCGGGTCCTCGCCGCCTTCGCCGCCGTTGCTGCGCGCGCCGGCGATCTTCGCGCCGAGGGCGACGGCTTCGTGCGCCTCGGGCCCGAGCGCGCCCAGCGACATCGCGGCGGTGACGAAGCGCGCGAGGATCGCGTCTTCGGGCTCGACGTCCTCGAGCGCGATCGGGTCGCCCAGCGCGACGGGCTCGACGAGGTCGCGCAAGTTGATCGCGGGCCGCGCTTCGAGCGCGTCGGACAGCGCGAAGAACGCCGCCTCGTCGCGCGCGACGATCGTCTTGCGCAGATTCTTGAGCAGCGGCGGATCGAACGCGTGGCGGACGCCGTCGCGGCGGTAGCGGAACAACCCGCGCTGCGGCAGCTCCGTGGCCTCGCGCGCGAGCGCGTCCCACGCGCGCAGATCTTCTTCGAGCTCGTCGAAGCCAAGCGACTGCACGTGCACCGCCATGCCGGGAAAGCACGTCTCCACGACCTCACGCTTGAGTCCCAGCGCTTCGAACGTCTGCGCGCCGACGTACGAACGCAGCGTGCAGATACCGAGCTTCGCGAGGATCTTCACCAGGCCGGCGCGCAGCGCGTCGAGGTACGGCGTGGCCGAGCCCGACTCCGCGGTCGCCGCGCGCGCCGCGAGCCACGGCGTCACGACGTTCGCGCCCGCCGCGATGAGCGCTGCGCACGCATGCGCATCGCGCGCCGCGCCGTCGCAGGCCGCGATCGACGCCTGCATGCGCAAGCCTTTGTCGGTGAGGCGCTGATGGATCGCGCCGGCCGCAAGGATGGCCGGCACCGGCAGCGCGGCGTGGCGGTCGTCGAGCACGAGATAGCTCGCGCCCTCGCCCACCATGCGCTCCGCTTCGGCCGCGATCTCCGCGATGCGCGCGCGCAAGCCCGCCGTTCCGCAGTCGAGCGCGATGCGGTGCGTGATCAGCCGCGTGTCGTACGCGAGCGCGTCGAACGCGCCTTCTTCGAGCAGCGCCGACTCGATCGTGACGATGCTGCCGGGTGCGGGCACGTCGCCGTTGGTCGCGCCGCTGCCGACCCACGCGCGCATGTCGAACACGAACCCTTCGCGCAGGGCGTCGATGGGCGGGTTCGTCACCTGCGCGAAGCGCTGGCGCAGATACTCCGTCACCGGCATGCGGCGCTCGAGGAACGGCAGCGCCGCGTCGTCGCCCATCGAGGACACGGCTTCGGTGCCGTCGGCGAGCGGTCCGACGACGCCGAGCAGCTCGTCCTTGGTGTAGCCGAAGCGCACGAGATCGCGCCGCAGCGCCTCCGGTTGCGGCGGCAGCGACGTGACGTCCGCCGGCGGCTCGAAGCGCCACGACTGCACGGTGGCGCGGAAGTCGGCGCCGTGGCGGCGGAAGTCGCGGAAGGCGGCGGGCCGGATGAGCTCGCCCGTCGCGAAGCGCACGGTGATGCGCTCGCCGGGGCCCAAGCGGCCGCGCTCGACGATCTCGTCGGCGCCGAAGTCCACCACGCCGGTCTCCGACGCGGCGAGCACTTTGCCGGACGCCGTGCGGCACCAGCGCAGCGGCCGGAAGCCGCTGCGGTCGAGCGCCGCGCCGACGCGGTCGCCTTCGGCGAATACGATCGCGGCGGGGCCGTCCCACGGCTCGACGGTCGGCACGTGCGCGTCGTAGTACGCGCGCAAACGGTCGTCGTCGTCGACCGCGGGCGACAGCATGAAATCGATCGCTTCGTCGACGCGGTAGCCCGCGCCGATCATCGCGTCGACGGCGACGTCGAACTCCAGCGAGTCGCTCGCGCCGCGCGGCGACACGATGCCGCGCGCGCGCATCCACGCGCGGTTGCCGGTGATCGTGTCGATCTCGCCGTTGTGCGCGATCGTGCCGAACGGCTGCACGAGCCGCCAGCTCGGCGCGGTATTGGTGCTGAAGCGCTGGTGGAACGTCGCGTAGCGCGACATGCACGCCGGATCGCGCAGGTCCGCGAAGTACGCGCCGAGCTCGCTCGACGACAGCAAGCCTTTGTAGACCACCTTCGTGGTCGACGCGCTCACGAGCGTCGCGACGTCGCGTTCCTCGCGCAGCGCGCTGATCACGGTGCGGCGCAGCGAGCGCATGCGCTCGCGCGCGTTGCCGGGCCCGACGTCGACCAGCAGCTGTTCGTACGAAGGCGCCGTCGCGGCGGCTTGTGCGCCGAGCACGCCGGGGTCGACTTGCGGTACGCGCCAGCGCATCGGCTTGACGCCTTCGCTGCGAATCGCTTGCTCGATGCGGTGGCGCATCGCGGCGGCGAGCTCCTCGGCCCGCGGCAAGAACACGCACACGGCCGCGAGGTGCTGGTCGGGGACGCGCACGTGCGCCGCAGCGAGCTCGCGCTGGAACAGCGCGCGCGGCGTCTCGATCAGGATGCCGGCGCCGTCGCCGGTGCGGCCGTCCGCGGCGCGGGCGCCGCGGTGCTCCATCGCGCCCACCGCTTCGAGCGCGAGGCGAACGACGTCATGAGAGGCCTTTTGGGCCAAGTCCGCTAGGAAGCCGACCCCGCACGCGTCGTGCTCTTCATGGCGCATGCTCCACCATACGGCCATCACGAGGCGCCTGTCATTGTCCAAACGGCGCACCGTCGCGCCTCCGGGCGCGACGTAGGTCAGCCCGCCGTCAGCGGCGGCGCTTGCGCGGGCTGTGCGCGAGGATGACGGTGCGACGAATGTCGGAGCGCTGCCGCGCATCGACCGCGGGCATGCTCGGAAACTCGTGCTTGGCGATGCGGCGCCATGCGAGGCCGTGCGCGTCGAGGCGCACGTCGCGGCCGTCGGCGCGCGCCCGGCGCACCGCGGCGACGAACGCCGCGAGGTCCGACTCGCCGAAGAGCTCGAGGTCACGGACGTCGAGGATCACCGTCGCGTTCTCGAACGCGACCATCCCGCGCAGGAGCGCGGTGAACGCCGCGACGAGGTCCGTGTCGAGCACGCCGATCAGCCGCAGGGCGACGTAGGCGGGAACGGGCTGACTGCGGGGTGCGTACACGATCACTCCTCGGTAGATGCGGTGCTGCTACCGAAAGTACGCTCGCTTCATGAGAACAGTTTGAGTCCGGGATGAGGCTCAGATGAGATTATGCTGAGAAAGCGAGCGCTCAGCCTTCGAGCCCGAGCGCGACCATCATCCGGTACCCGATGTCGAGCGCGCGCTCGTCGATGTCGAAGCGCGCGTTGTGGTGCGCAACGCCGGTGTCGGGGCCGCCGCGCGCGCCGACGATGAAGTACGCGCCCGGCCGCTCCTCCTGCATGAACGACATGTCCTCGGCCCACATCACGATGTCGTGCTCGACGACGTCGTCTTCGCCGAGCTCGCGGCGGCCCACGCCGCGCACGACGTCGTTGACCTCCCGCGCATTGACCGTCGGCGGGTACGACCAGTGGTAGTCGAACTCGTACTCGAAGCGCAGCGCCTCGGCGAGCCCTTTGATGATGCGCTCCATGCGTTCGGGCATCGACGCGCGCACGGCGGCGTCGAACGCGCGCACCGTGCCCTTCATCTTCGCCTCGTCGGGAATCACGTTGAACGTCGTGCCGCTGACGAACTGGCCGACGGTGACGACGGCGGGATCTTTCGGCGCGACCTCGCGCGCGACGATGCTCTGCAGCAGCGTGACGACGTAGGCGCCGGCAGCGATGGGATCGACGGCGAGCTGCGGCATCGCGCCGTGCCCGCCCTTGCCGCGGATCGTGAGATCGAACTCGTCCGCGGATGCGAAGAACGCGCCGTCGCGCACGCCGATCTTGCCGACGTCGAGCCCGCTGTACAAGTGTAGCGCAAAGGTGCGGTCGACGTGCGGATTCTCCAGCGCGCCGTCGTCGATCATCTTCTTCGCGCCGGCATGGCCTTCTTCACCAGGCTGAAAGCAGAACACCAGCGTGCCGGGCACGTCGGCGCGGCGCGCCGCGAGCGTGCGCGCGGCGGCGAGCAGGATCGACACGTGCCCGTCGTGACCGCACGCGTGCATCACGCCGGGATGCGCCGACTTGTACGGCACGTCGTTGAGCTCGGTGATCGGCAGCGCGTCCATGTCGGCGCGCAGCAGCGTCACCGGCCCGGGCTTGCCGCCCTTCAGCGTGCCGAGCACGCCGGTGATCCCGACGCCGGTGCGCACCTCGTCGAGCCCGAGCTTGCCGAGCTCCGCGGCGACAAACGCGGCAGTGTCGTGCTCGACCATCGAGAGCTCGGGCGCGGCATGGAGCCGCCGCCGGGTCGCAACGAGGTCGTCATGCGGGATCGCGGTCATGGCGCCGCCTTCCACGCGAACCGAAGCTCCGACTGCCGTCGCCGCCGGAGTTCGGCCGCGTCACACGAAATCGCCGGGACATGGCTGACCACGCCGAGCTCGATGCCCTCGCCGCGTTCCTTCAGCGCGTCCCCGGTATCGACGGTACGATCGGCAAGGACTCGGAAGACGACGGCTACTGGTGGGTCAAGTTCACTCTGGATACCGAGCATCCGCTGGCGTGGGACGTGGTGCAAAACCTCGGCCACGTTCTGAACTACGTTTCGATCGACGAGCGGCTGCCGACGGTGTTCATGCCGGTGTCGCCGCCGCCGTATCTGAACGGCGGCGCGCATGATTTTCTGTCGTGGGTGATCGAGTGCCGGGACACGGAGTTCGGGCCCGGCCTCTGCCGCGAGTGGTTGGAGGCGCGGCTGCCCGAGCCGGTCGACGATCCGGCTGCCTGGGCTCTTGACGACGTTGAATCCGAGGAGGACGAGACGCCGGAGCCCTGACGCCTTCGCCGAAGCGAGGGGACCATGGCGCTTTCGTCCTACGCTCACGGCGCGAGCCCCGTGCCACTCCTCGGGGAGACCATCGGCGACAACCTGGACCGCATCGCGCAGCGGTTCCCCGGCAACGACGCCGTCGTGTCCGTGCATCAGAACCGGCGGCTCACGTACGCGGAGTTCGCCGCCGAGACAGACCGGCTCGCCAAAGCGTTCGTCGCAGCCGGCGTGCAGCACGGCGAGCGCGTCGGGATCTGGTCGCCCAACTCGCTCGAGTGGGTGCTCGCGCAGTACGCGACGGCGAAGATCGGCGCGATCCTCGTCAACGTGAACCCTGCGTACCGGTTGTCGGAGCTCGAGTACGCGCTGCGGCAGAGCGGCGTGAGCACGCTCATCACGCTCGACCAGTACAAGACGAGCGAATACCTCACGATGGTGCGCGAAGTGCGCGGATCGCTGACGGTGCTGCGCGAGGTCGTGATCGTGGGCGACTGCGCACCGGAATCCGGAGAGACGAGCTGGGACGATTATCTGGCGCGGGCCGGTTCGTGCGACGACGCGACGCTCGCCGAGCGCAAGGCGCGCTGCCAATTCGACGAGCCGATCAACATCCAGTACACGTCCGGGACGACGGGCTTCCCCAAAGGCGCGACGCTGTCGCACCACAACATCCTCAACAACGGCTTCTTCATCGGCGAAGGCTGCCGCTATACCGAGAACGACCGGGTGTGCATCCCGGTACCGTTCTACCACTGCTTCGGGATGGTGCTCGGCAACCTCGCGTGCACGACGCACGGCGCGGCGATCGTCATCCCGAACTGGACGTTCGACCCGCAGCTCTCGCTCGACGCCGTCGTGAAAGAGAAGTGCACGTCGCTGTACGGCGTGCCGACGATGTTCATCGCGGAGCTCGCGCTGCCGAACTTCAAGGACTACGACCTCGGGACGCTGCGCACCGGCATCATGGCCGGGTCACCGTGTCCGGTGGAGGTCATGAAGCGCGTGCAGAGCGAGATGCACATGCCCGAGGTGACGATCTGTTACGGGATGACGGAGACGTCGCCGGTGTCGACGCAGACGATGACCGACGACCCGCTCGCGAAGCGGACGGCGACGGTCGGCCGCGTGCACCCGCACATCGAGGTGAAAGTCGTCGACCCCGAAGGCCGGATCGTGCCGCGCAACGTGCCCGGTGAGCTCTGCACGCGCGGCTACTCGGTGATGCTCGGCTACTGGGAGAATCCCGACGCCACCGCAACGGCGATCGATCCCGCGCGCTACATGCACACCGGCGACATCGCGTCGATGGACGACGACGGCTACCTGAACATCAGCGGTCGCATCAAGGACATGGTGATCCGCGGCGGCGAGAACGTGTACCCGCGCGAGATCGAGGAGTTCTTGTACACGCACCCCGCCGTCAAGGACGTGCAGGTGATCGGCGTCCCCGACGAGCGCTACGGCGAGGAGCTGTGCGCCTGGGTGATCCTCAACGACGGCGCGGAAGTTACCGAGCAAGACGTCAAGGACTATTGCAAAGGTCAGATCGCGCACTACAAGATCCCGCGCTACGTGATGTTCGTCGACGGCTGGCCCATGACGGTCAGCGGCAAAGTTCAGAAGTACAAGATGCGCGAGACGTCGATCGAAAAGCTCGGCCTGGAGAACGCGGCGAAGATCGTCACGGCATAGCCCACCCGGCCCCGCTGCTGTTGCGAAAGGCGGTCGGCATCCCGTCCACCCGCAACGTCCCTTCCCACTCGTTGCCATCGAAGTAGAACACGCGGCCGTCGCCGTCGGCGAATTGCGGCCTCCCGTCGCGCCACGAACGGCCTCCATCGGACGAGAACTCCATGCGCGGGATCGGGCTCCCCGTGACGGCGTACAGCACGCTGGTCATCGTGTCGAACGCGACCCGGTACTTCACGTAAATCGGGCCGCGCGGACCGGCGAGAACGGTCGACATGCACGGCCCGCGCTCGAGCACGCGCCCGTTGGTGTCGATGATCGCGACGCCGCGGAAGCCCTCGAATTTCTGCACCCCGCGCGGACATGCCGGCCTATATTCCATCACGGCAATCCGCCTGTCGTCCAACCAGCCGGCGGCGCCGCCGTACGGTGACGTCTTGAATACGACGCGTCGTGTCGAGCGCCAGCGTGCGACGTCGAATACGATGATGTCATCGCTTGATTCCGCGATGCAGAGTCCACGCCGGCCATCCGGGGAAAGCTCCACGGAGCGTCCGGAGAGGTGATACGAGACTGGACACGGATCGAATGGCGCTGCACGGCCGCCGCCGATCGGGCGCGCCGTGCCGCCGAGCTCGTCGTAGAGCAATGACGCCGCGGCGTGGTCGCGGGCCGGCAGCACGCGCGCGTGGTAGGTCGCGACGAGCTTGCCATCGCGGTAGGCACGCGTATCGCGCGGCGGCAAGCCGCCGTTGTTCGTACGGACATACGGCCCCGCCACGAACACGATGCCGTGCGGCGGCGCGCCGGGCGCGCTCGTCGCGCCGGGCGCGCTCGGCGCGCCGTGGGCCGCGGCACAGCCGCCGCAGCCTAGCGCGACCGCCAGTACCATCCAGCGCGCGGTCACCGAGCACCGTCCGCGTACGTCGTGCGCAGCTCGCGTTTGAGCACCTTGCCTGCCGTGTTGCGGGGCAGCGTGTCCGTGAAGATCACGCGCTTGGGTACCTTGAACGGCGCGAGGGTCGTGCCGGCGTGCGCGATCAGCTCGGCTTCGGTCGCGCGTGCGCCGGGGCGCAGGGCGACGATGGCCGTCACCGCTTCGATCCATTTCGGGTCGGGCAGCGCGATCACCGCGCATTCGTAGACGCTCGGGTGCGTGAACAGCGCCTCTTCCACGTCGCGGCTGGACACGACGACGCCGCCCGTGTTGATGATGTCCTTCACGCGGTCGGTGACGAACAGATAGCCTTCCTCGTCACGCCATGCGACGTCGCCCGAGTGGAACCAGCCGCCCGCGAACGCCTCCGCGGTTTCTTCGGGCTTGTCCCAGTAGCGCAGCATGAGCTGCGGCGAGCGGTGGACGATCTCGCCGGGGACGCCGGGCGCAACGTCGTTCATCTGCTCGTCCACGACGCGCGACTCGACGTTCAGAACCGGCCGCCCCGCCGACGCCGGCCGCGCGTCGTGCTCCTCGGGGCGCAGCATCGTCGCGAGCGGGCCGATCTCGCTCTGCCCGTAGCCATTGTACGGCTTCGCGCCCGGAAGGCGCCGCCGCAGCTCCTCCAGCACCGGCACCGGCATGATCGACGCGCCGTAATACACGCGCTCGAGGCTGGTGAGATCGCGCCGGTCGAAATCGTCGTGCCGCAGCAAGCCGATCCACACCGTCGGCGGTGCGAAGAACGACGTGATGCGGTGCTCTTCGATCAGCCGCAGCACCAGCGCGGGCTCGGGCGCTTCGATCAGGACCGCGCTGGCGCCGAGCAGCACGTGCGGCATGAAGAACGCGTGCATCTGCGCCGCGTGATAGAGCGGCAGCGCGTCGAGCGTCCGGTCCGTCGCGCTCATGTCGGCGGCGACCATGCAGCTGGCGTAGTGGGTGAGAAACGCCCGGTGCGTCATCACCGCGCCTTTGGGCTCGGCGGTCGTCCCCGACGTGTAGAGAATCTGCGCGATGCCTTCGTCGTTGGGCACGTCGATCGCCGCACCGTCGATGCCTTCGTCGAGCGCCGCGGCCAAGACGTCCAACGCCGCGCCGCCGCCGTAAAAGCGGCCCTGGATGCCCGTCGCGGACGCGTCGGCGCTCGCCGCGACGTTCGCGGATAGGGCTTCGTCGCACACGACGCCGGACGCGCCGCACTGCCGCACGATGTATCCCAGTTCCTCGGGACGCAGCGCGTAGTTCACCGGAACGTGGATGACGCCGGCGCGCACGCAGCCCAGCCAGGCCAGGAAGTACGCATCGGAATTTCGGCCGTATGCCGCGAGCCGCGCACCGGGCTGGAGCCCAGCCGTTATCAACGCGCGGGCGATCCGGTTGGCGCCACGGTCGAGCGCCTCGTACGTCCACGTCCGCTCGCCGAAGCGCAGCGCGACCTTGCGCGGAACGCGCACCGCCGAACGGCGCACGGCGGCGCCGATGCTGTCGTATCGAACGGGGTCCATCGTCCCTCCAATCCGCCCGCAGGAACCGGCCGCGGCATGCAACGATTCGCACGCGCGGACATGTCCACACGGCCATGACGGCTCTCGTTACCGAAGCGCCTTTCGAAGCGTTCCTCGCGCCGGCGCCGTTGATCGAGGTCGATGCGCCGGAGATCGGCGCCTTCGTCGAAGACCGGCTCCGCGGCCTCTACGAAGCCGACGCCGCACGCGAGGTCTTTCGCTTCGTGCGCGACGAGGTGTCGCATTCGTGGGACGTTCAGGGCCGCCGCGTCACGCGCTCGGCGGTCGACGTCCTCGCGTATCGTGAGGGGATCTGCTACGCCAAGAGCCACCTCGCGGCCGCGCTGCTGCGGCGTGCCGGCCTCGCCGCCGGCATCTGTTATCAGCGCCTGACGCTCTATGACGACGCATCCGGCGGCCACGCGGTCCACGCGCTGAACACGGTGTTCCTCGGCTCGCTCGGGCGCTGGATCCGGTTCGACGCGCGCGGTAACAAGCCGGGCGTCGACGCCCAGTTCTCGCTGGACCAGGAGCAGCTCGCGTTCGCGATCCGGCCCGAGCAAGGCGAGATCGACTACCTCCGCAACCACGCTGAGCCGCACCCGTCGATCGCGCGGACGCTGATCGAGAACGAAGACGCGCTCGCGATGTATCGCGAGCGGCTTCCGGCGTCGCTGGACTGAGCCGCGCACGGCAAACCGCCGGCGCTCAAAGCGCCGGCGGTTTTGCCGTTTCGGGGGACTACTGCGTTGCGGGCTGCGCCTTGCGCCGCGGGCGCTTTGCGACCGCGCGCGTGCCCTTCTTCGCGACGTCGCCGACCTTCGCGGCGACCGTCTCGACGACGGCCGCGCCCGCTTCGAACACGTCGCCGGCCTGTTTGAGCACCTCGCCCACTTTGCGCGCGCCGCGCGTCGCCTTCTTCACGGTGCTCGAGGCTTTCTTCGCCGCGCCGGTCGCCGCTTTGCGGGTCGCGCCGGCGGCCTTCTTCGCGCGCCCGGCGACCTTCTTCGCCCCCGCGGTCGCCTTTCCGACGACGCTCTTCTTGCGCGCGGTCTTCTTCGCGCCGCCCTTCTTCGCGCCGCCCTTTTTTGCGCCGCCGGTCTTCTTCGCGCTGCTCTTTCGCGTGGTGCCGGCCTTCTTGCGGCCGCCCTTCGCTGCTGCCATCGTGTTGAACCCCTCCTGATCGTTGCGATCGGATCGATTGCCGAGACACGTTCCCGCTGCGTCGTGCACGCAAACAAAATAGCCCGCCGCAACCCTGGTCGCGGCGGGCTATCGTGGTTGCAGCGCCGTTACTGACGGCGTTTGCTGGTGACGCTACCCGTAGTCGTGGTGACGGTGACGCTCACCGCGACGGTCTGACCGTTGGTGTCCTGCACCTTGATCTGACAGATCCCGGCCGCGACCGCGGTGATCGTGAACGTCACCGTCGGACCGGTGCCGGAGGCCGGTGCGAACGTCGCGATGCCCGCGCACGACGGTGAGCCGTTCGACGCCGTCAGCGTGCCGGAATACCCGTTTTCGTTGACGGTGAACGTGCCGGTTTGACCCGCCTTCGTCATCGAGACGGAGCTGCCGCCGGGAGCAGTGAGCGCCGCCGGGGGGACCGGCGTCGGAACCGGCGTTGCCGTCGGGACCGGCGTTGCAGTCGGCACCGCTGTCGGCAGCGGCGTCGGAACCGACACGTTGACGACGGGAGCCGGGTTCGACGTGCCGCCTTCCGTGCAGCCCGTGATGAGCGCGGCGCCGAGGATGACGGCGGCGCCGAGTGCGGTGCGCAGATGCACGCGGGAGAGCTCCTTCAGAGTGCGCATCAGTACACCAGCTTTCCGATGCGGCCGGGGTTGAGGCCGCTGCCCGGTTCGCAGAACCAGAGCGAACCGTCGGGGGCGGTGGCGATGCCCTGAAGTGCCAGGCCCGTCACCGGCGACGGATACTCGCTCACGGTGCCGCCCGTGGTGATGCGGCCGATCCGGTCGATCGACAAGGCACTGCCCTGTTCGGTGAACCATAGCGCGCCGTCTTGACCGACGGTGATGCCCCATGGCCCGGAGATCGGCGTCAGGGTCGGAAACTCGCCGGTCACCGAGAACGAGTTCGGTGAGAGCCGGCCGATGTTGCCGCGCAGGTACTCGGTGAACCACAGGTTGCCGTCCGGTCCGCGCACGATGTCCTTCGGCTGCGTGCCGGCCGTCAGCGTGATCTCGCTCTGCGGGTGGAACAGGTCCGTGATGCGGCCGATCTTGTCGACGTTCTGCTCGGTGTAGTAGAGGTTGTTGTCCGGCGCCGTCGCGATGCCGAACGGACCGGCGTTCGCGGTCGGGACGCTGGTCTCACCGGCCGTCGCGCCGCTGTAGGAGAGGAAGCCCACGCGGGCGCTGCCGTTCCCGACGTACCAGATGTTGCCGTCGAGGCGGTCGACGAGCCCTGCCGGCTGATCCGGGGGCGGCGGCGCGAAGAGCGTGGCGAACTCGGTGATCGTGCCCGAGGTCGTGCTCTTCGCGATCTTGTTCGCCGTGGCACCGGATTCGGTGAACCAGAGATTGCCGTCGCTGGCGCCGATGATGTGGGGGAGCTCCGCAGTGAACGCGTTCGCGGTCGGCACGGGGAACTCGGTCACCACGCCCGCCGGGGTGATGCGCGCGATCGCGTTGCCCGGGAACTCGGTGAACCACATGTTGCCGTCGCTGCCGGCCGCGATGTAGCGCGGCTTGTTGGTCGACACGGGGATCGAGAACTGGTAGATCGTCGGTTTCGGCGTGAACGCCGCCGACGTCGTGCTGATGCCCGTGCCGCTCGCGACGACCGTCGCGGTCGGGCCGCCGGGCAGGCCGCTGTTGAGCGTGCCGCCGTTGTAGGTCAGGGTCGCGGTCGTCGCCGGGTTCTGCACGTTGTTGGTCGAGAGCGCCAGCGTACCGCTGTTGGTCGAGTCGTTGACCGCCAGGTGGATCGGCACGCTGTAGTCGCCCGGGCCGACGATCGTGTTGCCGTCGGCGTCTCTCGCCGCGACGTTCACGTTGACGGTCGCCGGAACGCCGGCGTTCGGCGCGGGGTTGCTCAGCGAGATCGTGGCCGACGCGACGACGCCGTTGAGCACGGCCGAGACGCTGTTCGCGCCGCCGAGCACGATGGTCTGCGTCACCGATGCGCGGCTCAGCACGTTGCCCTGGCCGTTCTGCTCGTCGTACGTCTGGAACACGAACGTGTCGGTGCCGACGGGCGCGTCGATCACGAGCGTGGTGGCCGGCGCGTTGAGATACTGCGGCGCGCCGCCGTTGACCGTGACCGATACGCTGCGCGCCGTCGCGGGGACGTAGCGCGGGGTGCGCCGCACCGCCGCGGTCCCCGTGCCCCAGTGCATGGTGAACGTGACGCTGGCGGTGCCTTTGTTGGTGGGCTGCGTGGCGACGGGCGGCGTTGCGCTGGTCCCGCCTCCCCCGCCGGAGCAGCCGGCGGCCAGGATGGCGATGCAGACGGCGCCCATCAGGCGCCGTCCGTATAGCGATGGCCGAGGACGAATGAAGCGCAGAACGCCCATACGCGAACCTCTCTCTGTGTGTGATACGTGCAAAAAAATTTGATGCGTGCGAAAAAACGTCGTGCGCCGGCACCCGAATGCACGTGAGCGGCGCCGCATCGCAGGGCGCACGACGGCCGCTCGTCTGCATTATGGTGGGGAGCCGGGCTTTTCCTGGCGGCGCAGGGCAGTGTGACGGCGTGCCGCTCGGCCGTCCCGGCGCCGTGGGGAGCGGTTGGGACGGCGGTCTCCGCAGGAGTCGCCGCGCTCGGCGCGCGAGTATCCGCGGTTCTCACTTCACAGGGCCCAGGGGATCGACTCGATGGCGAAAACGACGACCGCACGCGGCCGGGAGCTCGACCGCGCCGGTCTGGGCGACGAGCAGCTCGTCGCGATGCTCCGCAACATGCTGCTGCAGCGCCAGCTCGACAACCGCGGCTTTCAGCTGAACCGCCAGGGGAAGATCGCGTTCGCGCTGGGCTCCGAAGGCCACGAAGCTGTCCAGGCCGGAGCGGCGGCGGCCTTTCGGCGCGGGCAGGACGTGCTCGTCCCGTACTATCGCGATCTGGGGCTGGCGCTGGGCGTCGGGATGAGCCCGTTCGAGATCCTCTCGTCGCTGTTCGCTCGCCAGACCGATCGTTCGATGGGGCGGCAGTTCCCCAACCACTACACGAATCACGACTTGGGCGTGCTGTCGATCTCGTCCATCATCGCGGGTCACTGCACGCATGCCGTCGGCGTCGCGGCGGCGTTCCGGTATCGCGGCGAGTCCGGCCGCGCCGTCATCTGCAGCAACGGTGAAGGCGCGACGTCGCAAGGCGAGTGGCACGAGTCGGTCAACTACGCCGCGGTCCACAGCCTCCCGATCGTGTTCCTCGTCCAGAACAACGAGTGGGCGATCTCGACGCCTCAGGACAAGCAGATGAAGGTCGCCAACGTCGCGGACAAGGCGCCGGGCTACGGCTTGCCGGGCGTGGTGTGCGACGGCTTCAGCCCGGTCGCGACCTACAAGACGATGGCCGAAGCGCTCGACCGCGCGCGCAGCGGCGGCGGGCCGACCATCGTCGAGGCGAAGTGCTACCGCTTCTTGTCGCACTCCACCGACGACGACGACCGCACCTACCGCCCGCGCGAGGTCATCGAAGAGCGCCGCAAGCTCGATCCGGTCCCGCGCTTCGAGCAGGCGCTGATCGAAGCGGGCGTCATCGACGAAGCGCGCGCCAAGACGCTCAAGCGCGACGTGCTGCGCGAGACCAACGAGGCGACGGACGCCGCCGAAGCGCAGCCGTACCCGCCCGTGGAAAGCCTCTACACCAACATCGTCGCGGGGGATTATCACCCGTGGCAGGAGTTCGCAGACTGATGACCGCGACCGCGCAGCAGCAGACCGGCGTGACGATGACCAACGTCGAGGCCGTGCGCACCACGTTACACGACGCGCTCGTGCGCGACGACCGCGTGCTGATCATGGGCGAGGACGTCGGCGCGCGGGGCAACGTCTTCCTGATCACCAAAGGCTTCCTCGAAGAGTTCGGCGAGCAGCGCATCATCGACACGCCGCTCGCGGAGGCGTCGATCGTCGGCGTCGCGATCGGGATGGCGATGGAAGGCCTGCGACCGATCGCCGAGATCCAGTTCGCGGACTTCATCTATCCGGCGTTCAACCAGATCGTCGGCGAAGCGGCGAAGACGCGCTATCGCAGCAACGGCGACTACACGTGCCCGCTCGTGATCCGCACGCCGTACGGCGGGGGCGTGCGCGGCGCGCTCTCGCACTCCGTGTCGATCGAAGCGCTGTTCTATCACGTGCCCGGCCTCACGATCCTCGCGCCGTCGACGCCGGCCGACATCAAGGGCCTGCTCAACGCCGCGATCGAGTGCCCCGACCCAGTGCTGTTCCTCGAGCACAAGAAGACGTACCGCAGCGTGAAGGGCGAAGTCCCCGGCGGCTACTACACGATCCCGATCGGCAAGGCCGACGTGAAGAAGGCCGGCACGCAGCTCACGGTCGTGAGCTACGGCTACAACCTGCACCAAGCGCTCGATGCCGCGAACCGGCTCGAAGGCGAGGGCGTCTCGGTCGAGGTGGTCGATCTGCGCTCGATCCGGCCGATGGACAAGGGCACGATCCTCGCGTCGGTGCGCAAGACGCGCAAGCTGCTGATCATCCACGAGGACAATAAGTTCGGCGGCATCGGCGCCGAGATCAGCGCGATGGTCGCCGAAGAAGCGCTCTTCGAGCTCGACGCGCCGGTGCGCCGTCTCGCGGGTCCGGACGTCCCGGCGATGGGCTATGCGATGCCGCTCGAGGAAGAGTTCATGACGTCCACCGAGGAGATGGTCGAGGCGATGAGAGAGCTGGCCAAGTTCTAGTGCCTACCACGATCACGATGCCGCAGCTGGGCGAGACGGTTACCGAAGGCACCGTCGCGCAGTGGCTCAAGAAGCCCGGCGACAGCGTCGAGAAATACGAAGCGTTCGTCGAGGTGTCGACCGACAAGGTCAACGCCGAAGTCCCGTCGCCGGTCACCGGCGTGATCCGCGAGCTGATCGTCAAAGAAGGCGAGACGGTGCCGACCGGCGCGCCGATCGCGATCATCGACGACGTCGCGGCGGAGACGCCGGCGCCGAACGGAAGCGCGTCGCCGAGCGAGCAAGTCGCAGCGGGCACGACGGCGGAGGCGAACCATCAGGCCAGCGACGAGCCCGTCCCGGGCGGCAACGTCGGGCTCAGCGGGCCGACGTTCAGCGCGCCCAGCAACGGCGCACCGGTCGAGAAGATCATCACGCACGACGGCGCGTCGACGCCGCAGCAGAAGGTTCTGACCGACAACGGCATGCTGCTCGGGAACGGCGTGCGCACGTCGCCCGCGGTACGGCGTCTCGCGCGCGAGCACCGCATCGACCTGAACCGCGTGCAAGGCACCGGCAGCAACGGCCGCATCACGGCGAACGACATCCTCGCGGCGGCGAAAGCCGGGCCGAGCGCCGGTGTCGCGGCAACGATCACTGCGGACAACGCCGAATATGTGTCGCCCGCGGCATCGGCCGCTGCACCGCCGGCACCTACCGCTCCCACGCCGAGCGCGACCGCACCGCCGAAGGCGCCCGGCACGGCGAAGCCCTCGTACGCCGGCGCACAACCCGGCGATTTGATTCCGCTCACGCAGGCGCGCAAGATCATCGCGCAGCGGATGGTGGAGTCGAAGCATACCGCGCCGCACGCGTGGACGATGACCGAAGTCGACGTCACCAACGTGTGGAAGTGGCGCGCGCGCGAGAAGGACGCATTCGAGAAAGCGTACGGCGTGAAGCTCACGCTGCTGCCGTTCTTCGTGCGCGCGGCCGTCGAGTCGCTCGCGGCGTTCCCGCTGATGAACGCGTCGTTCACCGACGAGGGCATCCGCGTGCACCGCGACGTGAACATCGGGCTCGCGATCGCGGCCGGCGGCAACCTCGTGGTGCCGGTGATCCGCCACGCCGACCAGCTCTCGATCAAGGGCATCGCGCTGGCGGCCGGCGAGCTGATCGACAAAGCGCGCCGCAACCGCCTGGGCGCAGACGATCTCGCGGGCGGCACGTTCACCGTGAACAACACCGGTGCGAACGGCTCGATCCTCTCGGCGCCGATCCTGGTGCCGGGGCAGACGGGGATCGTGACCACCGAAGCCGTCGTGAAACGGCCGGTGGTGCGCGACGACGACTCGATCGCGATCCGCTCGATCATGAACGTCTGCATGTCGCTGGACCACCGGGTGGTCGACGGAGCCGTCGCGAGCGGTTTCTTGAGCGATCTCAAGAAGCGGCTCGAAGCGATGGGACCGACGGGATCCCTCTAACGACACTCGCGCGGCGGGGAGCGATGCTCCTCGCCGCGTTCGTCTTCACCGCCGCACCCGTTCTCGCGGCGATCGACGACGAGCCGGGCGGACTGATCCCGTCGAGCGCGACGCTCGCCCGAGTTCGCGCGCTCTACGACCGGTCGCGCCGCGACCACACGCGCAACGTGACCATCCTCGAAGACTGGCGGCTGTTTCAAGACGGTACGGTCGGATCGTACAAGGTGAACCGGCTCGGCAAGGACGTGCGCGAGACGACCTCGCTGGGGCCGCTCGCGTACGAGCGCGGCCTGTACCGCGGCGTCCGGTGGGAGCAGAACCGCAACGGGATCACGTTCACCTACGCCGGTGTCCACGAGCAGCGCGACGCGGTCAGCGACCGCATCTTTCGCGATCCTGGCGAGGACCGCAACATCCGCGTGATCGGCGACTCGCTCGCGCTCAACGCGTACGTCGTCGAGATCAACCCGCCCACCGGACGGCACGAGTGGCTGTACATCGACAAGCGCAGCGGCAACATCGCGCGCCGCGAGTACGTCGAGCGCCGCCGCCGCTACACGAGCACCTACGACGACTACCGCGCCGTCGAAGGCGTCCCCGAGCCGTCGCGCGTGCGCACCACCGACTCGCTGGGCAACGAGCGCGAGCAGATCCTCGCGAGCCGCACGCTCGACACGACACCGGACCTGCACGACGTCGACATCCCCGCCTCACGCCACGTCGTGGAGTTCCCGCCGCGCGAGACTACGGTCCGGCTGCCGGTGCGCTTCGTCAACGGCCTCGCGGTCGTGCGCGTGATCGTCGGCCGCGGCGCGTACGACTTCTTGCTCGACACGGGCGCGGCGGGGATCGTGGTCGACCCGTTCGTCGTCGAGCAGCAAAGCCTCGAATCGTACGGCAAGCGCGTCGGTGCGACGCTGGGCACGTTCCCGGAGACGACAACCATCGTGCCGCAGATGACGATCGGCGGCTTGCGCATGCGCAACGTCGTGTCGCGCGTCGTCACGGTGCCGTTCCACATCGACAACCACACCCGCCTGGGCGGGCTGCTCGGCTTCGACTTCTTCGCCGACGCGGTCGTGCACCTCGACCTGCACAAGAACCTCGCCGAAGCAACGGCGCCCGACCGGTTCCGTGCGCCGGCCGATACGAGCACCGTGACGCTCGCGCTCGACGACAAGACGCCCGCCGTGCACGTGCGCGCCGGCAACGCGAACGGCCGCGTCGTGCTCGACACCGGGGCGAACCGCACGGTGTTCGAGACGCTGTTCGCGGAGCGCGGCGACTTCACGCCCGATCGCGTCGCGAGCACCATGCACGTGCGCGGCATGGGCGGCTTCGCGAACGCTGAAACGACGCGCGTGCCGACGTTCGAGCTGGGCGGCATCTGGACGCGCGACGCGACGGCCGACGTCTCCAACGCCGACCTCGGCACGGAAGACGTCGACGGCATCGTCGGCACGGACTTGCTGCGGTCGTACGAGCTGTGGTTCGACTACCGCGCGAACGCCGTCCACCTGCGCCGCGCAAAGCGCTGAGCGCCTGGGCTAGGCAGGACGCTCGTCAGGGCGTCGGCTTGATTCCCGACGCGTACTGTCCGGGTCCGATGAGCGTCAGGCGCATCATGCGCGGCGCGCCGGTGCCGTTGCCGGTCTGATCGCGCGAGACGTGCGTCCAGGTTCCTTCCTGGATCAGCTGGTCGAACACGATCGTGCCCGCCGTTCCCGCCGCGTCGAGCGCGCGGCACACGTCGAGCGGCGTGCCGAAGCTCGGGCACACGAAGTCGCAGGCGTAGCCGAGCCGGTGCGCGCTGTTGCTGACGCCGCCCACCGCGTTGTTCACGGCGGCACTGCGGAACGCGGAGTTGACCGAGATCGACTTGTTGCCGAGTACGGCACGCACTTTTTCCATGAACTCCGCGAGCAACTGCAGGCGTGCCTTCTCGTCGGCGTTCGGCGTGTTGTCGAGCCCCGTGTTCGTCGTCGTGAGCTCTTCGAGCGTGAAATTCGGTGAAAGCTGTGTCGGCATGAGAACGTCCCCCCCGGCTTGTGGCATGGGAGCTTTCGACGGCTCGGGTTGCTACCCTACCCCGGCCCGCGCCGGAGTGCGCGTTTTTCGGCGTTCGCGCGTTCGCGAAGCAAGACGGCGGTGATGAATGCGCTCTTGCCTTCGGCGTATGCGTCGCGGTCGTCGCGAAAACGTTCGGCCAGCTCGTGCTTGAGCGCGGCATACTCCGCCGCGAGCTTCGGATCGCCGCGGAGCACGTCGCGCAGCGTGAGGTGCGCCTGCAACGGCGCCGCGCCGGCGGCGCAGACGTAGAGGTGGTGGCGCGGCAGCTCGGGCGCCGAGCGGAACGCTTCGCGCCCGACGATGCCGAGGTCGCCGAGGTGCTCGTAGCCGAGCTCCGCGAGGCGCTGCACGACGGCGGTGAGGTCCTCGCGCCGCCGCATCACGACGTCGACGTCCACGATCGGCTTTGCGTCGAGGCCCGGCACGGCGGTGCTGCCGATGTGCTCGATGCCCGCGGCGAGATCGCCGAGTGCGGCGGCGAGCCGGCCGCGCAGGCTCGCGAATGCCGCCGGCCACGCGGGATCGTACGGCGCGATGACGACGGGCTCCGCGCGCTGCTCGGGCGAGATCGGGTCGACGCGCGGGTCTTTCATCGCAAGCCGAGGATCGTCGCGAGGTTCGCGCGCGCGTCCGCGTGCGGCTCGAGCGCGCCGCTCGCGGACGTCAGCAGCGTCGTCACGCCGGGGCCGTGGCCGGCGATGTACGACATGCCGTGCGACACGACGGCGATCGTGACGGCGCCGGTGCGGTAGATGCGGCCGAACGAGTTGTCTGCATCGGTGATCGCCACGACGTCGCCCAGGCGCAGCTCGTGCAGGCCGAACTCGCGCACCGTCGCGTCGTCGAAGCACTGGATGTCGTAGTCGCCGCGCACCACCGTCTGGCGGCCGAGCCCCGAGCCCATCACGCGCGCGGGCACGATGCGCGCAACCGGCACGCGAAAGCGCGACGCCGACGCGTTCGATCCGCAGCTTGTCGAGCAGATCCGGATCGCAGTTGAATACCTTGACGTCGCCGGCGTCGTCGAGCGCGAGCCCGACGCCGCTCGCGCGCACGACGATCGTGTCGCCGATCAGCATCTTCTCCATCACGCGTTCCGGGAAGTCGATGATGACGTGCTCGATGCCGCCGTGCTTGCCGGTGACGACGCCGCGCTCCCCCTTGGCATCACCGCTCGCGACCGTCGCGACGTTGCCGATGCACGCAAGCGCGCAGAACGCGGCGTTGACCTTGTCGTCGGGGTGGCGCACGCTGACCGCCGGCTCAATGTGATCCGCTTCGAATGCGAAAGCGGAGTCGCCGACGCGCACGTTGAGCGTGATCCCGCCGACGCCGGGCAGGATCCGCGGCACGCCGTCGGCGCCCACGTCGTACAGCATCGAGCTCAGCAGCGGCGGCGCCACCTGGGCGGTGAGGGTCTGGGCGACGAGTCGGGAGCGATTGGTGGTCACGGCGAAGTCCCTGGGCTGTGCAAATCCGCAAGTCCTTCACGTTCGAGGCCGCGCACGTGCTCCCGCACCACCCCGGCAAGTGCGCCCGGCTCCACGGCCACTCGTACCGGCTCGACGTGGCGCTGGAGGGCCCGCTCCAGCAAAGCGGCCCCGCGGCGGGGATGGTCGAGGATTTCGAGGTGGTCTCCCGGGTGGTGAAGGCGGCGGTGATCGACAAGCTCGACCACCGGTCGCTCAACGAGCTGATGGACAACCCGACCGCGGAAAACATCGTGAGCTGGATCTGGGACCGGCTCGCAAGCGAGCTCTCGCAGCTCGCTGAGCTGACGCTGTGGGAGACTCCGAGGGCCTGCGTCGTTATGAAAAAGGGCGATCCATCGAGCCACGCCGGGTAAAAGAGGCTCGACCGGACCCCAGCCAAGCCAAGAGAGGCTCCCAGACCTATGATTCGCAAACTCGCACTCGCCCTCACGGCAGCAGCCGTCGCATTCATCCCGCTCGCCGCATCAGCGGCCATCTCGGCGGGCACCAACCTCGTCGGCACGATCGACCAGAACGTCAGCTCCAAGGACGCCGTCGTCGGCCAGCGCGTCACGATCTCGAACGTGCACTCGCAGGACAACAACATCACCGGCGCCACCATCTACGCCCACGTCGACGACGTGCAGTCCGCCGGCCAAGGCCGGCCCGGCAAGGTGTCGATCGCATACGACACGCTCAAGACGCGCGCGGGCAACACGTACGCGCTCACCGGCCGCACGACCGGCATCACGGAGAACACGAAGAGCAACGCCGTCAACGAAGCGGGCGGCGCGGTCGCCGGCATGATCGTCGGCAACATCCTGGGCAAGAAGATCGGCACGAACATGGGCGGCCTGCTCGGCGCGGCCGGCGGCTACGTGTACGCGAAGAACGCGAAGCAGAACGTGACGATCCCGCAGAACTCGGTCGTCACCGTGCAGGTCGTGACCGCGCGTTCGCAGGCGACGAGACCCCGCGGCTACTAAAGAGACCGGGTGCTCCAACTCGCTGAGATCTTCTACAGCGTGCAAGGCGAGGGGACGTGGACCGGGACACCCGCGGTCTTCGTCCGCCTCGCCGGCTGCAATCTCAGCTGCGCGTTCTGCGACACCGACTACGCGCTGAAGTTCATCGCATCCGTTGGTGACGTCGTCGAACGCGTGCGCGCCGAAGGCGGCGCGTGCCCGATGGTGATCCTCACCGGCGGCGAGCCGCTCGCGCAGCGCGAGACGCGCGCGCTCATCGACGCGCTGCGCGCCGACGGGCGGCGCGTGCACATCGAGTCCAACGGCACGCTTCCCACCGAGCTGCCCACCGACGTGTGGCTGACCGTGTCGCCGAAAGAACGCCTCGCGCCCGCAATGGCGCGGCGCGCGAACGAGGCGAAGCTGATCGTGGACGGCCGCGTGCCGGAGGAATGGATCGCCGAGTTCCCGGAAAGCACACCGCTGTTCTTGCAGCCGGAGGGCAACAAGCCGGCCAACGTCGCGCTCGCGGTCGAGGCCGCGAAGCGCAATCCGAGCCGGCTTCGGCTGTCGCTGCAAACGCACAAGTTCATCGGCGTGAGGTAGATGTCCATGACGTCAGGGAACCGGCTGTTCGAAGAGTACGGAGCATACCACCGCGACCGGCGCAATCTGATTTGTCACGAGATCGGCATCCCGCTGATCGTGCTCGGCATCATCGCGCTGCTGCGGTTGCCGGCGATCTCGGGCCCGAACGTGAACCTCAACCTCGCCGAGTTCGCCGTGCTCGTGACGTCGGTATACTACCTGACGCTCGGGCGCGCGGTGCGTGTGGCGGCGGTCATCGCGATCGCCGGCATGATCGCGCTCTACTTCGTGGCAGCGTACCTGTCGTGGCCGTTCGCGATCGGCGCGTTCGCGGTCGGCTGGGTGTTCCAGTTCATCGGCCACGCGTATGAGGGCAAAGCGCCCGCGTTTCTCACCAACCTGCTGCATCTGCTCGTCGGTCCGCTGTGGGTCGCGAGCCATCTGGTGCCCACGTCAGCATCCTCGTCGTCTGCGCGGTAGCGCAGGAGCTCGCGGCGCTGCGCGCGCGTGACGGCGTCGACGTCGTCGCCGTCGGCGTGGGTCCCGTGGAAGCGGCGTTCGGCACCGCGCGCGCGCTCGCGGCGAAGCAGTACACCGCCGTGATCAACGCGGGGATCGGCGGCGGCTTTCGCGACCGCTGCACCGTCGGTGACGTCGTCGTGTGCTCGCGCGAGGACTTCGCCGACCTCGGCCTCGAGGACGGCAGCGCGTTTCCGCTGCCCGGGGGGCTCGAGCTCGTGCGCCACGTCGAAGCCGACGCTGCGCTGCTGGGGCCGTTTCTCGGCGGGCTCATCCCGGTGATCGTCGGGCGCGGCGTCACGTCGGCGACCGTGACGAGCACGACCGCGCGCGCGCTCGCGCTGGCGTACCGGTTTCGCTCGGACGTCGAGTCGATGGAGGGTTTCGCCGTCTTGCGCGCCGCGCAAGCGGCCGGCGTGCCGGCGATCGAGATTCGCGGCGTATCGAACCTCGTGGGCGAGCGGGCGTCCAACGAATGGGACTTTCGCGCGGGCGCGTCGGCAGCCGTTGCAACGACGGACGCGCTGCTGGACGTTCTGCTATCGGAATGACCGCTTCGACGAGCTCAGGACAGGCGACCACGCAGCGAAAACGCTACTCGCTCGCCTATTCGCCCTGCCCGAACGACACGTACATCTTCGCGGCGCTCACCAACGGGCTGCTCGACGACGCGCCGCTGGTCGACGTGGTGCTCGACGACGTGGAGGCGCTCAACCTCGCGGCGCGCGAAGGGCGCTACGAGCTGACGAAAGTCAGCTATGGTGCGATCCCGTATCTGCTCGACAAGTACCGCATCTTGCGCGCGGGCGGCGCGCTCGGGCGCGGCTGCGGCCCGCTGGTGATCGCGCAGCCCGGCGTCGACAGCAAGGCGCCGCTGCTGACGGACTTCGGCGAGGACGCGGTGTTCGCGATCCCGGGCCGCTTCACGACCGCGTACGCGCTCTTGCGCCTGGCGCTGGGGCGCGAGCCGCGCACGGTGGAGATGCGGTTCGACCGCATCGTCGACGCGGTGAAGAACGGTGAGGTCGCGGCGGGGCTCATCATCCACGAGTCGCGGTTCACGTACCAGCACGCGGGGCTCGTGTCGGCGATCGATCTGGGCGACTGGTGGGAGGCGACGACCGGCAACGCGATCCCGCTCGGCGCGATCCTGGTGCGGCGCGACGTATCCGACGGCGACGCGCGCGCGATCGACGACGCGATCCGGCGCAGCCTGCGCTTCGCCCGCGAACGCGAAGGCGACATCATCGCGTACGTCCGCGCGCACGCATTCGAGATGGACGACGACGTGATGCGCGCGCACATCGGGCTCTACGTCAACGAGTACAGCGACGACGTCGGCGATGCGGGCGCCGCGGCGGTCGACGACCTCTTCGCGCGCGCCGCGCAAGCGCACCTCATCCCCGCCGGCACCCACCCGGAGTTCGTTTGAAGGCGCTCCGCCCCGGGCTGCGCGCCCCCCGCGCCCTGCGCGGGGCCCCCAATCCGACCTCGCAACTACACTCCGAGCAGGGCGAGATGCTTCTGGGCTCGGTCCATCACCAGGAACATTTTGAAAATGCACCGCCGTTCGTTTCTGACCGCCACCGCTGCGATACTCGCCGTTCCTGCGGCGGCGCGCGCGACCGAACCCGTGGCGCGGCCGCGCGCCGTGTTTGAAAAACCCGTGGTGTCGCTGGGCGACGACGTGTTCGTGCGCGATGCGTGGCGCGATCTGCGCGGGCGCACGATCGGCATCGTGACGAATCCCAGCGGCGTGCTCTCGAGCGGCGAGCCGCTCGTCGACGCGGTGCACCGCAACGGGCAGATCGCCGTGAAGGCGCTGTTCGGCCCGGAGCACGGCATCCGCGGCACGGTGCTCGCCGGCGAGACCGTCGGCTCGTCGACCGACGAGAAGACCGGGCTGCCCGTGCACAGCTTGTACGGCAAGACGCGGCATCCGTCCAAGGAGATGCTCGACGGCATCGACGTGCTGCTGTTCGACATCCAAGACGTCGGCGCGCGCCCGTACACCTACGTCTCGACGATGGCGTACGTCATGGAATCGGCCGCGCAGTACGGCAAGGAAGTGTGGGTGCTCGACCGCCCCAATCCGATCGGCGGCGTGCTGCTCGACGGCCCCGTGCTCGACCCGAAGTTCAAGTCGTTCATCGGGCTCTACCCGATCCCCGAACGGCACGGCATGACGGTGGGCGAGCTCGCGCGCATGTTCAACGAGCACTTCGCGATCGGCTGCAAGCTGCGCGTGATCCCGATGCAAGGCTGGACGCGCGAGATGCTGTGGTCCGACACCGGGCTCAAATGGGTGCCGACGTCGCCGAACATGCCGTACGCGCGCACGACGCTGGTGTACCTCGCGACGGGCCTCGTCGACGAAGCGGGCGTGAACAACGGCATCGGCACCGATCGGCCCTTTGAATATGCCGGCGGGTATTCGTTCGATCCGGTCGCATTTCGCGCGGCGCTCGTCGCGCGCAAGATCCCCGGCGTGGAGTTCGAGCCGGCGGATTGGTCTCCGGTGCGGGGCTTCTGGGCGGGGAAAACGCTGCACGGCGTGGCGATCAACGTGACCGATCCGCATACGTTCCCGAACGTGCGCACGGCGATCGAATTGCTCGCCGCAGCACGCGCGCAAGGCAAATACCACGTCGCCCACGAGCAGATCATGGACCGCGACTGGGGCACCGACGCGGTCCGCCTCGCACTCGACGCGGGCACGTCGGCAGACGCGATCGTCGCATCGTGGCAGCCTGGGCTGCACGCATTCAGAACGCTGCGGTCGAAGTATTTGCTATACTGAATTGTGACACGGCCCCGCAGTGACCTACTCGCCGCGCAGCGCTGCGCGTGCGCGGAGCTCGCGGATTTGCCAGACGTGGATGAAGCGCTGGATCTCTTCGGCGGTGCGCTCCGCGACGTCGACGAACTGCATGCCGTGCGCGAGCTTGCGGCGGCGCAGGCGCAAGAACGTCGTCACCACCTTCGCGCGCACGGTCATCTCGGTGAACGCCTCCGGCGGGACCATGACTTTCTTCGTCACGCGGCCGCGGGGCGTCGTCTCGACGATCTCCTTCTCCACGTGGACGTCGTGCACGAGGTGGTTGGGAAGCGTGAAGCGGAGGTCGACCAGCGTATCGTCCACCAAGTCCTCGTCGCCGATGAGCCGCAGGCTGAGCGCGGAGAGATCGGTGGCCACCGCGGCGCGCGCGCCGGCGCGGCCTTGGACGACGTAGACGACGGGGAACTCGACGGTAGCGCGGTAGGCTTGCCGCTGTTCGTCCGAGGTCCTCGTCCGCACCAGCGGCTTACGCCGGCCGGACTTGCGCTGCGTCCACTTCTTCCAAAAGAACACCGAGCAAGCGCATTCCCAGGAACAATCCCGCCGCCCTCCGTACGCGCACGGGATCATGGCCGTGTCTCCGTTCGCCTCGCGTCTCCACGACGCGCTCGGGCCGGATGTCGTCCGGACCGCGCCGGAGGACTTGGCCGTGTACGCCTTCGACGCGTACTCCGAGGACAAGCTGCCGTCGGCGGCGATCGTCCCGCGCGACGCGCGCGAGATCGCGATCGCGGTGCGCATCGCGCGCGAGTGCGAGGAGCCGATCGTGCCGCGCGGCGCCGGAACCGGGCTGTGCGGCGGCGCGGTGCCGTCGCGCGGCGGGCTCGTCGTGTCGTTCGCGCGGATGAACCGGCTCGTGGAGCTCGACGTGCGCAACCGCCGCGCGCGCGTGCAGCCCGGCCTGATCAACCTCGACCTCTCTACCGCGATCGCGGCGCACGGCGTGTTCTACGCGCCCGATCCGTCGAGCCAGAAGATCTCGACCATCGGCGGCAACGTCGGCACGAACGCGGGCGGCGCGCACTGTCTGAGCTACGGCACGACGACGAACCACGTGCTCGCGGTCGAGTACGTCGATGCCGAAGGCGCGGTGCATCGCACGTCCATCGACGACGCGGGCTACGACCTCACCGGCGTGCTCGTCGGCTCCGAAGGCACGCTCGGGATCGTCACCGAGGTCGAAGTGAAGCTGCTGAAGCTTCCCGAGGCGGTGCGCGTGTGCGTCGCGGCGTTTGCGGACGTGGAGACCGCGTCCGAAGCGGTATCGGCGATCATCGCCGCGGGGCTCACGCCGACCGCGCTCGAGATCATGGACGCGCTGATCACGCGCGCGGTCGAAGCGCACTATCATGCGGGCTATCCCGAGAACGCGGGCGCGGTGCTGCTGGTGGAGATCGCGGGCGCGCAGGACGACGTCGTCGCCGGCGAGGCGGCGCTCGCGAAGATCGCGCGCGCACACGGCGCGCTGTCGTGGCGCGCGGCGCGCGACCGCGCGGAACGCGACGCGCTCTGGGCCGCGCGCAAAGGCGCGGCCGGTGCGATCGGCCGCATCGCGCCGAACTACTACATTCAGGACGCATGCGTGCCGCGCACGAAATTGCCGCAGGTGATGCACGCGATCGACGGGATCGCGCGCGACCACCGGCTGCCGGTCGGCAACGTGTTCCACGCGGGCGACGGCAACTTGCACCCGCTGCTGATCTTCGACCGCCGCGACAAGCGCCAGGTGCAGGCGGTCGTCGACGCCGGTACCGAGATCCTGCGCACGTGCATCGACATGGGCGGCACGATCAGCGGCGAGCACGGCATCGGCTACGAGAAGAAAGAGACGCTGTCACTCGTGTTCTCGACCGACGACCTCGCCGCGATGGGGAAGGTGCGCGAAGTCTTCGACCCGATGCGCGCGTTCAACCCCGACAAGATCTTTCCGAGCGGCGCGATGTGCGGCGAGGTGGGTGTACGGACCGCATGATCGCGAAGCGGCCGCGCGCGAAGCGCACCGCGCTCGGACCGTACGCGCTCGGCGCGCTGCAGCCGGCGCATGTCTTCGAACCGAAGGAACCGTCCGAAGTCGCCGCCACGTTGCGCGCCGCCGCGGCGGCGGGTGAAGCGGTCGTCGTGCACGGCGGCGGCACGCTGCAAGGCGCATCGAACGCGCCGCTGCGCTACGACGTCGCGCTGTCGACGAGAAAGCTCACGGCGCTGTACGACTACGACGCGCGCGATCTCACCGTCGGCGCGGGCGCCGGGATGACGCTCGCGGCGCTCGCGCGCACGCTCGCGGAACACGGCCAGTTTCTTCCGCTCGATGCGCCGCTCGCATCGCAGGCGACGCTCGGCGGCACGCTGGCGGCGGGCTGGGCGGGGCCGCGCCGCGCGGCGTACGGGCGCCCGCGCGATCTGCTGATCGGCGCGACGCTCGCGCTCGCCGACGGCACGCTCGCGAAGACGGGCGGCATGGTCGTCAAGAACGTCACGGGCTACGACATGGGCAAGCTGTACGTCGGCTCGCACGGCACGCTGGGCGTCATCGTGCGCGCCAACTTCAAAGTGCTGCCCGCACCGCAGACGCGCCGGCTCGCGATTGCGCCGTTCGACGAGGACGAGCGCGAACGCGCGTTCGCGCACGCCGGCGCGCTCGTGCTGGAGCCATCCGCGCTGCTCGTCGTCGACGGCTTTCGCGAAGCGCTCGGCGCCACGCGCCCGCGATTGATCGCGCTGCTCGAAGGATCGGAGCAGGTCGTCGACCGCGCGACGCGCGAGCTGCGCTCGGCGCTCGGTGCGGCGGGCGTCGCGGAGACGCGGCTGCTCGACGGCGACGATGCGCTGCGCGCGTTCCAAGCGGTGCTCGACGCGTACGTCGCGCGCGACGGCGACGCCTCGGTCACGTTTCTCTCGCGCGGTTTGCCGTCCGATGCCGGTTCGCGCGCGCAGCGCGTGCGTGCCGCGATCCCGGGCGCCGAGACGATCGCCGACCTTCGCACCGGCGACGTCGTCGTGCGCGTCCGTGAGCTCGTGCCTCGAGATGGGGACAATGGATCGGTGAGCAGCATCGACCGGACGGTTCGCGATCTTCTCGGCCGCGCGACCGTACTGGCGGCCGGCGCAGGCGCACGCGCCGACGCGTGGGGCGATCCGCCGTCGACGCTGGCGACGATGCGCGCGCTCAAGACCGCGTTCGATCCGCACGGCATCCTCGCACCGGGACGGTTCGTCGGTGCGATTTAAGCATCCCAAGCTGCCGCGCATCCCCGCGGTGCTCAAACGCGACGTGCGGCGCACGCTGGCGATCGTATTCAGCCGGCCCAGCCGCATCCGGCGCTTTCTCGCGCTCGGCCCGCGCGGCTGGATCGCGACGGCGCGCTTCGTCGGCAGCGTGATCCCGCGCGCCGGGCGCGAGCTCGCGGCGATCCGCGCGCGCGCGCAACGCATCCCCGATGGCGCGCTGCGCGAACAAGCGCTCGCGTCGATCGACCAGAAGGCGTACCACGTGCAGGGCGGCTGCATCCTTGCGACGTTCATGCCGCGCGCCGCCGCGCGCCGCTACGTCGCGATCGTCGCGTCGATCGAGACGATCTACGACTACCTCGACAACCTCTGCGACCGGCTTCCGGGCGTGACGCAGCAGGCGTATGCGACGCTGCACGCATCGCTGATCGACGCGCTCGATGACCGCCGCGACCCGAGCGACTACTACCGCGACGGTCCGCCCGGCGACGACGGCGGCTACCTGCGCTCGCTGGTCGACGCGGCGCGCTCGGGCTTGCGCGCGCTGCCGAACTATCACGCCGTGCGCGACGACCTCGTGGAGATCGCGCACTTCTACGCCGATTTGCAAGTGCTCAAGCACGGCCCGGCGGGCGCGCGCGAGCTCGCGTGCGATGCATGGTACGCGCGCAACCGCGAGCGTTTCCCCGGCCTGGCATGGTGGGAATTTGCCGCCGCGTGCGGCTCCTCGCTGCCGATCTTCGCGCTCATCGAGCTGGCCGGCCGCGAGCGCCTCGACGCGCACGAGATCGACGCGACGGTGAAAGCGTACTTCCCCGGCGTCTCCGCGATCCACATCCTGCTGGACTACTTCATCGACCAAGCCGAAGACCGCGAGCACGGCGAGCTGAACTTCGTCGCGTGCTACGCGTCGAGCGCGGAAGCGGTCGTGCAGTTGCGCCGCCTCGTCACCGCGACGCTCGCGCGCGTGCGCACGCTGGCCGGCGCGGCGCAGCACCGCTTCCTGGTGGAAGCGATGTGCGTCTTCTACCTGACGCACCCCAAAGTCTTCGAACAACGCCTCGACGCGGAGAGTGCAGCGCTCCTGAGCGCATTGGGCTGATGCATCGTCATCGAGATCGTTGTCATCCTGACATTAGGGCTCGCCCAGCCCGCCGCGAGTTCTGCCACCACGTCCGCGGTGCGCACGCCGTGCATCGCCAGGGGCGTTGCCTGGCCCGCCCACAGCGACAGATACTCCGGATCGTTCGCCGCGGCGGCCGCGGTACGCAGCGGGCGCGTGAGCGCGTTCTGTTTCGGATACGGCAGGATGTCGCCGGGGCGCGCGTCCGCCGCGCGTTCGAACGTGTTCGCCAAACCGCGCGCGGGACGGCCGCTGAACGCGCGCGTGATCACCGTCTCATCGTCGCGCGCGGCCGCGAGCGCGCGGCGGTGCGGCGCGCTCGTGCCCGCTTCGACCACGTCCATGAACGCCGTGCCGCACACGACGCCGCTCGCGCCGAGCGCGCGCGCCGCAGCAACGCCGCGCCGGTCCATGATCCCGCCCGCGGCGAGCACCGGGATCTTCACCGCGTCGACGATCATCGGCACCAGCGCCATCAGGCCGGTGAGCGACGACGCGAACTCGCCGATGAACGTGCCGCGATGCCCGCCCGCTTCCGTGCCTTGCGCGATGACCGCGCTGCAGCCCGCGGCCTCGCAGCGCAGCGCCTCGGCGACGTTCGTCGCGGTGCCGACCACCACGCGCCCGTCCGCGCGCAGCTTCGCGATCACCGCATCGTCCGGCAACCCGAACGTGAACGATACGATGCGCACGTCCAGCTCGACGAGCGCGGTGAGCTGCTCGTCGAAATCATACGGCCACGGGCCGGGCGCGCTCGGCGGCGGCAGTCCGAAACGCTCGTGGAGCGGCGCCATGAGCGCGAGCATCGGCGCCGGATCGACGTCGTGCGACTCGCTCGCGCCGCCGACGAACAGGTTCACCGAAAACGGGCGCTCGGTGCGGGCTCGAATCGCAGCGACGTGCTCGCGAATCGCGGCCGGCGTCAGATACGCAGCACCGGTGGACCCGAGCACGCCTGCGTTCGAGGCCGCGGCGACGCTGTCGGGCGTGTTGTATCCGCCCGCCATCGGCGCTTGCACGATGGGCAGCGGGATACCGAGCAGTGTACGGAGATCGGCGGAGGTGCTCACCCCGCCTCACTTAGCGGCTGGTCAGCCGCGATCTTCCAGGCGCTTCTTCTGCCAGTTGAGGAAGTCGATGGCCGCGAAGGCGATGAACATCACGTTTGCGATCAACGTCGCAACGCCGAGGTAGCTGCGAAACCACTGGTCGGCCGAGACGGCGTACCCGAGCGCAAGGCCGAGCAGGACGGCGAGCAAGGCGCGCGTCGAGAGCGCCAGCATCGGGCGCTTCTGCCCCAGCAAGAACGCCGACGCGAATGCGAAGATGAACACGTACATATTGATGGCAGTGCTGGTCATGCTGATTGTCTCTTCGGCGTGGCGCCCGCGGGTTCTTAGCGGAACGACCGGCCTGGCCGAATCGATACGCGCCAGGTGGCGCGACGGCGATCGTGCAACGGCCAGAGCGTGCAAGCGCTGCGTTCGCTGGGTGCGTTTCTCGCCGCCGTAGCGCTCGTCGCGGTCGCTCCGCCGGCGCCGCTGACGGGGTTTACCGCCGCGTCGGACGCGCGCGAACGGGTGGATGAAGCACGCTTCCTCGACCTGCCCAGCGCCCAAGGCGCGCTCGACCACGCCGCGGTCATCGGCGCGCACCCGCACTATGCCGGGACACCGGCCGACCGCGCGCTCGCCGAGTACGCGCGCGACCGGTTGCGGGAGTACGGCTTCGAGGCGCGCATCGAGACGTTTCGCACGCGCGTCGACACGCCGCGCAAGCTCGCGCTCGAGCTGTACGCGGACGGGCGCGTGTACGCGCCGCGCAACGGTGCACACCGTGCGCGCGGCACGCCGCCGGCCGGGCTCGACCTGCGCGAAGTGGGCGATGCGAGCGATCCCGCGACGCTCGATCCCGCCGTAGGATTACCGTTCAACGCCGGCTCCGCCGACGGCGACGTCGTCGCGCCGCTCGTGTACGCGCACCGCGGCTTGCCGGACGATTTCGCGCGCTTGCGCGGCGCGGGCGCCGACGTGCGCGGCGCCGTCGTTCTGGTGCGCTACGGCGGCGCGTTTCGCGGGCTGCTCGCGCAGAACGCGCAAGCCGCAGGCGCGGCGGGCATGATCTTGTATTCCGATCCCGCGGACGACGCGCTGGCGCGTTATGAAGCGCGCCCGATGTCGGCATATCACCCGCCGGCAGCGGTGCAGCGGGGCGCGCTCGGCGACGGGATCCGCATCCCGGTGCTGCCGATCAGCGCCGCCAACGCCCGCACGCTGCTGCGCGCGCTGCGCGGGCCGAACGGTCCGCCGGGCTGGGGCGGCGCGCTCGACACGCCGTACCCGCTCGCGAAAGGGCCCGCATTCGTGCATCTCGTCGTCGCGCTGAACCGCACGCCGACGACGTTGTGGAACACCGTCGGCGTGCTGCGCGGCGCGCAAGCGGAACAAAGCGTGATGCTCGGCGCGCACCGGGACGCGTGGGTGTACGGCGTGGGCGACAACGGCGCGGGTACGATCGTGCTGCTCGAAGCCGCGCGCGGCCTCGGCTACCTCGCGCGCAGCGGCTGGCGCCCCAAACGCAGCATCGTCGTCGCGCTGTGGGACGGCGAGGAGATCGGCTTGCGCGGCTCCGCCGCATACGCGACCGCGCACGCCGACGAGCTCCGCGCGGGCTGCGTGGCCTATCTCAACGCGGACGAAAACGTCGTCGGGCTCGTCCTGCGCGCCAGTTCGGTCGGCGCGCTCGGCCCGGCGATCGTCGAAGCGGCGCGCGCTGTCCCGGACCCCGCGCGCGAGCGCACGACGCTGCACGACCGCTGGAGCGCGCAGCGCGGCGGGATCGATGTCGGCACGATCGGCGGCGGAAGCGACCACGAGTCGTTTCTGTTCGCGTTCGGCACACCGGTCGCCGAGGTCGGCTTCACCGGACCGTTCGGGCCGTATCATTCCAGCTACGACACCTTGCATTTTGCAACGACGCGCAGCGACCCGGGCTTCGCGCTGCACCGCAGCACGGCGCAGCTGTACGGCGTCCTCGCAATGCGGTTCGCCGGCGCCGACGCCGTCCCGTACGCGTTCGCGTCGTACATACCGGCGCTGACGTCGGGGATCTCGCGATTGGAGACGCGCGCGAAACGCGACCGACGTTTGCTGGAGCTCGGCGAGCTGCGCGGCGCGGTCGACGACTTTGCAACGGCCGCGCGGCGCGCCGACGACGCGATCGCGCGCGCCGAAGGACCGGGCACGCAGCGCGCGCTCGCCGCCGCGCAGGCCATCGACGGCCTCGCGTACGGCGTCGAAGGCTACGCGAGCGTGGCGTTCCCCGACGTGTCGAAAGCGTATGCGAGCAGCGACGCGCCGGCGCTCGCCGCTGCGGTCGCTCGCGCGCGTGATGCCGTCCGGCGCGCCACCTCCAGCTTGCAATAGCGAGCATGCGCTCCGCGCTTAGCGCATGCGGCTTCGCGGAATGCCGTTCGCATGCGTATTCTCGTGAGCGGCGCGGCCGTGGCTGCGTTCGCGCTCGGTTCGATGACGGTCGCGGTTGCCGCGCCCTGCACCATGACCGGCGGCATGATGAGCCATGCGATGCCGAAGTGCACGGTCAAGACCGGTCCCGTCGTGTGGTACATGGCGGCGGCGAAGACGTATTACATGAAAGGCTCGTCGCATTACGGCAAAGGCAACGGGATGTACGCCTGCCGCGCGACGGCCGTCGCACGCGGCGGGAAACCCGGAATGGCAGGCTCGATGGGTTCGCACGGCTCGATGGGCAGCTCGCACGGTTCGATGGGCGGGTCGCACGCGATGCCGGGCTCGTCCATGCCCGGCTCGACGGCGCCCGGCTCGGCGATGCCCAGCGCGATGACGATGGCGCCGCGGCCGATGCCGCAGACCACGCCCGGGCCGGGTCTGCCGAACTCCACCAATGCGGCGCCGGGCAGCCTGGGCTCGCCGATGCCGATGTCGAGTGGGAACCCCACGTCGGGCAACCAGGGCAACACCGGCGCGCCCGGCGCGGGCGGCCAGGTTCCGAACAATCCTGCTTCCTCGTCCAACAGCAGCCCGAACCCCAAGCCCAGCCCGCGCCCGTAACCGCATGCGCACGTTGACCGCGGCTGCGGCCGCAGCGCTGCTGGCGTGCGCCTCGCTCGCGACGGCGGTGGGACAAACCGCCGCCGTCAGCGACGCGACCGCGACGGCTACGGCGGCCGCGAAGAAATCGGTCGCGACCAAAGCGTGCACGTCGGCCGCGGACGCGCTGGTCTGGTTCGTCCCGGGCTCGAAGCTGTTTTTCCGCAAGGGCCAAGCCGGCTTCGGTAAGGGCGCCGGGTCGCTGGTGTGCCGCCACGTCGCGATCGGAAAACACGCGCACGCGGCGCCCACGCAGGCGCCGACCCCCGCGCCGGCCGAACCCAGCGCGATGCCGACCAGCATGCCGCGCGCCGACTCCACGGCGGCGCCCGCAGCGATGCCCATGCCGATGTCCACCCCGGACGCGAGCCCGGCGCCGGCAACCAGCGCCGCGCCAACGATGCGCCCCTAACCGGGGCGCTCGTGCACGCGGTCCCACCGGCGCCGCCGCCGATCTCGACCCCGTCGCCGTCGCCGGCGCCGGCCGCATCCGCCGCGCCGCTCGCCGGGCCGTGGATCGCCGCGCCACGCCCCTGGAACAAAGCGGCGTGGCTCGCGCAGCACGACGGCTACGTCGCGCGCGCGCGGCAAGGCGGCATCGACGTGCTGTTCCTCGGCGATTCGATCACCGAGTACTTCACCACGCGCGGCAAGGACGTGTGGGACCGGACCATCGCGCCGCTCGGCAGCGTTGCGGACTTCGGCATCTCCGGCGACCGCACGCAGTTCGTGCTGTGGCGCGCGCAAAACGGCGAGATCGACGGCACCGGCGCGCGCGTCGTCGTGCTGATGGCCGGCACCAACAACCTCGCGAGCGCGACGCCGGAGAACGTCGCGCACGGCGTCGCGGCGATCGTCGACACGGTGCGCGCGAAGCTGCCCAATGCGATCGTCGTTCTCAACGCGCTGCTGCCGCGCGGCACGCCCGACGATCCGCTGCGCGCGAAAGCGGCGGCCGTGAACGCGCTGATCGCGCCGCTCGCGGACGGGACGCGCGTGCGCTGGCTCGACGCCGGCCCGGGTTTCGTCGGCGCGGACGGCACGATCGCGAGCGAGCTGATGCCCGATCGGCTGCATCCGTCGGCCGCGGGCTACGACGTGTGGGCCACCGCCTTGCGGCCCGTGCTGCTCGACGCGCTCTCGAAATAGCGCCGTGCCAGGCGCAGCATCGGCCGCTCGACGTAGCGGTAGGCGAGGAACGACACCGCGATCGCGAGCGCGTAGCCGCCGAACACGATGACGATGCGCGCGGGTGTGCCGTGCACGTGCACGCGGTTGAGCGCGAGCCCGATCCCGCCGATGACGAGCACGTGCCAGAGGTAGAGCGCGTAGCTCGCGTCGCCTTGCGCGCGCAGCCACCGCGGTGCGAGCACGCCGTGCTTCTCCAAGCCGAGCGCCGCGTACACGAGCAGCGCCATCGGCGCGCCGACGGCCCACGGCCGCCACCACGCGATCGCGAGAAACTCGCGGCCGGAGTATGCGGTCGCGGCACACGCGATCACGACGAGCGCGACCGCGAGCGCGAAGAGCACGCGAGGTGCAACGAGCGCACCGCGCAGCACGGCCGTCCCGATCACCATGCCGAACACGAACTCCAGGTTGAACCAGCTGCCCAGGACGCGCACCCACGGGTTCGCGGGCGGGCCGAACGCGCCGATCAGCACCACGGCCAGCAGCCAAATGCCGGTCACGAGGGGAAGGTAGCGCCGTTGAAACCGCAGCGCGACCGCGAACACGCAGTAGAACACCAGCTCGTAGGTGAGCGTCCAGCCGACCACCAGCAGCGGCTCGCCGCGCTGCGGCAGCGCGAGGAACGACAGCAGGATGTCGGGCCGCGCGCTGCGGTGCTCGCCGGTCGCGCTCGGTACGAGCAGGTACGCGACGAGCACGAGCGCCGTGACCACGACGTAGGGCGGGTAGATGCGCGTCGCGCGCCGCGCGAGGAAGCGCCGCGGCGCCGATCCTTCGCCGAACCACGTCGCGGTCGACACGAGCATGACGGTCCCGCTGATCACGAAGAACAGGTCGACGCCGTACGTGCCAAGCACGTGGAACGGCGTGGTCCAGGGCCGGCCCGGGAGATACGTCGACTCGACGGCGTAGGCGTGGACGACGACCACCAACAGCGCGGCGACCGCGCGGAGCGCCTGGACGTTCCCGAGCACACCCGCAGGTTCGACGCGACGCACGGCGCGCCCGCGTCGTCCAAATCATGATGCGAGTGACGATCCTCGGGGCGACGGGTTTCATCGGGCGCCGGCTCAGTGCGGCGCTGCGCGCGCGCGGCGACGACGTCGTCGAGGCCAGCGTGCGCGATCCCGCCGCCGCCGCGGCAGCGAGCGCCGGCAGCGACGTCGTGGTCAACCTCGCGGGCGCGCCGGTCGCCGTGCGCTGGACGGCCGCGAGCAAGGCCGCGATGTGGACGTCGCGCGTCGATGCGACGCGCGCCTACCTCATCGCGCTTGCGCGCATCGACCGCCGCCCGCGGGCATACGTCGCGGGATCCGCCATCGGCTATTATGGCACCAGCCGCACCGCGACGTTCACGGAGTCGAGCCCGCCCGGCGACGATTTCCTCGGGCGGTTGTGCGTCGCGTGGGAAGCGGAAGCCGACCGCGCGGCCGGCTTCGGCATGCGCGTCGCGAAGCTGCGCACGGGCCTGGTGCTGGGCCTCGACGGCGGCGTGCTGGGCAAGCTGCTGCCGATCTTCCGGCTGGGCGCCGGCGGTCCGATCGCCAGCGGCAAGCAGTGGTCGTCGTGGATCCACATGGACGACGAGATCGGGATCGCGCTGCACGCGATCGACGGCGTCGAGGGCGTCCTCAACGCGAGCGCGCCCCAGCCGGTGACCAACGCCGAGTTCACGCGCGCGCTGGGCCGCGCCGTCCATCGTCCGGCGGTCGTACCCGTGCCGGCGTTCGCCGCCGCGCTGATGTTCGGCAGCGAAGGCGCCGCGACGATCACCGAAGGCCAGCGCGTCCTGCCCGAACGGACCCGTGCGACGGGCTACGTCTTTCGCCATCCCGACCTCGACGAGGCGCTGCACGCACTGCTCGGCTGAGCTCGCAGCGCGGCGCCGCGCACACGCCGAGGGGAGACGCCCGGCACCAAGAACCAGGGGCCATGGCGACGACGTTTTCGACCGAGATCGGCGGGCTGCTCCCGTCGACGATGTCCGATCAGCAGCTTTCGATCCGCGCGATCTTCGAGCACGCGATGCGGGCGCACCCGCGCAAGCAGATCGTCTCGCGCGACGGCGCGGAGGTTCGGCGGTTCACGTTCGCCGAGTTCGGCAAGCGCGTCGCGAAACTCGCCAACGCCCTGCGCACGCTGGGCGTCAACCCCGGCGACCGCGTCGCGTCGTTCGCGTGGAACGGGCATCGCCACCTCGAGCTGTACTACGCGGTGCCGATGATCGGCGCCGTGCTGCACACGGTGAACATCCGCCTGTTCCCCGACCAGGTCGCGTTCATCCTCGACCACGCCGACGACCGCTTCGTGTTCTTCGACGGCTCGCTCGTGAAAGCGATCAAAGCCGCCGCCGCGCTGCAGCCGGAATCGGGCCGCACGTTCGTGCAGATGGGCGCCGCGCCTGAACCGTTCGACGGTGCGCTCGACTACGAGACGCTGATGGCCGGCGAGCCCGAGACGTACGACTGGCCCGAGATCGACGAGCGCGCCGCCGCGATCCTGTGCTATACCTCGGCGACGACCGGCGATCCGAAGGGCGTGATGTTCTCGCACCGCTCGACGTTTCTGCACGCGCTCGCGAGCGGGCTCGCCGACGCGCTGGGGATCACCGAGCGCGACCGCGTGCTGCCGATCGTGCCGATGTTCCACGTCAACGCGTGGGGCACGCCGTTCGTGTGCCTCATGGTCGGCGCGGACTTCATCATGCCGATGGAGCGGCTCGACCCAGCCGGCGTGATCGAGCTGTGCGAAGCGGAGAAGGTCACCCTATCCGCGGGCGTGCCGACCGTTTGGATGACCGTGCGCGACATGCTGCGCGCGCAGAACAAAACGCTGACGACGGTCACGCGCATCATCATCGGCGGCTCCGCGATGCCGTCGTCGCTGATGGACGACCTCAACGCGCTGGGCATCGACGCGATCCACGCCTGGGGCATGACGGAGATGTCGCCGATCGGCACCGTCAGCCGCGACACGTCGCTGCTGGCGAACGATCCGGAGAAGCAGCACAAGGAGCGCTACAAACAGGGCCGCTTCTCGCCGATCGTGCAGTGGCGCATCGTCGACGAGAACGGGCACGACGTGCCGCAGGACGGGAAATCGCGCGGCGAGCTGCTCGTGCGCGGCTTCGCCGTCGCGAAGTCGTACTACAACAACGAAATCGCGAGCGCGACGGCGTTCGAGCGCGACGGCTGGTTCCACACCGGCGACGTGGTGACGCAGGACGAGTTCGGCTACATCGAGATCGTCGACCGCGTGAAAGACTTCATCAAGTCGGGCGGCGAGTGGATCTCGTCGGTGGAAGTCGAGAACATCCTGATGGGCCATCCGGACCTCAAAGAAGCGTGCGTGTTCGGGATCCCGCACCCGAAGTGGCAAGAGCGCCCCGTCGCCGCCGTCGTCGCACGCGAAGGCCACGACGTCGACGAAGCGGCAGTACACGCGTGGCTCGCGGACAAGCTCGCGAAGTGGCAGACGCCCGACCGTGTCGTCTTCGTCGATACCATTCCGCGCACGGGAGTGGGGAAGTTCCTCAAGCGCGACCTGCGCGAACGCTACAAGGCGATGTTCGCCGGCGGCGACTGAGGATCGCAGTCTGGCACGAAGAGCACATCGTATCGCAATTCGCCCGTCGGGGTAACGCGGACGCCGGCAGTCGGAAGGTGCGGCCGGCGCTTGCCGTCGTGCATCAGATGCTCGACGGGGACGCCGTGCAGCAGAACGGCGGCGTCGGACACCAGGCGGCGGTGACAACGCCACCAGAGCGTCTCCGAGCACAAGATCGCGACGCGCGCGGTCGCGGCTCGCGCGAGCAGCGCGCCGAGCGCCTGGGTGAACGCCGCCGTTTCCATGTAATCCGCATACGCACGAAACGACGGGTGGCGCAGCGCGACGTTGTGGCTGTTCCGATCGCCTCGGCGAAAACCGCCGAGTGCGGCCTCCCAGCGATAGGTGCTCCCGGTTAGCTGCGGTATCCAGCGTTCCATCTCTTCGCGCCAGAAGTGTGGGTGACGGCGGCTTTTCGGCACCGTCCGAATATCGACGATCGATTCGATCGCGGCCTCGCGGATGAGCCGTGCGAGCTCCTCCTGCGTCGCGGTTCCATGTCCGAGCGTTAGCAGCACTTGCGCCGCGTCGTTCACGTCGCTAACGGATCTTCAGCGCGCCCGCTTCACGACGTCCGGGGTGATGATCGGCGCGTGATTCCCCCACGACGTGCGCTCGTGGTCGACGATCGCGGCGATGTCGGCGTCGGAGAGCTGCGCAAACGCCGGCATCTCCGCGGCGTACGCCTTCCCGCCGACGCGCTTGCCCTTGAGACCGCCGAGGATGACGCGCACGTGCGCGTCGGGCGAAGCCGCAGTGACGACCGGATCGCCGGCGAGGGCGGGGAACGTCCCCGGTACGCCGGTGCCGGTTTCACCGTGGCAGCCCGCACAGTTCGTACCGTACAGCCGTTCCCCGCTGGCGGCGTAGTCGAAGCCCGCTGCGACGCCGCCGCCGCTGGGCTTCGACGGCGCTTTGTTGCTCATCGGCGCGTTCGCCGCGGCGACCGGATCGCGTTCGTACGTCGGCGTCGACGCGTACTGCGGCGGAGGGCTGAAGGACGCGAGTCCGTACCACACCGACCAGCCGACGATCAGCGCCGCGAAAACCCACGTCCAGACGGGGACCGGGCCGCTCGACTCCGCGCGAATCGGATCGAACGGTTCGTTCGCGCCGAAGGCGTTGATCTCGAGCTCGACGCTGCCGCCGATACGCTCGCCGGCGCGCAGGCCCGTCACGGTGATGCCGGGGCCGTTCTGCACGACGAACGGTATGCTTCTGCGCCCGACGTTGCCGCGGGCATCGTACGCGAGCAGACGCAGCACGTGCGGCCCGTCGTCGAACGCCGTCGTGTCGAGCGTCAGCATCCCAGGCGGCACGATCGTTTGAAACGGCTCGCTCGCATCGTCGAGGTACACGTCGATGCGCGCGACGTGCTGATCGCCGAAGAGGTGCTGCATCAGCGGTCCTCGCGCAAGATGACGTTCTTGGGGTGATCGGGCTCCGTCTCGCCCGGCCACAGCGTCATGCGAAATGCCAGCACGAACGCCCACACCGTCCCGGCTGCGCCGACGATGACAATCGCCAGGCCGAGCGGATCCGACGGGTCGGGCGAGTGCATCGTCATGGCGCCGGCGCCTGCGGCGGCAGCGCCACTTGTTTGAGCGATTTGAGGTACGCGACGAGATCGAGCGCACTCTGCGATGCGACCACCGACTTGCCCGCCGGCGCGTAGCCTGCAGGCACGCCGACGGTGACATCGCCGGACTCGAGCCGGTCCTTCTCCACGAACAGCCACGGATACGCCGGCATGATCGAACCGTGCACGAGCGCGCGCGGCTGATAGAGGTGGATCAGATGCCACACGTCGCTCGGCTGGCGCGCGCCGATGTTCGTGAGGTCCGGTCCCGTTCGCTCGGTTCCGAGCAGCTGCGGCGTCGCGTACGCGTAGTCGCCGCGCGCCGACGGCCGGCCCCACACACGGTCCTGCTCGAGCGGCCGCACCTGCTGCGTGTGACAGTACGAGCATCCTTCGCCCACGTAGATCTCGCGCCCGCGAGCCTGCTGCGCGGTCAGCGGCACGACGCCGGCGAGCGGCTTCGTCGCTGACAGCACCATGCCCGGGATCACACCCATCACGATCGCGAAACCGAGGTAGACGAAAAATGCGCTGCACGTGAGCACGCCGACGTCGTTCATGCCGCGCCGCTTCACGCCGGCACCTTCATGGCGTCGCGCGTCTGCGTGCTCGCCGGTGCGACGGTCATACGCCAGACGTTGTACGCGAACACGACATGAGCCACGAACATCATCGTGCCCGATACGGCGCGTCCCAGCCAGAACGGCGCTGCCGCTTCGACGGACGCGATGAACGGATCGCCGTTCGCCCACGCGATGCCTTGCTGCGTACCGGCGATGGAGAGCACGACGACGTAGACGGTGACGCCGATCGTCGCAAACCAGAAATGCATGCCGACGGCGACACGCGAGGGCTCCTTGCCGGTCGCGCGCGGCAGCAGGGCGTAGATCCCGCCCCACGCGATGAAGGTGATGAAGCCGTACATCGTGGCGTGCGAGTGGCCGACGGTATAGTTCGTCAAATGCCATATCGCCTGCAGCGAACGGAATGCTTCCACCGTGCCCTGGGTGGAACCGGCGAAGTAGTACGCGACGCCGACGACGATGAACGGAAGCGCGTACGAGCGGCGCACGGTCCCCCAGCGCCCGCGCATCGTCAGCGCGAAGTTGCCGCTGCCGGCCCAAACCGGGACGAGCATGCCCACCGAGAAGACGATCGCGAGCGTCTGAAACCACCACGGCAACGGCGAGAACTCGTAATGGTGTGCGCCGATGACCGGATAGAATACGAGATTGGTCCAGAACCCGAGCACGCCCAAGGCGTACGAATAGATCGGCCGGTTGAGCAGCTTCGGGAGCACGTAGTACGTGATGCCGAGCGCGAGGAACGTAAACCACATGCCGACCGCATTGTGCATGTAGAACGCCTGCACGGCGACCTGTCCGAGGCCATGTTGGTACCACGGCACGAACGCCGTCACGCCCAGGATCGCGGTGAAACAAAACGCGCCGATCGTGTACCAGTTGGAGATGTAGATCTCGTGCCCGATTCGACCCGCGACCGTGCGGATGACCACGACGCCCGAGGCGATCACCGCGAGCAGAAAGCAGAGGGTCGCAGGCCAGATCCATTCGCGGTATTCTTGGCTCCCGTTGCTCGCGCCGGCGTCGAGACCGATCGTTCCGATAAGCGCGGCAATGTTGAACATCCACAACGCGAACCAAGCGGTGCGGGGCGCGCGAACGTTCACGCCGCTCGACCGCGCGGCCACCCACATGCCGCAGCCGACCATCGCGACCGATGCCCAGCCGTAGAACGTACCGTTCGTGTGGATCGCGCGCAGCCGCCCGAACGAAAGCAGTGGGCTCGTCAGCAGGTCCGGATAGCTGTATTTGAAGCTGACGAGCAGCCCCGCGGCCGTCGTGAGCAGCAGCCACACGGTCGCCGTGATCGTATACGCCGATAGCAGTCGCGCGTCTTCCGCGACGCCACGGCTGCCAGCCGGGCCGACGTAGGACCGAACGTCCTCCATGCGGCGTGCTTCGCGGACCCGCGCCCCATAACTTCGCCGGGGAGCACCCTTGACGTATCTATCCAAATCGGATATACTCCGCGTCGGTTATACCCGACTCGGATATATACGTTCCGCTTCTTGGAGGTCGCGTGCGAAACCACGACGTCACGGGCATGTTGCCGCTCTCCGCGAGCGGTTTTCACATCTTGCTCACGCTCGCCGACGGCGAGCGGCACGGGTATGCGATCGCCAAGGAGATCGAAGACGCCACGCACGGATCGATCGTCCTCGGGCCGGCCACGCTGTACCGCACGATCAAGCAGTTTCTCGCGGACGGCTGGATCGCCGAGGTCGACGGCGACGACGAGCGGCGGCGCGTCTACCGCCTGACGCCGCGCGGCCGCAAGATCGCGCAAGCCGAAGCGCAACGGCTCGAAGCTGTGGTCAGGGTGGCTCGTGAACGCAATCTCCTCCCCGCGCTCGGGTAGCTCGCCGGGGATGCGCGCGGCGCTGGCGGTCTTCGGGCTGCTGCTCGCGGCATGCCCGCGCGAGATGCGCGCGGAGTACGGCGCAGCGATGCGCGATGATTTTTGCACCTCGGTGCGGGCACGCGGTGCGCGAGCCGCCCTGTTCGCGTATGCCGACGTGCTGTTCGCCGGCCTGTCCGAGCGCGCGTCGACGTTCGGCCGCGACGTGGCGTTCGCGCTGCGCGGCATGCGCCGCACGCCGCTCTTCGCGCTGGTCGTCATCCTCACGACCGCCGCGGCGATCGGCGCGAACGGCGCGGTGTACGGGCTGATCGCGAACATCGTGCTGCGCCCGTTGCCGGTCGCCGATCCGACGACGCTCGCCGTCATTTGGGAGGTCGACCGGCTGCACGGCTACACGTCGGAAGGCTTCACGTTCGAAGATTTCGATGCCCTTCGCCGTTCCATGCGCACTGCCGATACGATCGCCGCCGTGGCGCCGTTGAGCGCCACCCTCGTCGCGCGCGGCGGCCCCGCACAGGTTCTGCGCGGCACGATCGTGAGCGGCGAGTTTTTTCACACGTATGCCGCCCGGCCGCAGCTCGGGCGGCTGCTCGACGCGCGCGACGAGCGCGAGGGCGTTCAGACCGTGGTGCTCTCGGACGCGCTGTGGCGCAGCAGGTTCGGCGCCGACCCCGCGATCATCGGGCGCACCGTCCGCATCGACGACGTGCCGCGCACCGTCGTCGGCATCACCGCGCCGCAATTCTTCTTCATCGACTTGTGGCGCGGTCAGATCGATTACGGCGATTTCTTCGCTCCGCTGCACGCGTCCCGATATAGCCGGGCCGGGCATCTGCTCGTGGTAGTCGCCCGGCGGACGGCTTCGCTCGACGCGGTCGAAGCCGACGCGCGCCGGACGTTCGCTTCGCTGGCCGCGGCCCATCCGGACGTCGACGCGAACCTATCCGCGCGCGCGATCTCCGCGGTCGACGCGATCTTGGGTCCGGTACGGCCATCGCTCGTCGCGGTCGGCCTCGCCGTGCTCGCCGTGCTCGCCGTGGCGTGCGCGAACGTCGCGAACCTGTTCCTGAGCCGGTCGTCGTCGCGCGCCGCGGAGATCGCGACGCGGTTCGCGCTCGGAGCGTCGCGACGGCGGCTCGTCGCGCAGCTGCTGACCGAAACCTCATTGTACGTCGTGGCGGGCGGCGTGCTCGGGCTCGCGCTGGCCGCGGCGCTCGTTCACCTGATCGCGAGCACGATCGACGCGGGGGCGCCCGTCGTGACGTTTCGACATCTCGACGTCGATTGGAAGACGTTCGCGGCGACCGCAGGCTCGATCGTGCTGGCGGCGATCCTCGCCGGTGCGGTCCCTGCAGCAGCGCTTTCGCGCCCGGATCTCGTGACCGCGATGAAGAGCGGCGACCGCTCGAGCGCCGGCGGCGGGCGCATCCTTCGCGCGGCGCTGGTGACGCTCGAGGTCGCGCTCGCCATCGCGATCGTCGCGACGGCGGCCATCGCGACGCGCAGCTACGTCGCGCTCGCAAGCAAACCGCTCGGGTTCGAGACGCACAACGTCACGGTGGCCTTCATGATGGGCGCGTCACGGCGCCGGTACGACACCGCCGCGCGAGCGAACGCGCTGGTCGACGGGATTCGCGCGCGCGTCACGGCGACGCCCGGCATCGAAGCGGCAGGCTGGTCGAACACGACGCCGTTCATCGGTGAATCGAATACGTCGTTTCGCGTCGAAGGCGCGCACTACGCGGCCGGGGGCGAGCCGGACGCCGACGTGAACCCGATCTCCGACGGTTTCTTTGCGGCGCTGCGCATACCGCTGCTCGCCGGCCGCGACTTCGCCCCGTCCGATCGCTGGAACACGGCGCCGGTCGCGATCGTGAGCCGGTCGTTTGCGAACCGCTATCTCGGCGGCGTCGAACGCGCGGTCGGCAAGCGGATCACGATCGAGATGGCGGCGATGGACGTGCCGATGAGCGCGCGCACCGTCGTCGGCGTCGCGGGCGACATCCGGCCGCACGTCGTCAACGAGCCGTCGCCGACCATGTACGCGCCGAACGCGCAGATCCCGTACGTCGGCTATCAGAAGCTCGTGGTCCGTTCGTCGCTGCCGGCGGCGCAAGTCGTCGCGGCGGTTCGGACCGCCGTCGCGGCGGTGGACGGCACGATCCCGCCCCCGACGGCGACGTCGCTCGACCACGAAGCCTATTACGACGCGCTCGACCGGCGCTTGACCGACATCATGCTCGGCGCGCTGGCGGCGATCGCGCTCTGCCTCGCGGTCGCGGGCATCTACGCGGTCGTCTCGTACGGGGTCGCGCGGCGCACGCGCGAGATCGGCGTCCGCGCCGCCTTCGGTGCGACGCCGCGCGACATCGCGGCGCTCGTGCTGCGCGACGCGCTGGGCCTCGCATCGGCCGGCATCGCGCTCGGCTTGGGGCTTGCCGGCGCCGCAGCGTGGGCGCTCAAGGCCTTCCTCGACGTTGAAGCGCCGATCGACGGCATCACCGTCGTGACGGTGCTGGGCATCGTCGCGGCCGCGATCGGGATCGCAACGTACTTGCCCGCGCGGCGCGCGGCGCGCGTCGAACCCGTCGTCGCGTTGAGGTACGAATAACATGGACGTCGTGCGGCCGCGCGCGCGCCGCGTCCCTGCCTTGCCGTTCGCCGTGGTGGCCGCGCTCGGTATCGCGGCGCTCGGCACGTACGGCGCGTTGTTGCTCGCGCATCCCGCGACGATCAGCCCGTCCGTCGAACGCGCCGCCATCGTCACCGACGCGGTGCGCCGCGGAACGCTCGTGCGAAGCGTCGGCGCACCCGGATCGTTCGTTCCGGCTCGCATCGCGATCGTCGCCGCTCCGAGCGACGGCCTCATCGCGACGGTGCTCGTGCGGCCCGGGACGCACGTGAACGGCGGCACGCCGATCGCGGAGCTGCGCAATCCCGACCTCGAAGCCGACCTGGCGGATCTGGACGCGCAGATCGCCGCGGCGAACGCGCAAGCGCGCGCGGTGGCGCAAGAGGCGCGCGCCGCGATGCTGCAGCACCAGGGCGCGCTGCGCGGCGCGCGCGCCGACCGCGAAGAGGCGGCGACGCAGCTCGCCACCAACACGGCGCTTCACGATCAAGGTCTGATCGGCGACCTGCAGTATCGCGTCGCGCGCATCAGAGCGTCGTCGTCCGGCGATCGCGAACGCATCGAGGCGTCGTCGGTGAGCACCGCGGTCGCCGACGGCGTCGCGAAGGTCGCCGCCCAGCACGCGGTCGTCGACGGCCTGATCGCACGGCGCAACGCGAAGCGCGCCCAGCTCGCCGCGCTCGCCGTCCTCGCCGGCGAGAGCGGCGTCGTGCAGAGCGTCACCGCGCTCGTGGGCGCGCGCGTCACGACGGGGACGGAGCTCGCGCGCATCGCGGGCGACCAGGATCTCGAAGCGGTGCTGCAGGTCGCGGACACGGACGCGCGCGGCGTCGTCCCCGGCTTGCTCGTGCGCTTGGACACCGGCACCGAGCATCTGGCCGGGACCGTGTCGCGCATCGAGCCGGCGGCCCAAAACGGGACCGTCCCGGTGCACGTCGCGCTCTCGCACCCATCTTTCGCCGCGCGCCCGCAGATGCACGTCGAAGGCGCGATCGAGCTGGGCCGGATCGCGAACACGATCTCGATCGCACGGCCGGCCGGTGCCGCGGACGACACGTCGGTCGATCTCTACCGGCTCGACCGCGACGGGCGCGGAGCGCAGCGCGTCCGCGTTCGTCTCGGCCGCGGTCCGGCGGAGCGCGTGCAAGTCCGATCCGGCCTCGCGGCCGGCGACGTCGTGATCGTCAGCGACGTCACGCCCATCGCGGGCGACGCCCCGCACATTACTCTTGCGATGATTCGAGGAACGCAACCGATGCTCATCGACGTCCGGAACGCCACGAAGGTCTACTCCGCGGAAAGCGTCGAGACGTATGCGCTCGCCGGCGTGTCGCTCGCCGTCGCGAGCGGTGAGTACGTCGCGATCGAAGGCCCGTCCGGCTGCGGCAAATCGACGCTGCTGGCGCTGATCGGGCTCCTCGACATGCCCACGTCGGGCCGTTACCTGCTCAACGGTCGCGACACCGGGGCGCTATCGATCGAAGAGCGCGCGCGGCTGAGAAACCGCACGATCGGCTTCGTGTTCCAGAACTTCAACTTGATCGGCGAGCTGAGCGTCGCCGACAACGTCGAGCTGCCGCTGACGTATCGCGGCGTGAGCACGCCGGAACGCCGCCGGCGCGTCGCAGAGGCGCTCGAGCGCGTCGGCATGGCGCATCGTGCGCAGCACACGCCGGTGCAACTCAGCGGCGGCCAGCAGCAGCGCGTCGCCGTCGCGCGCGCGCTGGTCGGGGAGCCCGCGTTGCTGCTCGCCGACGAGCCCACGGGCAACCTCGACACCGCGAACGGCGAATCGGTGATGGACTTGCTCTCCGAGCTGCACGCAAGCGGATCCACGATCATCGCCGTCACGCACGACCCGCGGTTCGCGCGCCGCGCCGACCGCGCCGTCCGGCTGCTCGACGGGCGCATCGTCGGCGACGCCAAGGCGGCGGTCCGTCGGGGGCACCGTGTCCTAAGCGAGTCGCCGAGCCCACTCCGTCCTGTGAGGGGTGGTACGTTAGCGTACCGAACGGGTACGGCCGTACGGTAACGTACCGACCCCATTCACGCACGGCACGTTTTGGAAGAAGGCCCACCGTGGGCACAACTGAGTGGTCGCTCGTCACCGCCGACGCGCGAGAAGCGACCCGGGCCCGAATCGCGGTCCGGCAATTTCTTGCGCTCGAAGCCGAGGACGAACGCTCGGACCTCGACGCGGCCGAGCTGATCGTCGGCGAGCTCGTCGCGAACGTGATCCGCCACGCGCCCGGCGCCATCGGGATCAACGTCAGCTGGAGAGGCCACGACGCCGTCCTGATCGTCAGCGACCGCGGGCCCGGCGTTCCCGCCGTGCGCTGCGCGCCCGACGGGCAGGCGACGTCGGGCCGCGGCTTGTTCTTGATTCAGGCGCTCGCCCACGAGGTGACGATCGACGCGGTGCCCGGTCACGGCTCCCGCGTCGTCGTTCACCTGCCGGTCTACCGCCGCTAGTCGATATCTCCGCGGCGGAGTACGCGAAGGCGGTGCGTCAGGTCGCGTCCCACGCGATCGAGATGATCGGCGGGGCGGAGCTGTTGTAGTCGACGTAGTGCTGCTTGCGCGACGTATCCCAGACGCGCAGCGTGTACGTGTCGCCCGTTTCGTCGGTGAAGATGAAGCGGATGTTGTTGAACGCGCCGCTGGGCCCGCGTGCGTCGATCACGACGCGGTTCTGGTAGAAGACGCCGCCCTGTTCGACCCACCACCCGTAGAGCGCCGCGCTGCTCGAGCCGCCGCACACGCAGTTCTGCCACTGGTCGCTGCCGTTGATCGTCGCGCGCGGTCCGCCGGGGACGGCGACGCCGAACGCGATGCCGGTGATTTGGCCGCAGCGCTGGCTCGTGAAATCGCGGTTCGCAGTCGCGTTGGATTGGTTGACGACGTTTTCGTTGCCGGTTTCGGATTCAGCCATGAAGACACCCCTTGTCTCGAGTCTGCAAACAAAGCGTCTTCGCAGAGACGACAAAGGGTGGACGAGTACAAAGCCTCCACCCCTGAGGCTCGTGCAGAAACGCTTCCTTGCCGTTCTTTGGGGCGCGATGCGCTCCTCTTCCCGGGCACCCGCCGGGAACAGGAATGCAGCCCTTAGTTCAGGTTGACTTCGAACAGGCCCGCTGCGCCCATGCCGCCGCCGACGCACATCGTGACCACGACGTACTTCGCGCCGCGGCGCTTGCCTTCGATCAGCGCGTGCATCGTCATGCGCGCGCCGCTCACGCCGTACGGGTGGCCGACGGAGATCGCGCCGCCGTCGACGTTGAGCTTCTCGTTCGGGATGCCCAGCGTGTCGCGGCAGTACACGGTCTGCACCGCGAACGCTTCGTTGAGTTCCCACAAGCCGATGTCGTCGACGGTGAGGCCGTGGCGTTTGAGGAGATCCGGCACGGCGAACACCGGGCCGATGCCCATCTCGCCGGGATCGCAGCCGCGCACGACCATGCCGCGGTAGAACCCGAGCGGCTCGATGCCGCGGTTGCGCGCTTCGTCCGCGTCCATCACGACGACCGCCGCCGCGCCGTCGCTGAGCTGCGACGAGTTCCCCGCGGTGATCGACGAGCTCTTGTCGAGCACGCCCTTGAGCGACAGCAGCCCTTCGAGCGTCGTGTCGGGACGATTGCCTTCGTCCTTCGTCAGCGTGACGTGCTCTTCGCGGAACGCTTTGGTCGCTTTGTCCTGCTCGTACTTCCACGTGGGCAGCGGGACGATCTCCGCGTCGAACCGGCCCGCTTCTTGCGCGGCGGCGGTGCGCTGCTGCGACTGCAGCGAGTACTCGTCCTGCGTCTCGCGCGAGATCTTGTACTTCTTCGCGACGAAGTCCGCCGTCTGCAGCATGGGCATGTAGAGGCTGGGCTCGTGGCGCAGCGCCCACTCTTCCGTGAACTCGTGCATGTTCATGTCGTTCTGCACGAGCGAGATCGACTCGACGCCGGCGGCGACCATCACCTTGGCGCCGTCGACGATCACGCGGTGCGCCGCGCTCGAGATCGCCTGCAGACCCGACGCGCAGTAGCGGTTGATCGTCGTGCCGGCGACGCGGCGCGGGAGGCCGGCGCGCAGCGCGGCGACGCGGCCGATGTTGTGGCCCGTCGCGCCTTCGGGCAAGCCGGTGCCGACGACGACGTCCTCGACCTCGGCCGGATCGACGCCGGCGCGCTGGATGGCGTGCGTAATGACGTGGCCCGCCATCGTCGCGCCGTGGGTTTGATTGAACGCGCCGCGGAACGCCTTGCCGATCGGCGTGCGCGCGGCCGAGATAATCGCGGCTTCAGACATGAATCGTCACCTTGTCATCCTGAGCTTGTCGAAGGACGATCGCCGCCTCAGGCATGGGTCAACTCCTTGGTTTGCGTTGATTTCGTGGTCTCGCCCTTGGGCGTGTAGTGCGCCTCGTGCTCCGCGTACCACATCGGCCCGCCGTGGTGCGGCGGAAAGCCGTAGCCGTAGATCCAGACGATGTCGACGTCGCCCGGCCGAAGCGCGATGCCCGTGCGGACGAGCTCCGCGCCGCTGTCGGCGAGGGCGCGCGTGCAGCGCGCGATGATCTCTTCATCCGAGACCTGCGGGTTCTGCGCGATGCCGGCGTCTTTCGCGAGCTGCGCGATGAGCTGCTCGACCTCGGGATCGGGGATCGGCTGGCGGCCTTTGCCCACCGCCTTGTCGTACTTGAAGAAGCCCGCGCCGGATTTCTGGCCGAGGCGGCCTTGCTCGACGAGCTTCGCGATGATCGGGATCCGGCCCAGCGGCTGGCCGTGCTCGGACTGCGAGATGAAGTTGTAGACATCCAGACCGGACAGGTCGGCGACCGCGAACGGTCCCATCGCGAAGCCGAATTTCTCTTTGATCACCTTGTCGATGCGCGCGGGGCTCACGCCCTCTTCCGCCAGCTGCACCGCCTGCGCTTCGTACTCGAACAGCATGCGGTTGCCGATGAAGCCGAACGCGTTGCCCGACACGACCGCGACCTTGCGCAGCTTCTTGCCCAGCGCGATGCCGGTGGTGAGCGTCTGCGGCGAGGTTTCTTTGCCGCGCACGACCTCGAGCAGCTTCATGATGTTGGCCGGCGCGAAGAAGTGCAGGCCCAGCACCTTGTCGGGGCGCTTCGTCGAGGCCGCGATCTCGTCGATGTCGAGCGTCGAGGTGTTCGAAGCGAGGATCGCTTCGGGCTTCGTCGCGGCGTCGAGCTTGCCGAAGATGTCTTTCTTCACGGGCATCGACTCGAATGCGGCTTCGACCACGATGTCCACGTCGGACAGCGACGCGAAATCCGTCTCGAACGTGATCGAGTTCGCGCGCTTCCAGGCGTCCTCTTGGCTGAGCCGGCCCTTGTCGACGTTGTACTTGAACGTGCCGAACACGGTCTCGCGCGCCTTCTCGATCGCTTCTTCTTTCGTCTCGACGACCGTCACCGGGATGCCGGCCTCGGCGAACACGATCGCGATGCCGGTGCCCATCGTGCCGGCGCCGATGACGCCCGCGGTCTTGATCGCGACCGGCTCGCTCTTGGGCAGGCCGGGGACTTTCGACAGCTCGCGCTCGGCGAAGAACACGTGCCGCAGCGCCGCGGACGGCGCCGACTGCACGAGCTCCATGAACAGGCGCGCTTCGCGCGCGATGCCGCGCTCGAACGGCAGCTCGATCGCCGCCGCGACGGCGTCGACGAGCTTGTGCGCGGCGAAACCGCCGTTCTCTTCGGGCGGCACCATCATGTGCGCTTGCGCGATGACGAACGGTGTCGCGAACAGGCTGAGGCCCTTGACGCCCAGCTCCGCTTTGCGCTCGGAGATGCGGCGCTTCGGCTTGCCGGCGAACTTCTTCGCGGCGGCTACAGCGTCGCTCTCGACGACGTCGTCGAGGATGCCCTTCGCCAGCGCGTCGGCCGCTTTGACGTTGTCGCCTTTGAGCATGATCTGCAGCGCGTCGTACGCGCCGACGAGGCGCGGCAGACGCTGCGTGCCGCCGGCGCCGGGCAGCAGGCCCAGCTTGATCTCCGGCAAGCCGAGCCGCGACTTCGCGGTCGCGACGCGGTAATCGCACGCGAGCGATAGCTCGAAGCCACCGCCCTGCGCGTTGCCGTCGATCGCCGCGACGTATGTTTTGGAGCCCGTGTCGACCGCCGCGACGACGTCGCGGATCGTGCGCGTCTCGGGCGTCGGCTGGGTCGAGAAGTCGTTGATGTCGGCGCCGCCGCTGAACAGGCCGTTCGCGCCGGTGACGATCACCGTGGTGACGGTCGCGTCGGTTTCCGCCGCCTGGATGAGCGGCAGCAGCTCCGCGCACAGCGCGAACGAGAGCGCGTTGACGGGCGGGTTGTCGAGCGTGATGAGCCGGACCCCGTCGCCGAGGTCGGTGGCTTTCACGCGCTGAGCTTGATTCGGGTTTGTGTTGCTCATGTGGCTTTCTGAAGTCTACGCGGTGACGAGCGCACGGCGCTCGACTTCGAACATGTCGTCGCTGCCGGCCATGACGCCCTTGGAGCCCTCGACGATCTGCTTTTGCAGCCAGGCGGACTGCGACAGTACGTTGTGGGCGTAGAACGTCGCGGTGTCGAGCTTGGCGGTATAGAACGGGTCGGCGTCGCCCGCGGCGAGCTTCTCGGCCGCGATCTTCGCGCCGCGGAACAGCTGCCAGCCGCCCGCGACGATCCCGAAGAAGTTCATGAACGGCACCGAGTTCGCGAACGCGGTGCGCGTGTCGCCCATCGCGGTCATCCCGATGAACTGCGCCGTGTCGCCCAGCGCCTTGGTCGCGTCGGCCAGCGGCTGCGCGAGCGCCTTCACCTGCGCGTCGTCGGACGATTCCAGTTCCTTGGCGAACTTGCCGATCTGCTTGAGGACCTTCGTCGCGCTCGCGCCCATGTCGCGCACGAGCTTGCGGCCCACGAGGTCGAGCGCCTGGATGCCGGTCGTGCCTTCGTAGATCGTCGTGATGCGCACGTCGCGGTACTGCTGCGCGATGCCCGTCTCTTCGACGTAGCCCATCCCGCCGAACACTTGCAGCGCCGTCGAGCACACGTCGATCGCGCGCTCGGTGAGCCAGCCCTTCACGATCGGGATCATCAGCTCGACGAACGCCTGGTGCTCCTTGCGCACCGCGGGATCGTCCGACTTGTGCGCGTAGTCGAGCGACGCCGCCGTCACGTACGCCAGCGCGCGCATCGCCTCGATGTTCGCCTTGCACCACAGCAGCATGCGCCGCACGTCGGGGTGCTTGATGATGGCGACGGGCTTGGGATCGCGCGACGCGACGTCGCGGAACTGGATGCGCTCCTTCGCGTACTCGACGGCGTGCTGATACGCGCGGTCGGCGATCGCGAGGCCTTGCACGCCCACGCTGAAGCGCGCCGCGTTCATCATCACGAACATGTACTCCAGGCCGCGATTCGCCTCGCCCACGAGGTAGCCGATCGCGCCTTCGCCGTTCTCACCGTAGTTGAGCGTGCACGTCGGGTTCGCGTTGATGCCGAGCTTGTGCTCGATCCCCGCACACTTCACGTCGTTGCGCTCGCCCAGCGAGCCGTCGGCGTTCACGAGCACCTTCGGCACGATGAACATCGAGATGCCCTTGGTGCCCAGCGGCGCGTCCGGCAGCCGCGCGAGCACGAGGTGGATGATGTTCGGCGCCATGTCGTGCTCGCCGAACGTGATGAAGATCTTCTGGCCCTTGACGCGGTAGTGGTCGCCGTCGGGCGCCGCCGTCGAGCGCACTTGCGCGAGGTCCGAGCCCGCCTGCGGTTCGGTGAGGCACATCGTGCCGGTCCACTCACCGCTCACGAGCTTCGGGATGTACGTTTGCTTGTGCTCGTCCGACGCGAACTGCTCGATCGCTTCGATCGCGCCCTGGTTGAGCAGCGGGCCGTTGGCGAAGCCCATGTTCGCCGCGTTCCACATCTCGAGCGTCGGCCCGAGCATCAGCTGCGGCAAACCCTGTCCGCCGTACTCCGCCGGCACCGGCAGACCGATCCAGCCCGCTTTGGCGAACTGGTGATATGCCTCTTTGAAACCCTTGGGCGTCGTGACGACGCCGTCGTTCCACGTGCAGCCTTCCTGGTCGCCGCTTTGGTTCAGCGGCGCGAGCACTTCCGATGCGAACGTGGACGCTTCTTCGAGGATCGCGTCGAGCACGTCGGTGGTGTCTTCGTAACCGGGAAGCTTCGCGATCTCCTCGACGCCGGCGAGCTCGCGCAGGACGAACTGCATGTCGCGCAACGGCGCGCGGTAGGTGCTCATGAGGTCTCTCCGTACAGGTCCCGGCGAAGCACTTGCAGCGCCGCGATGAGATTGGTGAGGTAGGGCTTGAAGTTGGCCTTGATGCGCTCGAGCCGCTCTTCGCCGGTCGTCGTGATCCGGTACAGCGTCGTGCCGCGCTTGGTGGACGCGTCGGCCTCGCCGCGGATGAACCCGCGCTCCTCGAGCCGCCGCAGCAGCGGATAGATCGTGTTGGGGTTGACCGGGAAGATGCCGCCGAGGGTGGCGATCCGCTGCATCAAGCCGTAGCCGCTGTCGGGCTGGGCGTGCAGCATCTGGAGGACCAGGGCCGGAAAGACCGTCTTCGTCTTGACCTCCCCGGTGAAGACGCGGTCGCCCCACAGCTCGGTGGGGAAGTCGGACGCTTCCTCCCTTGACCGCATCGCCATATGTTATTTATAATAGGTTCGAGTTAACCCGTCAAGGCACTCCGCGTCTTCTCATGTCCGCCCGCCTCGGGGAGGGTCCCAGCCGATGACGAGCCCCACCGTCCTGCCCGGCACCACGGATCTGCCCACCCTGCCGGCGTTCATCGCCGAGCACCTGGCGGCACCGCGGGCAGTCGCGCTCGCCGAGCTGCGCGGCGGGCAAGCGGTCACGCTCAGCGCCGCCGACGTGCACCGCCGGGCGGCGGCGGTCGCGCACGCGCTCCGCGCGCGCGGCGTGGGGCGCGGCGACCGGGTCGCGATCCTCGCCAACAACTCCGTCGCGTGGCTGCTCGCCGACGTCGGCATCCTCTACGCCGGCGGCGTCGTCGTGCCGATGTTCGCGACGACCGCCGACGACCAGATCGCGTTCATCCTCGCCGACAGCGAGGCGAAGCTGGTGTTCGTCGACGACGCGGCGTCCGCCGCGCACCTGCGCGCGGCGATGCCGAACGCACCGCCGGTGGTGGCGTTCGAGGACGACGGCGACGACGGGTTCGCGGCGCTGGTGCGCGCGGGCGAAGCGCTGAACCGCGACGATGCCGCGCTTGCGGCGTATCACGACGGCATCGGCGTCGACGAGCTCGCCGTGCTGATCTACACCTCGGGGACGACCGGGCAGCCGAAAGGCGTGATGCTGTCGCACCGCAACTTGGTCGCGAACACGCTCGACGCGTTCGACCCGGCCGACAGCGCGCAGCACGCAGGCCAAGTCGCGCTCTCCGTGCTGCCGTTCGCGCACATCTTCGAGCACACCAACGCGCTGGGCTATCTCTACAACGGCCTCGTGCACTACGTCACGACGCCCGAACGCCTGCTCGACGATCTCAAGACCGTGCGGCCGAACTTCGTCGCGTTCGTGCCGCGCATCTTCGAACGCCTCATCGCGGGGATCGTCGGCAAGGCGCGCGACGCGGGCGGCCTCAAGGCGAAGCTCGTGCCGTGGGCGCTCGAGATCGGCACGGCGTACGAGCGCGCGGTTCGCGACGGCGGTCTGTCGCCGCTGCTGCGCGTGCAGCACGCGCTCGCGCACAAGCTCGTGCTCTCGAAGATTCGCGGCACGCTCGGGCTCGACCGCCTCGAGTACTTCGTGAGCGGCAGCGCGCCGCTGCACCGCGACACCGCGCTCGCACTCGCGGCGATGGGCTTGAACATTCTGGAAGGCTACGGCTTGACGGAGACGTCGCCCACCGTGACGGTGAACCATCCCGCCGACAACGAGCTCGGCACGGTCGGCACGCCGGTGAAGAACGTCGAGGTGAAGATCGCGGACGACGGCGAGGTGCTCGTCAAAGGCCCCAACGTAATGCTCGGCTACTACAAATTGCCGCGCGAGGAGCAGCCGTTCACCGCGGACGGCTGGTTCCAGACGGGCGACATCGGCGCGTTCGACGCCCGCGGGCATCTCGTCATCACCGACCGCAAGAAAGAGCTGTTCAAGAGCAGCGGCGGCAAATGGATCTCGCCCGCGCGCATCGAGACGGCGATCAAACGCTCGATCTACGTCGGCCAGGTGATGGCGCTCGGCGCGAACCGCCCGCATCCGGCGGTGCTCGTCGCGCCGAACTGGGACCTCATCCGCAAAGAGCTGGAGCTCCCCGCCGATACGACGACCGCCGCGATGGCGGCGGACCAGCGCGTGCGCGCCATCGTGATTCGTGAGGTCGCCGCCAACACCGCGGAGCTCGCATCGTACGAGCGGATTCAGCGCGTCGCGCTGCTGCCGCGCGATCTCACGATCGAGGACGGCGAGCTGTCGCCGACGCTCAAGGTGAAGCGCCGCGTCGTCGAGCAGCGGTACGCGGCCCTCATCGAGCAGGCATACGCTGAGGATCTTCGCGCGCGGGTATAACTCCGCCATGCGAAAGAACGTAGGAAGAGCAAGCGCGGCGTTGCTTGCCGGGACGCTGATACTCGGCATTCCGCTGGCCGCGGCGGCCCAGTCGACGCTGACCGGCAGCCAGCAGACGTCACTGTTTCAGTATGCGCTCGCGCACATGGACAGCGAAACCCAAACGCTCGGCACGATGAAGAACCACATCTCGTCGCGCGACATCGTCACGGTCGCCGTCATGCAAGCCGGCTCGGCGACGCGGCGGCTGCTGCCGCGCGCGGCCGGCAGCCGCCACGCCGCCCTCATAGCGGCGCTCGGCAGAGCGACAGTCGCCGACGTCGACCGCAACAACGGTCAGAGCGAAGACCAGAGCTCGCTCGCCGAGTACTTGCAGCACCTCAACATCGATCCGAACAAAACCGTCGCCGTCGACATCGACCCGCGCCGGGATCCGCAGAACCCGCGCGTGGTCGTTTTCTACCGGCACTAACCCGAGGGCTTGTCCTCGAGGATCATCAGCGTCGACGTGCCCGTCGCGTAGACGGTGCCGTTTGCATCGACCAAGTGTGCTTCGGACGTCGCGGTGCGGCGGCCGGCGTGCACGACGTGCGCGTCGGCGAACACTTTTCCGGTCGCGGCCGTCACCGGGCGGTGAAAACGCGTGTGCAGGTCCATCGTCGTCGCGACGCGGCCCGCGGGGAGCACCGACTGCACCGCGCTGCCCAGCGCGTTGTCCATCAGCGTCGTGATGATGCCGCCGTGCACGGAGCCGATCATGTTGTAGAGCTTCTCCTCGGGCATCATCGCGAACACGACGCGCCCGCGCTCCGCGGTCTCCAGCGAGAAGTTCATCCAGCGCGTGATGTTGGTGGTCGGAATCTCGCCCCGCTGCATCATCTGCAGCGCCTCGAACCCGTCCATGCGCCGGAACGCGTCGACCGCGTGCGGATAGGTCCGGACCGCTCCGTCGGCGGGCGCCTCCGAATCGCTCATCCGACCGGCACCGTCGTCGCGTGCGCCAAGCCGTCGTGGTGGACGCCGTGATGCGGTTCGAGCGTCTCGAGGTATTTCTCCGCGTCGATCGCGGCCTTGCAGCCCATCCCCGCCGCGGTCACAGCCTGCTTGTAGCGCACGTCGTAGACGTCGCCGCCGACGAACACGCCCTCGACGTTCGTGCGCACGCCGTCCTCGCTCACGATGTAGCCCGCGTCGTCCAGCGTGATCTGCCCCCGGAAGATCGCCGTGTTCGGGTCGTGCCCGATGGCGATGAAGAGCGCGTCGGCCGGCAGGATCGACTCCTCGCCGGTGACGAGATTTTTCAGCCGCAGCGCGCTGGTGTGGTGCTCGCCGATCACCTCCTCGACCGCGGAGTTCCAGATGAACTCGATCTTCTCGTGGTTGAGCGCGCGCTCGGCCATGATCTTCGACGCGCGCAGCGTGCCGCGGCGGTGGATCACCGTCACCAGCGACCCGAAGCGCGTGAGGAACAGCGCCTCTTCCATGGCGGAGTCGCCGCCGCCGACCACGACGATGTGCTTCTCGCGGAAGAATGCGCCGTCGCACGTCGCGCACGTGGAGACGCCGCGGCCGCGCAGCCGCGCTTCGCCGGGGATGTCGAGCCAGCGCGCGCTCGCACCGGTCGCGATGATGACGCTGTCGGCGGTGTATTCTTCGTCGGCGGTTTTCACGACGAGCGGCCGCTGCGAGAAGTCGACCTCGGTGACGTCGGCGTTGTGGATGATCGAGCCGAACCGCTCGGCCTGCGCGCGAAACGCCTCCATCAGCTCCGGGCCCATGATCCCGTTGGGGAAGCCGGGATAGTTCTCGACCTCCGTCGTGAGCATGAGCTGCCCGCCGTACATGTGGCCGGCGAAGACGACTGGGGCGAGGTTGGCGCGGGCGGCGTAGACGGCCGCGGTGAGGCCGGCAGGGCCGGAACCGATGATGATGAGCTTGGCGTGGGTGGGAACGGGCATTCCGCCTCCTTCAACCCGGTGGGGGTTGCGTCCGGTTCGGCTCGCCGGTCACTCGGGCGGACGGCCCCGCTGCATTGGGTCGGCCGGAAATATGGCATGCGGATTCACACGGGCGTATCGCCCCGGCGGGATCGCATCGCCGGCGGCCATGAGATCGTCGCCTACCACGCGCAGCACCGTCGTCCGCGTCTCGCACCGGAGACGCATGGTGGCGTCGGCCCTGCGTGATCCGGTAGCGGCCATGCGCGCAATTGACCGGCATGGTCGACGCCGCGAACGTTCCATCGCTGTTCGCGCTGACGTAGAGGCCGGTGCCGCCACGGAACGCGCCGAGAAAATCGGTCGCCGGGTCGTCGCGCCGCCAATCGAATACGCGCGGCCGCGCCGTCGAGCGCGAGCAAGATGCCCTCGAGCCGCAGCGATGCGGAGCTCTCGTCCACGCCGGTGAGGCGCACGCGGCGCGCACCGTAGTCGATCTGCAGGTTCGCCGCTTGGTCGTCGATCGTCGCGTTCGGGAAGGTGTCGGGCAACGTCTCCGGATGCTGCGTCGCGATCCACGCGGCGAGCGGCGCGAAATCGACGAGGCCCGAAAAACGCCCTTGACGCGGCGCGAAACTCCCACCCGAATACCGCGCGCGCCCGTCGGCCGTGAAGCGCACGGTATACGCCGGACACGTTCCATAGCACGGGGTCTTCTGCATCGCGATCGCGGTGATCGCGCCGAGTCCGGCGTTCTCGACCGGCGCGCGCCGCAGCCCGCCGCACGCTGCGAGCGACACGATCAGCGCGATGCCGAAGACGAGCAAGCGCATCCAAGCGGTGTACGCCGGAATCCCGCGGTGCACATGCGAAGCGGCCGAAACGATGAAGCGCGTGCTCTGGATCCTCATTTCCATCTTCCTGCATCCGGTCGCCGTGGTGCTGATGTGGATCAACGTCGCCGGCCGCACCGACCTCAGCCTGAGCCAGAAGATCATCTGGTGCGTGGTGGGCATCATTTGGGGGCTCGGCCCGACGCTCTACATCCTGGTCGGCGGCGGAGCGCTCTGGTGACCGCCACCGCCGGCTGGCCCAAGATCGCGCTCGAAGACGACCCCTCGGACATACTCCGAAAAGCGTCGCGCGGTGCACGGATCGACACCGCCGAGCTCGCGCACCGCACGGGCATCGAGGCGCGCGCGATCCAGGCGTGGCTCAAAGGCGACGGCGTGCCCAGCGAGGAGCAGGCGCGCGCGGTCGCCGTCGTGCTGCGGCTGGACCCCGGCAAGTTCGCCGACGCCGCCGCGCGGCGGTGGTATCCGGGCGCGGAGATCCCGCCCGACGTGCGCCACCATCCGCACGACCCGCACCCGTCCAACGGCTATCTGTTCTTCTTGCAGGACGGCAAGACGGCTGCGCTCATCGACCCAGCGGGCATCCCGCGGACGCTGCTCGACGCGGTGAACGAAGGCCCGTACGCGCTGCGCTACATCCTCGTCACGCACAAGCACGCCGACCACTGCGACGCGACGGCGGACGTCGCGCGCGCGTTTCCGGACGCGCGCATCGTGATGCATCGCGCCGACGTGCACGCGATCGGCGATTTGGGCCGCACCGCCATCCCGGTGAGCGACGGCGACGAGCTGCCGTTCGGCGAGGACGCGTCGATCCGCATGCTGCACACGCCCGGCCACACCGACGGCTCGTCGTGCTTTCTCTTCCGCTCGACGCTGTTCAGCGGGGACACGCTGTTCGCGGGCTCGGTCGGCGGCATCTTCGCCGACGTGTCGACGTACGACGATCTGCTCGCTAGCGTGCGGTTCAAGCTGTTCGCGCTCGACGACGCAACGGTCGTGATGCCGGGCCACGGCCCGCCGACCACGATCGCCCAGGAGAAGGCCCACAACCCGTTCTTCTGAAGCCCGACCGAAGCGAGGAGTGCGCGCCTTTCTGGGAATAGGAGCGCGTCATGGTGATAGACGAACGGCGGCGCGCGTCGACCGGTATCCCCGGCTTCGACGAAGTCCTCGACGGCGGCTTGATCGGCGGGCGAACCTACTTGATCAGCGGGCCGCCCGGGTCGGGGAAGACGACGCTCGGTTGGCACTTCCTCTGTGAAGGTCTTCGCGCCGGTGAAACGGTGCTCTACATCTCGTTCGCGGAGTCCGAAGGCGAGCTGCGCGCGAACGCGGCGCTGAGCGGGTTCGATGCGGAAGGCGTGCACGTCGTCGACCTCAGCCCGTCGCCGGAGTTGTTCGCGCGCGCCGAGACGTACGACATCTTCTCCGTCAGCGAGGTCGAGCGCGAGCCGACGACGGCGCGCATCGTCGAAGCGGTCGAACGGCTCAAGCCGCAGCGCGTGTTCGTCGACTCGATGACGCACTTGCGCTTTCTCGCCAGCGACGGGTTTCATTTCCGCCGTCAGGCGCTGTCGTTTCTGCGCTACCTCGCGGATCGCGGCGCCGCGGTGCTCGTCACGTCGGAGTCGACCGCGGAGTCGTCCGACGACGACGTGCGCTTCATCGCCGACGGCGTCATCGAGCTCGACCTCGACGCGCGCGGTCGCACGCTGTGCGTCACGAAGTTTCGCGGGTCGGGCTTTCGCATCGGCAAGCACACGCTGGCACTGGGCGCGGGCGGCGCGACCGTGTTTCCGCGCCTGATCCCATCGCAGCACGTGCGGTCGTTCGTCGCCGACAAGCTGTCCTCGGGGCTGCCGAACCTCGACGCGCTGCTGCACGGCGGGCTCGAGCGCGGCAGCGTGTCGCTCATCAGCGGGCCGACCGGCGTCGGCAAGACGACTCTGGGCGTGCAGTTCATGAAAGAAGCGGCGCGCGCAGGGCTGCGGTCAGTCGTCTACACGTTCGACGAGCCGGCCGAGACGATACTGCTCCGCTGCGAAGCGGTCGGCATGGGCGTTCGCTCGATGCTGCAGGAAGGGATGCTGGAGGTCATCGAGCTCGAGGCGATGCGCTACGGCCCCGACGAGTTCGCGAACTTCGTGCGCCGCGACGTCGAGGAGAAGGGCACGCGCATCGTGATGATCGACAGCGTCAGCGGCTACCGGCTCTCGGTGACGGGCGGCGATCTCGCAGAACGGCTGCACGCGCTCGGGCGCTACCTGCAGAACGTCGGCGTCACGCTGCTGCTCATCGATGAGCTGCGCGAGCTGACGCAGTTCCGCGCGACCGAGGTCGGGATCAGCTACCTCGCCGACAACCTGATCTTCCTGCGCTACGTCGAGCGCACGATCGACGGCACGCCGCAGCTGCGCAAAGGTATCGGCGTGCTCAAGAAGCGCATGAGCGATTTCGAGAAGACGGTGCGCGAGTTCACGATCACTGCCGACGGCGTCCAGATCGGCAGCGTGCTGCACCTCAGCTCGGTGTTCGCGTCGCTTCCTCAAGAAATCAACGGCGATCCGGCTCCCTGACGCGCCGGAGCGGCGCGACCGCATCTTGGTCGTGCTCGCGAACGCCGAGAACCGCCGCCTGCTGGCGAGCGTGCTCGGCGGCCGGTACGACGTGGTCGAAGAGGTGCCGTGGCAGAACGCCGCGGGCGAAGGCACCCCCATCGACCTCTGCATCGTCGACGGCCTTTCGCTGCACCGCCATTGGGACAGACTGCGCGAGGAGCGCCGCGCGCACGAGCCCGTGCAGCTGCCGATCCTGCTGCTGGCCGACCGCCGCGACGTCGGGCTCACCACGCGCGCGGCGTGGCAGGTGGTCGACGACGTGCTGCTGCGCCCGGTGGAGCGGCTCGAGCTCAACGCGCGCGTCGAAGCGCTCCTGCGGGCGCGGCGGCTCTCGCTGCGGCTGCGCCGCGTCTCGGCGCTCTACGAAGCGGAACGCCGCATCACCGAACGGCTGCAGGAAGCGGCGCTGCCGCGCGCGCTGCCGCAGATCCCGGGGATCGCGCTCGACGCGTACTACCGGGCGGGCACGGACGACGCGCGCATCGGCGGCGACTGGTACGACGCGCTGCGGCTCGCCGACGGGCGCGTCGTGATCAGCATCGGCGACGTCAGCGGCTCGGGGCTCGACGCGGCGGTGACGATGTCCAACGTGCGCCAGGTGCTGCGCGGCGTGGCGCACGTCCACCCCGATCCCGGGATGATGCTCGACGCGGCGGACCGCACGCTGCAAGCCGAAGAGCCGGACCGTATCGTGACGGCGTTCGTCGCCGTGCTGGATCCGGTCACGGACGAGCTGACCTATGCGTCGGCCGGGCATCCGCGGCCGCTGCTGCGCCGGCGCGACGATGAGTGGACCGAGCTCGTCGCGCCCGGGCTTCCGCTCGGCGCGCCGTCGAAGGGCAGCCGCGCGACGGAGTCCGCGACCATGCCGCCCGGCGGCGCGCTGGTGCTGTACACCGACGGCTTGACGGAAGCGACGCGCGACATCACCGCGGGCGAAGCCGCGCTGCGCGCCGCGGTGAGCGATCCCGCCGTGCTCGCCGCGGAGAACGTCGCGCACGCGATCCACGACGCGGTCATCGCCGGCACGGCGCGCGACGACGTGGCGATCTTCACGGTGCGGCGTAGCTCGCACGGCGACGAGCGCGCGATCGCGCACTGGGCGTTCCAATCCGCCGACGTCGCGGCCGCGCGCGAAACGCGCCACGCCGTGTCGACGGCGCTGATCGAGCGCGGCCTTTCGGCCGACGCGCTCGGCGCGGCCGAAGTCGTGTTCGCGGAGCTGCTCGGCAACGTGGTGCGATACGCGCCGGGGACGGTGCGCGTGGCGCTCGACCGCACCAGCACGGCGCCCGTGCTGCACGTGCTCGACGAAGGACGCGGTTTTCGCCACTTGCCGAAACTTCCCGACGACGTGCTGAGCGAGCGCGGCCGCGGCCTCTACATCGTGTCCGCGTTCTCGGACGACTTCACCGTGACGCGCCGCCCGCACGGCGGCAGCCACGCGCGCGCGGTCCTGTCGCTGAGCGTGCCGGTGATACCGCCGTTCGGCGCGATGCTCGCGTTCGGCGATTTGGACACGATCCCGGCGACCTGAGCCGGACTACTCCGGCGGGCGGGTCAGCGCTTCCGGTGCGGCGGGCGCGCCGTTCAGCGCGTCGCGCTCGATGTGCGCTTCCGCGTGCGTGGTCGAAGCCGGGCGAGCATCGCGGTCGACGAGCTCCGCGAGCGCCGCGGCGCGTGCTTGCAGCGCCATCGTCCGCTCGCGGGCGTCTTCGAGCAGCGTGCGGATCTCCGCGTGCGCCGAGGTCACGCCCGCGATCGCGCCGTGCGCGGCGATGCCCGCTTTCGCGGCCGCGACGCGCGCGCGGGTGATGTCGCGTTCGGCCCGCAGTCCGTCCGCGCGGCGGCGCAGCTCGTGCGCGGCCGTATCGAGCGCGTCTTCGCGCGTGCGCAGCTCTTCGATCTCGGCGCGGAACGCGTCGACCGCTTCGCGCTGCGCCGCACTACGTTCGTAGGAGACGAGCTGCATCTCCAGGCGCTTGCGCGCCGTGAGCAGCTCGACGAGGTGGCCGCGCACCTCGTCGACGATCTCGAGCTGCGTCCGGTACGCCGCGTCGACCGACGCCGCGGGGTCGTCGAGGCGCTGCAATTGCGAGCGCGCCTCCCCCGTCAGCAGCCGGCCGATGCGCGACCAGAGGCTCACGTGTGATCGGCCTTCTTCGCCGGGACGATCGCCGCTTCGCCGTTCGCCGCGGGCGGCGTGGCGAAGTCGGCACCGGACTTCGTGCGCGCAAGCAGGTTGCGCGCGAGCTGTAGGCCCGCCGCGCCTTGCGTCATGATCTTGCCCATCATCTCCGACATGCCGTCGGCGCCGTTGAGCACGATCATCTGATCGATGTTGTTGAACGCCTTGGCGCCCGCTTCGACGATCGCCGGCCAGTGCTCGGCGAGCTGCTGCGAGATGACCGCTTCCTGGTTCTGCGCGAGCGCTTCGGCGCGCGCCTTGATCGCGGCAGCTTCGGCCAGACCGCGCGCGCTGATCGCGTCGCCTTCGGCGGCGCCCTTGGCGCGAATCGCGGAGCCTTCGGCGTCGCCGATCATCTTCGTGCGCGTCGAGTCGGCATCGGCGGCGAGCTTGACGCGCGTCGCGTCGGCTTGCGCTTGCAGCTCGATCTGTCTGGCGCGCGCTTCGGCGGCGGCGATGTCGGCGTCGCGCTGCGCGTTCGCGAGCGTCGTCTTCTCGTACGCCGCGGCGTCCGCCGGGCGGCGCACCGATACCAGTAGCTCCGACTCTTTCTTGTGCGCGTCGAGCTCGACGATCTTCGTCTCTTCGACCACGACCTGCTGGCGCGCTTGCGCGTCGGCGAGCGGTCCGGCTTGCTTCGCGTTGGCGGCCGCTTTGTCGACTTCCGCCTGGAAGCCGGCCTGTTTGATCTTGCTGTCGCGCTGCGCCTGCGCCTTGAGCGCCGCGGCTTCTTGCTCGCGCTGCGTCGCTTCCTGATCGGCTTGCGCTTGCGCGATGCGCGCGTCGCGCTGCACCGTCGCGGTGTGCGGCTTGGACAGGTTGTCGATGTACCCCGTCGGGTCGTCGATCTCTTGAATCTGCAGCGAGTCGACGATGAGCCCGAGCTTCTCCATCTCGGTGCCCGACGCGCCGCGCGTGGCTTCGGTCAGCTTGTCGCGCTCGCGGATCAGATCTTCGACGGTGAGCGAGCCGCAGATCGCGCGCAGGTGGCCTGCAAACACTTGCTGGATGCGCGCGTCCATGCGATCTTGCTGATCGAGAAAGCGGCGCGCGGCGTTGGCGATCGACGCGAAGTCGTCGCCGACCTTGTAGATCACGACGCCCTTGATGTGGACCGGGATCCCTTGCTGCGTCACGCACGCGATCTGCAGTTCGGACTCGCGCAGGTCGAGCGAGAGCTTGCGCACCACCTGGACGCCCGGGATGACGAGCGTCCCGCGGCCGGTGACGATCTTGAAGCCCAGCGACTCGCCCGTCTCTTCGTTCGACCGGTGATGGAGCCCGGAGATGACGAGCGCCTCGTTCGGCTCGGCCACCCGCCACATCGCGCGGAACAAGAAAATGAAGATGGCGAAGGCAACGACGATCACGCCGACGATCAAAGCAGCGGATCCCTCGAGTGTAGTCACGTTATCCCTCCAGCGCCGGTGCGGTCACGCTTCGGCGACCATTACCGTCCGCGGCGGATAGTACTCGACGACCACCACTCTCGTTCCGACCGCGATGATCTTCGGATCGCACGGGTAGGCGTGGAAGTGTTCTGTGCCTCCACGCACGGCGAGCATGATCTCACCGACCCGACCGGGACCGACCGTCCCCGTCACGCGTCCGACTTTCCCCACGACCTCGTCCGTGATGGTCCTCCGCCTCTCCGCAGCAAGACGCCCGTCCGTACCGGGCGGGATACGGGTTGTTACGCCGTGGTGCGGCGGAACCCCGCGCAGATCATCCGGTAGCGGCCACTCTGACCTGGGCGCTGGCGCCGTCGCCGTCCACCCGGATCGTCGGCGCGCCCGGCGCCGCGCTCTGCGGGATGACCTGGAACTCGATGACCTTCACGCCCGATGCGGGGAGCGCGACGGTGGTGCGGAACGGCGCGCACTGGCGGTCGCTGCAGAACGACGCGATCCAGCGCTTCGGCAGGCCGCTCGCGGCCAGGGCGACGGTCTTGCCGGGCGTCCCCGCGACGACGAGCCGGTACTTGTAGGTGCTGGCGACGGAGCCCGGCAGGTCGGGACCGGTCCACGGCGCGAGCGACAGCGCCGTCTTCCCGGCCGGGTGCGACGCGTCGAGCGCGACGGTCGCCTCCTGCGCTTCTTCCAAGTACATCGCGTAGCGGCTGTCGGTCTTGGGCAACTTGGACGTCCACGCGCTGGTCTGCGCGAAGGCGGCGCGCGCCTTCCCCGGCTCGCCGGCTTTCACGTACATCCGGCCTTGGTAGAGATACGCCCATGCGAGCTTGCGGATCGCCTTCGCGTCCTTCGGCTTGGCCTCGACCGCGGCGCGCGCCCGGCCGATCGCCTGCGCGAACGCCACGGACGCATCGTTGAAACGCTTCGCGTCGCCGGCGGACACGCCGAGCGACACGAACGCGTCGACGGTCGGCGCGAGGTGGGCGACCGTCGCGTACACGTCGGTCGCCGCGGCGTCGTCGCCGGTGTCGTGCAGCGCGGTCGCGTAGCCGGTGAGCAGGTCGCCGTCGTTCGGCGCCACGGCGAGCCCGCGGCGGTACGCCGCGAGCGCGTCGGGCCACTGCTCGCGCGCGGACGCAGTGTCGCCTTGGAGGCGCGCGAGGAGCACTTTGCTTTCGTCGGTGTCGGCCACGGGCTGCAACGCTTTTGCCGCGGCATCGCGCAGCGTGTTCTCCTCGGCCTGCGTGCGCAGGAAATCGGTGTCGCCGTCGACGTTCTCCGCCGCGTCGATCGCCGACAGCACCTTCTTCGCCGCGGCGCTCACCGCGGCGGCGTCGCCGTCGAACGCGAACTTCGCCGGGTCGAGCAGTGCGTCGACCTTCTTCTGCGCCGCCGTCGCGAGCACGCCGTTGCGGCCGGCGCGCGCGTCGTCGACGAATCCGGCAAGTACCGGCCGGGAGATGTTGCCGACGTAGCGCGCGCGCAGCACGCCGTCACCCGAAATCACGAACGTGGTGGGAAACGCGCGCACGTCGTACGCCTTGGAGAACGCTTTGTCCGCGTCGATCGCCTGCGCGTACGGCATGGATTTCGCCGCGACGAACGCGCGCACGATCGGCGCCGCTTCGGTGGAGTCGACGCCCAGGAACACGACGTCGTGCTTGGCGCTTAGCTTCTTCGCCGCCGCGATCAGATCGGGCGTCTCCTCGCGGCACGGCGGGCACCAGGTCGCCCAGTCGTTGAGCACGACGGTCTTGCCGCGAAAGTCCGCCAGCGAGACGGGCTTGCCGTCGAGCGTCGTGAGGTGGAAGTCCGGGGCCGGCGAGCCGACTTGCGGGCCGGTGAGCGCCAGCGCGGCGGCGGCGACGATTGCGTGCAGCATGATCTCCTAAACGTTGACGACCGTGCGGACCGTCGCGACGGTGCGCCCGCCGGTCGTCGCATCGATGCGCACGTTGACCGGACCTTTGCGCTCGGTGGTGGGGACGACCTGGAACTCGACGACCTTCACGCCGTCGGCCGGCATGACGACCGAGGTGCGGAACGGCGCGCAGACGCGGTCGGTGCAGAACGAGCCGATCCAGCGCTGCGGCAGTCCGGCGGCAGTTAGCGCGACCTTGGCGCCGGGCGCTCCCGTCACGACGAGGCGGTATTTGAACGTGCTCGCGATCGAGCCCGGCAGATCGGCACCGGTCCACGGTGCGAGCGAAAGCGCCGCCCGGCTGCCGCGCGCGACGTCGAGCGCGACGGTGCCTTCCTGCGCCTGTTCGGCGTACCACTCACGGCGCGGATCGTTCGGCGCGATCTGCAGCGCCGCATCGGCCGCGCGCGCGAACGCGGCGCGCGCTTTGTCGCGGTTGCCGGCGGCCGTCTCCATGCGGCCGTAGTAGAGGTTCGTCCACGCAAGCTGTGCCGGTTTGGCGGCGAGCGTCAGCGCTTTGTCGAAGCTGGCCTCGGCAGCAGCGATGTTGCCGCCTTTCGCCTGACCGCGCCCGAGCGACACGTACGTCGCGTATCCCGGCGCGAGCTCGGCGATGTGCGCGTCGAGCGCCAAGACGCGCGCATCGTCACCGAGCTGGGACGCCGCGTAGCGCTGTCCGTCCAGCGCGTCGACGTCGTTCGGCGCGTACTTCAGCGCCTCCGTATACGCCGCATCGGCGTCGCGCCAGTTGCCGAGCTGCGCCGCTTCGTCGCCGCGCAGCCGGGCGAGCAGTGCGCGGTCTTCGTCGCTCGCCGCGACCGGCGCGAACGCCGCGATCGCGGCCGCGCGCAGCGACTGCTGCTCGGCATGCGTCTTGATCAGGTCGTGGTCCCGCGCCGGATCGTTCATCGCCTCGTCCTGCAAGTTGTCGGCACTCGCGATCGCCTTGGCCGCTTTCACGACGTTCGCGCGGATCGTTGCGGCGTCGCCCGTGAACGGGAACTGCGCGGGATCGAGGAGCGCGTCGAGCTGCGCTTGGAACGCCGACTTCAGCGGCACGCTCTCGCCGCGCTGCGCGCCGGCGATGTAGGCGTGCAGCTGCGCGCGCGGCAGGATGTTGTCCGCGTGGCGCGCGCGCAGCACGCCGTCCGGTCCGATCACCAGCGTGGTAGGATAGTTGCGAATGTCGTACGCCTTCGCGAACTCGCTCGTGCTCGTGGTCACCGCTTGCGGATACGCGATGCCCTTGGCGGCGACGAACGCGCGCACGACGTTCGCCGTCTCGGTGGTGTCGACGCCAAGGAACGCGACGCCGCGCGACGCGTCCGCCTTCGACTCCGCGACGAGATCGGGCGTCTCGAGCCGGCACGGTGGACACCACGAGCCCCACACGTTGATCACCAGCGTCTTGCCGCGATAATCCGCCAGCCGGACGGTCTTTCCGTCGATGGTGGTCAGCGCGAATGCGGGAGCGGGCTGGCCCACGACCGGCCCGGGAAGCGGCGCGGCCGAGGGCGCCGCGCCGCAAAAACCGACGGCCAGCACGGGCACGGCAAACAAGGCGAGACGGCGCTTCATGTGGCTAGGGACGCAGCGGTTCGAACGTAGGTTGCGACGCCAAGGCTCTTGGCTACGTCCGCAGCTTGTAGCCGGTCGCCATCATCCGGAGCGCGACCGCGAATGCGAGCAGCGACAGCGCTGCGACCACGCTCAGCGACAGCGCTAGCGGGACGTCGCCCTTGTCGATGTAGCTGTAGCGGAACGCGTCGATCATGTAGGCCATCGGGTTGAACAGCGAAATCTGGCGCAGCAGCGGCGGCAGCGACTGCGCCGACGTGAACACGCCTCCGACGAAGACCAGCGGCGTGATGAAGAACGTCGTGAGCACCGCAATGTGGTCGAACTTCTCGGCGAGCAGCCCGAAGATGATCCCGAGCGACGAGAACAGCACCGCGACGAGCGCGATCACCAGCACGTACAGGCCCCAGTTCGACGGCACCGCGTGCACGAAGATCACGCCGAGCACCGTGACGAGCAGCGCGATGAACACCGCGCGCACCGCGCCCGCGACCACGTACCCGAGCACCATCTCGATCGCCGACAGCGGCGCGATCAACAGCTCCTGGATGGAGTTCATGAAGCGCCCTTGGAACACCGACGACGAGCTCTCGCTGTAGGTCTGGTCGATCACCTGCAGCATGATGAGCCCGGGGATCAGGAACTGCGCGTACGGCACGCCGTTCATCGTCTTGATGCTGGTCCCCAGCGCGAGGCCGAACACGAACACGTACAGCATCGTCTGGATCACGGGCGGCCAGACCACTTGGTTGATGATCGAGAACGTGCGCACCATCTCGCGCTTGATCAGCGTCTGGAACCCGATGCTGTTGGCGATCATCGGCGCGTCAGCTCCAGGAAGATGTCTTGCAAAGAGCCGTCGCCGATGAGCTGCTGCGTGGTCTCGAGCGCGATCAGCTTGCCGGTCTGGATGATGCCGATGCGGTCGCAGAGCTCCTCGGCTTCCTCCAGGTAATGCGTCGTCAGGATGATGGTCGTACCGTTGGTGTTCAGCTCGCGCAGCAGCGACCACAGCTCCAGGCGCAGCTCGACGTCGACGCCGGCGGTGGGCTCGTCGAGGATCACCAGCTTGGGCTCGTGGATGAGCGCGCGCGCGAGCGTCAGGCGCCGCTTCATCCCGCCTGAAAGTTTGATGTACGGCTGTTTTGCCTTCGACGCGAGGTCGAAGCGTTCGAGCAGCATGTCGGCGCGCGCGTTGACGGCTTTGCCGCGGATGCCGTAGTACCCGGCCTGAAAGATCAGCACGTCGCGAATGTTGAGATACCGGTCGAAGTTGTACTCCTGCGGCGCGAGCCCGACCTGGCGGCGCGCCGTGCGCCAGTCGCGCTCCACGTCGTGCCCGAACAGCGAGATCGAGCCGCTCGTGATCTTCGCGAGGCCGACCGTCGCGTTGATCGTCGTCGTCTTCCCTGCGCCGTTGGGTCCGAGCAGCCCGAAGAACTCGCCCTCCTGCACTTCGAACGAGATCCCGTCGACCGCAGTGAAATCGCCGTAGCGCTTCACGAGCTTGTCGACTTTGAGCGCCGGGACGCTCACGGGATCACCGAACCGGGCGGGCCCAGCTTCGGATAGCGGTGGCGCCGCAGCGTCGCGACGCGCTCGCCGGCGTCGGGGACACCGCTGCGCTTCAGCTGGCGCGCGACCTTTCCGACATTGAACGCGACGCGGCGCGATTGCACTTCCCAACCGCCGGAGCGCCACGTGAGGATTGCATAGTGCGCGAGCGGGTCGCCGTCTTTGGGCAAGCCCGCCGACGCGACGTTGACCAGCGTACGCCCGCGCCACACGCGCACGTACGGCAGGTGCAGGTGGCCGAACGCGATCGTGCGCTGCGTGACGCCGTCGAACAGCCGCTCCAGCGTGTCGTCGTATGCGTCGGGCCACACGTGCTCGTCGTCGCTCTTGGGGTTCGCGTGGCACACGAGCAGCCCGTCGTCGCCGTCGCCGAACGCGAGCGAGAACGGCAGCTCGGCGAGCCATTGCGTCCACGCGTCACCGATCCGCTCCCGCACCCAGGCCACAGCGCGCGCGTCCTCGTCGTCGAGCTGCGCGAGATCGGCTTCGCTCACCATGCGATCGGTGTTGCCGCGCAAGCACTGCGCGCCGATCGCGTGCAGCTTCTCGAGCACCTGCTTCGGTTTCGGCCCGTCCAGGCACAGATCGCCGGCCGCGACGATGACGTCCGCACCGCCGCGCGACGCGAGATCGTCCAGACAGCACTCCAGCGCGTGCGCGTTGCCGTGAATGTCGGAAAGGATCGCTATGCGCAAGTCCTAGCCGCGCTTCACGGCGAGGGCGAGCGAGAACGGGCCGAAGCCGCCCTTACCGAACTCCCACAGGTCGATCGCTTCGACGGCGATCTTCGCCTTGCGCAGGATCGCGATCGACTCGCGGAAGCGCAGGTTCGCGATGACGAGCCGGTCGCGGATCACGAGCACGCCGGCGGCGAGCTCTTCGCCGCGCGGCACTTCGACCACGCGCAAATCCGTCGCAGCGACGAGGTCGACGCGATCGGGCGCTGCGACGACCGTGTCCGACGCGACGAGCGAGAACACGTCGCGCAGCCGCGGCACGTCGTTCGCGACCGGCAGCTCCACGACGGTGAAACCTTGCTGCGATGCGATCGCTTCGAGCTGCCGGCGGCCGAGCTCGTTGGAGCGGCGGCGCAGGCCGGCGCCCGCGCGCGGCACGCCGATGAAGAGCCGGCCCGGCGCGACCGCGACGTCGGTCGCGTCGAGCAGCCCCGGTGCTTCGATGCGGCCGACGATCGGGATGCCGAGTTCCGCGAGCTGCTTCTCGACGGCGACGACCTCGGCGCGGCGCTCGATCTGCGACGGCCGCGCGATGACGGCGCCCTGCGGCAGAACGATCGCGCAGTCCGCGACGAGCGCCTCGGTCGCCGACTCGCTGACGGGCGCCATCTCGACCACGGTCACGCCGCGGTCGCGCAGCGTGCGCACCAGAATGCCGTGCTGTTCGAGCGCACGGTCGGCGATCGGCGAGGGCTCGCCCTTGATGGGCGGCAAGCGGTCGACGGCGGTGGACGGGCGCATCACGACGGCACAGGCGAGCGCACCGGCATCGGACGTCACGTACGGGGCGGCATAGGAGTTCACGGTCACGACCAGCGGAGGTTCGCCGGGCGACGCCCCGGGTCCTGAGGCGGGAATAAGGTCGCCGATGCCGCCCCGCACCATTGCGGTCGTCTGCGCCGCCGTCCCCGTCCTCGCGCTCACCGTTGGAGTCGCGCTCGCGAACCGGTTGGAGCCGCGCATCCTCGGGCTGCCGTTCGTGCTCGCCTGGATCGTTGCGTGGGTCTTGCTCACGCCGGCGTTCCTGTGGGTCGCGTACCGGCGCGGGGTGCGCCCGTGAACGCCGTCATCGCGCTGACCATCGTCGCCGCCGTGGTGGCCGGCACGATGCTGATCGGGTTGCGCGCCGTGCGCGGGATCGCGATGGACCCGCAAGAGTACATCGTCGGCGGGCGCCGCATGGGCGTGCTGCTGCTGTGGCTGCTGCTCGCGGGCGAGATCTACACGACGTTCACGTTCCTGGGCGCGGCGGGCTGGGCGTACGGCAAGGGTGCGCCCGCGTATTACATCCTGTGCTACGGCACCGTCGCGTACGTCATCTCGTTCTTCCTCGCGCCGCCGATCCACCGCATCGCGCGCGAGCGCGGCATGCTCACCGGTCCGGATTTCTTCACCGACCGCTATCGAAGCCGGCTGCTCGGCGCGCTCGTTGCGCTGCTCGGCTTTCTCATGCTCGTGCCGTACGTGACGCTGCAGCTCACCGGCTTGCAGATCTTGCTGCAGATCGCGGGCTTCGGCGCGTTCAACCCGCTCGCCGCCGTCGCGATCGGGTTCTTCGTCGTCGCGATCTTCACGTTCGCGACGGGCTTGCGCGGCGCGGCGTGGGCGAGCGTCGTCAAGGACGCGCTGGTGCTGCTGGGCGTGATGTTCGCCGGGCTCGTGCTGCCGACGCACTTCTTCGGCTCGCCGGCGGGCGCGCTCGACGCCGTGCTGCGCGATCATCCGGGCTGGCTCACGATCGCGGGCGGAACGGCGCCCAACGGCGTCGTCTGGGTGATCACGACGACGATCCTCACCGCGTGCGGGTTCTTCATGTGGCCGCAATCGATGGCCGCGATCTACAGCGCGCGCGACGAAGACACGCTGCGCCGCAACGCGATCTTCCTGCCGTTCTATCAGGTCATGCTGCTGCTCGTGTTTTTCGCCGGCTTCGCGGCGCTCGAAGTGATGCCCGGCCTCAAAGGCCCCGCCGCGGATCAGTCGTTCATGCTGGTCGTGCAGAAACAGTATTCCGCGTGGGTCCTCGGCTTCGTCGCTGCGGCCGGTACGCTCGCGGCGCTCGTACCCGCTTCGGCGCAGCTGCTCGCGGCCGCGAGCATCGTCGGCAAGAACGTCTTCGCCGACTACGGCCTGGCACGTGACGAAGCCGCGCAGACCCGCACGACGCGGATCCTCGTGCTCGTCGTCGCCGTGCTCGCGTTCGCATTTTGGGCGCTCGCGAAAACGACGCTCGTCGGCTTGCTGCTGATCGGCTACAACGGGATCACGCAGCTGTTCCCGGGCGTCGTGCTCGGCATCGCGGCACGGCGTCCGCCGGCGGCCGCCGTGGCATCGGGCATCATCGCGGGGCTGCTCACGCTGATCGCCTTCGCGTGGACCGGGACGTCGCAAGTCGCCGGCGTCAACACCGGCCTCGTCGCGCTCGCGATCAATGCGGTCGTACTGGGCATCGTGACCGCACTCTCACGAGGTACCTCGCGCAACGTGACCGCTTAGAAGCGCTTCATCAACGCGATGCGGCCCGGGCCGGCGATGCCACTCACACGCGAACCCGCGGCGGCTTCAGTTACTCGAATACCGCCAGGGCGCGTTCGTAGAGCGCGGCCTGCAGCTTGCGATAGACGTCAGGCTTCATCGCGTACCGCTGCTGGGCGAGCCGGTCCGCTTGGCGCGACAAGTCCACGACGTGCGCGCCGCGCGCCGTGTCAGCGTCGGGCGCGCTCTGGTCGGTGCGCGCGAGCAGCGCCGCGATGCGATTGCCTTCCGCGCTTGCAGTCTGCTTCGGTACGTCGATCGCCTCGTACGGTGCGGCGTCGCCGTGCGACGTGAAGAAATCGCTCATGTCGGTCGCGAGCAAGTCGCCGAGCGCGAGCGTGCCCAGGCCGAGGAGCTGTTCGCTCGTCTTGAGCACGCTCACGGTGGAGACGTGATGCGCGCCGAGATAGTGGGGCTTCACGAACGGGCCTGCGACGATCGTGTAGGTGCGGTACTCGTCGACGTGGTCGCGCGACGACTGCGCGTCGTCGGGCAGCACGAACAGCACGGTGTGCCGCCACGACGGCAGCTTCGAGAGGTATTGCACGATCTGGCCCAGCGCGCGGTCGCCGTCGGCGACCTCTTCGGGGATCGGTGGGATGCCGGGGCCGGAACCGGTGTGGTCGGCGGGCAGCCAGATGTAGGTGAAGCGCGGCTGGCGCCCTTGCGCGACGAACGTCCCGTAATCGCGGATGAACTCCTTGGCACGGCGCTCGTCGCGGATACGCAGGTTCCAGCCCGGGAAATTCAAGTCGACGTGCCCGTCGAGTGCCGCGGGCGCCGGAACGTCGAGGCCGTACAGCCCGCCGAGCCCCTGGGTCGGCGCATCTTTGTCGTCGATGCCGACATACTGGGGATCGTCGGTCTTGGGATCTTTGGCGCCGCCTTCGTCGTAACCGCTGAGCCGGATGAGATCGCCGTAGTCGCGGAACGCGATCCGGTGGCGCGCGAGCGCGTTGAACACGTACCCCAACCGCGGGTAGTCTTCCGGATCTTCGTTCTTGTTGACGAGCGGCGCGCGGCCGCCTTTTGCGAACAGCGTGCGCTCCGAGTACAGCGTCGTCATGCCGCCGGTGAGGAACTGGTGCCCCGCGTCCGACTCTTCCGCGTCGGCGAACATGTTGGTCGCCAAGCCGTAGCGGCGCGCGAGCGCGTGGAGATTCGGCGTGACGCTCTCGTTGAACGACACCAGCGCGGGATCGCCGGAGTACCCCGCGCCGAGATCGCCCAGCATCGCATCGAACGTCTTGTTCTCTTCGAGGATCACGACGACGTGATCGATCCCCTTCGGATACGTCACCGGCTTGGCGATCACGCGGCGCGTGTTCGCAAGCGTCGTCATCGTGGTCGCCTTGAGCTGCACCGACGACAGATCGACTCGCTGCAGCGTCGACCACACCGCGTTGGAGTCGGCCGACGTCGCCGGATCGCCGGTGAAGCCCGCGTCGTGGCCGTAGCCCTTGGTGTTCACGACGTACAGCGTGCGGTCGTCGCTCGCGAGCGCCAGCGCGGTCGGGTACCACCCGGTCGGAATCAAACCGAGCCGGTGCAGGTGCACGGGATCGCGCGCGTCGACGACCGCCACCGCGTTGAGCCCCGCGAGCGCGACATAGAGGCGCGAGCCGTCTTTGGAGAGCGCGAGCGCCGACGGCTGCGTGCCGTACGGTCCTTTGTCGAACAGCCGCAGTTCCGTACCGCCGACCACGCGCGGCGTGCCGTTGAGCGATACCGTCGCGACGCGGTCGACGTTGGTCATCGCGACGAACGCGAACGCGCCGTTCGCCGTCGTGACGACGGCGGTCGGGTGCGCGCCGCCGACGGTGCGCACGCCGTCGGGCGCGGGATCCATCGGCAGCGCGGCGTTCGCGAACGGCGTCGCGTCCTGCACCGCGAGATCGCCCCCCGCGCCGAGCCCGATGAACGACAGCGCCGACGCGCGCTGCGGATCGGCGACCGGCGTGCGGAACGGGGGCAGGGTCGCCGGCTGCGCGAGCTTGCCGTACCGCATCAAGCCTTCGTCGGTAACGACGAGCCGGTCGCCGGCGAGCGCGGCGCCGAACGGGAAGAAGCCGACTTGCCGCACCGGCTGCACGATCGTGCGCGTTGCGGTGTCGATCGCAACCACCGTGTCGGCGGCTTCGTTCACGACGTACGCGCGGCGGTTGTCCTTCGACACGACGATCGTGCCGGGATAGCTGTGGCCTTTGTCGGCAAACGCATCGTCGCCCGGCGCGGGCGGCGTGATCACGTGCGTCGCGTCGGCGGTGAGGTGTCCGTTGGCGTCGAGATCGAACGCGTACACCACGTTCGTGGGGCCGCCCGACGCGAGCACGAGCGTGCGCGTCGCATCCGCGGGGTCGGGAAGCGCCGCGACGCCGACCCAGAACTTTTCGTTGGGCGCGCGATAGCGCTCGACGACGCGCATCGACGCGAGGTCCACGACGGCGAGCGAGAACCCACCCGTCGCACCGGAGTCGATGATCGAGTGCACCATGCCTTGGCGCTCGTCGTCGTTGCTGACGATCGCGAAGCGCCCGTCCGGAGTCAACGCCACGCCCAGCGCGTTCATCCCGGTGAGCACGCTCTCGCCGGCCGGCGTGACGATGCGCCCAGACGGCAGCACGGCGTCGTACGTCGCACCACGCAAGTGCCCCGCGGGAATGTTCCCGGACGGCGCAGCGTATGTCACCGCGGCCCGCGCCGGCGGGCGCTGCGCGGCGGCGGCCGGTGCGGGCGCGCGGTGGACGGGTGCGGCACTCGCCGCACCCGGCGCGACGGTGAGCAGCGTGGCAGCGAATGCGAGGTGAACGGGCTTCATCGGTTCCTTTTGTCGGGGTTAGCGGAGGGCGCGGGCGAGTCGTTCTACGGCCTGCAGCAGCGCATCGTCGTCGAGGTCGCCGAACGACAGACGCAAGGCCGGCGGGCCGCTGCGGGTTGGATAGAACGGGTCGGCGGGCATCACCAGGACACCTTCGCGGGCGCACTGGTCGAATGCCGCCTGCGTCGAGAGCCGGGGCGGGAGGCGCAGCCAGACGTTCGTGCCGGCTTGGGGCGGGCGGACGTCGGCCCACGGCAGCGCGCGCGTCAGCGCGTCGACGAACAGATCGCGCCGCCCGCGGTACAGCGCGCGCGCCGCTTTGAGGTGGCGCGGGTACGCGGGCGTGCGCAAGAACCGCCACAGCGCGCGCTGCGTGAGCGTCGAGGTGAACGAGTCGGTCCGCACCTTCGCGGCCTCGATCGAGTCGCGCATCGCGCCCTTCACGCGCAAGTAGCCGATGCGCAGCGCCGGGAAGATCGACTTCGACAACGACTCCATCATCACGACGCGGCCGTCGGTGTCGTACGCCGCGAGCGGCGGCGGCGCGGCGGCCTCGTACGCGAACGTCCAGCCCGTTTGGTCTTCCAGCACGACGACGTCGTAGCGGCGCGCGAGCTCCACGATCGCCTTGCCCCGCCGGGCCGGGAGCACGACGCCGGTGGGATTCTCCGCGATCGGGCAGATCGAGAACAAGCGCGGGCGGTACTCGGCGAACACGCGCTCGACGTCGTCGATGCGCACGCCGTCGGCGTCGCTGCGCACCTCGACGTAGCTGGCGCCGCGCGCGTCGAACACGCCGAGCGTGCCGGGATACGTCGGCGACTCCGACGCGACGACGGCGCGGTCGAACAGCAGTACTGACGCGATCAAGTCGGCGGCCTGCTGCGCGCCCGACGTGACGATGATCTCGTCCGCCGTGGCGTCGCAGCCGCGCGCGTTGAGCCCTTCGGCGAGCGTCGCGCACAAGTCCGGATCGCCGGTGTTCGCGCGGTACTGCATCGCTTCGGCCGGATCGTCGGCGAACGTGCGCTGCATCGCACGGCCGAACTCCGCCATCGGGAACGTCTCGGGCGCCGGGTGCGCGCTCGCCAGCGAGATCACGCCCGGCGCGTGCGCCTGCGCCAGCCGGTCCAGCACGCCCTCCATTCGCTCGCCGCGCGAGAGCAGCGACGGCTCCCACGTGTGCGCGAACGGGGTTTCCGGCGGCGCCTGCGGCGCGACGAACGTGCCGCGCCCGACGCGCGACACGACGCGCCCGCGCGCGGCGAGCGTCTCGTACGCCTGCGACACCGTCACCAGCGCAACGTCGAGGTCGCCCGCGAGCGCGCGGATGGGCGGTAGCCGCTCCTCGGCCGCCAGCTCGCCGCGCTCGATCGCGGTCGCCAGCGCGTCCGCGATCTGCACGTACAACGGCCGCGGATCGCGCGTGTCAAGCGCGATCGCGGGCGTCATCGCTGCTCGTCGAGCCGGTACCCGATGCCGCGCACGGACGAGATCGCCATCACCGCGCCGACCTCGTTCAGCTTCTTGCGCAGCGCGGCGACGTGCACGTCGACGACGCGCGTCGGAACGCCGCTCACGTCGTTCCACACGCGTTCGAGGATCTGCGCGCGCGTCAGCAGCTTGCCGACGTTCTCCGCCAAATACCACAGCAGGCGGAACTCGAGCGCGGTCAGCGTGACGCTCTTGCCGTCGTTCTCCAGCGTGTGGAAGTCGCGCACGAGCGTGGCGCCGCCGGTTTGCAGGCGGCCTTCCTGATCGGTCTTGCGCGAGCGCTCGCGGCGGCGCAGGAACGACTGCACGCGCGCGACGAGCTCGTTGCCGGAGAACGGCTTGCGGATGTAGTCGTCCGCGCCCAGGCCCAGGCCTTTGAGCACGTCGTTCTCGCTGGAGTGCGCGCTCACCATCAGGATGAACGCGTCGGAGGAGTTCGCGAGCGACGTGCACACGTCGAGCCCCGAGATGTCGGGCAGCTCGACGTCGAGCAGCACGATCGCGGGCTTGAACGCCGGCTCGGCCTCGAGGCCCGCCGTGCCGGTGCTCGCGACGCGCACCTCGTAGCCGCTGCGTTCCAGGATCATCTTCTCGAACGTCGCGACGTCGGCGTCGTCCTCGATGATCAGGATCCTATCGGACACTATCGCACCCCTACCGGCTCCTGTGCTGCTTCGTCGTCGGGCATGAGCAGCTCGCGCCGCGCGACGCCTTCATCGATGGCCGCCTGCTGCACCGCGCGCGCGACCGCTTCGACCACCTTGGTGTCGAACACGCTCGGCACGATGTACTCGGCGCTGCGCTCGTCGCCGACGATGTCGGCGATCGCGCGCGCGGCGGCGAGCTTCATCCCTTCGGTGATCCGGCGCGCGCGGCAGTCCAGCGCACCGCGAAAGATCCCCGGGAACGACAGCAGGTTGTTGATTTGATTCGGGAAGTCGCTGCGGCCCGTGCCGATCACCGCGGCGTACGGTGCTGCCGCGTCGGGCATCACCTCGGGCGTCGGGTTCGCCATCGCGAACACGATCGGGTCGCGCGCCATCGTGCCGATCCACTCCGGCTGCAAGATACCAGGCGCGCTGACGCCGATGAACACGTCCGCGCCTTTGAGCACTTCTTGCAGCGAGCCGCGGCGGTTCTCGCGATTGGTGTTCTGCGCGAGCCACGTCCAGTGCGAGTTCTGGTACTGCTCGCTGCGGTTGAGCGCGCCGTCGCGGTCCACCGCGATCACGTCGCGCACGCCGGCCGCGAGCATCATCTTGATCGTCGCCGTGCCGGCCGCGCCGCTGCCCGTGAGCACGATCGTAACGTCTTCGAGCTTTTTGCCGACCACCGCGACCGCGTTCATCAGCGCGGCGAGGATGACGACGGCGGTGCCGTGCTGGTCGTCGTGCATCACCGGGATGTCGAGCTCTTCGACGAGCCGGCGCTCCACCTCGAAGCAGCGCGGCGCGCTGATGTCCTCGAGGTTGATGCCGCCGAAGATCGGCGCGATCAGCTTGGCGGTGCGCACGATCTCGTCGACGTCTTTGGTGTCGAGGCAGATCGGGAACGCGTCGATGTCGGCGAACTGCTTGAAGAGCATGCACTTGCCCTCCATCACCGGCGCCGCGCCGTACGGCCCGATGTCGCCCAAACCGAGCACCGCGGTGCCGTCGGTGAGCACGCACACGGTGTTGCGCTTGATCGTGAGCGCGTACGCTTTCGCCGGGTCCTTCGCGATCGCGCTCGACACGCGCGCGACGCCGGGCGTGTAGACGGTCGAGAGATCCTGGCGCGTCTTGACCGGGCGCGTGATGCCGGTGCGAATCTTGCCGCCGAGGTGGGCGAGGAACGTCGAGTCGGAGACGTTCACGATGCGCACGCCTTCGACGCGCTCGATCGCCTGGCGCACTTGATCGCCGACGAGCTCGCTGGGAACGTTCACCGTGACGTCGCGCGTGATCGTCGTCTTGCCGACCGTCCGGGTGTCCACGGCCCCGACCATCCCGCCGGCGTCACCGATCGCCTGGGCCAGGACGCCGAACGAGCCAGGAGTGTTCGGCGCCTCCAGCCGCATCACGAGCTGGGTGCCGATCGAAGGAGCGGAGGCCATCGGAAGCGGGTACGGTGTTGTTCCCCGGGTGTCCTCGCCGCACGGCGGCTCGTCGACTTCTCCGGGCGGTCCGTCCCAGCGGTCGAAGCTCGACCAGGGAGTTGCTGAACGCGCATGCTTTCGATATGACGTCCCTCACGGCGGCTGCTGCCGGAGCGCTGGGTGCGCTGGTGGTGATCGCGGCGGGGACCGGGCGGGCTCTGCGGCGCAGGCGGGAAGCGCGCGAAGCTGCCGCCGCGGCCGCGCTGGCGACCGTCGCGATGATCCTCGGCGGCGACGAGGCCGTCCTCGCCGGGGTCGCGCTCGTCCTGGGCGGGGCCGCGGTCGCCCGCTACACGCAAGCGGTCGTCTCGGCGACGCGCGACGCGCCCGCGCGGCTGTTCGCGACGTTTCAGCGCGAGAGCGAAGCGAAGGGCCGCTTCCTGCCGCGCACGCTCGTGGACCGGCTGGGCCGCACGTCGTTGGCCGACATCGAGATCGGCGACCGCGCGACGGAGCCGATGACCGTGCTGTTCGCGGACATCCGCGACTCGACCGCGCTCACCGAGGAGTTGACCTCGGAGGACGCATTCGTGCTGATCGCCGACTTCTTCGCGCGCTCCGCGCGCGTCGTGCGCGAGCACCGCGGCAGCATCGACAAGTACCTCGGCGACGGCTACATGGCGCTGTTCCCGCGCTGCGTCGAGGACGCGCTCGACGCCGCGCTCGCGCTGCAAGCCGCCGTGCGTGACCTCAACCGCGAAGGCCTGGGGCCGCCGATCGAGATCGGCGTCGGCCTGCACACGGGGCCGGTCACGTTCGGCACCGTCGGCGACGCGCGCCACATCGACACGACGGTCGTGTCCGACACCGTCAACACCGCCAAGCGGGTCGAAGGCCTGTCGAAACGGCTGCAAGTTCCGGTGGTCGTCACCGAGAGCGTGATGCACGCCGTGCGCGAACCGTCCCGCTATCTCGTACGGCCGCTCGGCGCGCAGAAAGTGCGCGGCAAGCGCGAGCCGCTCGACGTGTTCGCACTCGAAGCGCAACCCGACGTGCGCCGCGTGACCGCGGCGCCGATCAGACAGCCGGTGAAGCGCCCCGTCTGATCGTGCTCGACGAAGGCGCCGGGGCGACGGTGATCGACGAGTCCACGCAGTTCGGGCCGTCGCTGATCACCATCGTGCACGCGCCCGACTTGAGCGGAGTAACGCCGATGCCGGCGGCGCCTCGCCCGTCGTTGCTGAAGTCGATTCGTGCGATCCCGCTGCAGTTGTCGCGCTCGGTCAAGCTGCCGCCGCCGTTGGTGCTGTTTTCGGTCGCGCTGCCCTCGCCGTCGTCGCCGCCCACGACGAGGTGGTAATATCCCGGATCGAGCACGATCGAGCCGTCGCCGTTGCAGCCGTCGCCGCTGTCATGTCCCCCGCCGCCGAAAGACAGAAAGCCGCCCCCGCACGCGGCCGGTATGAGCGCGAGCATGACGATAGCCGCGATGCGCATCAGTGAGTGCACGTATGGTCCTCCTGCACGTCAACATGACGACCGCGGCTTGGAGAACGCTTGGTCACAGTGAAATCTCAGCGGCTTGTCACCGACGCTTCATCCGAGGCGATCATCGCGCGGCGTCACGCGGCGAACAGGCGTGAGCGCAGGCTGTGCGAACCGTAGCCTGCGTGGCGACGACGATGAAGCGAGCCATCTCGCGCAAGACCGAGCCGACTCCCGCGCAGACGCTGCGCGTGCTGGCGGACGCCCTGCCGGACGACGCGGCGTTCGACTCGTACGGAACCGGCGCGCTCATCGAAGATCTCGAGCGTGACGTCGCCGCGCTGCTCGGCAAAGAATCGGCGGTCTTTTGCACCAGCGGGAAAGCGGCGCAGCTCTCCGCGCTGCGCGTGCACGCCGACCGGCGTGGACGCGACGTCGTCGCCGGGCACCCGCGCTCGCACATCGTCGAAGACGAGGACGACGCGATCGGCGCGCTGTACGGCTTGCGCGTCGCGCGCACCGGCACGCATGCCGACCCCTTCACGGTGGCGGAGCTCGCCGCCGTGCGCGAACCGCTCGCCGCGGTGGTCGTCGAGCTGCCGCTGCGGCGCGCGGGCTATCGCGTGCCGCCGTGGGACGAGCTCGTCGCGATCGCCGCGCAAGCGCGCGAGATCGACGCGGCGTTTCACCTGGACGGGGCACGTTTGTGGGAAACGGCGCCCGGCTACGGCCGATCGCTCGCGGAGATCGCCGCGCTTGCCGACACCGTGTACGTCTCGTTCTACAAAGGCCTCGGCGGCATCGCGGGTGCCGCGCTCGCCGGCGACGCGCAGACGATTGCCGCGGCGCGCATCTGGATCGGCCGCGCCGGCGCGACGCTCTTTCGCATGTACCCGTACGCGATCGCCGCGCGCGAAGGGCTGCGCACCGAGTTGCCGCTGATGCCACAGTACCATGCGCGCGCCGTGGAGCTCGCTGCGGCGCTGCGCGACGTCCCCGGCGTCGCCGTGAGCCCCGACCCGCCGGCGTGCAACGCGTTCGTCGTTCACCTCGACGGCGAGCATGCAGCGCTGCTCGCGGCGCGCGACGCCGTCGCCGAATCGCGCGGCCTGATCGCGTTCCAGCATCTCACGCAGACGGCACACCCGCGCGTGTGCTCCTTCGAGCTCATCGTCGGCGCGAACGCGCTCGCGCTCGGCACCGCTCGCATCGCCGGCGCCGTCGCCGAGCTCGTGCAACGCGCGGCTGACGCGCTCAGGGCGGACTAGGCGCCGCGGAACCCCGCGATCTTTCCGTCTTTGTCGAGCGAGATCGTGAGCGGCACGGTCCGGCCGTCTGCAAACGTCGCGGAGTAATGGTACGAGCGATATCCCCGGGCCGGCTCCTCGCCGAGGAACGTCAGCGATTGCAGCGCGCCGAGGCCCGCGAATTGCATTTTTATCCCGCTCAGCGCGTCGGGCGTCAGCGCAGCGTTCATGGGGTCGGTCAGCGTCGCCGGATCGACGGTCCCGTGCTGCAGCCCGCTGATCAGCGTGCGCAGTTTCGCGGTCACTGCGGGATCTTCAGGGCCGGCGGGCGCGGGCGTCGTCTTCGCGAGCTCCGCGAAGAACGCCGGGAGCGTATGCTGCACCACGACGTTGTTCGCGCGGTACGTCAGGAAATCGGACGCGTTGCTGAGCACGACGACGGCATATCGCTGCGCGGGGATCATCTCCGTCTCCGCTGCGAAGCCCGGCATGCCGCCGTGGTGTCCGACGAGCGTCGCACCGCCGGACGCTATGAGCGTGAGACCCAGTCCATAGCGCACGCCTTGCCCAAGCTCGGGTGCGGCAACGTCGCTCGACTGCATCTGCGCGAACGTCGCCGGCTTCACGAGGCGTCCGTCCATCAGCGCCGCGTCGAAGCGCGCGATGTCGGATGCCGTCGAGACGACGTCGCCGTCCGCGTAGAACCACGACGGCGAGTACGGCGCAGGCACAGTGCCGGTCGCATCCAGGTATCCGTGCGCCACCGGCGTTCCGGCGGGGGCATCGCCCACCGTCGTCGAGCTCATCTTCGCGGGCACGAAGATGTGCTCGCGCTCGTACTCGCCCAGCGTGCGGCGCGTGACGGCCTCGACGATGAGGCCGAGCATGACGTAGCCGGTGTTGCTGTAGGCAAACGCGCTCCCCGGCTTCGACTCGAGCGGGCGCAGCGAAAGCGACGCGAGGATCGCGTACGGCGACGTCGGCTTCGCAACGCGCCCGCTCCTGATCGCCTCGTCGCCGTAGTTCCACAGCCCCGACGTGTGCGTGAGCAGCTGGCGGACCGTGATCTCGCGTCCGTGCGGCACGTTGACGAGGTAGGCAGCAACCTTCTCGTCGAGGCGCACGCGCCCGGCCTCGACGAGCTGCATCACCGCGACGGCGGTGATCATCTTCGTGACCGACGCAATCCGAAAGCGCGTCTGCGGCGTCGCCGGCGTCTTCGCGGTGACATCGGCGACGCCGAACGCCCGCGCGTATGCGACCCGGCCGTTCTCGACGACCGCGACGGAGATCGCCGGCGTCAACCCTTTCGTGCCGCCGGCGGCAGCCTGCAAGCCCGTATCGATCTGCGCCGCGACGGCCGGCGTAATCTCGACCGGCGCCGGCACGCTGCCGGCCGCGAGGGCGAACACGGGCACGAGCGCAAACAGCGCCGCGGCGACCGATCGCTTCATGCCCGAACCTTCACAGCACCGCGCGTCACGTCCCGCTGATCGTCATCTCCGCGACCCGGAACGACGGAGAGACGATCGTGCCGTCGAAGCGCAGGTCGCCCGCGATGCCGTCGATGCCGGCGAGCATGTCGCCGAAGGTGGACGCGATCGTGAACTCGTCGATCGGGTACTGCGGCGCGCCGTCCTCGATGTAGATGCCGCGCGCGCCGCGGCTGTACGTGCCGCTCGCGTACTCGGTCGCGAAGCCGATCGTGTCGAGCACGAGGACGCCGCGCTCGGTCGATGCGACGAGATCGTCGAGCGTCCCCGAGCCCGGCACGAGGTAGCAGTTGTTCGCGGCGACGCCGCCCGTGCCCGACGCGTTCGCGGTCGACGCGATGCCGAGCCGGCGGCCCCAGTACACGTCGCTGAGATACGTCCGCAGCACGCCGCTTTCGATGGCGACCGTCTCGCGCGTCGGCGTCCCTTCGCCGTCGAACGGTGACGAGCCCAGGCCTCCGCGGAGCCGCCCGTCGTCGATCAGCGTCACGCGCTCGTTCCCGATGCGCTCGCCGACGCGGTCCGCCAGCCACGAGTTGCCCAGCGCGACGTTCGCCGCGCTGAGCGCCGCGAACACGTCGGCGAGCACGCTCGCGGCGACGTCGCGCTCGAAGATCACCGGGACGCGCATCGTCGCGGGCTTGCGCGCGCCGACGAGCGCGAGCGCGCGGTGCACCGCGTGCAGCGCGACCGCGGGCGCGCTTTCCGCCGTGGTCCAGCCGCGCGCGGCGGTGCCGTAGAATCCGATGCGCTTGTCATCGCCGTCCAGCGCCACGGGCGCGGTGCTGCGCGACACCTGCGTCCCCTGCGCCACGCCGCGAAAGCCGCGCGTGTTCGCGAGCGCCCACGACACCAGCGAGTCGCGCACGCGCGAGCCGTCGGAGTTCGCGATGCGCACGTCCGCCGCGCGCACGGCGCGCTCCATCGCGAGCGCCTCGTCGATCTTCTCCTCGTCGTCGCGCGCGGCGACGCCGGGATCCACCGTGCCGAGGTCGTGGTCGCACACGCCGTCCGAAACGACGGTGTCGGCGAGCCCCGCGTGCGGGTCCTCGGCGACGAACGCCGCCGCCGCGACGACGCGCTGCGCGAGCGCGGCGACGCCGTCGCGCGACAGATCGGTGGTCGAGAGCGTGGCGCGCCGCGCGCCGGCGAACGCGCGCGCGCGCAGCGACCGCCCGCGCGAGCGCTCGAGCTTGGTCACGTCACCGTCGCGCGCCTCGCACGCGAAGCGGTCTCCGATCTCCACGACCGCTTCGGCGTCGGTCGCGCCGGCCGCGGCGATCAGCGCGATCGCCGTGTCGGCGAGCGCGAGGGCCTCGTCGCGCGGGTCAGCCACGCCCCGTGCCTCCGACCGTGCACGACGACAATTTCACCGTCGGGATGCCGACGCCGACGGGGACGCGCTGGCCGCCTTTCCCGCACGTGTACGAGCGGTTCGCGAGCCGCGCGTCGTGAGCGACCATGGTCACTTTGGTCATCGCGTCGGGGCCGTTGCCAACAAGCGTCGCACCGCGCACCGGCGCGGTGATCTTGCCGTGCTCGATCAGATAACCTTCGGCGATCATGAAGACGAAGTCGCCTTTGCTGATCTCCACCTGTCCGCCGCTGAACGACATCGCGTAGAGCCCGCGGTCGATCGAACCGACGATCTCCTCGGGCGTCGAGGTTCCCGCGGGCATGAACGTGTTGCACATGCGCGGCTGCGGCAGCACGCGGTACGACTCGCGGCGCCCGCTTCCGGTCGACGCGACGCCCATCAAGCGCGCGTTCAAACGGTCCTGCATGTAGCCGCGCAAGATCCCGCGCTCGACGAGCACGTTGTGCTGGCCCGGCGTCCCCTCGTCGTCGATCGCGACGGTGCCGCGCTCGCCGGGCAGGTCGCCGTCGTCGTAGATGGTCACGAGATCGCTCGCGACGCGCTCGCCCACGCGGCCCGCATAGAGCGACGTGCCCTTGCGGTTGAAGTCCGCTTCGAGCCCGTGCCCGACGGCCTCGTGCAGCAGTACGCCGCCGCCGCCCGCGCCGATGACGACGGGCAGCTCGCCCGCCGGCGCGTCGCGCGCGCCGAGCTTGACCGTCGCGATGCGCGCGGACTCGCGCGCGAGCGACTCCGGTGTCTTCTCGTCGAATACGCCGATGCTCGTGCGCCCGCCGTCGCCGATGTACCCGTTCTCGCGGCGCCCGTTCTCGCGCGCGACGACCTGGACGCCGAGCGACACCAGCGGCCGCCGGTCGGTCACCACGCGCCCGTCGCTCGACGCGATCTGCACGTACTGCAGTTCGTCGGTCAGGGTCGCGTTCACGGAGTCGACGCGCGGGTCGAACGCGCGCGCCGCGACGTCGGCGCGCGCCAGCAGATCGACGTACCGCGCGGAATCCGCCGGCTCGTCCGCGTGCGCGTCGTACAGCGCGGGCGCCGACGCAGCGATCAGCCGCACGACGGCGTCGTGCTCGCGCCCGTCACGCGAGATCAGCGACGCGGCGTCGGCCGCGCGCAGCAGCGATGCTTCATCGAGGTCATCCGAATACGCATAGCCCGCGCGCTGTCCCACGACCACGCGCACGCCGGCACCGCGCACGACGCTCGACGACGCTTCGTGGATGTGGCCGTTCTGCAGACGGAACGCCTGCGTGAGCCGGCTTTCGAAGAACACGTCGGCGAAGTCGCCGCCCCGCCGCAGCGCTCGGGAGAGCACCCGAGCAAGCAGCGCGGAATCCAGGGCGGTCAGCACGGTATCGGGCGTTCGATGCGGAACCGGCCCCTCATGCCCGGCCGCACCGCCGCGTTCGCGCTCACGCTCGCCCTCGCGGCACACGCCGCTGCGAGTGCATGTCCGCCCACGCCGGGCGGCGACGCCGCGGCGTGCAACGCCGCCCGCCCCGCGCGGCTCACGACGGCGCTGTGCGCCGCCGCCGCCCAAACGGCGGAGACATGCGCCGACCGCACGACCGGGATCGTGCACGCGTTCTATTTGGTGCGCTCGGCTTCCGAATGGCGCAAAGCGGCGCTCGCGAAAGGCCGCCGCGACGCGAGCGCGCGCCGCTGGCTCGCGCACGCGATGGTCCTCGACGAGCGCGTGCAAGACGATCCCGGCGCTCCGCGCGCGCTGCGCCTCGAAGCCGCACGGGACGAAGCGCTTGCGAGAGCTCAGCTGCGCGCGAGTACGTCCAGGGCGCGATCGATCCCGGTCTCGACGGGGCCGTCGTCGGCGCGCCGGTCGTTGACGACGATCGCGAACGCGACGCGGCCGTGGCGGCGCGTCTGCACGTAGCCCGTGAGCGCGTTGACGTGCGCGATGTGCCCGCTCTTGGCGCGCGCGCGGCCGCGCGCGTCGGTGACGTGCCGCCAGCGCACCGTCCCTTCGATCCCGACGCGCGGCAGCGCGCCGACGAAGATCGCGCCGGCCGGTTCGACGGCCGCGCGCGCGAGCAGCATCGCGAGCGTGAGCGGCGCGACGCGATCGCTCGGCGCGAGCCCGCTGCCGTCGACGACCCGCAGCCCGTCCTGCGGCACGCCGCCGCGCACGAGGATCGCGCGCTCGACGAGCGCGCCGTTCGCTTCCGTCCCCAAACCGCGCGTCGCGCCGACCGCGCGCAAGAGCTGCTCGGCGAAATGGTTGTTCGACTCGAGCATCATCTCGTGCACGATGTCGCGGAGCTTCGGCGATCGGTGGCGCCACAGCACGCGCGGCGCGACGGGCGCGACGCCGGCGCGGATCCCGCCGTCCACGCGAACGCCGCGCTCTCGCAGCATGGTGCGCGCCACGTCGGCCGCATAGCGCGGCAGATCGATCACCGGCCGCCAGAACGACTGCTCCGCGCCGGCCGCGACGCGGCCGCTGAACGTGAAGTCGTTGCGCACCGCGTCACGCTGGATCGTAAGCAGCGTCGCATAGGACGTGAGCACCGCGCCGTGCACGCGCACGGCGCTCGACGGCGGCAGCACGCGAATGCGCGCCGGCGCGCCCACGCTCGCCGGCACGAGATGGAACTCCACCGTGCCCTGGTCGAGCGAAAGCGCGCTCGTGCCGGCGGCGTACCCGTACTGCAGGTCGTCGGGCTCCCACGCGCGGTTCTGCTCGGCGCCGCCGAACATGCTCGCGTCGGCGACGACGTCACCGCCGATGTCGCGCACGCCGGCGCGCGCGACCGCGGCGATGCCGCCGCGCAGATCGTCGCGCGTCAGCAGCGGGTCGCCCGTGCCGACGAGGTACACGTCGCCGCCGATCGTGCCGTCCGACGGATCGTCGACGCATTCGAGCGTGGTCGTGAACCGGTAGTCCGGGCCGAGCGTCTGCAGCGCAGCGGCGCCCACCAGCACCTTGAACGTGGACGCCGGCGTCATCGGCGTGCGCTCGCGGCGCGCGAACAGCGGGCGGCCGTCGCCGTCGACGACGGCGATGCCGCTCGTCGCGAGCGCCGACGCACCCAGCGCCGCGCGCAGCTGCGCTTGCAGCGCGGCGAGCTCGCGCGAGCTCCAAGCCGGTGCGCTCGGCGCCGCGCCCAGCGGCGTCGGCCCGCTCGGCGCGTGCGTCTGCGGCGCAGGTCCGCCGCATGCGGAAGCCGCCGCGAGCACGAGCGCCGCAGCGGCCCGCCGGACCGATTGCGTCATGCCGTGCCGAGCGGGTCGAGCCCGTCGAGCCGTTCGCGCAGCGCCCGCGATTCGGCGCGCAGCCGGTCGACCTCGTCGCGCAAGCGCGCGAGCTCGGCCGGTTTCGTCTGCGCCTCGCGCACGCGGATCGCGGCCTCCGCCGCATGGCGCCGAAGCCGCCCGTCGCGCTCGTCGTGCGCGAGGCGGTCGAGCGTCGGCAGCAACCGTGTGTCGGCGATGCGCTCTGCGGCCGTGCACGCGGACATGCGCACCAGCGGGTTCGCATCGTCCAGCGTGCGGTTCACCGCATCGACCGCCGCCGTGCGCACCGTGTCCACGAGCGTGCCGAGCTCCGCGACGGCGTCGACCGCCGCGCGCCGCAGCCCCTGAAGCCGGCTCGGTTCGAGCGCGGCCTCGATCACGGGCAGCGCGCGCGCGTCGCCGAGCGCGCCGAGGCCGCGCACCGCGCCCGACGCGATCGTCTCGTTCCAGGACGGAACGTTCGTCGCGGCGACGAGCGCATCGAACGCCCGCGCGTCACGCGTCTTGCCGAGCGCGTGCAATCCGTCCGCGACGACGAAGTACGACGGGTCGTCACGCAGCGCCAGCAGCGTCGCGGCAACGCCGGCGTCGCGCCAAGCGCCGAGCGCCTTCGCGATCGCCCGCCGTACCTTCGGATGCGGGTGCGCTGCGTTCGCGAGCAGCGCGGCGCGGGCCGACGGAGCGCGCGAATCGCCGAGCGCCGCCGCGACCTCGACGCCCACGCCGAAGAACGGGTCGTGCGCGAGCGCGTCCGCGAGCGCCTCGCGCGCGGTGCGGCGGTCGTCCTTCGCGAGCGCGTTCGCAGCGCGAATTCGTGCGGTGGGGGATGGATCGCGGCGCAGCACCGCGGCGTGCGCATCCGTTCCCAGCGACCAGGTCCACGTTGCGAGGATCCACGCGCCCGGATCGATGCGCACCAGCGCGGGCTCGCCCTCGAGCGGTACGGTGAACACGTGCGAGGCCCGTTCGACGTGCAGGCGCACGCGCGTCTCGCCGGGCAGCGGTCCGGGGCCCGCGTCGGTGCGGAGCGACGGCGGCGCGTCGGCGACGAAGCCCACTTCGACGTCGAACGCGTACGCCGGGTGGTCGTCGTCGACCGTTTGCTGCTGCGCGATCGTGATCAGCGCCGTCTTGCGCTCGCCGTCCCAGCGATAGCGCACCTCGAGCTCGGGATGCCCCGCGCGCTCCACCCACTGCGCGAAGAAGCGCCGCGTGTTGCGGCCGGTTTCCGCTTCGATCGCGCGGATCAAGTCGATCGTCTCGACGTTGCGCCCCGCGTTGTCGGAGACGTAGCGCCGCAGCGCGCGCTGCATCCGGTCCCAGCCGAGCTCGCCGCGCAGCATGTGCAGCACCGCGCCGCCCTTTTCGTAGAGATGGCGGTCGAACAGCTCGCCCGCGTCGCGGTAGAGATTGCAGACGATCGGGCGGCGGTATCGGTCCCCGTCCTCTTCCAAATACCGCTGCACGATCGTGTAGACGTCGTACAGATACTCGTCCCAGCCCTTGTGCGCCTCGAGCCACACCGATTCGAAATACGTCGCGAAGCCTTCGTTCAGCCACGCCTGCGACCAGTCGCGGCAGGTGACGAGGTCGCCGAACCACTGGTGCGCCAGCTCGTGCGCGGCCAGATAATCACCCGAGAAGTCGAGGTGCGCGCGCTCGTCGTGCAGCACGCGGTCGGTCTGCGTCGTCGCCGTGGTGTTCTCCATCCCGCCGAACAAGAAGTCGGCGACCGCGATCTGCGAGTAGCGCTCGTACGGGTACGGCACGCCGATCGTGCGCTCGAACACGTCGACCATCGCCGGCGTGTTGCCGAACGCGCGCTCGCCGTCGGCTTCGCGCCCCGGCAGCGTGTAGTACCAGATCGGCAGGCGCTCGTGGTGCTGCGCGATCTCGCTGAACGGCCCGGCGACCATCGTCACGAGATACGCGGCGTGCGGGATCCGCTGCTCGTAGCGAAACGTCGTCTCGGTACCCGACTCCACGCGCTCGACGAGCGCGCCGTTGCCGAGCGCGAACTGTCCCTTGGGCACGGTGATCGACGCCGACGTCGTCTGCTTCTCGGCCGGGTGGTCGAAGCACGGGAACCAGAACCTCGCGTCGGAGTCCTGGCCCTGCGTCCACGCGTGCTTGGGCCCGTGGTCGATGAAGTACACGCCGCGGCGCGGGTTCTCGACCGCGTACTCGACGTCGAACACGAGCCGCTCGCCGCGGCGCAGCGGCGGATCGACCGCGATCTCGAGCGCCTCGCTGGTCGAGCGAAACGACATCGGCGCGCCGCCGCCGCCATCGCGCCGCACCGCGCGCACCTGCAGATCGACCGCATCGAGCGCCAAGCGCGCAACGCCGTCTTCGATGGCCTGCACGGTCGTCGTGCAATGCGCGTCCAGCCGCCGCCGCTCGACATCGGGCCGCAAGTCCAAATGGATGTGGAGCACGTCGACGACCCGGTCGGGCCCGAACTGCAACTGCGCCCCCGGCAGCGCAAAGGAACGGTGATCGCTCAAATACCGGCTCCGTCGGAAAAGGTAGGTTCGTCACAAGGCAGCGGCTGCAAGAACGCCATCGACTCGAGGAGTGCGATCCACTCGGCATCGCCGACCGCGTCGCGGATGCGCCGCGCCGGTCGCGACGCGCGCAGCGCGTCCTCGGGGCGGATGCGAAATCCGAACCGCCGGTTCGCGATCATGCGCTCGAACGCAGGATGACCGTACTCGATCAAGCCGACGTCGCGGTGCAGCTCCCAGCGCTGGATCGCCCCGGCGGGCGCGACGAAGGCAAAATGCGTGCAGAACTTCAGGTACGACTCCCACTTTCCGTCGGCGAGGAAATCCGCGCGCGACGACTTCACTTCGTAGATGCGCACTTGGCGCGTGTAGCGGCCCAGCCCGACCACGTCGAAGCGGCAACCCGAACCGTTGGGCGAGAACTCCGTCGCGACGTACGGATACCCCAAGCGGCGCATCCGCTCGCATGCGAGCGTGCGCAGTTCGGCCGTGGTCGTGCGCTTGCCCGCGAGCGCCGTGAGCGGGATGTAGTCGATCACGTCTTGGCCGTCCGCGCCGCGATCGCGTCTTCCCAGCGCAAGATCCGGATCGCATTCGGCCGCGGGTCGTCGCACCATGTCAGGAAGTACGTGCGCGCGGGGAGCGTGTGGCCCGTCGGATCGGTGTAGAGGTAGCCCATCGCCGGGCCGGAGCGCACGTGCCCGCACGCCGCCGCGAGCCGGCGCTGGAAGTCGGGCCGGCCGCCTTTGTCCTCGGGGTGATGCGGCCGCGGAACCAGCGGCTCTTTGTCGACGAACAGAATGCGCTGCGGGTGCATCTCGGCGTCGTACCAGTGACGCGCTTCCTGGCCTTGGTGCGCGTAGCCGATCACCACGGGCGGGATACCCGCTTCGAAGTCCATCTGCGACGAGAATCCGTAGCCGTCGGTGACGACGACCGCGCCGTTCGCGTCGGCCATGTGGCGCACGTCTTGCGCGAGCGACCAGTACGTGAAGATCTCGAACGGCCCGTCGTTGCGCAGCGTCGAGCCCGTCTTGCGGAATTGTTCGTACAGCGGGCCGGGGAAGGCGGCCGCCAAGAAAAGGAACGGGATCAGCACCGCGGCCGGCACGGCGCCGGCCGTGGCCCAGAGCACGCGCCCGCGGTGCGACAGCGCGTCGAACGCGACTCCCATGCCGACGCACAGCGACACGTACGGCCCGAAGAACCAGTGCAGCTCGATGCGCTCGTGCGCGTTGAGCACGAGCAGCAGCGCCGCCAGCGGGACCGCGGTCCAAGCGATCAGCGCGTTGCGCGGCCTCACGAGCACGAGCAGCGCCGCGATCCACAGCCCGGGCGAGTACGCGCCGGCGCATGCGATGAGGTAGTTGAGCGGCCGCTGCCACAGCCACATCGTCTCGTGGCGCTGCTGAAACGCGAACACGAACGTAATCCACTGGTGCGCGGCATTCCACGCGACGAACGGCGCGTACAGCACCGCGGCGACGGCGAACGACAGCCCGAGCCCTTCGCGCCACAGCGCGCGCCGCTGCGGTGCGAGCGACCACGCGACGATCCCCGCGACGAGCGCGAACGCGAACATCTTCGCGAGCAGCGCGAAGCCGAGCGCGACGCCGAGCAGCACGTAGTCGCGCCGCGCGTGCGTCTGCGCGGCGCGCACCGTCAGGTACAGGCACATCGCCCACGCCGCCATGAGCGGGCCGTCGGGGGTCGCGGTGACGAAGCCGACCGACAACACCGGCGCGAGCGTCATCGCGAGGGCGGTCACCATCCCGGCGCGCTCGTCGCCCGTGATGCGTTTCGCCGTCGCTGCCGCGGCGAGCGTCGCGACAACGCCGCACAGCAAGAAGCCGATGCGGATCCAGAACGGGTTCGCGGTCACCCAATCGAACGGCAAGATCAGGTACGCGACCATCGGCGGGTGGTCGGCGTAGCCGAGCGCGAGGTGCTTGGCCCACTCCCAATAGTACGCCTCGTCGCCGGTCAGCGGCACTTTCCACGCGGCGAAGCCGCGCAGCAGCGTGACGAACGCGACGATGGCCCAGGTCGCGTACTTCACTCGTGCGGCTCCGTCCGTCCGCCGTTGACCCCGAGCACCATCCCGTTCAAGAACCCGTTCTCGTCCGCCGTCGCGAAACGCACCGCGGCCGCGACGTCTTCCCACGACCCCGCATGCCCGGACGGGTTGTTCGCCGCGACGGCGCGCGCTGCTGCCCGGTCCGCCTCTTTGTCACGGATGTCGCCCGGCTCGATCACGTTGACGGTGATCCCGTTGCCGGCTTCCTCGAGCGCGAGCGCGCGCGCGAACGTCACGACGCCCGCCTTGGCGGCGCCGTAGAGCGCCATCCCGCGCGCCGGCTGCGTCACCGAGGAGCCGTTCATTCCGAAGAATGCCAGCCGCCCGTAGCGCCGCTCGCGCATCCCCGGCAGCACGGCGAACGCAAGCGCGACGGCGGACCCGAGGTTCGCCTCGATCATCTCGCGGTAGTCCTCGGGCGTGCAGCGCGCGAAGCGCTTCACGACGATCGGCCCGACCGCGTGCACGAGCACCTGCACGGGCCCGCGCGCCGCCTCAGCCGCGCGCACGACGTCCGCCGCCGCGGCCGCAGCGGTGAAGTCGGCCGCGAGCGCCACGGCGCCGGGGTCGTACGGCCGCACGAGTGCGAGCGTCGCGTCGGGCGGCGTCCCGCCGGGGCGGTACGTGAACGACACCCGCTCGCCGTCGCGAGCGAAGGCGAGCGCGACCCCCTTGGCAAGGCCGGCCGCCGCCCCGGTGATCAGGACGTGGCGCGCGGGCGGCGGACCGGACCCTTGGCTGTGGGCGGGCACGGCGAATCGGTGAGACACGACACCCGTCGTGCCCTTCCGATCGTGCTTACTGGATGTTCAGCGTCTCCTGAACCGGCGTGCCGCTCGCGCCGGTCTGCGGATCGGTCGCGGTGATCGTCAGCACCAGTTGCGTGCCGGACGGAGCGTTGATGTTGACCTGCTGCGAGAAGCGCCCGCTTCCGTCGGCGACCACCGTAGCGCTTGCCGTGTTGCTCTGGTTGCCGCCGGCACCGAGGATGGCCCCGATGAGGCCGCCGATGGAGTTCGCGCGAGCGCTGCTCGTGCCAACCTGAATGGCGACGCGCGCGCCCGCGCTCGTGCGGCCGGAGACGATGAACTGCTGGCCGACCGTCGCGCCGTTCGCGGGCCGCACGTTGACGATCTGGCCCGCCATCGCGGTCGACGTGCCCGATGTGAACGACCAGGCGCGGGTGAACGGGCCGCCGTTGCTGTCGGTACCGGAGACGCGCACGCGGTGAGCGCCTGGCGTCAGCGGCCCGTTGGGAACGAAGAGGAAGCCGCGCGGAGAGCGCGTCGACTCGTTCGTGATGTCCGTCGAGTCGAGCATGACGCGGACGGAGTTCGGATCGGCGGTGCCGCCCGAGAACGTCGCGCCGATCGTCGGGCGCCGCGAGGTGACGGTCGCGCCGCGCCCCGGTTGCTCGTTGCTGAGGCTGATCGCGCCGCCACCTTGACCGTTCGCAGCGGGAACCGGCGTGATGACTCCGTTCGACGGATTGTTCGCCGCGGCGCCGTTCGTGTTGATTGCGACGACGCGGTTGGCGCCGTCGTAGTTCACGGTCGCACCGAGCGCTTGTGACACGAAGCGCAGCGGGACGTACGTCGACGCGCCGATGATGAACGGTGCGACGTCGACGTTCTGCTGCTGGCCGTCGACCGTCGCTTGCTGCGAGCCGATCCTGAGCGAGATGTTGTGCCCGCGGCCTGACGCGTTGATGACGCCGCTCTGGTACACGACGCTGGCGCCGAGCTGCTCGAATACGCCGCGCAGCGGGACGAAGACGCGTCCGGCGCGCTCCGTGGGCGGGGGGTTGAGGTTCGCGGCGTTGCCGTTCACCGTGACGGAGACCGGGCCGGCTGCGAACGCTGGGATCGCGACGGCCGCGCTGAACAGTGATGCCGCAGCAAGCGCGGACAGGCGTCGCGTGGTGGATGATGTCATCGAGTACGAGGACCTCCTAGCATGTTGCCGGAGGTCCCCTTACCCGTTCTCAGCACTTTCTCAGCAACGGGGAGAGGCGTCAGCGAGCGCTCAGTCGCCCATGGCGCCGGCCGGGACGCGCGAAGGCGGCGCCGAGAACTCGTCGTCCTCGTGCTCGTGCAGCAGCGCGCGCTTGTCCGCTCGATTTTCGAGCCATGTCACCACCCAGCTGTAGACGACCGGCACGAGAAAGAGCGTCAGGATCAGCGAGCTCAAGAGGCCGCCGATCAGCACCGTGCCCATCGAGCGCCGAAACTCGGCACCCTCCGCGAGCCCGAGCGAAAGCGGAAGCATGCCGAACACCATCGCGGCCGTGGTCATGACGATCGGTCGCAAGCGCGTGCCCGCGGCCGCGCGCATGGCGTCGACCGCGCGCATCCCGCGCTTGCGCATCGTGTTGGCGTAGTCGACGAGCAGGATCCCGTTTTTCGCGACGAGTCCGAAGAGCATGATGATCCCGATCATCGAGAACAGGTTCAGCGACTGGTGCGTCGCCGCAAGCATGAACAGCGCGCCGACGAGCGCGACCGGCACCGACAGCATGATGACGGCGGGCGTGAAGAACGAGCCGTACAAGATCACCATGAGCACGTAGACCAGCGCGAACGACGTGAGCAGCGCGATGCTCATGCTCGAGATCGTCTCGCCGAGGAACTGCGAGTCGCCGCTCGCGCGCAGCGCGACGCCGTTGGGGAAGAAGCCCGGCGTCGACGTCGCGGCGTTGAGCTTGTTCACGACCGGGCCGAGGGTCGTCACGCCGGGATCGATGCCGCCGGACACGTGCGCGACGCGCTGTTTGTCGAGCCGTTCGATCTTCGTCGGCGCCTTGACGTACGAGAACGTCGCGACGTCGCCGAGGTGGTACATCGAACCGTCGTTCGCGCGGACCGCGATGTTGCGAACCTGCTCGAGGCGGCTGCGGTATTGGACCGGTAGCTGCACCCGCACGTCGACCAAACCCGTCACCGTGCGGACGCGCGTGGCAACGGCACCGCCGATGGCGATGCGCGCGGCGGTCCCGGCGCTGCCGGGGTTCACGCCGAGCACCGCACACTTTGCCCGATCGATGACGATGTCGAGCCGCGTCGCGGCCAATTCGGCACCCGTCTGCACGTTGACCGTGCCCGGGATCGAGCGGACGTACGCGGCGAGTTTGTTGGCCGCGCCGTCGATCACGTCTTCGGGTCCCGACAGCGTGTAGTTGATCGGGTCGCCGCCGCCGCCTCCGCCGCCCTCACCGGCCACGGTGAACAGCGCGCCTGGGGCGATGGACGACAGCTTGCGGATGTCGCGCACGGCGCGATTCGTTTCCTTGCGGCGGTCCTTGCTCATCTCCGCAAACATCCGTGCGACGTTGCCCCCGATGGTGGAACCGAAGCCGGACGGCTTGACCCCCGTCGTCGTGATGACTTTCTCGATCCCGTCGACTTTGGCGATCGCCTCTTCGAGCCGGTCCACGGTCGCCTGGGTGGTGGTCAGCGGCGTTCCGGTCGGGAACGACAGCGTCATGCGGATCGCACCGGTGTCCGAGTTCGGGATGAACTCGGTGTCGATGCCGCGATTGCCGAGCCACAGCAGCGCGATGACGCCGGCGATGCCGCCGATCATCGCGATCGCGCTCAGGCTCGCGCGCTTGCTGACCGCAGGGCGCCGCACCATCAGCGACGCGAAGAACGCCACCACGAGGCACAGCACGGTGAGCATGCCCGCGAGCGGTGCGGCCTTCGCGAGCACCGGCGCACCGGCGACGGCGCCGCCGACGGCGAATCCGACGGCGGCTACCAGCGCCGCGCCGCCCACGGCCAGGGCGTAGCGGAAGACGCGCCGCCCGTTACCGCCCACCCGGTTGCCGAGCGCGTACATCAGCGGGCCGCCCAGCATCCAGACGAACGCGATCACGATCGCGACGACGTCGATGCCGATCGCCGCCTGAAACGCGGACGCGGGCAGCACGATCGCGTTGACCAGGAGCAAGAAGCAGATCGCGACGACCATCCAGCGGTGCTTGATGATGGTGCTGAACGCGACGTCGCGATACCAGAGCGTGAAGCGGTCGAACGCGACTTGGAACCACGCCAGGGCTCGGGGCGGCGCCGCGCTGCGTTTCTTCACCGACCAGCGGGCCGCGAGCATCGGCGTGAGCGTGAACGACACGAGCAGCGAGAACAGCGTCGCGACCACGACGACGATCCCGAACTCGACCATGAACTTGCCGACGATGCCGCTCAGGAACGCGATCGGAAGGAAGACGACGACGTCCACCAGCGTGATCGCGACGGCGGCGCTCGCCGATCTCGCCGCGCCCTTTGATCGCCGCGTCGAGCGGCCGCTCGCCCATGTCTCGATGGCGCGTAATGTTTTCGAGCACGACGATCGAGTCGTCGACCAGAATCCCGATGATGAGCGAAAGGCCCATCAGCGATACGATGTCCAGCGTAAAGTGCAGCAGCTGCATGACGATGAGCGTTGCGAGCAGCGAGCTCGGGATCGCGATCATGACGACGACCGCGTTGCGCCATGCGTGCAGGAAGAACATCAGAACGATGGCGGTGAGCACAATGCCTTCGAGTAGGCTGTCACGCACGCCGTTGAGCGACTTCTGCGTGTAGTCCGCCGGCGCGTCGATCTCGGTGAACGTCACCTGCGGGTAGCGCGCGGCGATCTGCTTGACCTGGTCTCGCGCGATCGCAGTCGAATGGATCTCATCCGCCGTGATGACGCGGTTGAGGTCGAGGATAACCGTCGGGCGGCCGTTGTACTTGGAGACGACGCGCTGCTCGACGTGCCCGTCCTCGACGGTCGAAAGATTACCGATCGACAATTCCCGTTGTGCGCCGCCTGGGATGGCGAGCGCGATCCCGAGCATGTCCTGGGCACGCGTGATGTCGGAGCGCACGGAAACGTCGGTCTCGACCGTCGGGCCGTCGAGCCGCCCGCCGGGGAGGTTGGCATTGTTGATCGCGAGGGCGTTGAAGATGTCCGGGATCGTCGCGGTCGTCGACATCATGCGCATCGGGTCGGGGTAGACGTGGTATTCGCGCTTCACCTGGCCGCGAGAATCCACGCTCTGGACGTCCGGGATGTGCTTGAGCTCGGGCAAGATGCGCTGATCGACCAGATCGGAAAGCTCCGTTCCGGAGAGGCTCTTGGACGCTAGCGCAAGCTCGAGGATCGGCGACTGCTGGTCACCCGCGCTCTTGTCAACGAACGGCGGATCGAGATCGGTCGGCATGTACTGGCGCGCCTGTGTCGACGCGGCGCTGAACGTCGATAGCCGCGAAGTCCAGGTTCGTGTCGAGCAGAAACTGCACGACTACAACGGCGCGGCCGTCCTGCGCGACCGCCGACATGCGATCGAGGTTCTGAATGCCGTCGAGCTGGTCTTCGATCGGCTTGATGACGAGCCGTTCCATGTCTTGCGGCGATCCGCCGGGATAGCTTGCGCTGATCACGACCACCGGGAAGGTGACGTTCGGGTTCTCGCTGCGGCCCAATTTCGTGTACGAAAGGACGCCGTACACCGCGAGCGCGATGAACAGCATCGCGACGATGATCGGCCTCTGAATGGAAAAACGCGTCAGCCACATATGCGCAGAGACCGCCCCTTCGCCGGTCGCCCGAACGTACGAGCGAATCCGCCCGGATGTTTCGGACCTTCCTCCTAATTCTATCGTTGCTCCTGGCCGCGAGGCGTCCGCGAACGTTAGAAAACGGTCAGGAGCGTACGCTCCCGACCGTTCTGGAAGATTCTTTTGGTGCGCGAGACTGGACTCGAACCAGCACGCCCTTGCGGGCGCTAGCCCCTCAAGCTAGTGCGTCTACCAATTCCGCCACTCGCGCACGGGGCTCGCGGAACCGGCAAACGGCCGAGTCCGCAACCCCGAGAGTGTAGGCCATCGGCCGGGCCCGCGCAAGTGGGCTCGCAACGGCGAGCCGCCACGCGCGCTCGCGGCTGCGCTGTTCCGCTAGGCTGCGGTTTTCGGCAGTGCTTCGCGATTTTCTCGTGGAGGCGTTCGAAGCCGCGGTCGCCGGCTTGGCGGTGGACCAGCTTTCCGTCGGCGTCGAACAGGTAGTACGCCGGGACGAACTGGTTCTCGAAGCGGCGCACGAGCGCGTGCTCGTTGTCGACCGCGCACGGCCACGTGATCCCCATCGGGCCGAGCGCGTCGGCCGTCACGGCGGCGACGTCGAGCTCCGCGGGGCCGCGCGGCTGGTGCACGCCGATCACGGCCAGGCCGCGCGGGCCGTACTCGGCCTGCCACGCCGCGACCTCCGGCGGCGACGTCGTGGCAGATGTGGCAGCTGACCGACCAGAAGTGGACGAGGAGCGGCTTGCCGGCCAGCTCCTCGGCCTTCGGTGCGCCGTTGATCCAGCCGGCGACGCCGTCCAGCGCGGGCAGCGCGCTCCCGGTGCGCATGCGGCATCGCGGCTCAGGCTCCGACCGTCAGCAGCTCTTTGCCGGGCGTCCACTCCGCGGGGCACAGGCCGCCGGTCTGCAGCGCCTGGAGCACGCGCAGCGTCTCCTCGACGGAGCGGCCCGACGTTGTCCGCGGTCACGACCGCGTAGCGCAGGACGCCTTCGGGATCGATGATGAACAGGCCGCGCTGCGCGACGCCGGTCGTCTCGTCGAGCACGCCGTACGCGCGCGAGACGTCCTTCGTGTAGTCCGCGACGAGCGGGTACGCGGTGCCGGCGATGCCGTTCTTCTCGCGCGGCGTGTTCAGCCACGCGAAGTGCGAGTGGACGCTGTCCGTGGACGCGCCGAGCACCTCGGCGTCGAACTCCGCGAACTCGTCGAGCCGGTCCGACAGCGCGATGATCTCGGTCGGGCAGACGAACGTGAAATCGAGCGGGTAGAAGAAAAAGATCAGCCACTTGCCGCGGTAGTCGGTCAAGCTGACCTCCTGGCCGAGGTTCTTGGCGCTGGTCGCGCCCTTGGTGGACGGAAGGGTGAACGACGGGGCGGGCTGCCCGACCTTGGCTAACAACGGACGAGGCCTCCGGAAATGAGAGTGAGAGTCAGAATCACTTCACTCATCGACCTCACCCGGCGCGCGCGGCAAACGACAAATATCCAGCGGTTCAGGCCGGCGGTTCGCCACCGAGACGTGGCGGTTCGCCACCCGGGCGCCGGCGAGCGGTCTATCGAACGTGAACAAGATCGAGAAGACCGACGCCGAGTGGCGCGCCGAGCTGCCGGCCGAGCAGTACGCCGTGCTGCGCGAGGGCGCGACCGAACGGCCGTTCAGCGGCGCGCTCTACCACAACCACGCCGAGGGGACGTACGCGTGCGCCGCGTGCGGCAACACGCTGTTCTCGTCGGCGACCAAGTTCGAGAGCGGCAGCGGCTGGCCGAGCTTCTGGGCGCCCGAGGACCGCGCGAACGTCGAGCTCATCGAAGACCGCTCGCACGGGATGGTGCGCACCGAGGCGCGCTGCGCGCACTGCGGCTCGCACCTCGGCCACGTGTTCGACGACGGGCCGAAGCCGACCGGACAGCGCTACTGCATCAACTCGCTCGCACTGGCGTTCGAGCCGAAAGCCGAGCGGCTGAACCTCTGACGGCCCGTCGCGCGACGGAGCAGCATGGAAGGCCGATGAGCGACGCCGAGGACCGGGGCCTGCTGGAACGGATCGCCGCACGCGACAAGGCCGCGTTCGAGACGTTCTTCCGCGCGCACGGGTCGGGCGTCCACCGGTTCGTGCGCGATCTCGTGCGTGACGACGGTTTGGCCGAGGAGTTGACGAGCGACGTGATGGTCGAGGTTTGGCGGAACGCCGGCAAGTACGGCGGCCGCTCGCGCGCACGAACCTGGGTGTTCGGGATCGCGCATCACAAAGCGATCGACGCGCTGCGCAAGCGGCGCGCGACGCTCGTTCCGCTCGACGATCTGCTCGGCGCCGCGAGCGGCGGCGAGACGCCCGAAGACGCGGCGCTGCGCGCCGACGAGCGCCGCCGGCTCGACGCCGCGCTCGCATCGCTCAGCGCGGAGCACCGCGCCGCGCTCGAGCTCACCTACGTCGAGGGCTTCTCGCAAAAAGAGATCGCCGAGATCGTCGGCGTGCCGGTCGCGACCGTGAAGACGCGCGCCTTCTACGCCAAGCAGCGGTTGCGCGACGCGCTCGCGACCGCGGCTATCGCGTACAATCGGAGCACCCGCGATGACCGACCACGAGATCGCCGAGCTTCTCCCGTTCTATGCCAACGGCACGCTCGACGCCGCGGAACGCGCGCGCGTCGAGGCGGAGCTCGCGACGTGCACGGAGTGCGCGACCGAGCTGCGCGAGCTGCAAGCGCTCGCGGCGACGCTCAAAGCGCGCGCCGACGCAGCACCGCCGCTGCCGGAGCACGTGCTCGACGATGCGTTCGCGCGCATCGCGACGCCGGCGACGGCGGTCGCCGCGACGCGGCTGCGCACCGCCTGGTGGGGAACGCCGGCGCGCTATGCGACGGCCGCGACGCTGGTCGTCGGCTTCGGCGCGGCCGCGTTCGCCGCGCACCACGCGCGCGAAGCGAACGTCACGACGAGCGAGTCGGCGGGACGTCCGAACAGCGACGTCAGGCAGACGACGGTCTTCCGCTTCACGCCGGGGCCGAACGCGAAAGAACGCCGACCGCGTCCACGCCGACGCGCGCCCGCCGGCGTGGCGCAAACGGTCGCGCAAGGCGCGACGGACGCGCCGGCGGAACCGACCGTCGCCAAGCAGCACCGGCTCGCGAAGAAAGCCCGGCTCGACCTGCTCGTGCGCGACGTCGAAGCGACGCTCAAGCAGGCGCAGGCGACGGTGCGCCGCGCCGGCGGCGACGTGACGTCGCTCGACGACACGACGCCGAGCTCCGCGAGCACGGTGCACACCGCGACGCTGGCCGTGGAAGTCCCGGCCGCGCAGCTCGACGACACGCTCGACCACCTCGGGCTGCTCGGCGCGGTGCAGACGCGCGCGATCGACGCCGAGGACGTCGACGCGACGATCGTCGACGAGGAAGCGCGGCTGCGCAACCTGCGCCGCGCGGAAGCCGACCTGCGCAAGCTGATGGACAAAGGCGGCAAGGTCGACGACATCCTGACCGTGCAGCAGAACCTGACCGACGTGCGCGGTCAGATCGAGCAGCTCGACGCGCAGCACCGCAGCGACGTGCACCGCGTCGCGACGAGCACGATCGCGATCACGCTGACGGAAGACCGTCCAAACGCGGCGCCGGCGAAACCCGGCCCGACCGCGCGCATCGACGGCGCCTTCCGCAGCGGCCTCGCCGCGCTGGCCGACAACGTGGTCGCGTTCCTCGCCACGCTCGCGTGGTGCGTCGCCTACGCGCCGATCCCGCTCGCGCTCGCGGGCGTCACGTACGCCGTCGCGCGCGCGCTGCAGAAACGGGTCGCGCCGGTCCGCTAACGCAGCAGCGCCCAGACCTCGTGCAGCATCGCGCGCACCGGCCGGCGTTCGCTGCGCACGACGTCGGGCCGCGGCAGCGGCGGCAGCACGGTGATCTCGGCGGGATCGACGACGGCGCGCGTGTGCTCGCGCCGCCGCGCCATGCGATCGCCGGCGTCGGTCACGACGCGCGGCCGCAGCTTCTGGAAGCCGTCGATCCACGGCGCCTTCGGCGCGGCGTAGGTCAGCGGAGTATCCGTGACGTCGAGGTGCTGCGGTGTCCAGCGCGCGGACACTTCAAGCGGGTTTCCCTGGCTCGGCCGTTCCATTCGACCTCCTCGGCGCCCCTGAACGGGGACGCCTTCCACCGCACACATCGTGTCAACGAAACCGCGCGCGAATTCATCGCGCGCGGTTCGTCACGCGGCGTCAGCGCATGTTGGGGTCGAGCGCGTCGCGCAGGCCGTCGCCGAGGTAGTTGATGGCGAGCACGGTGACGAGGATGCACAGCCCGGGGAAGATCGCCGCCCACGGCGCCACGGTGATGTTCGACTGCGCGTTGGCGAGCATGTTGCCCCACGACGCGGTCGGGGGCTGGATGCCGAAGCCGAGGAACGACAGCGTCGACTCGAGGATGATGACGTTCGCGACCTCGAGCGTCGCCTGCACGATGATCGGTGCGATCGGCGTTGGGCAGCAGGTGCCGGAAGATGATCCGCCCGTCGCGGTTGCCCAGCGCTTTCGCCGCCTCGGCGAACTCGCGCTCGCGCAGCGACAGGAACGACGCGCGCACCAGTCGCGCGACCGACGGCCACGACAGCCCGCCGATCAGGAGGACGATGACGCCGAAGTTCAGCGACGCCTTGTTCGACGTGCCGGCGACGATCGCGGTCAGCACGAGCAGCAGCGGCAGCAGCGGGATCGACAGCACGACGTCGGTCGCGCGCATGATGATGAAGTCGACCCAGCCGCCGTAGTAGCCCGAGATCGCGCCCAGGAACGTGCCGATCGAGATCTCCATGATCACCGCGAACAGCGCGACGGTCAGCGAGATGCGCGCGCCGAACATCAAGCGCGCGAGCAGGTCGCGGCCGTTCTCGTCGGTGCCGAGGATGTGGTGCGCGACGCCGGGTGCGAGCGGGTAGCCCTGCCAGTTGACCTGGTCGATGAAGTTCGGATCGGCCGGCGTGAGGATGTTCGCGCAGATCGCGATCAGCGCCATGACGATGATGATGACGCCGCCGATGAGCGCGGGTTTGTGGCGGCGGAAACGGCGCCAGACGGTGTTGCGCGACGGCGCCGTCTCTTCGGCGGCCGGCGACGGCGGACGGGTTGAGCGGTAGCGAAGCGGCCATCTAGGTGTACTTCACGCGCGGGTCGAGCCAGGCGTAGCACAGGTCCGCGACCAGGTTGAAAAAGATCACGAGGAACGAGACGAGCATCATGTAGCCCATCAGCAGCGCGAAATCGAACTGGCCGAGCGCGTTGTTGAACAGCCGCCCCATCCCGGGCCAGGCGAAGATCGTCTCGGTCACGACGGCGCCCGCGACGAGGCCGGGCAGCGACAGCGCGATCACCGTGACGAGCGGGATCAGCGCGTTCTTGAGGCCGTGCTTGAGGATGACGGCGCGCTGCGACACGCCCTTCGCCGCCGCGGTGCGCATGTAGTCCGTGCGCACGACCTCGAGCATCGAGCTGCGCATGAACCGGCTCCACTGCGCGATGAAGAGCAGCGACAGCACGACGGTGGGCAAGATCAGGTGCTGGATGCGGTCGCCGAGATCGAAGTTGTCGGAAGTGCGAGATGCCCGCGGACGGCAGCGAGAATGTGATAGCCGAACGCGGTGATGCCGACGACGGAGAACGCGAGCTGCATCATCAGCGCGAACCAGAACACCGGCATCGACTGGCCGAAGAACGCGAGCGTCGTGACCGTGTAGTCCAGCCACGAGTACTGCCGCACCGCGCTGATGATGCCGGCGGTCACGCCGATCGCCAGCGAGAACACGAACGCGCAGCCCATCAGCTGGAACGTCGCGGGGAGCCGTTCGAGGATCGCCTGGCGTGACCGGCTCGGAGTTGGACATCGACCAGCCGAAGTCGCCCTGCAGCACCTGGAACAGCCACTTGAAGTACTGCACGTAGCCGGGCTGGTCGAGGCCGAGGTTGTGCTTGAGCCGGATGATGTCGGCCTCGGTGATGTGCGGGTTCTGCAGGTACGGCGTGAGCGGACCGCCCGGCGCGTACTGCAGGATCGTGAAGAGCACGATCGAGACGAGCAGCAGGATCGGGATGTTCTGCAGAGTCCGGCGGACGACGTACGTGAGCAGCGGGAACCTCCCCGGGAAGCGGGCCGACGCGGTTTCCGGTCGAGCGGTGGTTTCCCCTCGGGAACGGCTACGCGGCCGCCGCGGTTGGCAGTTTCAGGATGCGGCGCGCCTCGTCGGGGGTGGCCACGGGGCGGCCCAGCTCCTCGGCGATCCGTACGACGCGGGCGACCAGCTCTTCATTGCTCGCGAGCCGGCCTTTGCTGTAGTAGAGGTTGTCCTCGAGCCCGACCCGGACGTGGCCGCCCATCGCGACGGCGACCGCCGCTAGCGTGAGCTGCATGCGCCCCACGCCCGCAACCGACCAGGTGCAGCCGGCGGGCAGCGCGCGCACGCAATCGACGAGATACTCCACCGAGGCTTCGAGCCCGCCGGGGACTCCGAGGACGAAGTCGACGTGAGCAGGGAGCTTGATGGCGCCTTCGTCCGCGAGGCGCTTGGCGTTGGAGAGGTGCCCGAGGTCGAAGATCTCCAGCTCCGGCACGACCCCGAACTCGTCGAGCTTGGCCGCGATCCCGCGCATGATCGGAAAGCTGTTCTCGAAGACGTCGTCGCCGAAGTTCACGGTGCCGCACGTGAGGGTGGCCATCTCGGGCCGCAGCGCGAGCGGCGCGGCGCGCTCCTCGGGCGTCATGCCGATCGCGCCGCCGGTCGAGAACTGGACGATGAGATCGCTCGCGGACCGGATCGCCTCGTAGGCCTGGCGGAAGCGCTCGACGTCGTGCGTGTTCGTGCCGTCGTCGTTGCGGCAGTGCACGTGCACGATGCTCGCCCCGGCGGCGCGGATCGCGCGCGCGGTCTCGCCGAGCTGCGCGGGCGTGACCGGCAGATAGGGCGACTGGTCAGGCATGACTTCGGCGCCGACCGGCGCGACGGTGATGATGAGCGGAGTCACACGCTGAATCTTCGGCGCAGGCGCCGCGATCTCTTTTCCGCCGCTCGCCGGCCGTCAGCGCGACGCCGGGTCCAGCGCGTCCCTGAGGCCGTCGCCCAGCAGATTCACGCCCATCACCGCGATCATGATTGCGAGGCCCGGGAACAGCGCCGTCCACCACGCGGTGTCCAAGTACTGTCGTCCGTCGGCGAGCATGCCGCCCCACGACGGTGTCGTCGGCGGGACGCCCAGGCCCAGGAACGACAGCGACGACTCCAGCACGATCGCGCGCGCGATCTCGAACGTGCCCAGCACGATCGCGGCCGAGGCGACGTTCGGCAGCAGATGCCGGCCGATCACGCGCGCCGACGTCGCGCCCGCGGCGTTCGCGGCGAGGACGAACTCGCGCTCGCGCAGGCTCAGCGCCTCCGCGCGCACCACGCGCACGTATTGCACCCACGACGTCAAACCGATCGCCGCGATCACCGTCCACAAGCCCGGGCCGACGACGGCGACGATCGCGACCGCCAGCAGCACCAGCGGGAACGCGAGCTGCACGTCGGTGATGCGCGCGATCACCGCGTCGACCCAGCCGCGCCGGTAGCCGGCCAAGAAGCCCGCCGTCACGCCGATCGTGCCGCCGATCAGCACCACCGAGATGCCGACGATCGCGGAGACGCGCGCGCCCCACACGATGCGCGTGAGCACGTCGCGGCCGAGGTTGTCGGTGCCGAGCGGGTGCGCGTGCACGCCGCCCGCGATCCACGCCGGCGGGAGCAGCGTCGACGCGAGGTCCTGCGCGTTCGGGTCGGCGCGCGCGATCAGCGGCGCGAACACCGCGCAGATGACGACGGCCGCGACGATCACCGCGCCGATCACGGCGGCCGGATCGCGCGCGAGCTTGCGCAGCGACGCCGTGCGCGACGTGACGCCTTCGACGTCGCCCTGCACCGGAACGCCGCCCGCGAGCGCTGTCGCCACTACGCGTACCGGATGCGCGGGTCGAGCACCGCGTACAGCAGGTCGACCGCGAGGTTGAGCACGACGAAGATCGTCGCGGTGAGCAGCACGACCGATTCGACCACCGGGAAGTCGCGCTCGAACACCGCCTGCACCGCGAGCCGTCCGACACCGGGCCACGCGAACACGGTCTCGGTGATGATCGCGCCCGACAGCAGCGTGCCCAGCTCGACGCCGAGCTGCGTCACGATCGGCAGCCACGCGTTGCGCAGCCCGTGCCCCAGCGACACCCGCAGCGCGGTCAAACCCTTCGCGCGCGCGGTGCGCATGTAGTCGGCGGCGAGCACTTCGAGCATCGCGGCGCGCGTGAGCCGCATGATCTTCGCCGTCGAGAAGAAGCCGAGCGTCGCGGCGGGCAGCACGAGGTTGCGCCAGTCGCCGATCCCGCTCGCCGGAACCCAGCCGAGCCGCACCGCGAACAGCAGGATCAGCATGAGACCGATCCAGTACGTCGGCGCGCTCTGGCCGATCAGCGCGATCACGCGCGCGGTGTAGTCGATCCACGTGCGCGGGCGCAGCGCCGACAAGATGCCGGCCGGGACGCCGATGAGCGCCACGATCAAGAACGCGCAGCCGGCGAGCACGATCGTCGCGGGCAGGCGCTGGAGCGCGAGTCCCATCGCGGGTTCCTGATGGCGGAGCGACAAGCCCAAGTCGCCGTGCGCGGCCGACGCGGCAAACGACGCGAACTGCACGATCAGCGGGCGGTCGAAGCCCTGCGCGTGGCGGAACGCGTCGATCTCGGCGCGCGTCGATTCGGGCGGCATCATCACGGCCGCCGGGTCGCCCGTGATGTGCAGGATGAGAAAGACCACGATCGCGACGCCGATCAGCGCCCACAGCGCGCCGAACGCGCGCCGCCCGAGGTAGGCTGTCAAGCCGCTAGCTCACCGACATCTCGTTGGCGCGGATCGACTCGTCGCCGCGCGGTTGCCAGTGCAGGCGCTTGGACGTCGCGTAGAGGTCTTCGTACTCGAAGAGCACGATCCACGGCGGATCGTCGTGCAGCACCAGCGCGATCTTCTTGTACAGCGCTTTGCGCTTGTTGACGTCCAGCTCGCCGCGCGCCTGGTCCGCGAGCTTGTCGACTTCGTCGTTCTTGTAGCACGACAGCGGCGCCGTCGACATGAACAGCGACGTGACAATCCCGTCCGCGTCGGCCGACGGCTGGTTCCAGCCCAGCTCGTACAGCGGCGTGAGCGCGCGGCGGTTGTTCTGATCGGAGTACGACACCCACTCCTGCGCCTTGACCGTCGCGTCGATGCCGACGGTCTTGAACTGGCCGGCGATCGCCTCGGCGACCTCGCGGTCGCGGTTGTAGCGCCCGATCGGCGCGTTGACGACCAGCGACAGCCCTTTGCCGTCGGGGAAGCCCGCTTTTGCCAGCAGCTCTTTCGCTTTGGCGGCGTCGTGCTTGTAGCCCGGCACGCTCGCGTCGTAGCCGAAGTAGTTCGGCGGGATCGGCGACGTCAGCTCGTAGCCGCGCCCGCCCAGCACGTTCTTCACGATGGACGGCACGTCGACGGCGTAGTTGAGCGCCTGGCGCACGAGCTTGTTCTGCTGCGGGCCCGGCGTCAGCGTGTTGAACGCGATGAACAGCTGGCGCAAGCTGCGCGTGCTCACCAGCTTCGTGTTCTGCCCGCCGACGAGCTGCGTCTGGTACTGCGACGGCACGTTGGTGATGAGATCGGTCGCGCCGGTGCGCAGCGCCGCGACGCGCGCGGCGGCTTCGGGGATCGCCTTGAAGATCACGTGCTCGACCTTGGGCTTGCCGCCCCACCACTTCGGGTTCGCGTCCATGATCGTCTGGTCGTCGCGGCGCCACTCGCGCAGCACGTACGGGCCGGTTCCGATCGGGTGCTCGCCGACGTACGCGTTGCCTTTCTCTTTGAAATACTTCGCGTCGACGATGCGGAACAGGTTCTGCTGTCCCGGCGGAATTGCCAGCGGCGTCTTCGAGATGAACCGAACCGTGTACGCATCCGGGGTCTCGACGCGGTCGATGTCGCGGATGTACGGGGTCTGCTTGGAGATGTTGGCCGGGTTTCTGATCCAGTCCACCGAGAAGCGCACGTCCGCGCTCGTGAACGGGTCGCCGTTCGAGAACACGACGTTGTGCCGGAGCTTGTACTCTTCGGTGGTCGGGTTGATGCGCTTCCAGGAGAGCGCGAGCAGCGGGATCAGCTCGCCGGGCTTCGAGCCGCGGTCGGCGAGGCGGTCGTAGATCTGGTCCGTGACGTTGAACGTCGGGGTGATCGTCGTCAGCAGCGGGTTGAGCGTGTCGGCGTCGACGCCTTGCGAGATCGTAACCGTCGAACCCGCAGGATCGGCGGCACGCAGCGGGGCGGCCGGCGACAGCGCCAGCGCGGCGGCGAACAGGAACATGACGGCGCGCTTCATCTCGGGATCACCTCGGGCCGGTCGCCGGCCAGCAGCAGTTGAGGTCGTTGGTCGAACGTGTACGTGCCGGACGCGCCGCGCTCGAAGATCCACGTCACGTCGAACCGGTCGTCGGGCCATGCCTGCGGCGCGGTCGTCGCGTCGCCGAGGATGGCGTTCGCGATCAGGTGGATGCGTTTGTGCTCCCACGCGATGAGCACGACGCCGCTGTGCCCGAGCGCGTCGGCGACGAGCTCCTTCTCTTCGTCGAGCGTGAAGCGGACGTCGATCCGCGTGCCGAGCTTCTCGGCCACCGGGCAGACCGTTTGGTACGGCCGGCCGTGATCGCCGGCTTTGCCGTGCTGCGGCGGGGAGTACACCTTCGTGGGACATTCGACGGCGCCGTCTCGCGGGTAGCAGAAGTAGGTCGCCAGCGCGCCGGCGCGCTGCCAGCCGCGCACGATCAGCGAGTGATCGTCCTCGCGGCCGTCCTCCTTGATCCCGGCGGGACCGAAGGGCGTCGGCTTCTCGCCGTGGCGGATGACGAAGATCTTATTGGGCGGCGCGCCCTCGGGTGCGTTCAATCGAGCGTCCTTTCCGGCATGGCCTCTTCCGCTACGAAGAGAACGGTTCCGTCCCCCGTCGTAGCGGAAGGACGTTTTCCCGGATGCGACCCTATCTCGCCGCCGTAGCACTGCTCGCGCTGGCGGTACCCGCTGCGACGGCGCGGGCGGCCGAGCCGGGCACCGTCACCATCTCGCAGGGCGTCGACGTCAGCACGCTCGACCCGCTCAAAGCGTCCGTCACCACCGACACCAACGTGCAGGCGCAGCTCTACGACACGCTCGCGCGGCGTTCGCCCGACGGCGCGTCGCTCGTGCCGCAGCTCGCGACGTCGTGGAAGCGCATCGCGCCGACGGTGTGGGAGTTCAAGCTGCGCCGCGGCGTCACGTTCGCCAACGGCGACCCGTTCACGAGCGCCGACGTGAAGTTCACGGTCGAGAAGATCCTCGACCCCGCGTACAAGTCGCAGCAGGTGCCGCGCGTCGACACGGTCGCGCGCGTCGAGACGCCCGATCCGCTGACGGTCCGGTTCATCACGAAGCGGCCGACGCCGCTCCCGCCGGCGATCACGCGGCCCGTGTTCATCGCCGACGGGAAGTGGTGGCAAGAGCACGGCGACGCGTACGTGCAGGAGCACGCCAACGGCACCGGCCCGTACGTGCTCAAGTCGTGGCGGCGCGACGACGCGCTCGAGCTCGACGCAAACCCTCACTACTGGGGCGGCGCGCCCGCGGTCGCGCACGTCGTGTTCAAGCCGATCCCCGAAGCCGGCACGCGCGTCGCCGCGCTGCGCACGGGCGCGACCGATCTGATCACCAACGTACCGATCCAGTACGCGACGGTGCTCGCGGGCGGCGCGACTACGCGCATGGCGAGCGCGCGCAGCGTGCGCGTGCTCTACATCGCGTTCAACACGCTGCAGCCCGGGCCGCAGCAGAACGTGCTCGTGCGCCAGGCGCTCAACTACGCGCTCGACGTCCCCGCCATCGTCAAGGCGGTACTCGGCGGGCGCGCGTACGAGCTGGGCGAGCCGATACCGCCGAATTTCTTCGGCTACGACCCGGCGCTCGCGCCGTACCGCCACGACCCCGCCAAAGCGAAGGCGCTGCTCGCCAAAGCGGGTTATCCCGACGGCAAAGGCCTCAGCCTGACGCTGTACGCGCCGCAAGGCCGCTACAACGCCGACAAAGAGATCGCCCTCGCGGTCGGCGGCCAGCTCCAAGCCGCCGGCGTCCACGTCGACGTGCGAACGCAGGAGTGGGTCAGCTACTACGCGCAGACGTTCCGGCGCGCGCTCTCGCCGATGTACATGCTCGGCTGGGGCAACATCACCTACGACGCGGACAACACGCTGTCGTCGCAGCTCGTGTCCGACGCGACGACGTCGACGTACGCGAACAAGAGCGTCGACGCGCTCGTCGACGCGGCGCGCTACGAGCTCGACTCGGCCAAGCGCAAAGCGCTGTACGCCAAAGCGCTGCGCATCATCCACGACGACGCGCCGTGGCTGTTCCTGTTCCAGTACGAGGACCTCTACGCCACGTCCAAGCGGCTGCAATGGCAGCCGCGGCCCGACGAGGCGATCTATCTCACGGAGATGCGCGTGCGATGAACGATACTGCTGCGGGTTTACGACCCACCCGCGCGATCGCGCGCTCGACCCGCGCAATGGTCGCGACGCCGCACGCGTCCGCCACCGCCGCCGGCATCGCAGAGCTGCGCCGCGGCGGCAACGCGGTCGACGCCGCGATCGCGGCCAACGCGGTGCTCGCCGTCGTGTATCCGGCCAGCTGCGGCATCGGCGGCGACGCGTTCTGGATCGTCCACGATCCCAGCGGCGTCGTGCGCGACGCGAACGCGCCGCGGACCGTCGCGTACAACGGCAGCGGGCGCACCCCGCGCGCGGCGTCGCTCGAGCGTCTGCCGGGCGGCGTGCTGCCGCAGCGCGGCGCGCTGAGCGTGACCGTCCCCGGCGCCGTCCGGTCGTGGGAAGACGTCGCACGCGCACACGGCACGCGCGAACTCGACGAGCTGCTCGCACCCGCGGAACACTACGCGCGCAACGGATTCGCGGTGACGGACGTCGTCGCGAACTACGTCGCGCTGAACGAACCGCTGCTGCGCCAGGACCCCGAGGCAGCGCGCATCTTCCTCGACCGCGGTCCGCTGCGAGCGGGGGACTGCCAGTGCAGCCCCGATCTCGCCGAGACGCTGAGCGCGATTCGCCACGGTGGCGCGGACGCGTTCTACACCGGCCGCGTCGCCGAACGCATCGTCGCGGCACTGCAGCGCGGCGGCAGCGCGATGACGCTCGACGACTTCGCCGCGCACCGCACCGAGGCGACGCTGCCGCTGAGGATCCCGTGGAACGGCGGCGAGCTGCTGACGCATCCGCCGAACTCCCAAGGCGCGTGCTTGCTGCTCGGTGCCGGCATGCTCGCGGAGGACGGCGCGGCCGAAGAGCCGCTGTGGCACCACCTCGGCGTCGAGGCGATGAAGCGCGCGATGGCGATCCGCGACGCGACGTTCCGCGATCCGGCGTTCGGCCCGACGGGGATCGAGCGCGAGCTCACGCCGGAGCGTTTGCGCGCGCTGCGCGCGTCGATCGACCCCGAACGCGCCGTGTCGCGCAACCAGCGCCCCGACCGCGGCGGCACCATCTTCCTGTGCGTCGTGGACGAGGACGGGATGGCAGTCTCGCTGATCGAGAGCCTCTACATGAACTTCGGTTCGGGCGTCGTGCCCGAAGGCACCGGCGTCGTGCTCCAGAACCGCGGCGCGTACTTCTCGACGCACCCCGGCCACCCGAACGTGTACGAAGGCGCGAAGCGCCCGGTGCACACGCTCTCGCCGCCGATGTTCTTGCGCGACGGCGAGCCGGAGATCGTGTTCGGCACGATGGGCGGCGACGGCCAGCCGCAGATCCTGCTGCAGTTCTTGCACCAGCTCGTCGACCGCGGCCTGGACGTGCAGCGCGCGCTCGACCACCCGCGGTGGGTGTACGGCCGCCACACGCTCACGGAGCGTCCGGACCTCAAGCCCGGCGAGACGGTGCTGGTGGAGTCGCGCATGCCGGACGACGTCGTCGCCGGGCTCAAACGCCGCGGCCACGTCGTCGAAGCGCTCGGCCCGTTCGAGAACGCGATGGGCCACGCGCACGGCATCGTGATCGACCGCGAGCGCGGCACGCTCGCCGGCGGCAGCGATCCCCGAGCGGACTCGCTGGCGCTAGGTTTGTAGTATACTCGCAACCACGTACTCATCGAAAGGCGGTTCACCATGGCGACGTGCTCGATGTGCGGCGGGACCGGCAACGGAACGTGTCAGCACTGCGGCGGTTCAGGCGGGATCGACAGCTCGTGCGGCTATTGCTCGGGTTCGGGCAAGGGCAACTGTCCGCGCTGCGGCGGCAGCGGTCAGGAGTGATCGCCGTCGTGTAGCACCCGCGCGCGCTCCACGAGGCTCGCATCGAGCCCGAGGAGCCGCGCGAGCGCCAGCGCATCCGACACGCCGATGCCGCCTGTACTGACGACGCGATAGTCCATCGCGGCATCGATCGCATCGAGCGCCGCATCGAGATCGTGCGCCCGCACCGCACCGAGCCCGCTGCCGCCAAGCCCGGCGATCCGCAGATGCGGCGCGCCCGCCGCCTGCGCGACGCCGTCGAAGTGCGTAGCGATCAGCGCGAACGCGCCGCGCGCGCGCAGCGCTTCGGCGAACGCGATCAAGAGCGCACGCCCTTCACGCGGCCCGGTGGTGCGCGCGAACTCGTCGACGAGCACGAGCACCCGCGCCGAAGCCGCCGCAAGCGTATCCTGCGCACGCAACACCTCGGCGGCATACGACGAGAGCAAACGCGCGCGATCCTGGGGTCCTTCACCGCCGATCCACACGATCGCATCGAGCAGCGGCAGCGACGCCGAGCGCGCAGGCGGCGGAACGCCCAGCGCAACACACGCGCACAGAAAGCCCGTCGCCGCGAGCGCGGCGCTCTTGCCCCCCATGTTCGGACCGGTCAGCACGGCAACGCCGCGCAGATCGACAGCAAGCGGCGTGTAGTGCCGCCCGCGCGCGGCAAGCACCTCGGCCAGCGGTGCAAACGTCGCATCCGCGAAGACGATTCGGTCCGAGACGAGCTCCGGAACGCACGCGCCCCACCGCTGCGCGAACGCAACTCGCGCCAGCCTGCGGTCGAGCGCGCCGAGCGCGTTGGCCGCGTCCGCAACGGCACCCGCTTCGCGCGCAACGCGCTCCGCAAGCATACGGCGCGCACCTTCTTCGACGTCCGCAAGCCGCGCGAGCGCGGCGTCGCGCTCCGGCGCGAGAACGATGATCGCCGCGGTGCGATACGTCGGCGTCTCCCGCACGGCCCGCACGCCGTCGGGCAGCGGCCCATCATACACGTCACGCAGCACGACGAACTCGTCGCCGACCGGATCGACCCCGATCGCATCGCGCACGAGCGCAGCGATCGATTCACGCCGCGCATCAACGCCGGCCTCCGCATCCGCAAGCGCCGCGCGCGCCCCACGCAAACCCGCGGCAAACGCATCCGCAAGATAGAATCCGGCGCCGTGACGCCCGGGTGCGAGCACCGCGCGCAGCGCATCCACCCGAGGCGGGCGCACGCCGGGCGCACCGACGTCCGCCACCTCGGCGCAGCGTGCAACCTGACCACGGGCACGCCCGCGCGAAACGAACGCATGGTCGTACGCGCGCGCAACCGCATCCAGCGAATCGACGAAGCGTCCGAGCTCGTAGAAATCGACATCGCTCAGCGAATCGCCGGCACGCGCGCGAGTAACGACCGCCGTCGCTTCGGGCACGGCACGCAGCGCCGCGCGCACGCTCGCGACTCCGTCCGGATCCAGCAGCGCCGCGAGCGCGACGACGTCCGCGATCTCGGCATGCGCGCGCGCTTCATCGCCCGGCCCGTACGGCGCCGTCGCCTCATCGTGACGCCGCCCATACGCGCCGGCGGGGGCAACCGCCGCCCGCAACCAGGTCAGCCCGATCCGCTCCGCAGTCGCCGCATCCGCACCCGCAACCGGCGCATGCGCCGCTTTGCCACGCACCCCGCCGTGCGCACTCATGCCGCGAGGTCCGCAACGACGTCGAACGCCGGCAACCCCGTCGCCCGCGCGACCGCCTCGACGAGCGCGCGCGGAGCGAGCGCAGCGTCGCGCCCCACGGGCGACGTCGTGCACGCGACGACGCGCAACGGCCGCATGCACCGCAAGTCGACGGCCGCGCACAGCTTCGCGAACAGCGCACCGTGCACCGCAACGCGCGTCGGGTCTTCGACCACGACCGTCGCACCACGCGCATCGGCAAGCAGCTCCTCCGCATCGCGCACGTCGAGCGCCCCGGAAATGACGATCACCCGCTCGCGCTCGGCCGCAGGATCGCGCCCGGGCAGCATGAGCCGCGCAACGGTATCGGCCGCAACAGCAGCAACGCGTGCCGGCGTCGCACCGCTCGCCGCACCGGTGGCGACGATCACCGCGTCATCGCCTCCGGCGAGCGCCGCGATACGGTCGATCGCACCGTCCACGAACACCGGCCCGTCCCCGAGCGCGCGCAGCCGTTCGATCGTCGCGCGCATCGCGCGAGCGGTCGGCGGCCCGCCGATCTCGCACGTCGTCGGCAGCACGACGCGCGCAAAGACCATCGCTCCGAGCGCACTCGCCGCACCGGCACCCAGGATCGCGAGCGCGGGACTGCGCGGCACGAGCCCTGCCGGCAGCGCAACGATCGTCCCCGGCATGAGCCGCACGCGCGGCTTCGGCTCGTCGTCGAGCGCATCGGACGGTTCGCCGTCACGCCCGATGGACGTCACCGCGATCGCGACACCGCGCCGCGCCGCGACGGCGCGCAGCGCGTTGAAGGTCGTCGTCTTGCCGGCGTTCTTCGCGGTGCCGACGACGACGACGCTGCGCGCCGCCGCCGTCGCGAGCGCGTACAGCGCCTCAGGCGCCGACGTGGAAGAACTTGAGCGCGGCAAAGGCTACGCCCGTGAGAACGAGGACGATCCCCGCCCACAGCGCGGCTTGCTCCTCGGCCACGGTCCCCAACCGCTTCCCGAGCGCGAGCCCGAGCGTCGTCGAGATGACCGACGCGACGCCGATGAACACGAGGCTGACCCCCAGCGGCACGCCGATGTACAGGATCGAAAACCCGATCCCCAGCGAGTCGAGGCTGATCGAGAGCGCGCCCAGGACGAGCCCGAAGCCGCGCGAGAGGTCGAAGCCGCCACCCTCCTCGGTTCCGTGCAGTGCTTCGTAGATCATGTAGACGCCCACGCCGACCAGAGCGGCAAACCCGAGATACCCGGCCGCGTCGCCGAGCAGTTTCCCCGCAGCCTGCCCGAGCAGCACGCCGATCACCGTCATGCTGACCTCGGCGAACGCGAACGCGGCCCCGATGCGAATCTTGAGCCAGACGTCGCTGCCTTTCATCCCGACGCCGACGGACACCGCAAAGACGTCGAGCCCGAGCGAAAGCGCGACGAACAGAACTTTGAAAAACGCGGAAACGCTCATCGTCGTCCCGAACGTCGTGCGAAGACTGTTATGCCCCCAGCACCGAGAGCGGATCGTCCAGCAGCTGCTGCACCGTCGTGCGCAGCTGCACGACCGTGAACGGCTTGTTGAGAAACGCGTTCGCGCCGGCCGACTTCGCGCGCTCGTCCATTGCGTAGTTGTTGTGGCCGCTGATCATCACGATCGGCATGCGCCTCGTCGCAGCGTCCTTGCGCACCTGCGTGATCAGATCGATGCCCGAGATCCCGGGCAGCATGAAATCGCTGATGAGGATGTCGTACGGAGCGTCTTTGCGCAAGTGGACGAGCGCGCTCTCGGCGTCGTTGCACAGCGTCACGTCGTACGGTCCCCGCGCAAGGATCGTCTTGATGAGCGTGCAGATCTCCGGGTCGTCGTCCGCGACCAGGACGCGGGAAGCCATGCGCGACGTTTCCGGGATCGGCGGCCGCTCGCCTACGGCGCGACTGCAAAAAGGGTGAAAAGGCGCCAAACGTCACCATCTCGTGGTACCCCGGGGGGCGCGCCCATTCTTGCCGAAGGCGCCCGTTCGTGGCAGTCCTCGACGTGATCCAAACCCCGGCATTCCAGCAGCGCTTCTTCTTTTTGGCCAAAAGGTTCATCGCGGGCGAAACCGCCGCCCAAGCCGTGGACGCCGTGGCCGCGCTCAACGCGCAAGGGATGAGCGCGACGCTCGATTTCCTGGGCGAGGACGTCACCGTCCCCGCCGAGGCCGAACGAACGCGCGACGCCTACTGCGAGCTGCTCGAAGCCGTCCGCGCCCGCGGCGTCGAAACGAACGTCTCGGTCAAGCTGACCGCAATGGGTTTGCTGGTCGACGAAGACTTCGCGTTCGAGAACCTCGGCGCGGTCGTCGAGTGCGCCTCGCACAACCACGATCCGTTCGTTCGCATCGACATGGAAGGCACCGCCGTCACCGACGCAACCCTCCGCATCTTCGAACGCACGTACGCCCGAACGAAGAACGTCGGCCCGGTCCTGCAAGCCTACCTCAAACGCGCTCCGGCCGACGTCGAGCACGCCATCGAGCTCGGCGCACGGGTCCGCCTCTGCAAGGGCGCCTACAACGAACCCCCCACCGTCGCATACAAAGACATGCCGTCGATCCGCACGCACTACATGCGCTGCGCGGAAGCCCTGCTGGAACGCGGCAACTACCCAGGCATAGCAACGCACGACCCACGCCTGATCGAAGCGGTAGAAACGTTCGTCCGCGAACGCAACATCGCCCGCGACCGCTTCGAGTTCCAGCTCTTGTACGGCGTGCGCCCAGACCTCCAGCGCCGCCTGGTGAACGAAGGCTACCGAGTAAGGATCTACGTCCCGTACGGAACCCACTGGGCGGGCTACTTCTACCGCCGCATAACGGAAAGAAAAGAAAACGCGTTCTTCGCCCTACGATCGATGCTGCAACGCTAACAACAACCGTCCCTGGCGTCGCGGCACGCCACGATCGAAAGATTACCCGTCGGCAAGCCGCTCCACTTTGGTCATCCGATCCATTTCAATGAGCCGCCCAAGCGTAGAAAACCCGCTCTCGACCTCACCGAACACGGTGAAATCTTTGTTGAGGTGCAGCTGCGGCGAAAGCGTGATGTAGAACTGCGTCCCGGCCGAATCCCGAATCGCATGCGCATCGGGCGGATCGGTGTAGTTGAGCCCCATCGAGATGATCCCGGACCGCTGCTCGAGCGGATTCTCTTCGGCAGGGATCGTGTAGCCGGCATCGCCCTCACCGTTGTCGTTCGGATCCCCGGTCTGCACGACGAAGTCGGGCACGATGCGGAACCACCGCAAATTGTCGTAATACCCGCGGTCGACGAGGTTGAGGAAGTTCGCGACGGTCAGCGGCGCCCATTCGGGATAGAGCCGCACCACAATCGTGCCTTTGGTGGTGCCGATGCGCACGCGCGGATGCGGCCCCGGCATCGGTCCGTCCATCAGCGCGCTCGTGCCCGGCCGCAGCGCGAGGTCGAGCCGCGCATCGGCGGGCAGCGGTTTGCGCGCGGAGCCGAGGCCTGCCGGACGTGGAAGCGGCGCTTCGGTGTTCAGCGGCAACGGCGCAGGCGTCGCGATCTCCGCCGGGATGGCACCGAGATGATCGGTGCGCTGCAAGCCGGCGAGCACTTTGATCGTCTCGTACGCCTGCTCGCGCACGCGCCATGACGCATCTTTTAGCAACGGCTGCATCTGCGCGATCGCCTGCGGCTGCTTTCGCCGGGCAACGAGATCGGCGAACTGAATGCGCACGAGCTCGTCGCGGTCCGCGAGCCCCGCGCGAATCGTGGCGGCATCGGTGACCGCGGCGAACGCACGGCGCAGCGTCCATGCTTCGTGCCAGCGGACGGTCGTATTCTTCTCACGCACGAACGACGACACGAGCGCCCGCCCGATCTGTGCCGCGTCCGGCGCATCGGTCCAGGCGAACAGCGCCGTGGCGGCACGCCCCCGGACGATCGGATCGGCATCGTGAGCCGCGAGGCCGAGAAGGGTACGAGCGAGGCGAGCGGCGCCGGGCCGCTTCGCCGCCCGAGCCCGCCAGGCAGCGTCGGTGGCCGCGATCCGGACGGGCCCGGCCGGGTCGGCGAGCGCCTTAGCAACCGTTTCGGTTTCAATGGGGTTCTTAGCGGCCAAGAGACCGTAACCGTACACAGCCAGAGCACGGAGCGAAACGTCCTTGACTTCGGTCGCGTTATGTAGGGGTCCGGCCGCGCGGGAATCTTGGGTCCGTCCGAGCGCCAGCGCCGCCCGCCCCGCCAAACCGGCGTCAGCCGACGCCAGCGCCGCGGTCAGCTCGTCGGAGAACGTCCGGGCGCTCTCAAGCTCTACCAACCGCCGATACCCCGTCTGCTCCCCTGGAGCCGCCCTGGCCGGCGAAAGTATGGCAACCGCGGCGACGACCCCCGCGAGGGCACGGATGGCCCGAACCTTATTGTAAGCGATGCTGCGACCGACAACGAACATAGGATCGCTTACGTTACTGAGATAGGTCGATTTCCTTCCACGAGGTTCACCCCCACCAATGTCCACCCCTGAAGCGAAAAAGCCCGGAAGCGGCATGAGCGTCCGTGAAGCCGGCCAAAAAGGCGGCGAGACCGTCAAGAAAAAATATGGGCCCGAGTTCTACGAGATGATCGGGCGCAAGGGCGGCCAAGCCACCAAGAAAGCCCATGGCCACGCCTTCTACGAAGCCATCGGCAAGAAGGGCGGCAAAAAGGGCGGCGAAGCGACGCGCGACCGCTACGGCCCGGAGTTCTACGAGACGATCGGTCAGAAGGGCGGCCAGAAGGTCAAAGCTCTGATCGAACAGGGCAAGAAGGCCGCGGCCGAGGCCGCCGAGGCGCAGAAGAAAGCAAGCTGAGCGGATGCTCGGCATCCGCCGGACGGCCGTCATCGCGACGGCCTTCCTTCTTCTGAGTGCGACGTGGGCGACCGCTCAGTCCCAGCAGCAGCACGTGCTGCCTGCCGGGACCGCGGTCGTCTTCGTGACCGATGCCAACCTGGACGCCGGCCGTCGCGAAGGCGACGTCGTCTCGGTGCATCTTCGTGATGCCCTCACGTTGGACGGCACCGTTCTCGCTCCGGCGGGGACGCGGGCCCGTCTCGTGATCGGCGGCACCGACACGCCCAACGGCAAGCGTGCGCCCGCGATCTCGCTCGACCGCTTCTCGATCGCCGCCGGCCTGCTGCCGGTGAAGGCGAACGCACCCATCGTGGCGCCGCTGTCCGCCGGAACGGAGATCCCCGCGACGACGCTCGCGGAAGTCGACCGCTTCGGCGATCGCATGTCGATCCGGGTGCCGTTCCCGTTCGGGCTCGCCGGCGATCAGCCGGCGTCGATGTATACCCCGACGCCGGCCCGTACGGCGCCGCCGAGCCGGAACATGAAGCCCGCTCCGACTCCGACTGCCGACCCCGGCTCCGACGAACCCGCCGAATGCCGCGGATACGCCGTCGCCGGCGCCGACGAAGATACCGGGCTGACGAACGCGAACGGCGACCGCATGATGCGTCGCCGTTCTTCGTTGCTGCTGACCCTCGCGGTCGCGCTGCTCGCGCTCCCCGCGCCCGCGCGCGCCGCCGATGCGACGCCGGCCCCCGCGCCCACCGCGGCGCCGTCGCCGAGCGCCGCCGAGTCCGCCTTCCTCGCCAAGATCATGCGCGATCTGCCCAAGCGCTATCCCACGGCACAAGCCGCCACGAAAGCGGGCTACGTTCGCTTCACGAACGAGGACGAGACCGGCGCGATCAGCTACGTCAACACGAAGGCGTGGAACACGACGGACCCCGACGTCCCCGCGCAGCTCTGGTACGACGTGAAGGGCCGTTTGATCGGCGCGGATTTCAGCGTGCGGCGCGACCCCGTCGCGACGCCCGCACCCAAGCCCGAGCGGCCGTCGATTCTCGGCATCGATCCCAAGCGCGTCATCACGATCGGCGCGCACGTCCACTACGTCACCTGCGACAAGGCGACGGGCAAGTGCGTGTACGGCAAAGCGGTCGGCGCGAAGAAGTACGCCGAGGTCGGCGACGTCGAGCACCCCACCGCCGACGGCTTGGTGAAAGCCGGCGCGGTGAAGGACGCCGCGAGCGTCAGCGCGGTGTTCCTGTATCCCGCGATCTACGACGTCCCGGTGTGGGTCGTGCCGAACCCGCTGGGCCAGTTCGCGGACAAGAACCCCAACGTCGTCCCGAGCCCGCGCGCGGGCAAGGGCGAAGACGACCCGATGTAGTGTTAGTGTTCGCACAAAGCGTGCGAACACGCGCGGCCGTCCGGGCCGCGCCGCGCCGCGTGAGGCTGGCTGCGGCGCTTGGCGCGCTGTGCGTGCTGACGGGACAAGCACCGGTGTCCGCGCCGACGGCGCTGCCGGAGATCGGGCGCACGCACTCCAAAGGCTTCTGCACGACCGTGCGCGACAACGTCGCGCCGTCGGTGCTCGGGCTGATGAAAACGGACGAGCTGATCGGCGCAAGCCATCGCGCGCTGCTGAAGATGGCGCACGACACCACCAGCTCGAAAGAGGCGTTCGAGCTGGATCAAGTCTACGCCGGGAAAGTCATCGTCTCGATGGCGCACAACCTGGGCGTCATCAAGAAGATGCTCGCCGACGAGAAGCGTTTTCCGAAGACGCCGGTGAGCGACGACGACCGCTTCGCGCTGCTGCTCAAAGCACAGCTGCAAGCCGCCGCCGACAAGCAGAACGTCGCGCTCAACCATCTCTTCGGCGTGCTCGAAGGCAAATCGATGGGCCAGATGCGCGCCGAGCTTCCGCTCGGGATGCAGAGCGCGGTCGGGCCGGAGGGGACAAAACTCCCCGAGCCGGATTCGGACAAATTCCTCGGTGCGTCCACACTGCCCGGCTCAGGCCCGAACGGGATGTTCGACCGCGGGCTGCCGCTTGCGAAGACGCCCGGCAACACGATCTGGGACAAGCTCGCGCTCGACGTCGAGGTGCAGCAAACACGCATCGCCGCCGCGGAGCAGACGCTCACGCCGACGGTCGTCGCGGCGGCCGCGGCGTGCAAGAGCGAAGCCTCGCCCGCGCCGAGCCCGTCGCGCTAACTACTCGTTGGACCAGTAGTCCTTGAGCGCTTTGCCGCGGCTGGGGTGGCGCAGCTTGCGCAGCGCCTTCGCTTCGATCTGGCGGATGCGCTCGCGCGTGACGCCGAACTCCTGACCGACTTCCTCGAGCGTGCGCTGGTGGCCGTCTTCGAGCCCGAAGCGCAGCACCAGCACCTTGCGCTCGCGCTCGGTGAGGTTTTTGAGCACGTCCTGCATCTTCTCTTTGAGCAGCATGACGGACGCCGCTTCCGCGGGCGCGACCGCTTCCTGATCTTCGATGAAGTCGCCGAGATGCGAGTCTTCCTCTTCGCCGATGGGCGTCTCGAGCGAGATCGGCTCCTGCGAGATCTTGATGACCTCGCGGACTTTCTCGGGCGTGAGCCCCATCTCGTTGGCGATCTCTTCGACCGTCGGATCGCGGCCGAACTCTTGCAAGAGCTGGCGGCTGATCTTGATGAGCCGGTTGATCGTCTCGACCATGTGGACGGGGATGCGGATCGTGCGCGCCTGGTCGGCGAGCGCGCGCGTGATCGCCTGGCGGATCCACCACGTGGCGTACGTGGAGAACTTGTAGCCCTTGCGGTAGTCGAACTTCTCGACCGCGCGGATCAGCCCGAGATTCCCCTCTTGGATGAGGTCGAGGAACAGCATGCCGCGGCCGACGTACTTCTTCGCGATCGACACGACGAGCCGTAAGTTCGCTTCCGTCAGCTTGCGCTTCGCGTCTTCACCGTGGAACACGACGGCGTTGTCGGCTGTGCCGTTCTTGAGCGCTTCCTTTTCGCCGGACTCGATCGCCATCGCGAGGCGCCGCTCGTCGTCCATCGACAGCAGCGGGACGCGACCGATCTCCTTGAGGTACATCCGGACCGGGTCGTCGAGCGCGAGACCCGGGGGGATCGCCTGCTCTTCGGGCTCGTCGCGGTCGGCGGGTTTCTCGTCCTTTGCCTGCTCTTCCACGATCTCGATGCCGAGCGACGCGATCTCCTCGAGGAGGTCGTCCATGCGTTCGGGCGCCACTTCCTCGACGTTGCTGTCGAAGACGGCGTTGATCTCTTCGTACGTGAGCGTGCCGCGCTTCTTGCCGGCCGCGAGCAGCTTTTTGATCTGCTCGTCGAGCGACAGTTGCGGGGCGTCGGCGGCTGCTGCCGCGGCTTTCTTCGTGCGTGCCATGCTGTTTCTCACCTCCTTCCGTCTGCGATCTGGGGGAACCGGAGAATGTACTCCGCCGGAGGGGTTATCCTTTTTTCAGAGTGAGTGCGAGTTCTACGTATTGTGCGCGCAGATCAGCGGGGACCGGCTGGCCGGCCTCCATGAGGCTATCCATCCGTTGCTGAACGTCGCGGTATCGACGCTGTGCGTCGTCGCGCTGTAACCGCTCGATCACCCGGTCGAGCTTCGCGCGGCGCGCCTCGGAATCGGCGAGCCGTTCAACCGACTCCACCGACAACAGGACGCTCCTCGCGTCGTCATCTTCTGAGAACAAGGAGAAGACGTCGGATGGTTGCGAGAGCGAGCGAGCTTCCGCAACCATGCGCTCCCACACGCGCCGCAGCCGCTCGTTGTCGAACCGCTCGGGCGGGATGCGCCCCGCGTACTCCGCGATAAGCCGGGGCTCCTCGAGCACCGCGCACAGCACCTCGCGCTCGAACGACGGCTTCTCCAGCATCGCAGGCGTGATGTGCCGCGACGCGTTCGCCTGCGTGCCGCGCGGCGCGAAGTGGCCGGGGTTGAGCACGAGGCGCGCTTTGCGCAAGTCGTCGACGGAGAGCCCGAGCCGTCCGGCGGTGTACACGCGGAACTTGTCCCACTCAGCGGGCGCCGACAGGCGGCGGATCGTCTCCTCGGCCCACCGTGCGAGCGACGCGCCCTCGAGCGTGCCGCCGCGCCGGTCGATCTCCGCGTCGATCTTGACCTGCGTCGCGGCGATCGGTTTGGCGAGCAGCGCGCGGAATGCGTCGGCGCCGTTGCGGCGGACGAACTCGTCGGGATCCTTGCCGTCGGGGATACGCAGCGCGGAAGCGGCCACGCCCTCGGCCGTCAGCGTCTCGATCGACTTGAGGGCGGCGTCGACGCCCGCGGCGTCGGCGTCGAAGCACAGGACCGCGCGCGACGCCACCTTGCGCAGCTCGCGCGCCTGTTCCGGCGTGAACGACGTGCCGAGCACGGCGACGGCGTTCGTGAAACCGGCCTGGTGCAGCGCGATGCAGTCGAGGTAGCCCTCGACGACGATCGCGCTGTCTTCTTTGGCGGCGGCGCGGCGCGCGACGTTGAGCGCGTACAGGTAGCGGCCTTTGGTGTACACCGGCGTCGTCGCGGTGTTGATGTACTTGGGCTCTTTGCCGTCCAGCGCGCGCCCGCCGAACGCGATCGTCTCGCCGGTGGTCGCAAACGTGGGGATCATCAGCCGCTCGCGGTAGAAGTCGCGAAAGCCGCTGCGGTCGTTGGCCTTGATGAGGCCGGCCTTCTGCGCGATCTCGGCGGGCACGTCGTTGCGGCGCAGCTCGCCGACGAGCGCGTCCCAGCTGTCCGGCGCGTAGCCGAGCGCGAATGCCGCGATCGTGGCGTCGGTGATGCCGCGGTTCGCACAGTACGCGCGCGCGGCGGCGCCTTCGCGCGCGTCGAGCAGCATGCGGTGGAAGAACGCGCGCGCGACGTCGTTCGCGTGGTAGATCGCTTCTTTCTCGCTGCGCGCGCGCGCCGCGCGCGGGTCCTCGTTCTCCACCTCGACGCCGTAGCGCTTGGCGAGCATGCGCAGCGCGTCGGGGAACGGAATGTTCTCCTGCTTCTGCACGAACGAGAACACGTCGCCGCCCGCCCCGCAGCCGAAACACTTGAAGAAACCGCGGTCGGGATGCACGTGGAACGACGGCGACTTCTCCCCGTGGAACGGGCAGAGCCCGACGAGGTCGTTGCCGCGCTTGCGCAGGCTGACGTACGCCCCGATCACCTCGCCGATGTCGGCGCGCGCGAGGACTTCCCGCTTCACTCCGTCGTCGATGCGCACGGAACGTACGTTCGACGCGCGGCCCTCGGGCTCCGGCCTGGCGAATCGCGCTAACGCGATACAAGAACGGCGCCCCACGGTCCGGTATGCTGGACGCACCTTCCACCGCATGGAGACCGACGATGCAACGACCCCGTTTCCTCACCGCGCTGGCCGCGTCGGCGACCTCGCCGCTCCTGCTGCCCAAGATCGCAGCGGCTGCGTCGCCCACCCCGAGCGTCGTGCGGCCGAAGCTCCTCCCCGGCCAACGGCTCGTCGCGTTCGCCGTCACCGAGGCCGCGACGGTAATCGATTTCGCCGGCCCGTGGGAAGTGTTCCAAGACTCGCCGTTGCCCGGCCATCCGAACGATTGGGCGTTCCTCCTGTACCTCGTGGGGCCGTCGATGAGCATGGTCGAAGCGACGGACGGGATGCAGCTGATGCCGCGCTACACGTTCGCGAACGCGCCACGGCCCGACGTCGTCGTCGTCGGAGCACAGAAGGGCGCGCCCGAGCTCATCCCGTGGCTTCAAGCGCAGTCCGCGACCGCCGAGGTCGTCATGTCGGTGTGCACGGGCGCGTTCAAGCTCGCGCAAGCGGGTTTGTTCGACGGTAAGTCCGCGACGACGCACCACGATTTTTACGACGCGTTCGAACAGCGTTTTCCCAAGGTGAAGCTCGTGCGCGGGCCACGCTTCGTCGACCAAGGGCGTGTCTGCAGCGCAGGCGGCTTGACGTCGGGGATCGACCTGGCGCTGCACGTCGTCGAGCGCTTTCACGGCAAGAGTGCCGCCGACGGCGTCGCCGGCTACATGGAGTTCGTGCGCACGCAACGTCCCGCGCCGGAGAACCGAGGATAGCGATCGCACGCGCGCTGCCGGGCGGAACGTTCTTCGGGCGCACCGACTCGCTGCGGCGCTGCGGCGCGATCCTCTCCGAGGTGCGGCACGAGCGGGCGCGGATGGTGGAAGAGCACGTCCACGAAGCGGCCTACTTCTGCCTTTTGCTCGACGGCCGTTACCGCGAGACGTCGGGTGACGTGACCGTCGACTACCGCCCGTACACGATCGCGTTCCATCCGCCGATGATGTCGCACCACGACGCGATGGGTGACGGCACGCGCTTCTTCATGATCGAGCTCGCCGGCCCGTGGTACGAGACCGTCACGTCGTTCGGTGCTCCGATACGCGCGTTGCGCCAAGTGCACGGCGAGGACGCGACCTGGCTCGCCGTGCGCCTGCACCAGGAGTACCTGCGTCGCGACGACGCAAGTGAGTTCACGATCGAGTCGCTGCTCTACGAGCTGTGCGGGTGGGCAGCCGAGGAAGGCCTGCGCGCGGACGCCGCCGCGCCGGCGTGGCTGACGTCCGTCGAAGCGGCGGTGGAGAACGCTCCCGCGGAGCGCTTCGACCTTCGCGCGCTCGCCGCAGCGGCGGGCGTCCATCCGACGCACCTCGCGCGCACGTTCCGGCGCTTCCACGGGCACTCGCTGGGCGACTACGTCACGGGCCTGCGCGTGCAGCGCGCGTGTCGCGCGCTCAGCGCCGGCGACGACGCGCTCGCTGCGATCGCGACCGACACGGGCTTCGTCGACCAGAGCCACTTCACGCGCGTTTTTCGCGACGCCGTGGGTACGACGCCGGCCCGTTATCGGCTCGCGCACCGCGGCGCAAAGGACCGCGCCTAGCGGGACTCGACGATGAACTGGTACGCGAGCGGCACCTTCGTCGCAAAGTTGTCCAGCGACCACACCTGGTGGATCAGAATCTCGATGTGGTTGCCGGAGATGTAGTTGGCGTTGCCCGGCGCGAGCTGGTTCATCATCGCCAAGGTTCCGCCTTGAAACGCGGACCGCGCGAGCAGGACGTTGGCCGCGTGAGCCATCCAGACGTGGATCTCGACCTGAAACTGGTCTTGCTGGCGCGCGTGCGTGAAGTCGATGTATCCGGTGAGATCGAACGCGTCGGTCTGCACGCGAATGGTGCGCGAATCGGCCAGGCTCTGCGGGCTGAACACGTTGTCGGCGTACACGTAGATCTTCTTCAGCCGGGTGTCGCAGTCGACCGCGACGGGCTGCTGCTGGATGCCCACGTCGACGGAGCCCTCCGTCTGGACCACGCGCTGCGCGATGATCGAAGCGCCTTGCACGAGAACCTGTTCTCTGATCGGCATCTTTTCCACGAGCGTCCTCCGGCTGGCAAGCGTCACGTCTTCCGCCGGAACATTGCAAAACCTCGCTCTGCGGGCCGGCGGGGCAACGGAAAACTCCACGACGGCCTCAAATATGCTCGACCGATCCATGCTCATAGAAATCGGACATGTGGAAGCGATCTTCCGGTATCCCGTGAAGTCGATGGGCGGCGAACAGCTCGAGGCGGCGGAGCTGGGCTGGCATGGCCTCGACGGTGACAGACGCCTAGCATTCCGGCGGATCGACGACCGCAGCGGGTTTCCGTGGCTAACCGCGACCAAGCTTCCCGACTTGCTCCTGTTCGCTCCGCGGCGCCGTGAAGACGATGCTCCAGGCAACCTTCCGATGCTCGTTCGTACGCCGGACGGCGCAGAGCTGCCGATCTTCGGGGACGACTTGGCCGCGGAGGTTGCCCGCCGGTCCGGCGCTCCCGTACAGATGATGCAGATGCGACATGGCATCTTCGATGATGCAAGTATCTCGGTGATCTCCTCCGACACGGTGCACGAGATCTCACGAATCGCCGGACGGGACTCCGACGTGCGACGCTTTCGCCCGAACGTCGTCGTGCGTCTACTGCGACCGGTGCCGTTCCAGGAGGACGCGTGGCTGGGCGGTGTGCTTTCGTTCGGCGACGGGGACGACGCCCCGGCCGTCACCATCACCGTACGCGACGTTCGCTGCTCGATGGTGAACCTCGATCCCGACTCGGCACGTCCCGCGCCGGACGTGTTGAAAACGATCGTTCGTACGAACCAAAACACCGCGGGGGTCTACGGCACGATCACGCACATCGGCCGCCTGGCGGTCGGCCAGACCATACGCCTTCGCCGGTAGGAACCGGGCGGTGGATCAACCGCCCAGTTTGGCCACGATCGCGCGGAGGCGCGGCTTCACGTCAGTGCACTCCAGGGAGTGTCGGGACGCGGTCGTGCTATCCGGACGACCACCCCGAGCGGCGCTTCGCCGAGTTGTCGAACCAGCTCATTGACCGCGCGTACGCCACGCCGTGAGCGCGGAAAAGCAAACGGCGCGTCCCCGGAGTGCGCTCCTAGCCGAGCCAGCCGGTCCCGAACTCGAAGTTCGCGCGTTCCAGGTACGACAGCCGAGACTATAGCCACACGCTCTCTCTACCACCAGGATAGACGAGCGAGGTCGTCTAAAAACACGGAAAAGCGCGGAAACCGATGCCGCTGAACGCAAGCCCTGGTCGCTATGGGTCGGAATTTCGCTGTCGCCTTACGGGGTGAAACTATGGCGCAAACTCAGTTTCAGGCCAATTCCGTCCGCGCTCAGGCAAGGGCGATGTTGATGTCTCATTATAAGGTTCGAAGGAGCCAACTCGGACGTAGACTCGAGCCTGTAGAGTTCTACCCCGTACATCCCGACGAAATTATCCGATCTATTCTGAAATGGGATATCACCCAAGAGCCGTTTCCCGCTGACGCCGCGCTAAAGGGTATATGTGACTACGCGACGCGCACAATTAGAATATCGGACGCGTTATCAAGCCGTGGAGAGTTAAACTACACACTCGCGCACGAGATCGCACATGCCGTCCTCCACAAAACGGCAGACGGGTGCCGTGAAGCTGCGTTTCGTATCGGCGCGGAGCGCCGGGTCGAAGTGCACAACGCAGACCCGAAGGCGCTACAACGCGAGAGAGAAGCGGAAGTTTTCGCAGCAGAACTGCTCATGCCCCAAAAGGCCGTGGAAACGCGGTTCATAGAGCTATTTAACCGCTCGCACTTATGGGCAGGTTCCCGCGCCGTCGCGGATCTGTATGCGGCTGCACGATTCCCAATAAGAGGCATACCGACGGTGCGCGACGTCGCGTCGCGGTTATCTTCTTATTCTCGCGACGGCAAGTCGACGTTGTGCGAGTTCTTCGGCGTTAGCATTGAAGCGATGGCGATTAGATTACGCGAGTTGGCGCTAATCCACTAGCCAGCCGCACCAGTATACGACCGATCGAACGCAGCTAGCCAGTCGACGACTGCGTCGCACGAATCGACGAAAGCACTTCATGCAAGACCAAGTCTTGCATGAAGTCGGCGATCCCGCAAAAGGAAATCACAAATGGCTCACGACGACGAAGCTGCTGCCAACTCGCAGTCGGCCACGGACACAACTACCCCGATCGATGTCACCGTCGCCCTGGAAAAGCTCGAGACGGTATATACCGAGCGAAAACACGCTGCAGACTTTAAATCGGAGCGTCCCGCTTACGTTGACCTTCTTCCGCTGCTTATCGAGAAGCTTGCGCCAAATTACGCGCTAAATCATCCCATAGCTTTAGGGAGCACCGCGACGGTTTGGCAAGTCACCGACACGTCCTTAAACGTTCGTCGAGCATTGAAACTTGCGCGACCGCGCCTCAGTAAATTGGCCGACATCATAGTCGTAATTCGCGGTGAGTCGACCCGGCTCGCCGCGCTTAATAACAATAACATTATCAAGGTATATGGCTCTGATGAGGTCACCCTTGAGATTGATCGCGAGGCATATAAGTTTCCGTACTTTCTCATGGACTTTTTCGACGACGTCCAAGACTTGGACGATTACGTAATCGCAAATCGCTCTGAGCTATCCGCGGGCGACATAATAGCATTCTTTCGCGACCTGCTTTCTGGCCTAAGGTTTCTTCACACGCAACAGATCATTCACTGCGACATCAAACCTGGAAACCTGTTGATAGCTGACGGGCATGCGCTGGTTGCTGATCTGGGTTATTCAAAGCACCTCCCAAAGATCGGACCGGGCGACCCAAAATCAACGACCGTTAATTATACGCCGCAATATTCACATCCGGAATTGCGCGAGCAGATGATCGAGTCGTCCGACTCAAACGCGAACGTAGCGAAGTTATCGCGAGATCGCTTGCGGCCAGCATTTGACCTATTCGCGTTCGGCCGTTCAATGCAAGAGGTCTTAAGCAAGGTTCGCGCCGCCGAACGGTCGGACCCCGCAAGGAATTTCGGACGTGATTCCATTCTCGACGGTTATCAGTGGCGATATCTGAATTTTATTTCGAAACGACTTCTTGACGGAATCGTCGAGAACAACGAAGATGGCGCCGGCAGCGACGATCTTCGCTCCGACCTCATACCTGGTCTAAGCGAAGACATTATGGGCGAGCTAAAGTTTCAAACGGCCGATGACGCCGTGGAAAGCTTTGAAAAGCTGCTGAACCTATACGACTTAGAAGGCTTTGTACCCGAGCTCAATCCTAATATCCGGTCTTACATACAGATACCACATGATCAGGTTCCGCTTACGAGGCGCGTCGGTGAGATCGTTAACCATACGATGTTTGACCACCTGGCTCAAACAACTCAGCTGGGCTTCGTGTCGCTGATTTATCCCGGCGCGTCCCACACTAGATTCGAGCACGTTCTCGGAACATTTGCGCGCTGCTGCGAATATGTGCGCGCGCTGTGGTATGACCGAAATAACTGCTTGTTTCAAATGATCATGACGAAGTCGGACATTGATGCGGTGCTGCTTGCAGCGCTGCTGCATGACATTGGACAGTACCCAATGGCTCACGACGTCGCCGAGGCCAGTAAAGTCTTCCGTCATGAAGAGTTTACCGATCACGCTCTTCGCAAGCCATCGCCAAGCGGCGAGACTTTGGCGAGCGTGATATTTGTCGAGTGGGGACTGGATGCGGATCGCGTCTTGGCAATTCTTGAAGCCGACGCCAGTTCCAAGTCGACGTTCAGGAATCGAATACTTCACTCAATTATTAGTGGCCCTCTAGATTGCGATAAGCTTGATTACTTGATGCGAGACTCGACGCATCTCGGTGTGCACTTCGGACTGAACATCGACAGGGAACGGCTGCTGCGTAACCTTACCATCGTGTATGAGTCAACTGTTGGTAGGGTCACGGGCGCTGACGGCCGAGATGTGGTCACATCGCGTCTTGAAGTTGCCGAATTAGGCGTAACTGAACGCGCGCTAGTTGTCGCGCAAGCCCTTTGGCGGACTAGGAAGGAGATGTTTACCCAGATATATTGGCAACATACGGCGCGTTCATTGAAGGCAATGCTGAGCTACACGGTACGCGGGGTTGAGCGTCGCATTAGATACGAGGGAGGCGACATTCAGGGTAATTTTCATTACCAGTTCTTAAGATTTGTATTTGACCCGATGCTATTTGCGTCCGTCGGAATCATTGCGCCGCCCGATGCGCCGTTTCTTCCTGACGAAGATCCGGTGATCCTCGATTTGGCACTCGCCGATGATGACGCTGCGCGGCCTTTATCCCCAGGCTGCAAATTATCGCCTAGCGACGACGCGTTGCTCTGTTTCCTATGGAGATTCGCGTCGGATGACGAAAAGCGGGTTATCCTTTCGATTCGTGAGCGAAAACCCTACCGTCGTGCAGCAATCGTTTCGGTTGCGCACGACGAACCGCGGTATTCAGCAATTTATGAGCGTTATAAGACGTACTACGCGGATGACAATTTAGTCGAAATTGAAAAGTTGCGGGCAAAGCTCGAAGGCGAAGTAATATCCCGGGTGCAGCATACTCTTAAGATATCTCCAAACCCAGGATTTCCTAGCTCGTTGGCGGCCGATGCGTTCATAACACCACTTGTCTTGGTAGATGTTCCTGTGAAGAGTGCGGCACGTGGTAAAGTTGGCGAGGTCTTGCGCTACTTACCTGAAGACGACTCGGGCGTTCATTTTCGGGAACCATCGGCCTTGCCACGATTTGCAACGTCACGTATGGAATTGGAACAGGCTACCTTTGATAAGGAGGCCGGTAAGATTCGCATATTTGCACATCCGGCATGGAGAGACCTTATAGTGCAGAGCCTTTCGGACAAGGAGATGTTTGATACTCTCTTGGGCTAGATAAGGCTCCCGAGTTGACCGTCACGCCGGCTCGGCTGTTGATCCTTCGCCGTTTTGGATGAGGCACGTTTGCATTGGCCCTGCGCTCAGGTTCAGGGTCGTCTCTGGAAGGCTGACTCAACGCTCGTTGGACAGCAGTTATTTGGTCAGCTGGCTCCAGAAGAACGCGAAGCGCTCCGCCGCGGCGTCGACCGTCTGCTGGAACGAGTTGCCGATGCCGTGGCCCTGGCCGCTCTTCTGCAGCAAGAGGATCGGGTACGCCGACGACGAGTCCGCCTGCAGCAGCGCGATCATCTTGCGCGAGTTGTACGGGTCGACGCGCGGGTCGTTCTCGCCGGTCGTCATCAGCACCGCGGGGTAGGCGACGCCTTTGCGCACGTTGTGGTATGGCGACTGCGCGAGCATCCACGGGAACTGCGCGGGGTCCGTGACCGTGCCGAACTCCGGCGTGTTGAACGCGCCGTTGGGCGTCAGCTCGACCCGCAGCAGATCGTAGATGCCGACCGCGCTCACGACGGCGCGGTACAGGTTCGGATCGCGCGTGAGCGCCAGGCCCATCAAGAAGCCGCCGGCGCTGCCGCCCGCGATGCCGAGGTGCTTGGCGTCGCCGTAGCCGTTCGCGCCGAGCCACTTCGCGCACGCGGCGAGATCGTCCGCGCTGACGGTTTTCGTCGCACCGCGCGCGGCTTGGTGCCAGTCGTCGCCGTACTCGCCGCCGCCGCGGATCATCGCCGACGCGAGCGCGCCGCCGCGCTCCAGCCACGCCAGCGACGTCGCGGAGAAGCGCGGGCGCGTGATCGTGCCGTACGCGCCGTACGCGCCCAGGATCGTCGGCGTGCGCGCGCCGCGCGCGCCCGGGCCGCTGACGATCTCGAGCGGGATCTTCACCTTGCCGTCGAGCGACGGCACGAGCACGCGCTGCACGCGCACCTGCGAGAAGTCGCCGGGCGGCGTCTGCCCGATCGCCGTCGCGACGAGCGCGTTGTGCGCGGCGTCGTAGCGGTACCAGCGCGACGGCGTCGTGTAGTTCTGGTAGCCGACGATGACGTCGCCGCCGGCGGGATCCGCGGCCAGGTCGTCGATCATCGACACGTCCGGGACGGGGACGCTGCCGCGCGGCGTCCCGTCGGCCGCGAACGTGCGCAGCGCCGAGTCGCCGCCGTTCACGTCGAGCGTGGCGAAACCGCCCGGGATCGCGACGACGTCGTCGATCACCGGATCGCTCGCGGCGACGAGCGTCGTGCCGGTGTCGACCGTCTGACCGGGCCCGATGCCGATCAGCGCGCCGCGCGGCGCACGTCCTTTCGCGACCACTGCGAGCACGTTGCCGACGAACGCGGCGTCAGCCGCCGAGCTGCTGCCGATCCCCGCGGCCGGCGTCGCGACTTGCGCGAACGCGCCGTTGCCGCGCCGCACGTACACCGACGCCGGAACGCCGTCGCCGTCGGCGACGATCGCGGCGAGCGCGCTGCCGTCGCGCGCCGCGAGCAGATGGTACTCCGCTTTCGGCGACAGCCCGCGGCCGAACACGTACGCGTCGTTCGCGGGATCGTCGCCGAGCGCGTGGTGCACGAGCAGGATGCCGTTGCGCGCGTAGCTGCCGTCGGCATTGCGCGGCAGCGCGGTGTGGGTGAAGCCCTTGCCGTCGGCGTCCCACGCGAGCGCGGTCGGCGTCGTGCCGCCGCCGACGTTGGGCAGCGTGTCCCCGAGCATCGTGCGCGACGCGACGTCCACGACGTGCAGCGTCTCGCGCTCGCTGCCGCCGTCCTGCGTGGTGAAGGCGACGCGCGATCCGTCGGGCGACAGGTACACCGATTCGATCGCCGGCGGCGCACCGGTCGCCGACGAAGCGGGATCGAACAGCACGCGCTCCGGCGCGTCGGCGCCGTCGCGCGCGACGAGCACCGCCTGCGGCGCCGGCGGCGTGCGGCGCAGGTAGACCCAGTGCCCGCGCGCGATCTGCAGCCCGCTGCGCGACGGCGAACCTTTCGCCAGCGTCTCGATTCGCGCGCGCAGCGCGGCATATGCCGGCTGGCTCTCGATGAACCGCGCCGCGAGGTTCGACTCCGCGGTCGCCCATGCGCGCGTCTGCGGCGAGCTCGCGTCTTCGAGCCAGCGATACGGATCGATCACCTGGCGGCCGAAGTAGGCGTCGGTCACCGGCTGCGGCGGCGCCGGAGGGTAGACGAGGCGCTGCGGTGCAGACGCACCGAGCAGCACCGCCGCCGAGAGCACCGCGAGGGCCACACGAGCGAACGACATGGCGCGTGAGTACGACGCGCCGCGCGACAACCATGCGCCCAGGCGCAAGCGCATCTACGACCCGATCCACCGCTTCATCGAGCTCGACGCGGGCGAGGTCGCGCTGCTTTCCGCACCGGCCGTACAGCGCTTGCGCCGGCTGCGCCAGCTCGGCCTGGCGTATCTCGCGTTTCCGTCGGCGGAGCACTCGCGCTTCTCGCACGCGCTCGGCGCACTCGCGATCGGGACGCGCGCGTTCGACGCGCTGGGCGTCCACTCGCCCGAAGCGTTCGACTCCGCGCGCGACTTCGGCGCCAAGCGCACGCTGCTGCGCGCGAGCCTGCTGCTGCACGATCTCGGCCACGGGCCGTTCTCGCACGCGTCCGAAGCGGTGCTCGGCGTGCGCCACGAGCTGCGCACGGAAGCGATCCTGGCGCTGCCCGAGCTGCGCGAACCGCTCGCCGCGCTCGGCGTCGATCCGAAGGACGTCCTCGGCTTGATCACCGGCGCACCGGACGCCGATCCGGTGCTGCGCGAGCTCGTGAGCGGCCCGAACCTCGACGCCGACCGCATGGACTACTTGCTGCGCGACTCGTACTTCACCGGCGTCGCCGGCGGCACGTACGACGCCGAGCAGCTCATCGCGTCGCTGCGCGTGCTGGACGTCGCCGGCCGCCCGCAGCTCGGCGTGGACGGCCGCGGCGTGGTCGCGCTGGAGTCGTTCGTGCTCGCGCGCTACATGATGTTCGCGACGGTGTACTTCCACCACACGACGCGCGCGTTCGAGCGCGTGCTGCACGACGTGCTCGAAGTGCTGTGGCCGAACCCGCGCGCGCTCGACGACGTGCGTGAATTTCTCGCCTGGGACGACTTTCGCGTGCTCGACGCGATCCGCCCGATGGAGGGCGAAAGCGTGCGCGCGCTGCGCGAGCGGCACACGGTGTACGGGCTCGCCGCGGAGTTCAACGCCGAGCAAGACCTCCGCACGTTCGAGCTGTGCGAGCGCGCGCTGCGCGCGCGCTGGGGCGACGCGGTGTGGAGCGACTCGCAGGAGCAGCTGATGCACCGCCTGCCGCTGGGTACGGCCGGCGCGACGCCGACCGTGCGCGTGCGCCTGATGGGCCGCGACGTCGACGCGCGGTCGGCGTCCGACGTGATCGCGAAGCTCTCGGGAAAATCGCACTGGCGAAAGCTGTTCGTCCGCACCGACGTCGCGTCGGTCGACGAAGCGCGCGCGATCTGCGCGGACCTGATCGTCAACGCCGAGCAGCCGCGGCTGCTCTAACCGTCGCGCCGTAGCGACGGCGGAGGCGTTCGGTCAGCTCATCCCGCGCTCGGGCGTGCCGCGCGACCCGCGGTTCGCCGCGCAGAGGGCGTGGCCGCAGCTGCAGTCGGCGCTCAGCGATTCTTTGCCGCGCTCGATGTCGGCGAGCTCGACGGTGTTGGCGGAGCACCACTCGCTGCACGGGCCGGCGCTCACCAGGTCGTTGCACCCGCAGGCGGCGTTGATGCACTGATGGGCGGGGGCGGGCGGCGGATCGATCGAGGCACTCATCGCGCAAGCGCTACCCCACGTGGAATTGCCCCAAACGTCCTAGGCTCCACGGACTTGTGCACACCGTCCACCGCAATCCGCAGGAGACCGCGACGGCGAGCGGTCGCGGCAGGATCGATCAGCGCGCGATGGCGAGCGGCAGCAGGTCGCGGAACGCGCGGTCGTGCCGCACGGGGTCGAAGATGCGGTCGAGCGGCAGCAGCACGGTCCACGGCTCGCTGTTGCCGACCGCCGCGCGGAGCTCGCCGAGCGCGTCGGAGCGCTCGCCCAGACCCAGCTGCGCGTACGCGCGCAGGTAGTGTGCGGGGCGCCGGCCGTGCGCCGGCGTGCGATCGAGAAACTGGCGCGCGGGCTTCGGGTCGCCCATGCGCCCCGCGGCGAACGCGGTCAGCGCGGCGTACGAGTCGCGCGGCTCCGCCGCGGACAGCACGTCGAGGTGGCGAAGCGCCTCGTCGTAGCGTTCCAAGCCCGACAAGATGCGCGCAAGCTCGTAGCGCGCGAACGAGAACTCGGGGTCGAGCTCCAGGACTTCGCCCAGATCGCGCAAGCCCTGCTCGTGCGCGCCGCGCAGGTAGTACACGATGCCGAGCGTCGTCTGCAGTTCGAGCCCGTCGGGCGCGAAGCTCAGCGCGGTGCGCAAGTGGTCGAGCGCGCAGTCGAGATCGCCGTTGATCATCGCGTGCCAGGCCGCGAAGTTGTGCGCGGTGCTGTACGTCGGATCGATCGAGAGCGCAAGGTCGAACGACTCCTTCGCGCGCCGCAGATCGCGGCGCCCGAACAGCTGGAGGTCGGCGAGCGTCGCGTGCAGCTCGGGCAGCGACGGATCGAGGGCGAGCGCGGCGTCGACGGCCACGCGCGCGTCGTGGAACGCCTCGACCGGATCGCGGATGAGGTACTCCCCCATCAGCAGGTGCACGTCGGCGATCCCCGCGTGCGCGCGAGCGAAGGTCGGGTCGATCTCGAGCGCGCGCTCGAAATACCGCCCGGCGCGCAGCAGGGACGCCGCCGTGCGGTGCTTCCACAGATAGCGGCCGCGCGCGACCAGCGTCAGCACGTCGAGGTCTTCGGACATCCGCTTCGGCGGCGCGCTGCGCGTCACGGCGTCGATCTCGGCGGCCACGGCGGCGATGGCCGCAGCGCGATAGCGGTAGAACGAACGCTCCGACAGATGGATCTCGTCCGCGACCGCCTGCGAGCTCTCGCCGTCCACGTCGACGCGCCGCACGATCGTCCAGTATACCGGCGGATACACCCGCAGCGCGCGCTCGGCCAGGAGCAGCACGGCGTCGCGGACCGACCCCGCGCCGGTTAGCCGGCACAGCGTGAGGGCCAGCTCGTCGTCCTGGATCGCGCCAGGCATCCGCAGCTTGCGAAGCAGCTGCCGGACCCTCCGATACCCCCACTCCATCGCCGACCTCCTATTTTGTTAGTAGGAAAGTTATAGCATAGGAATGGTGCGCTTGCGCAGTTCCACGGCAGCAGCTTGGCAGAAGTGAGACGGTTCGTCAGGTCGGCTAGGTATGCGCTTTGAGGAGTGCCGGGAAGTGCTCGTGCAGCGCTTTGAGCTTCGGCATGTCGTTGTAGACGATGTACGCCTCGTCGGGATGCCGCACGAGATAGTGCTGGTGATACGCCTCCGCCGGATAGAACGCGACGAACGGCACGACCTTGGTGACGATGGGCGCGCTGTAGACGTGCTTCGCGGTCAGGTCGCGGATGGCGGCCTCGGCGACTTTCTTCTGCTCGTCGCCGATGTAGAAGATCGACGAGCGGTACTGCGAGCCGTGGTCGGGCCCTTGGTAGTCGAGCTCCGTCGGGTCGTGCGCGACCGTGAAGTACACGTCGAGGAGCTGGCGGTACGAGATCTGCGCCGGATCGTACGTGATCTCGACGGACTCGGCGTGACCGGTCATGCCGGTGCTGACCACCTCGTAGTGCGCGGTCAGCTTGTTGCCGCCCGAGAAGCCGGAGACGACGTTCGTCACCCCGCGCAGCTGCTCGAAGACGGCCTCCACGCCCCAGAAGCAGCCGCCGGCGAGGACGGCCTTCTCGAGGTGCGGCGCCGCCTGCACGGGGCTCGCCGTCGAGGCGCCCGCGAGGAGCGCGAGCGCGAGGGGGACGACCTTCCAAAACCGATGCACGTTCATCACAACGCCCAGCCTACCACCGCGGTTTCCGCGGCCGCTGCAAGCGCGCTTACAGGCCGTGCGGTTGACGGCGGCGCGCTGGTCGTGGTAAGACCGTCGGACGATGGCCGTTCGGAACTGGTCCTACCGGTATTTTTACGCCTCGAGCGATGCTCCGGCGCGGTAGGCCTTTGCCGTAGACGAGTCCGTCGGGACCGAACAGCAAGAGCCCCTCGCCGAGCGAGAGGCTCTTGTTCTTTCCTGGAGACCACGATGATCAGCGACCAGCCCGCATCCGGTGCGCCCCACGCTCCGACCCTGACGCTCACCGCCGCCTTCGAGGGGATCGAAGGCTCGTACTCGCACGCCGTGCTCGAGGCGTACGCGGCGCGGCGGGGCGTGACGTTCGTGCCGTTGGGCTGTTCGTCGTACCGCGCGGTCGCGCACGCGGTGCTCTCGGGCCGCGCCGACCTCGGGCTGCTGCCGGTCGACAACGCGATCGCCGGAACGATCCGCGAAGGCTACGACGCGCTGGCCGAGTACGAGCTGGACCTGCTCGCAGAGATCACGTGGCGCATGGAGCACCGGCTGCTCGCGCTGCCCGGCGCCACGCTGGAAGGGCTGCGCGAGATCGACTCGCATCCGGTCGTGCTCGCCGAGTGCGGCCGGTTTCTCGGCACGCTGGCCGACGTGCGGCGCGTCCCCGTCCCCGACACCGGGGTCGCCGCGCGCGACGTCGCCGGCCGCCCGGGATCTCACCCGCGGCGCGATCGCGTCGGCCGACGCCGCCCGCCGCTACGGGCTCGTCGAGCTGGCCGACACGATCGCCGACCATCCCGACAACTTCACCCGGTTCGTGCTGTTCCGCGCGCCGAAGGCACACGGTCCGGCGGCCGACTTCGAGCCGGCCGAGGACTTCGCGGTCCGCAAGACGTCGCTGGTGTTCGCCGTCGCGAACATCCCCGGCGCGCTCGGACGGTGCCTTTCGATCCTCGGCGCGCAAGGCCTCAACGTGTCGAAGCTCGACTCGAAAGCACGGCTGGGCGTGAGCGGCCAGTCGTCGTTCTACGCCGACGTCGACGGCGACGTGCGCGACGAGCGCTTCGCGGAAGCGCTGCGCGCGCTGCGCGACGTGACGGTCGCGCTGCACGTCATCGGCAGCTACGACGCGTCGGACGCGCCGCCGCGCCGCGAGCGCGCGCCGGCCGTCGTCGTCGACGTCGCGCCGGCCATCACGCCGCCGCCGGCGAAGCGCGAGCTCAAGGTGACGCGCCAGGACGAGAGCGCGCGCGCGCGCGTGATGGTGCGCGACGTCGTCGTCGGCGACGGGCACTTCGTCGTCGTCGGCGGACCGTGCAGCGTGGAGTCGCGCGAGCAGATCATCGCGACGGCCGAGGCGGTCGCCGCGGCCGGCGGCGTGATGCTGCGCGGCGGCGCGTTCAAGCCGCGCACGTCGCCGTACGCGTTCCAAGGCCTGGGCTGGGAAGGCGTCGCGCTGCTCGCCGAGGCATCGCGCGCGTCGGGATTACCGACCGTGAGCGAGGTGATGAGCATCGATCAGGTGGAGCGCATGGCGCAATCCGTCGACCTGCTGCAGATCGGTGCGCGCAACATGCAGAACTTCGACTTGCTGCGCGCGGTCGGCAAGACCGACCGTCCGATCTTGCTGAAGCGCGGCATGGCCGCGTCGATCGACGAGCTGCTGTCGTCGGCGGAGTACATCCTCTCCGAAGGCAACCCGAACGTGATCCTGTGCGAGCGCGGCATCCGCACGTTCGAGACGGCGACGCGCAACACGCTCGATCTCTCCGCGATCCCCGTGATCCGCGAGCGCACGCACCTGCCGGTGTTCGTCGACCCGTCGCACGGCGTCGGCGTGCGGCGCTGGATTGCGCCGCTGTGCCGCGCGGCGAAAGCCGTCGGCGCGCACGGTTTGCTGCTCGAGGTGCACCCGAATCCGAGCGAAGCGAAGTGCGACGCGGATCAGGCGCTCACGTTCGGCGACTTCGCGAGCATCATGGCCGAGCTCGCGGAGGTCCCGCTCGTCCACTGAGCTACGGACAGCGCGGGAACGCGCCGCCGTGGCCGCCTGCTGCGCACGCGGGCAGCACGATCGTCCACGCCGGCGGCGGTATCGGCGCGGTCGTCTGCGGCGCCGGGCAAACCGGCGTCGCGCGCCGTGCGCCACGCGTCGAGCGCGGGCGCGGAGGCCGTCCAGTGCTCGTCGGGCGGCGCGTGCGGCTCGTGGAAGTTCGCGCAGGCGCCGTAGCCGAGCGCCGCGATCGCCGCGGCGCGCGCGAGCAGCGCGCGGCGAATCGTCGCGGCGAGCGCGGCGAGCGCGACGACGACCGCCGCGCAGGACGCGACGAAGTAGCGGTCCGCACCGAAGAACGCGTAGCCGCTGAAGCCCGCGGCATCGAACGAGCGCGTCGCGAGCACGAGCGCGACCGGCGCCGCGATCAGGTACGCGAACAATCCCGCACATGCGGGCCCGCGCCGCCATGCGAGCGCGGCGAGCAGCACCGCGAGCAGCACGACACCGAGCACGATGCCCGCTGCGGCGGCATGCGCGGCGAGCGCCATGGCGCCGTCGCGCCCGAGCGCGACCGCGTCGCCGACGCGAAACGCCGTCACCGCCGCGAACGCTTGGGCGGCGTGCGACGTCGCGTGCCCGCCGGCGTCACGCGGCGATGAAAGGACGTTGAGCAGCGACGCGACCGCGTACGAGGTCGCGATCCACGGGTCGACGCGCGCGGGCCGGCGCCACCACAGCAACGCCGCGAGCGGCGCGGCGACGAGACCTTGCGGCGTGGACAAACCGACGAGCACGGCGCCGATGCGCGCGGCCGTCGCCGCGCGCGGAGGCAGCGCGACGAGCGACGCCGTCATCACCGGCAAATGCAGATACCACTGCAGCGACGCGACGCTGCCGACGATCTCGTCGGACGGAACCGCCACGGCGACGCCGAGTGCGGCGAACGCGCGCAATCCCGCGTCGGGGATCGCGGCGCGCAGCAGCGGCGCCAGCAGCGCGCAGCACGCCGCAGCGAGCGCGACGCTGATCCACACGTACACCGCGGGCTGCACCGCGGCGGGCAGCGGGAGCGCGACGAGCGCCACCATCCGTGGAATCACGTGATGGTATCCGGCATACGGCGCAACGAGCGAGCCGAGCCCGTTCAGCGCCGCCTCGCGGAAAAAGATCACGCCGTCCTCGGCGTACAGCTGCGGGTTCGCCAGCAGATCCGGCCGCCGCGCGAACAGCACGGCGGCGCAGGCGAGCCAGAGCAGCGCGACGAGCCTCACGCAAGCGCTCTTCTCGCCCGCCGGGCCGTACCTTCCACCCGGACGCTTGGCCGAGCCGCATATCTCAGGCTTCTCACAGCATTCTCAGACAGGTTCGTGCGTTCTCCCCGTACGGTGCTGCGCACCATTGTCCAACCAGGAGCATTCATGAGTCCTCACTCGATCATCCGCACGCTCGCCGCGACGGCGCTGATCGCGCTCCCGTCGATTGCGATGGCGGCGCCGGATCAGAACACGAACAACAACGGCTGCCCGAACGGCCAGTGGCGCAACGGCAGCGGCCAGTGCGTCACCAACGGAAACAACGGCGGCTACAACAACGGCAACGGCCAGTGGAACAACGGCCGCGGTCGCGACCGCGACGACCGCGTCAATCGTCGCGACCGCGACGACCGCAACCGCCGCGACAACGACGACCGCAACCGCAACAACAACGGTCAATACAACAACGGCGGCTATAACAACGGCGGCTACAACAACGGCGGTTACAACAACGGCGGCTACAACAACGGCGGCTACGGCAACCGCGGCAATCAGCTCACCGGCAGCGTCCGCTCGTTCTCGCCGTACAACCTGTACCTGAGCAACGGCACGCACGTCGTGCTGCACAACGGGACGGTGATCAGCCCGACCGGCACCAACCTCAACTCCGGCCAGCGCGTGCGCGTGGTCGGCAACTGGAACCAGGACGGCACCTTCAACGCCAACGAGATCGACGTCGTCGGCAACGGATACGGCAACTACCGCTATCAGCGCTGACCGCGTCGCCCCCTGAACAGCGGTCCGCGAACGGCCGGCAGATGGTCCCGATGGGACTTCTGCCGGCCGTCTTCGAATGATAGGGGTTCGCCCGATCAGGAGCACCGCATGACCGCCACCGCCGCCGCCCTCGCCGACCTGACCTCCGTTCGCGCCCGCGTCTCGGGCGAGGAGTGGGAGACTCGCGTCGACCTCGCCGCCGCGTACCGCCTCGTCGCGCACTACGGCTGGGACGACCTCATCTTCACGCACATCTCGGCGCGCGTCCCGGGCCCGGACCACCACTTCCTGATCAACCCGTACGGCCTGCTGTTCACCGAGATCAGCGCGTCGAATCTGGTCAAGGTGGACCTCGAGGGGAACGTCGTCGAGCCGACGCCGTACTTCGTCAACCCCGCCGGCTTCACGATCCACAGCGCGGTGCACGCCGCGCGCGAGGACGCGAAGTGCGTGCTGCACCTGCACACGCGCGACGGCGTCGCGGTGTCGTGCCAAAAAGACGGTTTGCTGCCGCTCAACCAGACCGCCATGCTGATCCGCGACGAGGTCGCGTACCATGAGTACGAAGGCGTCGCGTTCGATCTCGACGAGCGCCCGCGGCTGGTCGCCGACCTCGGCACGAAGAACGCGATGCTGCTGCGCAACCACGGCACGCTTACCGTCGGCGAGACGGTCCCCGAAGCGTTCCTTGCGATGTACTTCCTCGAGCGCGCGTGCGCGACGCAGATCGCCGCGCTCGCGGGCGGCACCGACCGGCTGCACTATCCGAGCCGCGACGTGCAGGAGCTCGTGACGCGCCAAGCGCGCGGCGTCCCGCAGGTGGCCAAGCTCGCGTGGGCGCCGCAGCTGCGCATGCTCGACGCGAAGGACCCGAGCTACAAGACGTAGACCGGCTGATGACGGTCAAGCCGCAGTTTCCCGACGAATCGGTCGACGGGCGCTTCGTGCGCCAAGGCGACGCGTTTCGCGAGTGGGTCACCGCGAACGGGAGCTCGAGCTTTCCCGCCGAGGCCGGGCGCTATCATTTGTACGTGTCGCTGGCGTGCCCGTGGGCGCACCGGACGATCATCGTGCGCGCGCTCAAGGGACTCGAGCACGCGATCGGGATGACCGTCGTCGATCCGCTGCGCGATGAGATGGGCTGGGCGTTTCGCGACGGCGCCGGCACGACGCGCGATCCCGTCAACGGCTTCGCATATCTCGCCGAGGCGTACCGCGCGACCGATCCGCACTACCACGGCCGGGTGACGGTGCCGGTGCTGTGGGACACGGTGAGCAAACGCATCGTCAGCAACTCCGACGACGACATCATGCGCATGTTCGAGACGGAGTTCGACGCGTTCGCGAAGCGGCCGGAGCTGGATCTCTACCCGCAGCACCGCCGCGCCGAGATCGACGAGCTCAACGCGCTGATCTACGAAACGGTCAACGACGGCGTGTACCAAGCCGGCTTCGCCGCGACGCAAGCCGCGTACGCGGAAGCGGCGTATCGCGTGTTCGACACGCTCGACGAGCTCGACGCGCGGCTCGCGAAGACGCGCTATCTGTTCGGCCCGGCGCCGGTCGAGACCGACTGGCGGCTGTTCGTGACGCTGCTGCGCTTCGACCCGGTGTACGTCGGCCATTTTAAATGCAACCTGCGCCGCATCGCGGACTATCCGCACTTGTCGGGATATCTGCGCGACCTCTACCAGATCGAAGGCGTCGCGGCGACAGTCGATTTCGATCACATCAAGCGCCACTATTACATGACGCACGACGAGATCAACCCGACCCGGATCGTTCCCATCGGACCGCTCCAGGATCTGACCGCCCCGCACGGCCGCGACAGCCTGTCCGCCTAGTTAACGGGATCACATCCGGGGGTACACGCACCCGGCAGTGGCAGAGCAGGACGCGGACAATCTCGCGCCTGCCGCGGTCGAGATGGTGCTCGCCGCGGCGAGCGCCCTGCTGGACCCGGAGAAGCTCGCGGGCTTGGTCGTCGACCATCTCAAGCGGTTGCTGCAGGTCGACGGCGTCGCGCTCTACTGGTGGGACGCGCAAGAGCAAGCGCTGACGGCGCTGGCCGACAACGACCCGCACGTCGAGGTGCCGGTCCCGGTGATCAACCCGCACCAAGGGATCGTCGGCAACGCATTCGCGCGCAACGCGGCGATGACGACCGATGCGGACGGCGGCCACGCCGAAGACGGGCCGTCGTGGATGCAGGAGCTCCACATCAAGGCCGGCGTCGCCGTACCGATCCGCGTCGAGCAGCTGCCGCGCGGCGTGCTCGTCGCCCGCTCGTACACCGACCGCACGTTCACGGCCGAGGAGATCGAGACGATTCGCGTGCTCGGCGCGCAGATCGCGCCGACTCTGGCAACGATGGGCCTGCTCGCTCGCGCGCAGCGCGAGCGCAGCATCACGCACGCGTACGCCGAGCTGATGCGCGCCGCGTCGACGTGCGAAAGCGTCGACGACCTCATGCGCCTGATCGTCCACTTCGCCACGCGCCTGCTCGGGGCCGACCACGGCGGCCTCAACGTGCGCCAGCCGGAGAAAGCGGAGCCGCAGGACGAGCAGCTCGCGCTGGGCCCGATCGAGGGCGGCGGCGAGCTGCTGTCGGTGCCGGTCGCGACGCCGAAGCGTTATTTCGGCATGCTGCTGCTCGCGTGGCGCGTCGACGTGGACGTGACGCCCACCCAGCAATCGATCGCGGTGACGCTCGCGAAGTTCGCGGCGGCGGCGCTCGACCGCGCGCACGCCGACGACGCCGTGCGCCGCCACGAAGCGCTGCTGCGCTCGGTGCTCAAGAGCGCGCCCGTCGCATTCCTGGTGGTCGACCGCCACTGCCGCGTCACGTTCCGCGAAGGGATCGATCTCGTGCGGCTCGGCCTCGACGGCACCGGCGTGGGCGACCTGCTGCCGCAGCGCGAAGGCGCGATCGGCGCGCTGCGCGACACCGCGATCCGCGCGCTCGCCGGCGAGGAAGTGGTCGAAGCGATCGCGAGCGACCAGATCGCAGTCGAAGTGCGCTTCGTCCCCGTCCGCGACGCGAGCGGCGAGATCACCGGCGCGAGCGGCGTAGCGATCGATCTCTCCGAACGCCGCGGCCTCGAAGCGAAGCTGGCGTATCGCGCCACGCACGACGCGCTCACCGAGCTGCCGAACCGCGAGCTTTTTCTGGACCGCCTCGAGCAGGCGATCCTCGCGTCGCAGCGCACGCGCGATCCGCTGGCGGTGGTGGTGCTCGACGTCGAAGATTTCGCCGACGTGAACGCGACGCTCGGGCCGCGCGGCGCGGACGCCGCGCTGCGCGAGCTCGCGACGCGCTTGGTCGCGCGCACCGAGATCGCCGGCGCGACGCTCGCCCGCGTCGACGGCGACCGTTTCGGTTGGATCCTCCCGGGTGTTGGCGAAAACGCCGCGCTGGCGTTCATCAGGCGCATCGCCACGGTCGCCGACGCGCCGTTCCATGTGGACGGCCGCGTCGTCGGCCTGCGCGTGACGCTGGGCGTCGCGCAGCTCGCGGGCGTGCTCACCGAGGCCGCGGAGCTCACGCGCCACGCGATCATCGCGATGCAGCGCGCGCGCGACGAGCACGCGACCTTCGCGTTCTTCGACTCGGCGATGGACCGCGACCCCGACGCGCTCGCCGTCGTGACGGAGCTGCGCGACGCCGTGACGCGCGACGCGCTGACGCTGCGCTATCAGCCCATCGTCGACATGAGCACGGGCCGCACGTTCTCTGCGGAAGCCCTGGTGCGCTGGATGCATCCCGAGCGCGGCATGGTCGGGCCGGAGTCGTTCGTGCCCGTCGCCGAGCGCGTGGGTTTGATCGGTCGCGTCACGTCGTGGGTGCTCGACAACGCGCTGCGCGACCTCGCGCGCTGGCGCGCCGGCGGGCTGGGCTGCAACGTCGCGGTCAACCTGTCCGCGTGGGACGTCGCCGATCCGGCGCTGCCGGAGCGTTTCGTGACGCTCGCCAAACAGCACCGCGTCGATCCGAGCGACGTTACGTTCGAGATCACCGAGAGCGCGATCATGTCGGACCGGCCGCTTACGCTCGACGTGCTGCGCCGTCTGCACGCGACAGGCGCCGGCATCGCCCTCGACGACTTCGGCACGGGCTACTCCTCGTTCGCGTACCTGCAGCGGCTGCCGATCACGTGCATCAAGATCGACCGCTCGTTCGTGCGCGAGCTGCAAACGCGCGTCGACAGCCGCGTGATCGTCGGCGCGCTGCTCCACCTCGGACACGATCTCGGCCTCGGCGTGGTCGCGGAAGGCGTCGAGCTCGAAGAAGAGCGCGCGGTGCTCGAGATGCTGGGCTGCCCGTCGGCCCAAGGCTATCTCTTCGCACGCGCGCTCACCCTCGACGACCTGATCGCCCGCCTGCGCACGGAATCAGCCGCGCACCTCGACAAGACGACGACGGCGTAAACGCCGGCGCTACCAGGTCTTCGGCGTGTAGTTTGCGCGGTCGGCGATCTTTTGCGGGGCCATGTTCGCGGTTGCCGCTTTCGCCCACGGAGAGTCGCACGTGCCGTCCGATTCCGAGGCCGGAACTTCGCCCACGATATCGTACATGAACTGCGTCTTGGCGAACTTGGACGCCGACACCGTAGAGCCCGCGTAGACGTCCTGGATGCACTGGTGGTCGCAGCCGCGGTACGTCGAGCGCGAGTTCTTCGCGGCGTCGAAGCTGTCGTTCTCGAATGCCGCGTAGAGCTTGTCGGCCTTCGTCGTGCCGGCCGTCTTGATGCGTTCCATCAGCGACCACGCCGACATGTAGCCAAGGTAGTGGCGGCCGCCGATCGGGCCCGGGATCCCTGCGCGGAGGCGCTTCGCGAGCTTCGCCGCCGCGGGCGAGACGGTGGGCGCCCACAGCACCGGGAACGTCGCGCCGACCACCGCGTCGAGCGGCAGCGCCTTGTAATAGATGTCTTCGAGCGAGATGCCCGTGAGGTGCATCTTCTTGTTGAGGCCGAAATCGACCCATTGCTTCGCGGTGTTCGCGGCGTCCAGGCCGCTGTTGCACAGCACGAGCACGTCGGCGTCGCTGTTGCGCAGCTTGGTGAGCTCCGACGAGAAGTCGCTGGTGCCGAGCTTCACGATGTCGTGGCCAACCTCGGTGCCGCCGGCGCGCCGCAGCGCCGCCGACATCTGCGCGTACGCATCCTTGCCCAGCGCGTAGTCGGCTTGGATGAAATACCACTTCTTGCCCAGCGCGAGCGCGCGACGGAGCACCGGGTTGAGCAGCATGCGCACGTTGGGGCCGAAACGGTACGTCAGCTTCGACGCCTTGGCGCCGGTGATGCTCGAATCTTGCGGTCCGAGCGACAGGTTGAAAATGCCCGCGTCGAGCGTGAGCGGTTCGAGCGCACCGCCGACCGCCGACGACGTGCCGCCGTACAGCACGTCGACGTTCTCTTGCGTGATGAGTCGCCGCGCCTCGGTCGTCCCCGTCGCGGGGTTGGACGCATCGTCACCGAACACGAACTCGAACTTCACGCGGCCGGAATTGTTCGCGTCGGCCAGCGCGAGCTGCGCGCCCAGCTTGTGGACGCCGCCGAGATCGGAGAACACGCCGCTGAACGATTCGAGGAACCCGATCTTCACCGTCGCGGCGGTGCCGGCGGCGAGGGTGTAGCGCGGTGCGGCGAGCGCGGTTCCGGCAGCGGCGGCGGTCGTCAGGAAGGTCGTTCGCTTCATGGATTTCCCTCGTTTCGGACGGTGTGGGGATGAATTATCGCTCCAGCCAGTGTGCGGCCGCGTTGCGCACGTGCTCGCGCGCGAGGCGCTCGGCGGCGTCGGCGTCTCCGGCGCGGATCGCGTCGAGCACGCGCGTGTGCTCGTCGGCGGAGTGCGTGAGGCGGCGGCCTTGGTTCTGCAGCCGGATGTAGACGACTTGGGCCGACATGCGCACCAGCGGGATGAACTGCTGCAGCCGCGCGTGGCCCGTGGCCTCCACGATCTTCACGTGGAAGTCGGCGTTGGCGACCAGATAGCGGTGCTGATCGCGCGCGGCGATCGTGCGCATCGTCTTGGCCAGCGCCGTCAGCTCGCGGTCGAGCTCCGCGCTCAACCCGCGCTCCGCGAGCAGGCGTGCAGCGAGCCCGTCGACCATCTCGCGCAGGTCCAGGATCTCCAGCGCATCGCGCGCATCGAGCGACACCACCGACGCGGCGCCGCTCGGCGCGATCGAGATGAAGCCTTCGCGCTCGAGCGCGATCAGCGCCTCGCGCAGCGGCGTGCGGCTCACGCGCAGCTGCCGGGCGAGATGCTCCTGGCGCAGCACCGTCCCGGGCGCGAGCTTGCCTTCGAGGATCGCGCGCCGCAAGTGGTCGACGATGCCTTCTTTCATGCGCGGGTGGCGCACGATCTCGATCGGGGTCACGTCGGGGAGCGCTTCGCGCGGGCGTCTCATCGCGGCGCGTGCGCGAGCAACGGCGCAACCTCGGCCTTGAGCCGTTCCTTCGCCACGCGCATCGTCGGCGTCAGCGGAAACGCGTCGAGGAACACGACGTGCACCGGCACTTTGTACGGCGCGAGCCGCGTCGCGCACCATGCGCGCAGCTCAGCTTCGCCGACGGTCGCGCCGGGTGCGCGCACGACACAGGCGACGACGTCTTCTTCCGACAGCGCCGACGGAACGCCGACGACGGCCGCCTGCGCCACGCCCGGATGCAGCGCGAGCGCGTCCTCGACTTCGCGCGGCGCGATGTTCTCGCCGCGCCGCCGGATCATCTCTTTGTAGCGCCCGACCAGGACGACGTCGCCGTCGCCGTCGACGTAGCCCGCGTCGCCGGTGCGCAGCCAGCCGTCGTGCAGCGTGCGCTCGGTGATCTCCGGCGCGTTCCAATAGCCCGGCGTCACGGCGGCGTTGCGTAACTGCAGCTCGCCGACGGTCCCGGGCGGCACCGGTTCGCCCGCCCGCGCGACGATGCGCAGCTCGTTGGGGATCAGGCCGTCCGGATGCGCGCGCGGCCGCCCGACGCTCGCGGCCTTCGCCCGCGACGTCGGCGTCTCGATGCAGCCGAACGTGCACTCGGACATCCCGAAACCCGTGACGATGCGGACGCCGAAGCGCGCCTCGAGCGCGCGGTTCGCGGGCGGATCGAGCACCGGCGCGGCGTAGATCGTGCGCAGCGCGCCCGGCACGAACGTCTCCTGCGGCCGGCGCGCGAGGATCGCGAGCATCGCACCGATCAGGTTCACCTCGGTCACGCCGAGCTCGGCCGCGTCGCGCCAGAACGTCGACGCGCGAAACTTCGGCGACACCGCGAGCTCATAGCCGTTCGCGAGCGCCGTCATCAGCGAGTACGCCTGCGCGTTGATGTGAAAGAACGGCAGCACGCACCAGAGCCGCTCGACCGCGCCCAACCCGAGCCACGCGCGCATCGACTCGCCCGCGCCGACGTACGCGAGATGGCGCACGAGCGCGCCTTTCGGGCGGCTCGTAGTGCCCGACGTGTAGACGATCGCCGCGGCGTCTGCCGGGCCGCCGCCCGCGAGCGGCGCGGGAACCGCACCGCGCGCTTCGGCGTGCATCGCCGCGATCTGCGCGTCGCCGAGCAGCGCCAGGCGCGGCTGCAGGTCGTGCACGGCGTACTGCAATTCCGGCTCGGTCAGCGCCGGGTTCACCGCAGCGGGGATCGCGCCGGCGTGCACCGCGGCGAGCCAGGCCTCGATCGTGCCGACGGTGTTGCCGCCGCTGATGAGCACGCGGTCACCCGCCGTCACGCCTTGATCCAGCAGCCACGCCGCACCGCGCGCGGCGCTCGCCGCGGTCTCCGCGAACGTGCGGCATTCGCCGGCCGACGTGAGAAATGGAGCGTCACCGAAGCGGTCGGCCGCCGCGTGCACGAAATGCGGGATCGTCATGAGCCCCGGAGTCAGAGCAGTTCTCCCATGGTGGATCCACCGGACGGCAAAACGCCCGGAAGCCGAAGCTTCCGGGCGCCGAGCCGATCGGATCGCCCGACTCAGATCAGTGGAAGAACGTGTTCGTGTCGACGTGGAACGTGCCGATGAGGTCCCACGACCCGACGTGGATCGCGTTGGGCGCCACGAACGGCGTTCCCTGAGGAACGGAGTGGAAGTCCGAGTGGCGCATCGCGAGCGTGAAGCCCGGGCTGAAGCGTTTGCTCAGCTGAAGCGTCAGGGCGGAGTTCCAGCGGTACGGCTCGCCGATGGTCGTGCCGAAGTTGCCGAAGATGCCGGGGTTCTCGTAGAAGTTCAGCGCGCCCCAGCGCTCGTTCGCCAGGAACGACACGCCATGGCGCGGGTCGACCGGGAGGATCCAGGAGAGGCCCTGCGTGGTTTCCCAGTACGCGCTCGTGTTGGGGTTCTCGTCGTAGTAGCCGACGTTGCCGTTGCCGTTGGGGCAGGTCAGCTGATTCGCTGCCTGATGCAGCGACGCGATCAGCGCCGCGCTGCAAACCATGCCGACGTGGTGGTCGACGTTCTGGTGATCGAGCGTCTCCGTGAAGACGAACACGCTGTTCCACCAGTTACGGATCGGCTTGGTCGTGTACGACAGGCCGGCGTAGCCGAAGTGGTGCTCGGTCGAGCTGACCGTGCAGTTCGGACCGGTCGACTGACCGTTGTTGTTGCAGAGGTACGGCACGGTGCTGACGCCGTTGCCGCCGTTGCTCCAGATGCGATGGCGGAACGAGTCGCCGACGTCGAGCGTGACGAACCGGTCGAACGCATACGTGGCGTGATACTGCAGCAGGATGTCGCGGCTGTCGCTCGGGCAGGCGCGCGCGGCGGCACCGCCGGGAACGGCGGGCTGAATGACGCACTCCAGCGGCTGGTTGAGCGTGCCTTCGGTGACGCGGTCGAACAGCAGGTTGAACTTGCGCGTGATGGGGATGCGCACGGTTCCGCCCAGGTCGATCGGGTCGTATTGGTTCGTGGGACCCGTCACCGGGACGCCCGGCCCGGGGCGGCTGCCGTAGTACGCCGGCTGCGTGAAGGTCGCGACGAAGTCGATGATCGGCAGGTGGCTGAGCGGCGGCAGCGGGCGCGCCGCGGTCGTCGACTGGCCGCCGCCGTTGGCGGGTTGCGGGTTGTTCGGGGTGCTGGGCTGGCGCGTGCCGCCGGCGGGCGGCGCCGGGCTCGGTGACGCCTGGGCGATCACTTGGTCGAGGGCGGCGTTTGCGGTCGCTGTGGTCGTCGACGCCGGCAGCGTTTGGGCGCCGGCGACGGTGACCGCGCCGGCGAACAGCACGACGGCCGCGCAGAGCGCGGTCGCGATGCGGCCCAACGGGCGCGAGGGATGCGATGCATCCATTTGAAGAGTGCCTCCACGGAATGAGACTTCGCGGAAGACGTTCTTCTCGCGAAGGGTGTGAGTCGGCGCCGGGATGCGTCACGAGGACGGCGATCTAAAACGGCCCGCCATCGGTCGGCATACGGTGAGCCAACGCTGGATACAAGGATCCAGGAATGAAACGGCGGTTTGTCGGTTCGGGTTCCCCATCCTTTAATGAACTGGGGTCCTTTGCAAAGATGAGGCATTTGTTCGGCGCCGCAACGGCAGTCGCGCTGGCCCTCGCCGCCGGATCGGTCGCCGCCGAGCCGACGAACGTCGGAGCCTGGACCGCCGCGACGCCGCTGACCGTCGCGCGCAGCGAGGTCTCGGTCGCGGCGATCGGCGGCACGATCTACGTCGTCGGCGGCTATGCCGCGGCGGGCCCGAATCCGCGCGCGCTGGACTCCACTGGTCGAGTCGACGTCGATGAGCCGCTCGTCCAAGCCTACGACACCCTGACCCGCCGCTGGTCGGACCGAGCCCCGCTTCCGCGCGGCCTCAACCACGTCGGGGTCGCATCGGCAGGCGGCAAGCTCTACGCGTTCGGCGGGTTCGAGCGCCAGAACCGCGGCGCGGTCGCCGATGCGAACGTGTACGACCCCGCCGCGAATCGCTGGACGGCGCTGCCGCCGGTTCCCTCCGCACGCGGCTCGATCGCCGTCGCGGCGCTGGACGGCAAGCTTCACCTCGTCGGCGGACGCGACGAGCACAGCGCCGGGACGCACGACGTGTTCGATCCGGCGACGAACCGCTACACGAGCGCTGCCCCGCTGCCGATCGCCCGCGACCACATGGGGCTCGTCGCATACGGCGGCAGGCTGTACGCGATCGGCGGCCGCATCGACGACTTCGCGCACAACACGTCGTACGTCGACGTCTACGATCCCGCCGCGGACCGCTGGACGTCAGGCGCGCCGATGCCGTCGCAGCGCAGCGGCATGGCGGTCGGGCTGTATCGCGAGCGCATCGTCGCGGTGGGCGGCGAGCTCGCCGGCGGCACGTTCACCAACAACGAAGCGTACGATCCGCGCGCGAACGCGTGGACGGTGCTCGCGCCGCTGCCCGAAGGCCGGCACGGCACCGGCGCGGTGGTGGTCGGCGACGCATTCTATGTGCCTGCGGGCGGCCCGCTCAACGGCGGCAGCCGTCAGTCCGACACGCTGTTCGTGTTCCGGCTCCCCTGACGCGGCGCGCCTGGGCCGTCCTCGCGGCCGTCGTCATCGTGGTCATGTTCTGGCTCGCGCTGAGCCACCGCATCTACCGCGAGACGCTACCCGTCGGCCTGATCGATCGCGTGTTCGGCGAAGACGCCGGCGAAGGGCCGTTCGCCCCGCAGGTCGTGCTGCGCAAGCTCTACAGCATCGTCGCGTTCACGCTGATCGGCTTCGTCGTGGATCGCGCCCTGCCGCGCGCGCGCCGGCCCGCGCTGCGCGCGGCGCTCGTCGTCGCGGCGCTCTCGGCCGTCATCGAGATCGCCCAGAAAGCGCGGGGCGCGCACGAGGGGTTGCTCTCGAACGCGTTCGACGTCGCGTGCGGCGCGTTCGGCGGCTGGCTGGCCGTCACGCTCGCGCGCGCGCTCAGCCGACGGGCGTGAGCAGCGGCTTGCCGTCGACGAACGCGAGCAGGTTCTGCGCCGCGAGCATCGCCATGCGGGTGCGCGTCTCCACCGTCGCGCTGCCGACGTGCGGGGTGATGACGACGTCCTCGCGCGCGTAGAGCGGGTGCTCCGGCGGGAGCGGCTCGGGGTCGGTCACGTCGAGGACGGCGCCCGCGATCTTCTTCTGCTCCAGCGCGCGCAGCAGCGCATTCGTGTCGCAGATCGGCCCGCGCGCGGCGTTCACGAACGTCGCGCTCGGCTTCATGCGCGCGAACGCGGCGTCGCCGAACATGCCCCGCGTCTGCGGCGTGAGCGGCAGCAGCGCGACGACGCAGTCCGCTTCCGCGAGCAGCGCATCGAACGTGCGATACGACCCGCCGGTCTGCGCGTCGTCCGCGCGCGGCGTGCGCGTGTGGTAGACGACGTTCATCTTGCTCGCGTGCGCGCGGCGAGCGAGCGCGACGCCGATCGCGCCGAAGCCCACGACGCCCAGCGTCGCGCCTTCGAGATCACGGCTGTACGGCGGATCGCCCTGCGCGAGCCAGCGCCCGTCGCGCGCCCAGGCGATCGCGGGACCCAGTTGCCGCACGGCGATGATGACGAGCCCGTAGGTGAGGTCGGCGACCGCTTCGACGAGCGAGCCGCGCGAGTTCGACAGCACGATGCCGCGCTCGCGCAGCTTCGGCACGTCGACGTTGTCGTAGCCGACCGACTGCATCGCGACGATGCGCAGCGCCGGCGCTTCGGCGAGAAACGCCGCGTCGATCGGCACGTTCGAGCTGCTCAAGACGCCCACCGCATCGGCGAGCGCGGCGCCCCACTCCGCGCGCGACAGGCCCGAGACGTCGGTCACGTCCGTGCGCTCGCGCAAGCGTTCGAGCACCACGTCGGGGACGCGCGTCAGCACCACGACGCGGGGGCGGTTCGCGTTCTCCATCAGATCGCGGCGGCGATCGCTTTGCCGACCTCTTCGGTGCCCGCGGTGCCGCCGATCTCGCGGGTGCGCGGGCCGCTGGTGAGCACGGTCTCGATCGCGCGCACGACCTCCGCCGCCGCGTCGGGGTGGCCGAGGTGGTCGAGCATCATCGCGCCCGACCAGATCTGCCCGATCGGGTTGGCGACGCCCTTGCCGGCGATGTCCGGTGCGGAGCCGTGCACCGGCTCGAACAGCGACGGAAAATCGCGCTCGGGATTCAAGTTCGCCGACGGCGCGATGCCGATCGTGCCCGTCACCGCGGGCCCGAGATCGGAGAGGATGTCGCCGAACAGATTCGAGCCGACGACGACGTCGAACCAATCGGGGTGCTGCACGAAGTGCGCGGTGAGGATGTCGATGTGGTACTGATCCGTTTTTACGTCGGCGTAGTCCGCGCCGACGGCTTTGAAGCGCTCGTCCCAGTACGGCATCGTGATCGCGATGCCGTTCGATTTCGTCGCCGACGTCAGATGCTTCTTGGGACGGCTGCGCGCGAGCTCGAACGCGTAGCGCAGGATGCGGTCGACGCCGCGCCGCGTGAAGATGCTCTCTTGGATCACGACCTCGTTGTCCGTGCCTTCGAACATGCGGCCGCCGACCGACGAGTACTCGCCCTCGGTGTTCTCGCGCACGATCCAGAAGTCGATGTCGCCCGCGTTGCGCCCTGCGAGCGGCGACATAATCCCCGGCATCAGCCGCACCGGGCGCAGGTTGACGTACTGCTGAAATCCGCGCCGCATCGGGATCAGCAAGCCCCACAGTGACACGTGATCCGGCACGTTCGGGAACCCCACCGCGCCGAAGAAGATCGCGTCGTGGCCTTTGATCTGCGCGAGCCCGTCGTCGGGCATCATCGCGCCCGTCTCCGCGTAGCGCTCGCAGCTCCAGTCGAAGTACTGCCACTCGAACCCGAAGCCGTGCTTGCGCCCGACGGCGTCGAGCACGCGCACGCCTTCGGGCAGGACTTCTTTGCCGATCCCGTCGCCCGGGATCGTCGCGATGCGGTACGTTTTCATGCTACTGTCCTGCGGCCTTCGGAAGAAATCCGAGCGAGATCCACGGCACGTACGCGACGATCAACAGCCCGACGATCACCGCGAGCAAGTACGGGATCATCGGCCGCACGACGTTCTCGGGGTTCGCCTTGCCGATCGCGCTCGCGGAGAAGAACCCGATGCCGACCGGCGGCGAGAACAATCCGACGCCCATCGCGAGCACGACGACGATCGCGTAGTGCACTTCGTTGATCCCCGCCGCCTTCGCGATGGGGAACAGCAGCGGCCCGAACAGCACCATCGCCGGGATCCCCTCGAGCACGGAGCCGAGAAAGATGAACATCACGATCGAAACCAGCATCAAGCCGGCTTTGCCGCCCGGCGCATGGCTGAGGATGTCGGCGAGCTGCTGCGCGAAACCCGACTGCGTGAGCGCCCAGCCCATCGCGGTCGCGGTGGCGATGATCAGCAGGATCGCGCCGGCGAGCGACACCGTCTCGATGAGCGTAGGATAGAGCGAACGCCACTTGAAGCCGCGGTAGATCAGCACGCCGACGAGCAGCGTGTAGATGATGCCGACCACGCTGACCTCGGTCGCGGTCGCGATGCCTTTGACGACGAAGTAGCGGATGACGAGCGGCAGAATGAGCCCCGGGATCGCGACGAAGAACGCCCAGCCGACCGTGCGCCACGGCGCGCGCTGCGCGAGCGTGACGTTCTCGCGCTTGGCGTCCCACAGCGCGACGGCGATCAGCAGCAGCGAGATGACGAACGCCGGCAGCAAACCGGCGGTGAACATCGCCTGGATCGACACGCCCGTGACGGAGCCGATGATGATCAGCACGAGGCTGGGCGGGATCGTCTCCGCCATCGCGCCCGACGTGGCGAGCAGCGCGATCATCGACGTGCGCTTCTGCCCGCGCCGCTCCATGTCGGGGAACAGCACCGGCGCGACCGCGGCCATGTCGGCGATCTTCGAGCCCGAGATGCCCGACACGAGATACATCGCGCCGACGAGCACGATGCTCAGCCCGCCGCGCAAGTGCCCGACCAGGCTCGCGAGCGCGGCGACGAGCCGCTGCGCGATCCCCGCCGTCTCCATGAGCAAGCCCAGGAAGATGAACAGCGGCACCGCGAGCAGCACGAGATTGCTGATCCCCTCCTGCATGCGCCCGGAGACGGTGCTCAGCGGGACGGTCGTCACGATCGCGAGATAGCTCAGCGTGCCGAGCCCGAACGAGAACGCGATCGGCACGCCGATCGCGATGCACGCGCCGGTCAGCACGACGAAGAACAGCACGAGGTTGACGTTGCCCAGGTTTGCGAACGCGCCGCGCCCGAACCACATCGCCGCGCTGATCGCGACGGCGGCGAGCACGACGCTCGCGACGACCTTCGGATCCTGCTCCGACAGCCGCAGCAGCGCCATGATCAGGATCAGCGACAGGCAGACGATGATCGCGAGGACTTCGTACGACCGCGGGATGTTGAGCGCGGGCGTGAGATCGATCTGCTCCTGCTGGAAGAACTTCAGCGTCGCGGGGATCAGCTCGATGACGAAGATCGCCGCGACGACCGACGCGATCGCCTCCAGCACCGCCCGCACGCGCTCCGACGACCGCCGCACGAGCACCGAAAGCGCGATGTGCTCGCCGCGGCGGTACGCCACGACGGCGCCCAGCATCGCGAGCCACAGGAACACGATCGTCGCGAGCTCGTCGCTCCACACCAGCGGGTTGCCGAGCACGTAGCGCGTGAAGACGCCCGCGGACAGGATCGCGATCTCGACGACGACCAGCAGCGCGGCGAGCGGCTCCACGACGGCGCCGATCGCGCGGTCGATCGCCCCCGCCCACGCCCGCCGGTACACGGCCGGCCCGTGGAGTGCCGCGGTTTCGGCGGCGTGAACGGTGTCCGCGACGCTCATGCGCTACGCGAGCTTGTTGGCGTACTTCTCGAGTGCGGCCCACGCCTTCGGCCCGAACTTGTCGCGCCAGCGCTCATAGTACTTCGCCTCGACCAGCTTCTGCTTGAAGCTGTTCTTGTCGACGTCGTTGAACTTCATGCCGCGCCGCGTCAGCTTGTCGCGCACGGAACGGTTGAGGTTGACGTTGTCGTTGCGCGCCTGCAGCGTCGATTTCGCCATCTCGCGCGCGATCACGTCCTGGAGGCCCTTGCCGAGCTTGTTCCAGGCGTCCTGGTTGAACAGCGTCCAGTAGCCCGACCAGATGTGGTCGGAGATCGAGACGTACTTCTGCACCTCGTAGAACTTCTGCTGGTCGATGAGCAGCAGCGGGTTCTCCTGCGCGTCGATGACGTGCGTCTGCAGCGACGTGTACAGCTCGCTCAGCGCGATCGGCGACGGCGACGCGCCGAGCGACTTGAACGTGTCGACGCGGATCTCGCCCGGCGACACGCGGATCTTCAGGCCCGCGAGGTCGGCGACGTTGTGGATCGGCTTGGTGGACGTGGTGATCTCGCGAAAGCCGTTCTCCCAGATCTTCTCGAGCACCACCATGCCGCCGCGCGCCTGGATGTCGTCGCGCACCACCTTGCCCAGATCGCCGTCCATCGCGCGGAACACCGTGTCCCGGTTCGGATACGCGTACGCGAGGTTCTCGATCGACGCGAGCGGCGCGATCTGGTTGAGAAAGGCGCCGGGCATCGCGAGCGACTCGATCGCGCCGGAGCGCAGCTGCGCGATCATCGCCGGATCGCTGCCGAGCTGGCTGGTGGGAAACGCCTTGAAGTTGACGCGGCCGTTGGTCGCCTTCTTGATGCGCGCGAACGCCTCGACCGAGCGCACGTTGATCGGGTGCTCGGCCGGCAGATCGTGCCCGTACTTCAGCTCGAACTCGGCGGCCCGGGCGGGCGTGACGATGCCGATCGTCGCGAACGCGGCCGCGGTGCCGAGCACGAAACCTTGTCGGGTGACGGGCATGGTGGGAGACTCCTTCCGTCGCGCAACGCGACTCGAGCGGTGTCCGGGGTGCTACGGCCTCGGAGTGCCGGTGTCCCGGTGGCGCGGCCCCGCGATGACGCCGTCCTCGCCCAGTTTGCGCAATTCCTGGGCCGACAAACCCAGATCGCGCGCGAGCACCTCGGCCGTATCCGCACCGACCGCGCTCGGCCCGGGCCGCAGCGGAGGCGCGCCGGCGCGCTCGAACCGCGGGAAGGCGTTGTTGATCACGACCTCGCCGAGCTCGGGATCGCGCAGCACGGCGAGCGATCCGCGCGCCGCGATCTGCGGGTTTTCAAATACTGAAGCGATCGACTCGAGCGGCCCGACCGCGCACCCCGCGCCCGTCAGCACCGCGATCACGTCGTCGCGCGGGCGGGTCGCGCAGAACGCGTCGATCAGCGCATCGAGCGCCTCGCCGTTCGCCACGCGGTCGGCATTGGTGCGAAAGCGCGAGTCGGCGGCGAGCGCGTCGCCGCCGATCGTGCGCAGAACGCGCTCGGCGACCTCCTGCGTGCTGCCCGACAGCGCGACGTACGCGCCGTCGGCGCAGCGGTACGCGCCGCGCGGCGCGGTGTCATCCAGCCGGTTCCCCATGCGCCGGTGCTGCGTGCCGTTGGCCGCATACTCGGTGAGCTGCGACTCGACGAGCTTCATGACGGCTTCGTAGATCGCGAAGTCGATCACCTCGCCGTCGCCGGTCTTCAGCCGGCGCGCGTACGCGGCGCAGACGGCCGCCGTCGCGGCCTGCCCGGCCATCACGTCGGCAAGCGGAAACGCGGGCAGGAGCGGCGGCCGGTCGTCGTAGCCGGACACCGCTGCGATCCCCGTCATCGCCTCGGCGAGCGTCCCGAACCCGGCCCGGTCGCGATAGGGCCCGTGCTGGCCGAACGCCGTCATGCGCAAGATCACCAGGTGCGGCGCGGCGGCCAGCAAGCGCTCGGGACCGAGGTTCCAGCGCTCGAGCGTCCCCGGCCGAAAATTCTCGATGAACACGTCGAACTGCGGCAGCCACCGCAGCAGCAACTCCTGCGCCTGCGCACCGTGCAGGTCGAGCGCGACGCTCTTCTTGTTGCGGCCGAGCGCTTTCCAATAGAGCCCGACGCCGTTCTTCTGCGCACCGTAGCGCCGTACGTGATCGCCCGAGCCGGGCCGTTCGAGCTTCACGACGTCGGCGCCGAAATCGGCGAGCATCGCAGCCGTCGTCGGCGCAGCGATCATGGTCGAGCAGTCGAGCACACGTACGCCGGCGAGCGGTCCGTCCTGCGCCATCAGCGATCTTCAATCTCGAACGAAGACATGAATCCTGCCGTCCGACATCGATGAGGCGTCAGGCGTGCGCGAGGGCCGCGATGCCCGCCAGGATCAGGACCGAGCCGGCGATGCGGCGGCGCGCGTCGCCTTCGTTGAAGAGGCGCGCGCCGAGCAGCGCGCCGAACACGATGCTGACCTCGCGCGCGGGCGCGACGAGGCTCACCGGCGCGACGACGAGCGCGAACAGCACGAGGATGTAGCCCAGCGGCGACAGCAGCGCGACGCCGAGGATCTCGGCGCGATACGTTCGCCATACCGGTCCCAGTGCGGCGCGGCGTTCGCCGCGCGCGACGAGCGGCGCCGTCAGCAGCGTCTGCACGCAATTGTGCCCGACCTCGTACACGACAGGCGCGATCGCCAGCGCGCTCACCGCGTGCTTGTCCCACAGCGTGTACGCGGCGATGGTGGCGCCGGTCGCGAGGCCGTAACCGAGCGACACCCGCGCGCGCGCGACGTGCAGCTGCGTACCCGCCGCGACGAAGATGCCGGCGACGATCGCCGCGATGCCGATGCCGCCTGCGATGCCCGGGCGCTCGCCCAGGAACAGTACGGCGGCGATCGATGCGAGCAGCGGTCCCGTGCCGCGCGCGAGCGGGTACACCAGCGACAGATCGCCGGCACGATAGCCGCGCTGCAGCAGCAAGAAGTACGCCGCGTGGATCACCGCCGTGCCCGCGATGAACGCGAGATCGATCGCGCCGAGCGGGCGATGCAATGGTACGAACATCAGCCATACCGCGGCGAACGGGACGTACATCGCCGCCGAGGCGGCGGTGGTGAGCCACACGAACGCGACCGTGTCCGCGGCTTGCGCGCGCTTGGCGAGCAGGTTCCACCCCGCGTGCAGCACCGCCGCGGTCAGGACCAGCGCGAGAACCGCGGGCGTCACTCAGCGATAGGGATCGACGTCGTAGAACGGCGTGCGGCGGCCGTCGACCGTGACGGCGCGCCACGGCTCGCTCACGCGATGGTGCGCGAGGTCGAAGCGCTCCCCGTCGCGCGCGACGTGCGCGACGGCGATGGTCGCATGCAGCGGCACGCCCGGCCCGAGCGCCGGCGCATTCGTCATGCGCACGAGATACGCGCCGCGGTCCTTGCCCTTGACGCGCACCGTCGCGGTGCCGTCGGGTTCGACGAGCACGACGCTGCCTTCGTCGATCCCGAGCGCATACACCGGTGTGGTGCCGAGCCGGTCGTGCACGATGCGCGCGAGGAACACGACCGAACGGCCGAAGCGGTCGCGTTTGACGAAATGGCTGTCCGTGATCGTGCCCCGCAGCGGCGGCCAGTCGAACAGCCCCGTCGTGAAGCTGATCTCGGCCTCGAGCGGATTCGGCACCGCGTTGGACGTCGTCACGGCGTAGTCGTCGTCGTTCGGGTGCAGGCGGTCTGCCGCGGCGGAGTCGTACACGACCGCGCCTTGGATCGCCAAGCCGGCGCTCCCCCCGCCCACGATCCCGCCGCGCGCGTGCAGGCGGCGCACGGCGCGGATCAGCGCGCTGTTCTTCCACGCGGTGTAATGCGACTGGTCGCCGCCCGCGAACAGCACCGCGTCCGCGTCGTCGACGTACGGCGCGACCGCATCGACGTCGCCCGGCGCGGCGCAGGGCGGGATGAGGATCTCCTGCACCCACGCGAAGTTGCCGCGCGCGTAGAAGTCGTCGCTGTAGTCGCGCTCGCCCGACGCCTTGAGCACGACGAGATTTCCGGCGCGCCCGCTGCGCGGGCCGTGCACGTGCGCGCGCATCCACGGGAGCACCGCGGGCGACATGTTGCTGAGCCCCGCTCCGGCGAGCACGAGCGCGGGCCCGCGCGTCCCGGCGCGCGCACCGCGCGTCCCCGCGGGCGCGAATACCGTGGGCGTGCACGGCGTCGCCGATGGCCCCGGCGAGGGGGGAACCGCCGCCGAAGCGGTTGCGCCGAGCAGCGCCGCACACGCGAACGCCGCCGATAACCTGCGCAGTATCACAACTTGAACTGAACCTGCAGATAGACGTTGAGCGGGTTGGCGTAACCGAACGACGTCGGGTCGGCGTACGACGGCACGAACGGGTGCGCGAAGTAGGGGTTGAGTGCAACGCCGTTCGCACCCACGTCGTTGGGGCTCGAGCCGTTGTAGAAGTTGTTGACGTAGAACGTGTTCGCCTGATAGCCGCAGACGTTGCCGCTTGGCGCGTACGCGCGGCTCCATGCCGTCGACGACCCGCCGAAGCACTTGTTGACGAGGTTGGTGAACATCAGGTTCGCGGTGGCGCGCTTGCTGAGCTCGTAGCTGAGCTGCATGCCCATGTTGAACTGCCACGGCTGGCGGAACTCCCCGAAGCCGTCGAAGTGGCCCGTCTCTGGATTGGGCGTGTAGACGTTGCCGCTCGGCGTCGCCGCGACTTTGCACGACGTGTAGTCGGCGGCGAGCGGGTTGCCCGTGGTGAAGCCCGAGTCGCCCAAGTTGCTGCGGCACGTGCGCGGGTCGATGCCGACGAGGTCGTACGGCGCGCCGTACGTCGTGCCTTGGTTGAGCGAGAACGCAGGCGTGATCGCGAACCGGTCGTGGCGGTAGTTCGCGACGAGCGCGAAGACGTTGGGCGACAGGTACGGCACGTCGAGCCCCGTCTCGTACCAGCCGTTGCGGTCGAACAGCGGCTGCGCCGCGCTGTTGTAGTAGGGGTTGAGGATGGAGTGCGATCCGCACGCCGGATCCGGCGTCGTGTTGCCCTTGCTCGAGTAGCACGGCGCGCCGCCGCCGGCTTGCGTGAGCGCGTTGTACTGCTTGATGTAGTCGTTGAAGATGTCGACCGGGTTGCGGTTCGTGCCGCCGAAGTTCGCCCACTTCTCCTTCGAGTTGAGGTACGTGTACGAGAACTGCGCCGCGAAGCCGTTGCGCCGGAAATCGCCTTTGGTGAGCTGCAGCTCCAAGCCTTGGCTGCGCTCGATCCCGGTGTTGAGCGACGGGCTCTGGCCGTAGACGCTCACGCCGTAGAGCTGGTTGGTGGCGTAGCGGAAGTACGGCGTCAGCTTGAGCGACGCGTCGGTGCCCGGGAAATGGCGCTCGTACGACAGGTCGAAGTTGTTGGAGTACTGCGGCAGCGCGTCGTGGCGCGGCGTGGTGAAGCCGTACGGGAAGAAGCCGATCAGCTGGTTGGCGAGGTTCTCCTCTTGGCTGTTGTACTGCACCTCGTACGCCTGCGGCTGCTGCGCGTAGCGCCCGGCCGAGAAGCGCCAGACGGTGTCGTGGTTCGGCGTGAACGTCAGCCCGACGCGCGGCAGGAAGTAGCTGTTCGACAGCGTCGGGTCGTAGACGTTGCCCAGCAGCAGATGGCCGTTCTGGCCGTCGGGGTGCACGGTCTGCACGGGCGAACCGCTCGACGAGTCCACGGGACAGCTGAAGGTGACGTACGGGATCTCTTTGGACTGCGACTGCGGCGGCTGCGGCACGAACACCGGCTGCAGCGTCGTGGGGTTGTAGCAATACTCGCGCTGCGCCGCGCCGAACCAGAAGTTCTTGCCCGGCGTGCTGGTGTTCGAGAGGAGGTATTGCTCGCGCACGAAGCGCGCGCCGATGGCGATGTCGAGCTTGTCGGTCGGCTTCCAGTCGTCGCTCAGGCCGAACGCGAGCGCGCGCGGGCTCACCGTGTTCAACCCCGCCTGGTTGCCGGTGTAGGTCAGCGCCCACGACGCGTTCGCGGCGCACGCGGCCGCGGGGATCGCCGTCCCCGGCGAGCTGCAATTCACCGCCTGGCCTTGCGTCGGCTTCTTGAACGTGCCTTGCGTGATCGAGTCGTTGCACGGCGCCGGTGCGCCGGCCGCGTACGTATCGATCCCGTTGTCGCCCGTGCCCGCCGATGCGGCGAAGCACTGCGTGCCGTTCGTCAAGTTGCTCGTCTGCGTGCTGGAGCTGTTGAGGTAGTTGAAGTTGTTGTCGCGCAGCAGCGACTCGGCCTCGTACTGGACCCAGCCGCTGAGCTGGTGCTGCGCGTTGATCTGGTCGCCGAACTGCAGCTCCACACCGCGCTTGTGCGAGTTGATCTCGTAGTCGTAGTTCGATACGCCGAAGCCGCTGCCGAGCGCGCGGCGCGACGCGCCGCTGCGGTTGGTGTTGCTGTACTCGGAGTACCCGAACAGGCGAACGTAGGCGTTCGTGCCGAGGTTCTTCTGATACTGGACCTTCACCATGCTCTCGGTGTCCCAGCGCGCGTCGCGATAGTCCGGCGGCAGCAGCGACGGGTCCGCGCCGCACTGGCCCGGCACGGCGATGCTGGTGTTGAAGCAGCGCGTGTCCGGCGAGCCCGGGAACGGGTACGCGATCGGCGCGACGTTCGCGGGCGCGAGGAACGCCGTCCCCGCGGGATACGTCAGACGGTCAGGCCACGCAACGGGCGCTAGGTACGTACGGATGCCCGGGCTGACGTCGCCGAGGCCGCTGTAGTACTGGCGGTATTGCGCGGAGTTGGTGTAGAGCACTTGCACGTCATCGTGCCCGCCGTCGCGGTGCGGTAGGGCGAAGTGGAAGTTCGCCACGGCGTCGCGGTCGCGGATCTGCGCGATGCTGCCGTAGACGGGATTCATCGTCGAGAAGCAGCCCGGATCGCTCCACTGCGTCGCACCGCCCGCATACGTCAGCGTGGGCTCCGAGAGATCGGCGGGATTGCAGTTGGGATAGACCGCCGGATAATAGTGGAGGTTCGTCGTCTGGTTCGACGGCCCGATGGCGTTCGGGTACAGCGCCGTCAGACCGGCGCCGTTCTGGTTGTCGAAGTACCGGAAGCCTTGATTCGAGCCGAGCGCACCGGCGTAGTAGCTGAAGCTGCGGCTCGGCGTCGCGCCGCCCGCTTCGAACTGCAAGTCGTGATCGAACGTCGGCGCGCCGAGGCGCCCCGAGAAGTTGACGAAGCCGGGATACGTCCCCGTGCGCACGACTTGATTGATGTAGCCCGCCAGGCCGGTGGCCGACGCGCCCGCGCCGCCGCCGCCCGTGTACACTTGAAGCTCCTGCTCGCCGAGCGTCGCGGCCGAGTGCCCCGGATAGTTGTCGAACGACCGGTTCATCGGCACGCCGTCGTACTCGTAGCCGATCTGATCGTAATAGCCCCCGCGGATGAACACGCTCTGGTTGACGCCTTGCTGCCCGGGCGGCACGAAGACGCCCGGCACCGACGCGATGGCCGAGTAGGCGCTGTTGAGCGCGCCGCCGCCGCCCAGCGGCGCGGCCGCCGCGCTGACCGCGGGGCCGACGGAGTAGACGTCGCTGATCGTTCCGGGCTTCACCAGATCCAGCGGCGAGCGTGCCGTGACGTGACCGATCTGCTGCAGCGAGGGCTGGAGGACGAGCTGCTCGGTGAGCTCCTGATCGGCTTGAACCGTGATCCCGCCGGCGACCAGCCGTTCGTAGCCCGTCTTGCCGAGCGTGATCGCGTACGTGTCCGGCGCCAGCGAGATGAACGTGAACCGCCCGCTCGCGTCCGTGACCGTCGCCGACGCCTGGGCGGGGCTCGCGATCTCCACCCGGACGCCCGCGAGCGGCAGGTGCGTCTTGCCGTCGGTCACGGTACCGGCGACGGAGCCGGTCGTGCCCGCGAGCGCGAGACTCGAACCGAAGATTCCGGACATGGCGAACGCCGCCACGGCGATCAGGCAACGGCGAAAAACAGCGGACATAGGGCCCTCCTGGCCTCGATTGTAGTGGGGCGGCGGGGTGGGGGCTATCCCGGATTCCCGCTACGCCGGGTCGAGCCGGCTTCCCACGACCAGCGCCGCGAGCTGCGCGCGCGAACGCACGCCGAGCCGCGCGAAGACGTTGGAGACGTGGTGCTCGACCGTGTGCTCGCTGATGTGGAGACGACCGGCGATGCCGCGGTTCGTCGCGCCGAGCGCGACGAACTCGGCGATCTGGCGTTGCCGCTCCGACAGTGCGCGCAACCGGTCGTCGCCGCCCGGCGGCGCGAGGGCGCGAGCGGCATACCGGCCGGCGGCGCCAATCGAGGCGTAGACCGCGCGCGCGCCTTGCACGTCGCCGCCGGCCTCCAGCGCGAGCGCGCGGTGCGGCTGCCATCCGAGCGCGGCGAAGTGCAGCTCGGCGAGCCGCGCGCGGCGCGAACGGCCGTCCGATCCAGGTTCTTGCGCGAACGCATCGAGCAGCAGCCGGTGCGCGCGCGCGACGCGCGGGCGGCCGCGGGAGCGCGCGAGCAGGTCGCGCATCCGCGCGACGTCTGCCGCGTCCCCGAAGCGCGCGGTGGCGGTGGCGAGGCCCCAGCAGCGGTGCAGGTACGGCAGCGTGTCGAGCGCACGCCGCAGCACGGTGCGCGCGATCGCGCGCTCGCCGCGCGACGCGTGCAGCTCCGCAAACGCGGCCGCCACCGAGCCGATGCGCTGGATCTCGCCGGAGCCGTATGCGAGCTCGAGCGCGCGCACGTCCGCGCATGCGTCGCCGAGCGCGCGGTCGTCGAGCAGCAGCGCGAGCGGGATGCCGACGCTCGCCGCCTTCGTGATGAACGTCGGCGTGTCGACCCCGGTCTCGAGCGCGCTCTCGACCTGCGTGCGCGCAGCCGTGAGCGAGCCCGCGAGCGTGAGCGTACGCGCGTAGTTCAGCGCGGAATACGCGACGCGCCATGCCGTGCCGCTGCGCTGCGCCGCGTCGAGCGCGCGGCGGTGCCGGCGCGACGCGTACGCGAGCTCGCCGAGATCGCACGCGACCAGCGCGACGTTGTTCTCCGTCTGCGCGATGAGCTCGAAATCGCCGGTGTGCCGCGCAAGCCGCGCCGCGACGGCGCACTCGCGCAGCGCCGCGGCACTGGCGCCGTAGGCAGCGTGCACCTCCGCCCGTATCTCGCTGAAGTTCGCGCGCAGGTGCGGCGTGAACGCGGCGCCGTTCGCGTCGAGGCGTTCCAGCTCGCCCGCCGCCGCGTCGCGCCGCCCCAGCGTGATCTCGAAGCGCGCCACCGCCAGCGCGGCCTGCGCCGCGAGCTCGGGCCGGTCGAGCTGCGCGAGCGCATCCGCCGCCTCGGTCGCCGTCGCGACGCTCTCGGTCGTGCGCCCGTCGACCCACTGCTGATCGGCGATGAGCAGCAGCGCGCGCGCCGCGCCGAGCGCGTCGGGCAGCGCGGCGAGCTCGTCGCGCGAGCGCGCGAAGCTCGGCAGCGATGCGTCGCGGCAACCGTCGAGATACAGGACCGTGCCGAGCTGTTCGTACAGCGCGGCCCGCTCGGCGCCGCGCGGGTAGTTGCAGCGCAGCGCTTCGCTGTAGTAGCGCACCGCGTCACGGTACGCGCGGCCGCGGTACGCCGCATAGGCGGCGGCTTCGAAGTACCGGCGCGCGCGCTCGGGCACGTGCGCCGCGGCCCAGTGCTGCGCGAGATCGGCAGGCGGCGCCGAGCCCGCCGCTTCGAGCGCCGTGGCGACGCGCACGTGAAGCGGCGCCGCGAGCGTGAAGATCAGCTCGTCGGCAAGCACGCGCCGCACCAGCTCGTGCCGGAACCGGTAGCGGTCGGCGCCGCCCGCTTCGAGCACGCCGCGGGCGACCGCGTGCTGCAGCGCCGCCCCTACCTCCGCGAGCGGCCGTTCCGCGACCGCCGCGAGGAACGGCGCTTCGAAGGCGCGTCCCACGATCGCCGCGTGCACCAGCAGGTCGCGATCGGGTGCGCCGAGCTCGGCGAGCCGTTCCGCGACGACGGCACGCGCGGTCAGCGGAACGTCGCGGTCGAGGCGCAGCCGGCCGTGCTCGAGCGCCACCGCGAGCAGCTCTTCGGCAAAGAGCGGATTGCCTTCGGCGAGGTCTTCGATCTGCGCGAACATCTCCGGCGCAACGCGGGCGCCGCGCGCCGCCGCCGCGCGCTGCAAGAGATGGCGCGTCTCGTTGCGCGCGAGCCCGGTGAGGCGTACGGTCGCGGCGCCGGCGCGCGTCCCCGCGCTGCGCATGCCGGCGAGCTTGCGCTCCACCGCGGCGTCGTCGAGCCGGTACGTGACGACGACGAAGATCTGCACGCCGCGCAGCTCGCGGAAGAGATACGCGAGCAGGTCCAGCGTCCCCGGATCGGCCCAGTGCACGTCCTCGAGCACGACGATCAGGGGCTTGCGCGCCGCTTCGCGCGCGAGCGCAGCGGCGACGCTTTCGAAGTATGCGCTCGCGTCGCCGGCCGGCGGCGCGGCGGTTCGGCCGAGCGCGGACACGCGACCGCGTGCGCGCGACTCGAGCCGCGCCAGCAGCTTCGCGAACGGCAAGTACGGCCGCGCGAACGCCTGCTCGCAGCGCGCGGCGGCGACGATGACGTGCTCGCCGAGCCGTTCGCACAGCTCCGCGACCAGCCGTGTCTTCCCGGACCCGAGGTCCCCTTCGAGCATCACGATGCGCGCGCAGCCCTCGCGCACGAGCCTGAACTCGGTCTGGAGAAAGGCGAGCAGGTCGCGACGCCCGACGAAGGCTTCGCTGCCGATCGGCTGCGCGATCATGGGAGCCGCCGCGTTCGGGGGCGGGCCGGTGCGCGCCTCCGCCGAACCTCGCCGCCGATGCGCCGTTCCACGCTCCTCGCCGGACTCGCCGCCACGACCGCCGCGCCGTCCGGTCGCGTCGGCCGCCGCATCGCGCGGCGACGCCGATCTGATCGTCACCGCGGCGACGGTCCACACCGTCGACACGCGCACGTCGCTCGCGCAAGCGTTCGCCGTGCGCGACGGGCGCTTCGTCTACGTCGGCTCGCGCGAAGGCGCGCGCGCGTTTCGCGGTCGGCGCACGAAAATGCTCGACCTCGGCGGCGCCACGGTGCTGCCGGGGCTGATCGATGCGCACCTGCACTTCACCAGCGTGGGGTTAGCACTGCACGAGGTGGATCTGGCGCACGCCGCGACGTTCGAGGAAGTCGTGCGCCGGACCGTCGCGTTCGCCGCGGCGTCGCGCGACCCGTGGATCATCGGCGACGGCTGGGACCAGAACCTCTGGCCCGACAAGAACTTTCCGTCGCACGGCGCGCTGAGCGCGGCGATCCCCGACCGCCCCGTCGTGCTGCACCGCGTCGACGGCCACGCGCTGCTCGCCAATGCGAAAGCGATGGAGCTGGCCGGCGTCGTCGCGACGACGCCCGATCCCGCCGGCGGGCGCATCCTGCGCGACGCGCACGGCGCGCCGACCGGCGTGTTCGTCGACAACGCGCGCACGCTGGTGACGCATGCGATCCCGCCGGAGACGCACGAACAACTGCTGCGCGCGAGCGAAGCGGCGCTCAAAGAGTGCCACCGCTGGGGTCTCACGGCGATCGGCGATCCGGGCAACGGCCAGAACGCGATCGCCGCGTACGAAGAGCTCGCGCGCAACGGTCGCTACACGCTGCGCAACCACGTCATGCTCGCAGGCAGCGATCCGGCGCTCGTCGACGCGTACCTGGCGCGCGGGCCGCGCACCCTCGACTACGGTGGACGCCTTTCGCTGCGCGCCATCAAGCTCTACATCGACGGCGCGCTGGGCTCGCGCGGCGCGGCGCTGCTGGCGCCGTACAGCGACGACCCGAACAACACCGGCTTGCTGCGAACCGCACAGGCCGACGTGCAGAGCCTGTGCGAACGCGCGCTCCGCGCGGGCTTCCAAGTGTGCACGCACGCGATCGGCGACCGCGGCAACCGCGTCGTGCTCGACGCGTACGAAGCCGCGCTCCGCACGGCGCCGGTGCGCGACCACCGCTTCCGCATCGAGCACGCCCAAGTGCTCGCGCCGAGCGACATCCCGCGCTTCGCGAAGCTCGGCGTGATCCCGTCGATGCAGTCGACCCACCAGATCAGCGACATGGCGTGGGCGCAGTCGCGGCTGGGCCCGGAGCGCGTGCGCGGCGCCTACGCATGGCGCGCGCTGCTCGACACGGGCGTGACGATCGCGAACGGTACGGACGCGCCGGTCGAAGCGGTCAACTCGCTGCGCACCTTCCACGCCGCGATCACGCGCGAGAACGAAGCGAATCAACCGCCCGGCGGCTGGTACCCGCAACAGCGCATGACGCGCCCCGAAGCGCTGCGCTCCATGACGATCTGGGCCGCGCGCGCGAACTTCATGGAAAACGCCGTGGGCTCGATCGCACTCGGCAAATACGCGGACTTCACGGTGCTCGACCGCGACTGGATGCGCGTGGCACCGGAAGCGATCATGGCAACGCGGGTGCTGGCAACATACTCCGCCGGCAACCCGGTCTACGAAGCGCCGATCAACGGGAAGGCGACGGCGCTGCGCGCCCGCGGCCGGCGTATCGGCTCATGTTGCGGCCCGCATACCGCCTGAACCTCGTCGCTACGTCTTCGCGGCCATGTGCGACTCCGCGAAGCGCACGTACCAGTCCAGTGCTTCGGGCTGCATCATTGCGTCGCGGCTCGCGACTTTTTCCGGCGGCATGCCGGCGAGGATGCGGCGCACCGGGACTTCCATCTTCTTGCCGGTGAGCGTGTAGGGGATCGCGTCGACGCCGATGATCTCGTCCGGGACGTGGCGCGGGCTGCAGTCCGTGCGCAGCTTCGCGACGATGCGCGCGCGCAGCGCGTCGTCGACCGCCACGCCGGCGGCGGCGCGCACGAACAGCGGCATGTAGAACTCGCCGCCGGGCAGCTCCAGGCACACGACGAGGCTGTCGGCGACGTCGTCGAGCCCTTCCACCGCGCGGTAGATCTCCGCGGAGCCGATGCGCACGCCGTAGCGGTTGAGCGTCGAGTCCGAGCGGCCGTAGATGTAGCAGCCGCCGCGCGCGTTGATCTTGATGAAGTCGCCGTGCCGCCACACGCCCGGGAAGTGCTCGAAGTACGTCTCGCGGTAGCGCGCGTCGCCGGGATCGTCCCAGAAGCGCAGCGGCATCGACGGCATGGGGCTGGTCACCACCAGCTCGCCGACCTCGTCGATCACCTCTTCGCCGCGCTCGTTCCACGCGTGCACGTCCATGCCGAGCAGCCGCGCTTGGATCTCGCCCGCGTACACCGGCAGCAGCGGCGTCCCGCCGACGAGCCCCGCGCACAGTTCCGTACCGCCCGACGGCGACGTGACCCACAGATCGCGTTTCACCGCGTCGTAGAACCACGCCGTGGCCTCGGGCGTCACGGGCGAGCCCGTCAGCAGCACGCTGCGCAGCTTCGACACGTCGAAGCGCTCGCGCGGGACGATGCCGGCTTTCTGCATCATCTGCACGAACGTCGGGCTCGCGCCGAACGACGTCGCGCCGGCGTCGGCGGCGAGCTGCCACAGCAGCGCCGGCGTCGGGTACGCGGGATGCCCGTCGTACAGCACGACGGACGAGCCTTGCAGCAGCGCGGAGACGAGCGCGTTGAACATCATCCAGCCGGTCGTCGTGTAGAAGAACATGCGCGTGTCGGGGCTGAGGTTCTGCCCGAGCCCGGTGCTCTTCAGATGTTCCAGCAGCGTTCCGACGTGACCGTGCACGATCGGCTTCGGCAATCCGGTCGTGCCGGAGGAGAACAGCACCCACAGCGGGTGATCGTGCTCGACGTATTCGTATTCGAACGCATCCGCATCGATGGGCGGATGCTCCATCAGCGCGGACCACCGCACCGCGACACCGGCGGGCGCGGAAGACGCTGCATCCAGATACGGCAGCCACACGACGTGCTCGACCGTGGGCAGCGCCGCGAGGATCGTGCGGATCTCGCTCGCGCGGTCGAAGTCCTTGCCGCCGAAGCGATAGCCGTCCGCGGCGAAGATCAGCTTGGGCTCGATCTGCGCGAAGCGGTCGATCACGGTGCGCGCGCCGAACTCCGGCGCCGCCGACGACCACACGGCGCCGATCGCCGTCGTCGCGAGCATCGCGATGACGGTCTCCGGGATGTTGGGCATGTACGCGACGACGCGGTCGCCCGGCACGACGCCCAGCGCGCGCAGCTGCGTCGCAAGCACGCGCACCGCGCCGCCGAGTTCGTGCCACGACATCGTCGCGAGCGGACGCAGCTCCGACGAGTGCACGAGCGCCGCTTCGCCGGGCGCGGCGCTGCGCTCGTGGCGCAGCAGGTGCTCCGCGTAGTTCACGCGCGAGCCGCGGAACCATACGGCACCCGGCATCGCGCGCGAGTCGACGACGCGCTCGTACGGCTGCGTGGAGTGCACGCCGAAGAAGTCCCACACCGCCGACCAGAAACCGTCGAGGTCGCGCACCGACCAGCGCCACAACTCCTCGTACGTCGCGAACGACAGCCCGTGCTCCGCGGCGAGCCGGCGCATGAACGCGGCCACCGCCGTGGTCGCGGCGTCGGCCGGGTCGGGCGTCCAGAGCAGCTCGCCTTCGGTCATGCGGGCTCATTCGGCGCCGCGCCCCGCGCGCACCCGGCGAGCGGGACGACGGCGGTACGGACCGAAGTCGCGCTCGCCGGGGGCGGGTCGTCTTCTTCTTGGAGGTGTCGGTGAAGCGCGTCTTCCGTTGGGTCGGGTTGGTGCTCGTCGTCCTGCTCGCGTTCGCGGCGGTCGGCTTCGGCGTCGCGGTCGTCGCCTCGAATCGCGCGCTCGACCAGCGCGTCGCGCTGCTGCCGCCGTTGCCGGTACTGGGGAGCGGCTCGGTGGAGCGCGGCAAGCACATCTATACGGCCGTGTCGAGCTGCGTCGTGTGCCACAACGGCGACGCCGGCGGCGGCCCGTTCATCACCGACGCGGCGATGGCCGTCCTGAACGCACCGAACCTCACGCGCGGCAACGGCGGCGTCGGCGCGCAGTACACCGACGCGGATCTCGACCGCGCGATCCGGCGCGGGATCCGCCCCGACGGCACGCGGCTGCTCATCATGCCGTCGTGGGCCTATGCCGCGCTGAGCAACGACGATGCCGCATCGGTCATCGCGTACATTCGCAGCCTCCCGCCCGTCGACCGCGTCAACGCGCGCGTGAAGCTCGGCCCCGTCGGCCGCGTCCTCATCGCGACGCACAAGATGTCGTTCGACGCCACGCGCATCGCGGACGAAGGCGCGCCGCCCACGCCGCCGCCGCCGATGATGGTGGTGGAGTACGGCAAGTATCTCACGCGCGTCGGCGCGTGCATGGGCTGCCACGGCACGCACTTATCCGGCGGGCACTTCGAGGGGCCGCCCGACGTGCCGCCGGCCTCGAATCTCACGCCGACGGGCATCGGCACATGGAGCGCCGCGCAGTTCATGATCACGCTGACGAAAGGCGTCGATCCGTCAGGTCACCAGCTGCACCCGTTCATGCCGTGGCGCACGATCAGCCAGATGACCGACCAGGAGCTCGAAGCGATCTACGATTACCTGCGCAGCATCCCGCCCCGCGACACCGGCCAGGGCTAACCGGCGAGCGCGCTCTGCGCCGCCGCGAGCCGTGCGATCGGCACGCGGTACGGCGAGCAGCTCACGTAGTCGAGCCCGAGTTCGTCGCAGAACGCGACGCTGCTCGGCTCGCCGCCGTGCTCGCCGCAGATGCCGATCTTCAAGTTCGCGCGCGCATTGCGCCCTTGCTCGACCGCCATGCGCATCAAGGCGCCGACCCCGATGCGGTCGAGCACCTGGAACGGATCGTCCTTGAGGATCTTCTTCTCGAGGTACGCGGGGATGAAGCTCGCCTCGGCGTCGTCGCGCGAGTAGCCGTACGTCGTCTGCGTGAGGTCGTTGGTGCCGAAGCTGAAGAACTGCGCGACGGTCGCGAGCTCGCCCGCGACGACGCACGCGCGCGGCAGCTCGATCATCGTGCCGATGCGATATGCGACATCGCAGTCGTGCGCGGCGATTACCTCGTCGGCAACCGCTTTGGCTGCGTCGTACGTCACGCGCATTTCTTCGGGCGTGCCCACGCCGGGGATCATCACGTCGGGACGCACGTCGACGCCGCGCGCTCGCAGCTCGCACGCCGCCTCGAAGATCGCGCGCACCTGCATCGCGTAGATCTCGGGATAGAGAATGCCGAGCCGGCATACGCGCAGGCCGAGCATCGGGTTCTGCTCGTGCAGCGCGCGCACGCGCCCGAGGATGCGGCACTTCTCGACGTATTCGGGATCGCTCTCGCCTTTGGTGAGCCGCAGCTCCGTCGTCTCGACGAGCAGCGTCTCGAGCGACGGCAGAAACTCGTGCAGCGGGGGATCGAGCAGCCGGATCGTCACCGGATAGCCGGCCATCGCTTCGAGGATGCCGGCGAAATCGTCTTTCTGGAACGGCAGCAGCCGCGCGAGCGCGTCGGCGCGCGCCTGCGGCGTGTCGCTGATGATCATTCGCTGCACGACCGGGAGGCGGTCCTGCTGCATGAACATGTGCTCCGTGCGGCACAGGCCGATGCCGGTCGCGCCGAGCTCGCGCGCCTTGCGCGCGTCGTCGGGCGTGTCGGCGTTCGCCCACACTTCCATGCGCTTCGCGTCGTCGGCCCAGCTCAAAAACTCCGCTAGCCACGCCGGCAGCTTCGAGGGCGGCGGGATCAGCGCGAGCTTGCCGATGATCACGTTGCCGGTGGTGCCGTCGATCGTAATCCAGTCGTCTTCCTTGAGCACCTGGCCGTCGATCGTCGCGGTGCGGTTGCGGCGGTCGATCACCATCGCGTCGAAGCCGGCGACGCACGGGCGCCCCATGCCGCGCGCGACCACGGCGGCGTGCGACGTGGCGCCGCCGCGCGCGGTGAGGATGCCCTTCGCGGCGATCATCCCATGCACGTCGTCGGGCGCGGTCTCGACGCGCACGAGGATCACGTCGTCGCCCGCGTTGCCGCGCTCCGCGGCCTTGTCGGCGTCGAAGACGATCTGGCCCGTCGCGGCGCCGGGTGACGCGTTGAGCCCTTTGCCGGCGATCGTGAACGTCTCGTGCGGGTCGATCCGCGCGTGGAACAGCTGGTCGAGCGACGCCGCGTCGACGCGCCGCACGGCTTCCTGCTTGTCGATGATCCCTTCGTGGACGAGATCCAGCGCGATGCGCACGGCGGCTTCCGCGCTGCGCTTGCCGCTGCGCGTCTGCAGCATGTACAGCGAGCCGCGCTCGACGGTGAACTCGAGGTCCTGCATGTCGCGGTAGTGCGTCTCGAGCTGGTGCGCGATCGCGACGAACTGCGCGTACACGTCGGGCTGCGACGTCTGCAGGTCGGAGATCTTCATCGGCGTGCGGATGCCGGCCACGACGTCTTCGCCTTGCGCGTTGCGCAGGTACTCGCCGAACAGCGTCTTCTCGCCCGTGTTCGGGTCGCGCGTGAACGCGACGCCGGTCCCCGAGTCGTCGCCCATGTTGCCGAACACCATCGTGCACACGCTGCACGCCGTGCCCCAGTCGTCCGGGATCTTGTTGAACTTGCGGTAGTCGACGGCGCGCTTGGAGTGCCAGGAGTCGAACACCGCGCCGATCGCGAGCTCGAGCTGCTCGAATACGTCCTGCGGGAACGGCTTGCCGGTGTGCACGCGCACGATCTCGCGGAACTGCGCGATCACCTCTTTCCAGCGGTCCGCGCTCAGCTCGGGATCGCTCGCGACGCCGGCCTTGTGCTTGGCCTCGTCGACGACGTGCTCGAACTCGTCCTTCGGGATGTCGAGCACGACGGTGCCGAACATCTGCATGAAGCGCCGGTACGCGTCGTACGCGAAGCGGTCGTTGCCGGTGAGCTTGGCCAGCCCGAACACCGTGTCGTCGTTGAGCCCGAGGTTCAAGATGGTGTCCATCATGCCGGGCATCGAGACGCGCGCGCCGCTGCGCACGGACACCAGCAGCGGGTTCGCGGGCTTGCCGAAGCCCTTGGCGGTCCGGCGCTCGAGCTCGCGCATCGCCGCCCGGATCTCGCCTGAAAGCCCGTCGGGCAACCTGCGCCCGGCTTCGTAGAACGCGAGGCAGACCTCGGTGGTGAGGGTGAAGCCCGGCGGGACCGGCAGCTTGGCCCGGGTCATCTCGGCGAGGCCGGCGCCCTTGCCGCCGAGGAGATCCTTCATCTCGCCGGAGCCGTCTTCGAAGAACCAGAGCCGTTTGCCGACCGATGCTGGTCGGCTTGCTCTACGAGCTGGCGTGGAAAATCATTATAGCGCCGCGTCCGGACGGCGGAAACTTTCTCCATCTGGTCCATGTCGTGAAAGATTCCCACCGCCCCTGCGTTTCAAGCGGGCGCTTTGCATCACAGAACGACCTTCTAACCCGACATAGCGAGCATCGTCCGCTTACCGAGCGTCGTGGAAGATCAGGCCGAGCGTGACCCGCTCGCCGGTGCGGACCTCGCCGACGCCGTGGCGGAACGTCGTTCGGTAGAACCCGCGCCCGCCGCGTGCGGGGCGGATCGAGTTCGGGAACACCACGGCGTCGCCGCGCCGCAGCGGGACGACGTGCGCGAGGCTCTGCTTGCGCGGGCGCTGCTCGACCAGCACGAACTCACCACCGCCGAAGTCCGCGTCGGGATCGCTCAGCAGCACCGTGGCTTGCAGCGGGAACGCGACGTCGCCGTAGACGTCCTGGTGCAGCGCGTTGTGATCGCCCGCGCGATAGCGCAGCATGAGCGGCGTGGGCCGCTGCTGCCCGTTCGCGTGACAGTACGCGAGAAACTCCGCGAGCGTCGCGGGATAGCGCACGCCGCTGCCGAGCGCTTCTGCCCACGCGTTCGCGACGGGTGCGAGCCGTGCGTAGAGATCCTCGCGCAAGCGCTCGGCGAGCGGCGGCAGCGGATACCGGAAGTAGCGATACACGCCGCGGCCGTAGCCCAAACGTTCCATCACGACGGTGTTGCGGAACGCACCGTCGTCGTCGAATCGCCCGCGCAGCTCCGCGCACTGCTCCGCATCGAGCAGCGACGGCAGCATCGCGTAACCTCGTTCGTCAAGATCGTTCTTCACGTCGCCGCATGACCGCGGACGCGGCGGCGGTGTTTGCAGGCGGATTGCGGTTGAATTCGAGGCGCCGGTAGTGCGCGAGCATGCCAGGCTGTTGGCACAGCGCTGCGGTACAACAGCGGCGTGTATCAGCCGCCTGAAGTCATTCTTGACCTTTTTTCCGAGTACCGCCGCGCCGCCGGGCTTCCAGCGCTTTCACGCGACGATCAATTGTACTTACTTGCACGGACAGCCGCTCCAGAAGAGCCAGCGACGCCCGATCCGGCGCGGGTGATTCCGTTTCCGGTGGAGCGTCGCGCCCGGTCGCCAAAAACGAAGGGCTGACGCCGAGCACGTGCGAGAGTTTCAAACCCACGAGAAAGCTCGCGCTCTTCGTCTGTCCCGATTCCATCTGGCGGATCGCGCCTTCGGTCACGCCGACCGCGTGCGCGAGCGCGCTCGGCGTGAGATGCCGGCGCGTGCGCAGCGTACGAAGGCGATCACCGAAAGAGTCGGCCACGCCGGAAGTATACGAACAGCCTTTCGAAGTGTGGTATTGCGCCCTGCGCAGAAGTATGCTACCGAAAGCCAGATGCGTTTTTCCGCACGGCCGCGTGCCTCGTTCCCACCACACCGGGACCGGGCGCACGTTACCGCAGCCGGGAGGCGCATCACGTCGTCGGCCGTTCCTGCGAGCCCGCGCGAGCGGTGCTCGCCTACACCCCGGGGGCGGCCGGCGACGCCCGGAAATCAGAGATCGCGCGCGCGGAACGCCATGATGCCGGCGACCAGCACGACGGCGATCCAGCCGAATGCCCACGCGAGGATCGCCGTCGGCGGCGGCGCCGTCACCGCGAACGGATTCACGCCGCCACCGTTCGACGTCGCGCTCACGCTGACGGTCGCGAACACAGCAGGCTGCAGCGCGTAAACGGCACCGCGCCAGAACGCGTCCGTCGGAAACAGCAGCGCGACGACGGTCCCGGCATCGGCGAGCCGCTGATTCCCCAGCGCGAGGCCGATCGACTCGATGATCCCGCCGATCCATGCCAGACCGAACAGCAGCGCGGCGACGATCCCCGCGGCGAGCCCGGGAAGGCGCGTCGCGAGTGCGACCGCGGCGGTCGTGACGACGCACGCCAGACCGCAGAGGTACGCGAGCGCGAGCAGCGGCTGCGGCGGGACGTAGCCCGTCGTCAGCCGCACGACCAAGAGCTCGACGCCGCCGGCGACCGCGACGTAGATCGCGAGCGCGACCACCGTCCCCAGCCAGCGTCCCAGCGCGACGTCGGCACGCCGCACGGGACGCGCGAGCACGGCGAGGATCTCGCCGTTCGCAACGCTCTCCGCCATCGCAGGCGCGCCGACGAGCGCGGCGCCCAGCGCGATGACGAACGAGAACAAGAACGCCAGTAAGATGACGATCCCCGCAGCGGCACCGCGCACGCCCGGCTCCGCGATCGGCGCGCCGTCGACGACCGCGGTCGCGAGCCGGTGCAGGCCCCACGCGGTGAACACGACGATCGCGAGCGTCAGCAGCGCGACGGCCGCGACCAGGCGGCGCCGAGCGAGCTCGCGCAGCGTCAGGCCCGCGAACAGCAGTACCGTCATTCGTGCCGCACCAGCGCGAGGAAACGGTCCTCGAGCGTCGTCTGCTTCGGCTCGACCGCGTGAATGCGCACGCCGTCCGCGACGAGCCGCGCGATCAAGCCGGGGATCTCCGCGGGCGCGACGTCGTACTCGCGCCAGCCGTCGTCCGAGCGCACGCGCACGCCGCGCGTCACGCCGCCCGTGAGCGCGTCGACCGTTCCTTGCGCGACCACGCGCCCGCGGTCGACCACGCACACGCGGTCGCACACACGCTCCACCTCGCCGAGCAGGTGCGAGTTGAGGAACACCGTGGTGTTGCGCGCGCGCAAGCGCTCGATGAGCGCGCGCACGTCGCTGCGCCCGACCGGATCGAGCGCCGATGTCGGCTCGTCCAGAAACACGATCTCGGGTTCGCCGAGCAGCGCCACGGCCAGGCCGAGCCGCTGCTGCATGCCCTTGGAGTACGTGCCTACGCGATCACCGGCGCGGTCGCTCAAACCGACTTCGAGCAGGACGAGGTCGATCGCGCGCCCGGCGTCGGCCAGTTGCAGCAACCGTGCATGGAACGCGAGCACTTCGCGCGCCGCGAGCCAGTCCGGATAGCGGAACAGCTCGGGCAGATAGCCGATGCGCGCGCGCGTCGCGCGGTCGCCGACCGGTTTGCCGAGCACGTCCGCCGCGCCGCCGGTCGGGCGCACGAGCCCGACGAGCATCTTCACGGCCGTCGACTTGCCGGCGCCGTTCGGACCGAGAAAGCCCAAGCACTCGCCGCGCGCGACGCTCAGCGTCAGATCGTGCAGCGCGTCGATGCGACCGTAGCGCTTCGCGAGCCCGTGCGCGACGATCGCGTCGGGCACTATTTGAGCGAGTTGGCCAGTGCGAGTGCCGTGCTTTGCGGCAGCGTTCCGCCGATCGCGTAGATCTTGCCGTCTTTCGCCCACACGATCGCGGAACCGATCCCCGTCTCGTCGCCGATGACGAGGCCTTGCACGCCGTCGACCTCGATCTTGCTCGCCGTCTGCTTGTCGAAACGGACCGGGATCGGCAGCGTCTGCGTCGGGTCGCCGATCGCCTTGATCTGCGCGACGAGGTGCGGCGGGACGCCGGGCTGCGACTCGAACCATCCCGCGAGCGCTTGCAGCGACGCGCCGTTCGACGTCACCGTCGGCACCGGCGCCTGCATGATCGCGAGGAACGAGCCGCGCCGCACGCCGTGCTCCGCGCGGTGCGTGCGCGGCGCGCGCGCCGTACGTCACCAGCGTGACGGGCTGCAGCGTCGCGGTGTACGTCGCGCCGTTCAAGCCCGCCGGCAGCGGATGCAGCGCGACCTTGTGCTCGCGCGCCCACGCCGTCGCCTTCGCCTGCTCGAACGTGAACGACGTGCGCGCGCGCTGCGTCACCTGATAGCGCGCGTCCTTGCCGACCTCAGCGGGGACCGTTGCCGGCAGGCGCAGCGCATAACCGGCATCGCGAGCGGCCTCGCTCGCGGACGCGACCTCGTCCACACCGGGGCTGCGCGTGCCGCGCACGGTGCCGAACGCTTCGAGCGGCGGGAACGACTGGAGCGCCCGAGCGTCGGCGGGCGTGACGGAGATCGCGCGCACCTGCGTCGGCTGAAACACGGAGAGCGGGTCGGCGATCGCGCCGGCGAGCGGAAGGGCAAGCGCCGCAGCGAGCGCGAGCGGGACGGTCGGCAGAAGCTTCATTGCATTAACTTTGTATCACAGAGAGAAGTCGTAAGGCAAGCCGGTCGGCGCGATCATGGCGCACCCTTCGACAGGCTCAGGGTGACAGAGGCAATCGTCTCGTACGAAGGGTTTGATGCCCGTTTGCCGTTTCGTGCGCACCTTCGCTCCCTTGGTCTCGCTGCTGCTCGTGCTCGGCGCCGGTGCATCGGCGCAAGAGGCCGGCCGGCCTCGCGCCGATGCGTCGCCGGTGCCGAGCCCCTCGCCCAGCGCGTCGCCCAGCCCGGGGCCGGCGGTGCACTGGCGCAACATCGGGCCGTCCGTAGCCGGCGGGCGCGTCGCGACGGTCGCCGGGACCGACCTCGACCCCGCGCTCTTCTACGCGGGTGCGGCAGGCGGCGGCGTGTGGAAGTCGACCAATGCGGGCGGCGACTGGAGGCCCGTATTCGACAAAGCAGGGACGCAGTCGATCGGCGCGATCGCGATCTCGCCGCGCGACAAGAACGACGTATGGGTCGGCACCGGCGAGCCGTGGCCGCGCAACGACGTGATCCCGGGCGACGGCATCTATCACTCGACGGACGGCGGCAAGACCTGGGCGCACCTCGGGCTCGCGCAGACGTCGCAGATCGCGCGCGTGCTGCTCGACCCGCGCGATGCCAAGCGCGTCGTCGTCGCGGCGCTCGGCGATCCGTTTCGCGACAGTACGGAGCGCGGCGTCTTCCGCACGACCGACGGCGGTAAGACCTGGACGAAAACGCTGTACGCCGGCCCTGCGGTGGGCGCGTCCGACATCGCAATGGACCCGAAGAATCCCGACGTGCTGTATGCCGGCCTGTGGCGTTTCCGCCGTTCCGCCTGGAACCTCACCAGCGGCGGCGCGGACGACGGCATCTACAAATCCACCGACGGCGGAGCCACATGGAAGCGCGTCACCGGCAACGGCTTACCGGCCGGCGCGACGGGCCGCATCGCGCTCGCGGTCGCGCCGAGCGATTCCAAGCGCATCTACGCGCTCGTCGAGTCGAGCGACGGTCTGCTGTGGCGATCCGACGACGCGGGTGCAACGTGGAAGCTCACGTCGAGCAACACGCTGATCAACGAGCGCCCTTTCTACTACTCGCGCGTCATCGTCGACCCGCACGACGCCGACCATGTGTTCTCCGTGTCGGTGAAGCTCGCCGAGAGCACGACCGGCGGCAAGACGTGGCACCTGAGCGGCAAGGGGCTGCACGGCGATCACCACGACATGTGGATCGCCGCGAACGGCCGCACGATCGTCGAAGCGAACGACGGCGGCGTCGGGCTCTCGCATGACAACGGCGCGACGTGGGAATGGCGCAACCTGCTGCCGATCGCGCAGTTCTACCACGTCGCGTACGATTTTCAGAGCCCGTACCACGTGTGCGGCGGCTTGCAGGACAACGGCGCATGGTGCGTGCCGGTGCGCACCGGCGACGACCGCGGCATCCTGCAGCGCGACTGGTACAAGGTGCAGGGCGGCGACGGCACGTGGGTGGTGCCGAATCCGCGCGATCCGCAAACGATCTGGTCGGCTGCGGGCGGCGGCGACAATGAAGGCAACGTCGTGCGCTTCGACCGGCGGCTCGCGGCGCAGTTCGACGTGTCGCCGTACCTGCGCGACCAGAACGTCGTCGCGCCGTCGCGGCTGGCGTACCGCTTCAACTGGGAGACGCCGATCGCGTTCGACCCGTTCGACCGGCGCACGGTATACGTCGGCGGCAACGCCGTCTTCCGGACGACGGACGACGGCATGCACTGGAAGGCGATCAGCCCCGATCTCACCCGCAACATGAAAGAACGCCAGGGACTGTCGGGCGGTCCGCTCACGCTCGACGTGACCGGCGCGGAGACGTTCGACACGATCCTCGCGGTCGCGCCCTCACCCGTCGCCGCGAAGACGATCTGGGTCGCGACCGACGACGGCGTGGTGCAGCTCACGCGCGACGGCGGCGCGCACTGGCGCAACGTCTCGGTCCCCGGCGTCGACGCCGACGGTCGCATACCGAGCATCGAGCCGTCGCACCGCAGCGCCGGCACGGCGTACGCCGTCGTCGACCGCCACTTCGTGGGCGACCGCGCGCCGTACGTGTACGTGACGCACGACTTCGGCGCGACGTGGCGCGGGATCGCGAGCGGCTTGCCGCAGAGCGAGGTGCACGTCGTGCGCGAAGACCCGCGCAATCCGCGGCTGCTGTACGCGGGCACGGGCAAAGGCGTGTGGTTCAGCGACGACGCCGGCGCGTCGTGGAAACCGTTCCCCGCGCCGCTGCCGGCGGTCGAGGTGCGCGATCTCGCCGTGCAGCCGGTGTCCGGCGATCTGATCGCGGCGACGCACGGCCGCGGGATGTACGTGTTCGACGACCTCACGGCGTTGCGCGACCGCGCGAGCGCGCCGAGCGCCGACGCGGCGCTGTTCGCGCCGCGCCCCGCGCAGCCGCTGCAGCGCTACACGCCGACGGTCAACCCGCGCGCGAGCAGTGAGGACGCGGCGCCCGCGACGTTCACCTTCTGGCAAGCCGCGCCCGCGAAGACGGCGCCGTCGCTGCAGATCGCCGACGCACACGGCAAGGTCGTGCGCCGCATCGAAGGCACGCACGACGAGGCCGGCGAGGACGTCCCCAACGTCCCCAACGTCGCGGGCTACAACCGCGTCGACTGGAGCCTCGACGAAAACCCGCCGGTGCCGTGGCGGCGCACCGCGCCGTGGAACCGCGGCCTCGACAACGGCGCGCCGGTGCTCAGCGGAACCTACACCGTGCGCCTGCTGCGCGACGGCAAGACCTACGCGCAGCAGATCGTCGTGTTGCGCGACCGCCGCGTCACGTCCGCGGCGGACGAGCTGCGCGGCTATCGCCTCCAGATCGCGATGATCGACCGAGCTGTCGTCGATCGACGACGCACTCAACGGGCTCGACAACGTGCGCGTGCAAATCCCGGAGCGCATCGCCGCGATGAAGGATGCGGCGCTCGCCGACCGCGCGCGCGCCGTGCTCGCGGACGCGAAGCGCATCGAGGGCACGCTCAGCTCGCAGCCGGTGAACGACCAGGACAACGACTTCCTCGAAGACCTGCTGCGCGAGCGCGTGCTGTCGTTCATCGGCTACCTATCACCCGGAACGCCGACCGCCGCGCAAGCCGCCGAAAGCATCGCGCTGCAGCGCGACGGCGCGACGGCGCTCGCGAGCTACCGCGCCTTCGTGGACCGCGAGGTGCGCCCGCTCAACGACGCCCTGCGCGCCGCGGGGCTGAGCCCGCTCGATCTCAACGCGCTGCCGCCGAAGACGAAGCCCGATCCGAACGCCGACGAGCACGCACGGCGCGGCGACGCGCACGAGTGACGGCCGTCAGCCGGCAATGATCCCCCGGCGCAAGCATTCGCGCAACAGCGCGGACCGGTCGCCGACGTCGAACGCGGTGAGGATGCGCGACACGGTGTTGCGGATCGTCTGCTTCGAGCGGCCGCGCACGTCGGCGATCTCGGCCGTCGACTTCCCTTCGCACACCATCTCCAGCACCGTTCGCTCGGTCCGCGACAGCTCCGCGACGACGGGATCTTTGAGCAGCGGGTTGTGGCGCCGCGCGCGCTCGCGCAGCGGCGAGTGGTCCGAAATCTTGCGCAGCGTGCGGTCGACGTAGTCCAGGAGGTACGTCTGGCCGGTGATCTCGCCGATGCGCAGCGCGGCGAGCAGCGCGCGCCGCTCGTATCCGACGCGTTTGAAGGTTTGGAAGGCCGCGCGATAGTGATGATGCGCCTGTTGCCGGTCGTTCGCGGCATCGGCGACCACACCGTCGACGAAGGAACGCACGCCTTGCAGCCGCGGGTCGTTCGCGAGCGCGGTGGCCCCGGAGCGCGCCTCCTGCGCGTCGTGGCGTTTGAGGAGCGCGCGCGCACCGACCACGTCGCCGCAGTATGCGACCTCTTCCGCGACCGAGAGCGAGATCAGCTGGTGATCGCCGTGCAGCGACGCGAAGTCCAGCGCATCGAGCTCGCGGCGCATGCGGCGCACAGCGTCGGCGTGGCCGAACCGCTCGCCGGCGTTGCGCAAGACCGCGGCGCGCCGGCACTGCGCGAACAAGCGCAGCACGGGCGTTTCCGTGGTCTGCTCGGCGTCGCCCGCGAGGCGCAGCGCTTCGCTGATGCGGCCGTCGGCTTCGTACATCATCGAACTGTAGATGCGCACCCAGAACTGCGATGCGGCGAGGCCGCCGGCGCTCCAGTCGAACTGGTCCGAGCGGTGCTCGACGAAGAGCCACGTCGGGCGGTCGAGCCGTTCCGCCGCGAGGATGGACAGCGCGTGGATCCCGTGCGCTTCGAGAAAGCGGTCGTAGTGGCGGCAGTTGTCGAGGCGGCGCAGCGCGCCGGAGAAATTGTCGGTCGCCGCCGCGTAATCGGATCGGGCGATCGCGATCCAGCCGCGGTGCTCGAGCGCGCGCGCGTGGACGATGTCTGCGTCCGAGGACACGAGGTCGAGGGCGCGGTCCGCGTCTTCGAGCCGGCGCAGGCAGTAGTAGCCGAGCGCGATGCTCAGCGCGATCTCCGAGCGGATCGTCGGGTGCGCCTCGCGTGACGCGCGCTGCGCCTCTTCGAGGATCGCGATGCCCTTCTGATGGTCGCCGCGCCGCACGTACGCGGTGCCGAGCAGCATGCGCGCGGTGAGCGACGCGTCGAGCGTTCCGTGCGCCACGAAGACGTCGCTGACGACCTTGATGGCGTCGTCGGGCCGCTGGATGCGCAGCAGCGCGCGAGCGCGCAGCAGCGCCAACTGCGACACCATGTCGACGTCGTGCGGGCGCACGCGGTCGCACAGCGCCAGGCAACCTTCGAAATCGCCCGTGAACCACGCACGCATCGCTTCGGAAAACGTCGCACGGCCTACCGGCCGTACTTCACGAGCTCGTTCGGAAATCACATCACACCCAAAGCACGTCGAGGGCCTCCGCAGACGCCCTCCCGCGTCTTTGCGCCACCTTCGCCATCGCGACCGTCATTCCGTCAGTGCGACGGACCGCCTCCGCTGATGACGTCGGCGGGCGCCGGAGCGGGCGTCGCGACCGCGGTTGCCGCTGCCGTGAGGGCAGCGCCAGCCTGCGGGCTCTCGCTGCTGACGGCGGCACCCAATGCCAGAAGGGCCGAGATGATGATGATGGCGATGCTCAAGACACCCTGCTCTTTCCACAAGTAAAGCTGGCCGGTACATATACCGGTCACCGTACAGGCATCGGTACGAACGTACCGGTTCTACAGGGCTATTCGGGCAGGGTTTTGACGATGTCGAAGAGCCGGTGCATCTCGGTGAGCTCGAAGATGCGGCGGACTGAGGGCGTGATGGCCACGACGGTGATCTTGCAGTCCGGCAGGCGGCGGCGCAGGCGCACCAGGGCGCTGAGGAAGGCGCTGTCCAGGTAGCGGACGGCGGACAGGTCGATGACAGCGTCGCAGCGGCCGTCGAGGGCCGCGAGCTTCGCCTCGACGTCGCTTTCCTTCCAAATATCAAGCTCGCCGCTGAATGAAACGACGTGCGGACGCTGCACTGGATCCTCGCTGTTGGACGCGCGAAGCCGCGGCGGGACTACCCGTCGCGCACTCGGCTTCGTGAGCGTAGCAGACCGACCCATGCGCCAGATAGGGACGTAAGTCCTAGGCGATCAGCTCCGTGCCCAGGCCGCTCAGCGCGGCGCCGATCGCGCCGTACCCAGCGCCCGCCACGACAGCGCGCTTCGCGCCGGTGCGGACCGCGCCGATCGCAGCCCGCATCTTTGGGATCATTCCTTCGGTGAAGGTGCCGTCGGCGAGGTACGCCTCCGCATCCGCGATGCTCAGCCGCGAGATGACCGAGTCCGGATCCGCCGGGTCGCGCCTAACGCCCGCGACGTTGGTGATGACGACGTACGCGTCGGCTTGGAGCGCGCCGGCGATCGCGCCGGCGGCGGTGTCGGCGTTGCAGTTCAGCGCGCCGCCGGCCTGGACGTCGATCGCCAGCGGCGCCACGACGACGACGAACCCGGCGTCGAGCAGCGCGCGCGCCGGCGCGGGATCCACGCCTGCAATCTCGCCGACGTAGCCGAGGTCGATCCCGTTGACCGAGCCCGCCCGGCGCGCGCCCAGCAGGCCTCCGTCCTCTCCGGAGATCCCCACGGCGCGCGTGCGGCGAACGGCCAGCGCGCGCACCAGCGCCTTGTTCACCGTACCGCACAAGACGTACTCGACCACGTCGCGCGTGGCGCGGCCGGTGACGCGCAGGCCCTGCACGCGCACCTCGTCGATCGCCTTGGCGTCGAGCTCGGCGTCGATCTGCGGGCCGCCGCCGTGGACGAGGACGATCCGGTCGCCGCGCGCGGCGAGCGCCGCAACCTCGTCGAGCGTGGGGTCCTCGCTGCCCTCGGCGGCCATCGCGTTCCCGCCGTATTTCAGGACGATCACCATGCGTTGCACCCTGGCTTGTCGAGGCACGACCCTCCTGCCGCGTGAACGGGTCGGGATGCCGATCGAGTCGCTTCGTACCCCCGACGCGGCGTTTGCCGCCGTGCCCGGCTTCGCGTACGCACCGCGCTACGCCGACGATCTACCCGGTTTCGACGGGCTGCGCATGGCATTGATCGACGACGGGCCGCCCGATGCCGAGCGCGTGTTCCTGTGCCTGCACGGCGATCCGACGTGGAGCTTCCTGTACCGCAAGATGCTGCCGGTCTTTCGCGCGAGCGGCGCGCGCGTCGTGGCGCCGGATTTCTTCGGCTTCGGGCGCTCGGACAAATTGGTCGACGACGCGGCGTACACGTTCGATTTCCATCGCGACTCGCTGCTGCGCCTGATCGAGCGGCTCGATCTGCGCGGGATCACGCTCGTGTGCCAGGACTGGGGCGGCGCGCTCGGGATGACGCTGCCGCTCGACATGCCGGAGCGCTTCACGCGGCTGATCGCGATGAACACGCTGCTCGCGACGGCGGATTTTCCGATCGGTGCCGGATGGCTCGCGTGGCGCGACTACAGCAACGCGCATCCCGATCTCGACGTGGGTCTGCTGATGAAGCGCACGTGCCCGATGCTGTCGGCGGCGGAGGTCGCGGCGTACGACGCGCCGTTCCCCGACGCGCGCTATAAAGCGGGGGTGCGCGCGTTTCCGAACCGCGTGCCGATCTCGCCGGAGATGGACGGCGCGGAGATCTCGCGCCGCGCGCGCACGTGGTGGCAGACGGCGTGGACCGGCGAAACGTTCATCGCGGCAGGGACGAAAGACCCCGTGCTCGGCGTGGCGGCGATGCAGCGGCTGCGGACGTACGTGCGCGATGCGCCCGAACCGGCGGAGTACGCGGAGGCAGGGCATTTCATCCAGGAATGGGGCGAGGTGGTGGCGCGGGATGCGCTGCGCGCGTTCGGCGGGCGGTAGCCGCGAGGCGCGGCGGTCGGTTTGCCGTGAGGTGACGTTCGTCATCTCCGGCGGGTGATCGAGCGCAGTTGTTCGCGCGGTGTGCGGGGCGCATCATCGCTGCATGATCACCTTGCATCCCGCACGTTCTCTGCGCCGGCTCATCGCTGCTGCGATCGCGAGCGCCGTCGCCGGCGCGATCCTGCTGTTCGGCGCGGTCGCGGCCCGCGCGGACGAGCTCGTTCGCGTTCCCGTCGCCGGCGGTTCGCTGGTCGGCACGTTCTTCGCGCCCGGTGACGGCAAACGCCATCCCGCGATCGTCGTGATCGGCGGAAGCGAAGGCGGTTTGCACGACGAGCAGGCGCGGCTGCTCGCCGAGCACGGTTATGCGACGCTTGCGCTCGCGTACTTCGGTGTCGACCCGCTGCCGCAGAAGCTTCGTACGATCCCGGTCGAGACGGTGTCGCGCGGGATCGACTGGCTCGTCGCGCGGCCGGAGGTCGACCGCGCGCGCATCGGTCTGCTCGGCACGTCGAAAGGCGGCGAGCTGGCACTGCTCGCGGCGACGCGCGAGCCGCGCATCCGCGCGACCGTCGCGATGGTACCGAGCGCGTACGTGTGGTTCGATCTCGCGTTCGACGGAAGCCCCGAGACGTCGTCGTGGAGCGCAAACGGTGCGCCGGTGCCGTACATTGCATCGGACCCGGTGGCCGACATGGCGGTAGGACGCGCGTTCGGGAGCGGCGGCGCCGTATCGTTCCGCGACACGTTCGCTGCATCGTTTGCCGCGGCGCCGACGGCGGCGCGCGAGCGCGCAGCAATTCCCGTCGAGAAGATCGCCGGCCCGGTGCTGTGCATCGCGGGCGAAGACGATCGCGAATGGGACAGCGCGGGCGCATGCGCGATCGTGCACGACCGCCGGCACGCGGCCGGCCGCGATGCGCAGGACGCGGTGTTCGTCGAACCCGGCGCCGGGCACGGCATGGCGTTCTCCGGGAAACCGACGCCGCGAGCGTATCCTGCCGGAGCCGCGACCATCGTGCTCGGTGGAACGCCGGAGGCGAACGGCCGCGGCGGCGCCGACGCTCGTGACCGCGTGCTAGCGTTCTTCAAGCGCACGCTGGGCGGTCCGTAGCGCGCGAACGTTCTGGGCTCCGCCGCGTTGTCTCGTTCATGCAGGCGGGGAAGCGGACACGGCGCGACTGGTCGATCGCACTCGCGGCATCGATCCTGATCCACCTGCTGATGCTCGGCTTCGTCCGCTTCGCGCCGGTCCCGTCGACAAACGCGGCGGACGAGGCGACGACGGTGACGATCCTGCGGATCACCAAGCGCGTGAGCTACGCGCACGGCCGGCGCGGCGGAGCGGCAGCGGCGCCGCGGATCTCGCATGCGAAGCCCGACCGCAGCGGGACGGCGATGAAGGTCGCACGCGGCGCTTCAACGCCGGGCTCGAAGCGGGCCGTGACGACGGCCGCTGCGCGCCCGCCAGGCGGGAGCGCAGTTCAGGCGCACGCCCGTCCTACTGCAACCGCGGAGCCCGGCACGGGCGATGCGGCTGCGTCAGCCGGTGCTACCGCGACGGGATCGCCGGCAAGCACACCCGGCGTCGAAGAAAGCCCGGGACCGGCGCCAACGATCACCGCGGAGATGCTCGCGAGCTTGAACCGTCAGATGCGCGACGCGATCCCGAGCGCGGCACCGCAAACGATGAAGCACTACACGATCGACATGGGCACGCTGGCCATACGCCCGAACCCGAAGCGCTGGACGGTCGCGAACTATCCGCTCCCGCACAACGGACTGTTCGCGCACGCAATCATCGTCCGAGTCGGCCGCGAAGCGGTCGCGGTGCGCGCGATCCAACGCATCGGCAACGCCTACATCTGCATCGGCTACCTGGCGAAGATCAACGAAAACAATCCGGACGCAACGCTGGCCGGCCCGTACCTCGGCCCCTGCAAAAAAGCCTGGCGCGGCCAACTCGGCCTCATGCCGAAGGCGTCACCGTCGCCGAGGCCAGACTCGAGCGCCGACCCATCGCCCGGCCGGCCCGACGTCCAACCCGGCTTCCGCAACAATGAGCGCACACCATGACCGCGCCCGCATCCTCGCTCAGATCGAAGCCGTGGGGCGCGCAACCGCTAATCCCCTTCAAGAAGAATTCGACCGGCGCGGTGCCGTACACGGGGCGTCACGCGGAGGTTTGGCAGCGGGCCTTCCATCTGTTCAGCTATCGCCGCCAGGCCTTTGTGGGCAAAGCCAAGACCACGGTTGCATATTAATGCATTTTATGTATAATTATGCAGGTCATGGTCACTTTGCCGGCGGCGGCTCGCTTGCGTGGACGGAATGTTCTCTCCGTTACGGATCTCGGGGCTGACGAGCTTGCTAGCCTTCTCTCGCTTGCTCTGACGCTCAAGGCTCGCGGGCGTGAGCAGATGGCGCTCCTCCGCGGCAAGACGCTCGTGATGCTGTTCGAGCAGCCCTCGCTGCGGACGCGGGTCTCCTTTGAAGCCGGGATGACGCAGCTCGGTGGGCACGCCATCGCCGTCAACGGGTCCGATGTCGGGATCGGGTCGCGGGAGACGCCCGAGGATGCCGCGCGCGTGCTCTCACGCTACGGCGATGCGATCGTGTACCGGACCCATGCGCATGCGCCCCTCGTGCGGTTTGCCGGAGCCGCGACCGTGCCCACCATCAACGCGCTGTCCGAGGCCGCGCATCCGTGTCAGGCGTTTGCCGATCTGCTGACGATCCACGAGCGGTTTGGGACGCTGCACGGGCTGCGGCTTGCGTTTGTCGGCGATGCGCGAAACAACGTCGCCGTTTCGCTGGCTGAAGCTGCGGCGATGTCCGGCATGTCGATTACCTTTGCAGCGCCGCCTACGCACAGGCCGCCCGATGCGTTTCTCTCGCGGCTCGTCAAGCTCGGAGCGGCGCACGGCGTCACCGCGCGTGCGTTCACCTCGCCGGTGCGTGCGGTGCGCGACGTGGACGTCGTGTACACCGATGTGTGGACGTCCATGGGCGACGAGCAGTTCGTCGAGCGCAACGTCGCCGCGCTGCGGCCGTATCAGGTCGATGCGGAGCTGCTCGGGAGTGCTGCGAAGCACGTGCTGTTCATGCACTGTTTGCCGGCGCATCGTGGCGAAGAGGTCACCGCCGAGGTGATCGACGGGCCGCGCAGCATCGTGTTCGACCAAGCCGAGAACCGGCTCCATGCGCAGAAGGCGCTTCTCCTCGCACTCCTCACCGATCTCCGCGGGCTCACCGAATGATGGATACGACAATTCACCAACAACCCAAGACCAAACGCCAGCGCGCGATTCTTTCGCTCATCGCGGCGCGGCCGATCCATTCGCAGGACGAGCTTGCCGCGCTTCTCGAGCAGCAGGGGTACGACGTCACGCAGGCGACCGTCTCCCGCGACATCAAGGAGCTCGGACTGCTCAAGATTGCGCTCAAAGGCGGGCACGGCGGCGCGTTCAAGTACATCGAGCCGACCGTCGGGCCTGCGTTCTCGTCGCGGCTGCACCGGGTCGTGTCCGAGGTCGTCATTCAGGTGCGTTCCAGCGTGAACCAGATCGTGCTGCGCACGCATCCCGGAACGGCGATGATGCTCGCCGCGGCGCTCGACGGGGCGGATTGGCCGGAGATCCTCGGCACGATCGGTGGCGACGATACGGTGCTCGTGATCGTCGAGTCGCCCGAGAAAACGCCGATGATCAAACAACGTTTCGAAGACATGCGCGGGGCGGAAGGCTGAGCTCGTGAAGATCGTATTGGCGTATTCCGGCGGGCTCGACACGTCGGTTCTGTTGAAGCAGTTCGTCGACGCCGGGCATCAGGTCGTTGCGATGACGGCGAACCTCGGCGAGTCCGACATGGTGGCCGGTGAAGGTTCGCAGGACGCGCTCGATGCCGTTCGGCAGAAGGCGCTCAAGCTCGGGGCGGTCGATGCCGTGCTCATCGATGCGCGCGAGCGGTTCATCAGCGACTACGCCTATCCGGCACTCGCGGCGAACGCGCTGTATCAAGGTGTGTATCCGCTCAGCGCGGCGCTGTCGCGGCCGTTGATCGCCGATCTGCTTGTGGAGACCGCTGCCGAGTACGGGGCCGATGCCGTGGCGCATGGGTGCACCGGCAAGGGCAATGATCAGGTGCGCATCGAGGTCGGCGTGCGAGCGAAGGCGCCGCATCTCAAGACGCTCGCGCCGCTGCGCGACAAGCCACTCTCGCGGCCCGATGCGATCGCGTACGCGCAAGCGCACGGCGTGCCGATCGCGCACACCGCAGCGAAGCCGTACTCCGTCGATGCGAATCTGTGGGGGCGGTCGATCGAAGCCGGCGTGCTCGAGAACCCCTGGAATGCGCCGCCCGACGATGCGTATGCGTGGTCCGTTGCGCCGGAGACCGCGCCTGCGAATGGGGCCGAGGTTGTCATTTCGTTCAAACACGGGTGGCCCACCCTTCGACAAGCTCAGGGTGACACAGCGGGCGGTGAACTCGAAGGCGCGGACATGGTGTTCGAGTTGAACAAGATTGCTGGGGCCAACGGGGTTGGGCGGATCGACATGATCGAGGATCGCGTCGTCGGCTTGAAGTCGCGCGAGGTGTATGAGTGTCCCGGAAGTGTCACGCTGATCGAGGCGCACAAGGCGCTCGAGCGGCTCGTGCTCACGCGGGACGAGCTGCGGCTCAAGGCCGCGCTCGATCAGAAGTATGCCGAGCTGATCTACGACGCGCAGTGGTCGGCGCCGCTGCGGCTCGCGCTCGATGCCTTCAATGCCAAGCTCGCAGAGCGCATGACGGGCGACGTGCGGGTGAAGCTGATCCGCGGACGTGCCGTCGTCACCGGGTCGCGGTCGCCGTTCGCGCTGTACGACGAGTCGCTGGCGACGTATGGTGCAGGCGACACCTTCCGGCACGATGCGGCCGGCGGGTTCATCCAGATCCACGGGCTGCCCGTCGCAGCCGGAGCGGCGAAAGCGGCCGAGGCGGCGGAGCGCGCGACGCCGCAAATCGCATGAACGACTTGACGAACCCGGCCCAAACGATGTATGACTGTTCCCCTGTGAGCATCTCGTTGCGCCGACCGCCTACCGACGCGCCCGTACGATTCGTACCGGGCTTCGTCTCCTTGCGGTAGGCGAAGCGATGGAACGAACGACGGGCGCGCCGGACACGGCGCGCTTTTTCTTTGCTCGACCAGCGGACGCGAACGACGCGGCGGCGCTGGCGCGGCTGCGCGCCGCGAGCCTTGCCGAACAGGGGTATCTCGCCGAGGCCGAGTTCGCGGCGTTCGTCGAGCGCGCGACGGCCGACACCGCGCGGCTGTTCGCCGAGGAACGGCTCGTCGCGTGGCTCGCATGCGCGGGCGACGTCGTCTTCGGTTCGGCGTGCGCGGTGTATTTCGACCGGCTGCCGTATCCCGACGGCACGCGGCATGCCGAGCTGTCGGGCGTGTACGTCGAGCCGGCATACCGCGGTGCGGGTCATGCCTCACGGCTCGTGGCAGCAGTCGTCGAGACCGTGCGCAGCTCGGGAGTGCGGCGGACGTTTCTGCGGCCGTCGCCCGGCGCGCGGTCGCTCTACGCGCGGCTGGGTTTCGTCGACGACGCCACCGGCGTGATGAGCCTGAGCGCGTGAGCACGCCGCACACCAACGGCGATCCGGCGGAGGCGAAGGGGCTGCAGTGGGGCGGGCGGTTCGCTTCCGCGCCCGATGCCGCGCTGCTCGCGTTCGGCTCGTCGCTCGCCGACGATCTCGTGCTTGCGCCGTTCGACGTGCGCTGCTCGCGCGCGCACGTCACCGCGCTCGAATCCAACGGGATCCTCGAAGCCGCCGACGCCGCGGCACTGCGCGGCGCGCTCGACCGCGTCGCCGGCGAGATCGACGACGGTTCGTTCGCGGCGTGGGCAAGCGCGCAAGCGTTCGAGGACGTGCACGGCGCGATCGATGCGCGCGTGCGCGAGCACGCCGGTCCGCCAGGCGAACGGCTTCACGCCGGGCGGTCGCGCAACGACCAAGTCGCGACGACGCTGCTGCTGTACGCGCGCGACCGCGCGCGCCGCGGTGCGCGGCTTGCACTGGACATCGCGGCGCTGATCGAACAGCAGGCGGTCGCGGCGCTGGAACGGCGCACGCTGCTCGCGGCGACGACGCACTGGCAGCCCGCGCAGCCGGTGCTGCTGGCGTTCTGGCTCGACGCCGCGTCGCAGGCCTTCGTGCGCGCCGCGGAGCGCTTCGCGCGCGTTGCGAGCGATGCGGCGCGCTTCTGTCCGCTGGGCAGCGCGGCCCTCGCGGGGTCTTCGCTTCCGCTCGACCGCGACGCCGCCGCGCGCGAGCTCGGGTTCGGCGCGCCGGCGCGCAACGCGCTCGACGCCGTCGGCGACCGCGACGTCGTGCTCGACCTGCTGCATGCCGCGGTGCGCGCCGCCGTCGCCGCGTCGCGGCCGAGCGAAGAGCTCGTGATCTGGGCGACGCCGGCATTCGGCTACGTGCGCCTCGACGACGCGGCATCGACCGGATCGAGCCTGATGCCGCAAAAGCGCAATCCCGATCCGTTCGAGCTGGTCCGCGCCGCGGGCGCGCGCGCGATCGGCGTGTACGCGGGCGCGCTCGCGTCGACCAACGGGATCGCGCTGTCGTATCATCGCGATCTCCAGGAGACCAAGGCGCAGGCGATCGCCGGAACGGAAGCCGCGCTGGCGGCGCTCGACGCGTTCCACCGCGCGTTCGCGCACGTGCACTTCAACGACGCCGCCGTCGGCGCGCGCGCCGCGGACGGTTATACCGTCGCGACCGATCTCGCCGACGCGGTGATCCGCGCGGGCGCGACGGCGCGCGAGGCGCACCGTGCGGTCGGCGAGCGCGTGGTGCTGGCCGAGGAGCGAGGCCGCCCGCTCGACCGGACCGACGCGGAGGCGCTCGGCGTGCCGGACGCGCCGGTCGACGCGCTGGGTTCCGTGCTCGGGAAGCGGACGGCCGGTTCGACGCATCCCGACGCGGTTGCCGCCTCGATCGCTGCAACGCGCGCCGCGATCGCGGCGTTGTCGGAGACGTTATCATGATCACCGCGCACGTCGTCGGCGCGAGCGGCTACGCCGCCGCCGAGCTCATTCGCATCATCGACCGCCACCCGTCGGTCGCCTTGGGCGTGCTGGAAAGCCGCTCGCAGCCGGGCGCGGCGGTCGCGGACGTGTTTCCGTGGCTGCCGCACGTGCACGTCGAGCTCGAGCCCAGCGGGAGCGCGCTGCCGCGCGTCCGCGAGGACGACGTCGTGTTCGTCGCCGGCGGCCACGACCTCGCGCGCGAGCAGACCCCCGCGCTGCTCGCCAAGGGCGCGCGCGTGATCGATCTCTCCGACGCATTCCGCCTGCACGCGAATGCGGGCGAAGCGGTATACGGATTCCCCGAGCTCTATCGCGAGCAGATCGCGAACGCGCGGCTGATCGCGAACCCCGGCTGCTACGTCACGGCGTCGCTGCTCGCGCTCGTGCCGCTCGCACCGCTCGCGGAGCGCATCTCGCACGTGATAATCGACGCGAAGAGCGGGATCACCGGCGCAGGTCGCACGCCGTCGGTGCCGTCGCTGTTCGCGGAAGTGGATGGCGACGTGCGCGCGTACGGGCTCGCGGGTCATCGCCACGGCGCGGAGATCGTGCAGGAAGCGCGCGGCGCCGGCATTACCGCGCCGATCGTGTTCTCGCCGCACGTCGTGCCGCTGCGCCGCGGCATCCTCGCCGACGTCTATTTGATTCCCCGCACACACGTCTCGCGCGAGGAAGTGCTCGCGCTGTACTCGCGTTTCTACGCCGCGAACCCGTTCGTCACGGTGTTCCGCGACCTGCGCGCGCCGCATCTGCCCGCGCTCGAAGGCACGAACGACGCGCATCTCGCGGTCGCGGAGCGCGACGGCGTCGTGCACGTGCTGTCCGCGATCGACAACCTGGGCAAAGGCGCCGCCGGTCAGGCGGTCCAGAATATGAACATCGCACTGGGACTCCCGGAGGAATACGGTCTCCATGCCCGCACAACGGTCGGCTGACGTGAACGATAAGGTCGCCGGCGACGTCAACGCCGCCGACAATGTCATCCTGAGCTCGTCGAAGGGTGAGCGTGCCCGTAACGGCGAGCCTGTTCGGCTGATTCAATTGCGCGGCGGGCTGGGCGCCGTCCCCGGCGTGGTGATGGCCGGCGTACACGCCGGCATCAAGAAGCGCAAAAGCGATCTCGCGCTGATCTCGCTGCCCGGACCGCACGTCTGCGCCGAAGTGATCACGACGAACGAGATCAAAGCCGCGCCGCTGCTCGCCACGACCGCGCACCTCGAAGCGGACGGCGACGAGATCATGGCGATCGTCTGCAACGCCGGCTGCGCGAACGCGTGCACCGGCGAGCGCGGCTTGCGCGATGCGGAGAACACCGCGCGCCATACCGCGACGCTGCTCGGCGTGCGTGCGACGCAAGTCGTGGTCGCGTCGACAGGCGTCATCGGCGTAACGCTGCCGATGGACCGGCTCGCGAAAGGCCTCGACCGCGCGCACAAGCAGCTCTCCGAAGGCCCTGAGGCGTCGTACGCGGCAGCCGAGGCGATCATGACCACCGACCACGTGCCGAAGCTCGCGGCGTACGCGTGGCACGAGGACGGCGAGCGCCGCGTGATCGGCGGGATCGCCAAAGGCTCGGGGATGATCGCTCCCAACATGGCGACGATGCTGGCGTTCTTGGTGACGGACGCCGCGGTGTCGCGCGCGTCGCTGACCGAGGCGCTGCGCGAAGCGGCAGACGGTACGTTCAACATGATCTCCGTTGACGGCGACATGTCGACCAACGACGCGGTCTACTGCTGCGCGAAGCCCGGGGACGCGGACGCGACGCCGGGGCTGCGCGCGGCGCTCGCCGCCGTGTGCCGCGATCTCGCGGTCGGCATGGTGAAAGACGGCGAAGGCGCGACCAAGACACTGACGTTCACGGTGACGGGCGCACGCGACACGCAGCAGGCGCGCACGATCGCGCGCGCGGTGATCAACTCGAGCTTGGTGAAGACCGCGCTGTACGGCGAGGACCCGAACTGGGGCCGCATGGTCGCCGCAGCGGGATCGGTCGGCGCCGGGATGGATCCGGAGACGTGGTCGCTGTACCTCGGCGGCAACACCTGGGTGGAACGCGGCGCGATCGAAGCGATGAGCGAAGCCGAAGCGCACCACGTCCTCGAAGAGCACAACGTCGAGGTGCGCCTCGACCTGGGCATCGGTGAAGCAACAGCGACCGCGTGGGGCTGCGATCTTACAGGCGACTACGTGCGCATCAACGCGCACTACCGGACGTGACTCATGTCATGCTGAGCCTGTCGAAGCATGCGCCAAAATCGTGGCTCACCCTTCGACAAGCTCAGGGTGACAGAAACCAAGGAACGCTCCTATGATTCACGTTTCGCGCGGCGCGCGTTTGGTGACGCAGCATCCGCATCTCATGCAAAACTATGGGCGGCTCGAGATCAACATCGTTCGGGGCGAAGGGTGCTGGCTCTTCGATGAGTCCGGGAATGCGTATCTCGATCTCGTCGCCGGGATCGCGGTGTGTGCGCTCGGGCATGCGCATCCGCGCATTGCGCGCGCCGTCGCCGAGCAGGCTGCGACGCTCGTGCACGTCAGCAACCTCGTGCATCACGAACCCGCCGGCACGCTGGCCGACCGGCTCGCGGAATTGTCCGGGTTCGACGCCGTCTTCTTCTGCAACAGCGGCGCCGAGGCGAACGAAGCCGCGATCAAGCTGGCGCGCAAGCATGCGTGGCGGTGCGGCGAGAAGCAGCGCAACGTCATCCTCGCCGCGAACGGCTCGTTCCACGGGCGGACGATGGGCGCGCTCACCGCGACCGACAACCCCGCGTATCACGAAGGCTTCGGCCCGCTGCCGCTCGGCTTCGCGCACGTCGCGTTCAACGACGTCGACGCACTCGACAGGGCCATCGACGATACGACGGCGTGCTTTCTGGTCGAGCCGGTGCAGGGCGAGAGCGGCGTCGTGCCGGCGACGCGCGAGTATCTCGAAGCGGCGCGGCGGCTGTGCGACGAGCGCGGCGCGCTGCTGATCTTCGACGAGGTGCAGTGCGGGATGGGGCGGCTCGGGAAGCTGTTCGCGCATCAGGTGTACGGCGTGACGCCCGACGCGTTCACGCTGGCGAAGTCGCTGGCGAACGGGTTGCCGATCGGGACGCTGATCGTGCGGGGCGACGCGGCGACCTCGCTCAAACCGGGCGATCACGGCACGACGTTCGGCGGTTCTCCCGTCCCCGCGGCGGCGGCGCTGGAGCACCTCGCGATTCGCGACGTGGTCGATCTGGACGGACACGTCGCGACCGCCGGCGCATTGCTGCGCGATGAGCTAGTAGCGATAGCGGCCGAGCACCCTCAGGTCTTCGACGAGCCGCGCGGCCTCGGTCTCATGCTCGGGCTGCCGGTGCGTGATGGGTATGCAGCCGCCGACTTCGTCAAGCGCGGGCTCGACAACGGGCTGTTCATCAACGCTGCCGGCCGCAACACGCTGCGCTTCGTTCCGCCGCTCATCATCTCGGCCGACGAAGTTCGCGACGCCGCCGTGCGCCTGCGCGCCGTCATCGCGGCGACCTTGAACGACTAGCGGCGGCGCGGGATAGAGCCTGCGCACGCCGCCCGGCGGAAACACCCACCGGTCGTCGGCGACGAGCGCCTCGACGACGAGCTGGTCGTCGCGCGCATCGTGCAGCCGCATGAACCGTTCGCGCTCCGCGGGGTCGAGGTCTGCGACGCGAAGTTTTTTGAGCGCGTCGTTCCAGCGTTCGCGCCGTTCGGGCAGCATGCGCTCCGCGACGGCGTTGGCAACCTCGTTCTCGTCGCCGGCGCCGCGCACGAGGTCGACGAACTCCGCCTGCGTCAGCCCGATCTCGGCGAGCAGCGACGCGCTCAAGCCGGGTGCGAGATGATAGTCGCCCAGATCCCCGCCGCGCAGCGCGGCGCGCGCCTTGTCGATCGTCCGCGGCAGGAGCATGAGGTCCGCGAGTCGCGCGCGTGGATCGCGCGGCGCGCGCCGGCGCAAGCTGATCGGGCGCATGGCCTTCGATGGTATCCCATAGCTCTGAAAAAACTGTGAGAAACGGCAGAAGCGTGGCAGTCCGCCGCCGCGGTCAGCTCGCGGGCAAAAACGTCGGGGCGAGCGCGACCAGCAGGAACAGCACGCCGAGCACGACGGCGCCGCTGATGAACGCGCGCCGGTTGACGGCGAACAGCTCGGGCATCGTCGCGGCGTCCCGCGTCATGAACGATGCCGTCACGATGGCGGCCCCGGCGACCAGGATGACCGCGATACCGTACTGCAGCTGAAACGTCGACAGCAAGCCTTGCGCGAGCCCGCCGAAGATGTTGCCGTGCAAGTCTTTCACCGCGTCGTGCTTGATCGCGTTGAAGTGGTAGACGTAGTAGAGCGTCGTGCCGAGGACCAGCACGCCGGGGATCGCGATCAGACGGTAGCGCTTGAAGAAGATCGCGATGCCGCCGATCACCGCGGCGCCCAAGAACCAGTACGCCGTGCCGTCGTTCATGCCGAAGACGTTTTGGCTCCCGACGAACGGCATCTGCACCACCGGCAGCGCCAGCGAGATCACCAAGAGCGCGAGCGCGCCCCAGCCGAAGTAGGCTCGCGCGTTGCCCGAGCCGGTCAGTGCGGGCGGTCCCGCGATCCCGTCCTGCTGCTCCACCCAAGCGTCTTGCGCGGGACGGTTCGCCTCATCCTGGGGGCGAAGCGGGGCGGGATGGACCCGACGGCATTCTACGAGCGGCTCGAGCACGACACGTTCGCGCCCACCCGCGCGACGACGAGCCCGTGGGACGAACGGCTCCAGCACGGCAGCCCGCCTACGGCGCTGCTCGCGCACGTCCTCAGCGAGGAGCACCCGCGCGAGGACATGCGGCTCGCGCGGATCGCCGCCGAGTTCCTGGGACCGCTCCCGCGCGCGCCGATGACCGTGCGCACGCGCGTCGCGCGGCCCGGCCGGCGCATCGAGATGCTCGAAGCGGTCGTCGAAAGCGCAGGCCGCGAAGTGCTTACGGCGCGCGCGTGGCGCATCGCGACGCAGCCGGAAGGCAGCGTGCCGCCCGCGGCGACGCCGCCGGATCCGGTCCCGCCGCTGCCGGAGCCGAACACGCCGCCGAACTGGCTGAGCACGTTCGGGTACGGCGACGCGTTCGAGTGGCGCTACGTCTCCGGCGGCGGTTCGCCGGGCCCGGCGTCGGTGTGGACGCGGCCGCGCGTGCCGCTGATCGCGGGCGAGCCGGCGCAGCCGTTCGACCGCGTGATCTTGATCGCCGATTCGGCGAACGGCGTCAGCGGCGAGCTGCCGATGGGCGACTGGCTGTTCGTGCCGATGTCGCTCTCGATCGCGCTGCAGCGGTATCCGCGCGGCGAGTGGACGCTGCTCGAAGCGCGCACCACGCTCAGCGACGACGGGCTCGGCATTTCGAGCTCGCGGCTCGCGGATGCCGACGGCTATCTCGGCGTCGGCAGCCAACCGCTGCTCGTCGAGCGACATGTAAGAGGATTGTAAGTTTCGCCTCGTATCCTTTTGCGGTGCAGTGACGGCGTAGCGCGGCGGCGAGTCTGCGAATGCGCGAACCGCAACGCGTGAGGCGCCGCTGCGACGGTTTCCCAACAACACTCCCATCGGTCTTGGAGCCCTCTGCGAGGTAGCTCACGATCGAGCCGGGAGCGTAGACTTCTCTGTGCGACCGGCTTACGCTTATTGATCCTCGGGGCATTACCCCGATGGGTCGAGCCGACATGCGCGCCGGAAACATCGACAACCGAGCCGATCAGAAATGGCGGACGCTATGCCTGGATGGTATATCCATATGGATGCCGCGCGCGAAGCGATCTCGAAGCTGAACGCCAACGCGAACGCGGCCTCCATCTTCGCTTCGGATTCCGGTCCGACGGCCGCGCAGTTGCAGGCCATCGTGCAGAACAACCCGGCGTACTACGCGCTGGGCGCGATCGGACCGGACATCTTCTTCTTGCTGCCGGACTTCAAGCCGCCGGCAGGCACGGGACTGTGGGGCGCGGCGAACTTGATTCGCACGCTCTTCACCTGGTGGGACGACAACTTCTTGGGCCCGTATGAAGACATCCTCGGGCCGATCGCCGACAACGCGTCCGACGAATTCTCGGCGCTGACGGGCGGGCTCTCGCAGCAGCTTTCGGACATCTTCTCGCAGGCGATCAAGTTCTTGATCGACTTCGTGCTGGTGCTGATCACGCGGCAGTACGACATCTTCGGGTTGCTCTCGAGCGGCGTCCCGCAAGGCTTCGACGAGCAGACGTTCTTCTGGAGCGACATGCTCCACTACCGCAAGACGAACGAGTTCGCGCACGAGCTGTGGAAGACCGCGACGACCGATCGGCAGCGGGCTTTCGCGCTCGGCTGGATGACGCACATCGCAACCGACGTGACCGGCCACTGCTTCGTGAACGAGAAGTGCGGCGGCCCGTACCGCCTGCACTGGCAGCGCCACCATCTGGTCGAGAACCACATGGACGCCAAGGTCTACGACAGCGAGCACGGTTCGCAATCGATCTACAACATGATGTCGAACTCCGCGCTGCACCTTTGGCTGGCCTTCAACCCCGACGGCAGCTCGCGGATCGATTGTCTCAATTTTCCGCAGCCGGGCCCGACCTACGATCCCGGCGACGACACCCCGGCGCAGCTCGACCGCAAGAGCAAGTGGGACTTCGATTCGGCCATGCCGGACGATCTCGCCGCGTTTATCGCCGCCGCGCTCAAAACGGTCTACAATCCGACGATCGCCGCCAGCTCCGTCGGAGCATGTGCACCCGCCCCGCAGATCATCGAAGCGATCACGAACGACCACACGGACGGCTTCGCGACGAAGGACGACATCGTCAATACGTATTGGTGGCTCTACAAGTACGTCAAGTGGACGACCACCGACTTCTACAGCATTCGCCGCCCCGACCCGCCGCCGGTCGTCATCGTTCAGCCGTTCCCGTCGCCGCCCGGCAGCGGCGCGTCGGATCCCGGACCCGGCGCGAGCTCCGACAACAGCGCGTGGCAAGACTTCCTCGATTTTCTGTTGTCGCTTTTCTCCTGGCTGGTGTACATCGCGCAGGTGCTGGCCTATCCGGTGACGGCGCTCGCCGGCATCATCACGAGCTTCGGGACGCTGCCGCTGCGCGAAGCCCTGTACCAAGTATTCGAGCTGCCGCTCTACAACGCGTGGCTGGGCCTGCACTGGTACCTGTCGATGACCGGCTACTTGATGCCGATGCAAAACGAGATCAACACAGGGCTGAACACGCTGGGCGTCTCGGTGCTCGACACGTGGCCCGGGATCGACGCGAGCCTCAACCAGTTCTCCGGCGGACTCGGCGGCACGGCCACGCCGATGACGGAGCCGAGCGGGCACAACGTCAACCGCGAGTTCCCGCGCGACGTGGTGGAAGACCAGAACAACTTCATCACCAACATCATCAAGGACAATTTGCTCAAGGTGTGCGCCGGTGAGACGACCGGACCGAGCGAGTTCACCCGCCCCTGGCGCTTCCCGCTCGCGAACGACGTGAACCAGCCGGTGCCGATCGAGGGTCCGATGTCGGTTGCGAGCCCGTACCGGACGTCGCAGGACGCGACGATCTTGATGGGCGGAAGCCCCGGCAACAACGCCGCGCGAGCGAAGTTCGAAGCGGCGAAGAGCGAGGCCGAGACGATCCAACTCGCCCGATCATTAATCGACGAAGGGACGCATCTCGGCGACCCGGTCGACTACTCCGCATATCTGATCGCGCTCCTGACGCGCGACCATGCCGGCGACGACAAGCACCCGATCGCGAACTTCAACCTCGACAGCGATCGCGGCTACGCGTACAAGTGCTGGGACTGGGTCCGGTCCAAAGGCGTCATGGCCGTGCCGTCGCCGTACTTCCGCGGCTCCCAGTACGACCCGCCGCCGACGGGCACCGACGCGCACGGACACCGCACGTACCACGCGCCGATCGCGCCCGGTACAGGCTGGTGCGCCGACGACATCAAGCCGCCGCCGCCGGCCGGCGGCACCGCATCGAGCCCGGCCGACACGCCGTCGATGCAAAACGAGCTCAAAGAGCGCCCGGTGCGCATCCGCTACATCGACATCGAGGAGAAATTCAAGTGAACAACGGAGGCAAGGGCGGCTCGTCGGACACCCCGCCGCAGTCGCCGCTCTTCACCAATGCGCCCGGCGCGACGCCGGCCAAAATACCGCTCAACCCGTGGACCCCCGAAGAGCAAAAGAAGATCGAACAGCTCGAGGGGCTCATCAAGAGTGGAAAGATCGGCTCGAGCGATGGCAACGATCGCCCCGGCCAGAAGATGCTGCCGTTCCTGCTGGTGCGATCGTTCACCGGCGACAACGGGACGCGTCCGATGGCGCCTAACACGGTCTTCTGGGAGAGCCCCGATATCTGGACCGCGGTCGGGGACCCGTCGACGACGCCCGCGATCCCGCCCGATCACGGCGGCGTGCTGCCCGTCGGGAAGCCGAACACCGTGTACGCGCACGTGTGGAACCTCGGCCGCGCACCGCTTACCGGCGTGGTCGTGATGTTCTACTGGGTGAACCCGGCGCTGGCGATCGACGGTTCGCACGCCAACCTGATCGGGATGACGCGGATCGATCTGGGGCCGCGGAATTCGCCGCTCTGCCACCAGCTCGTCAAATGCCCCAAGCCGTGGGTGCCGACGATGGAGAACGGCGGGCACGAGTGCCTGATCGTCAAGGTGTGGGGGTTCGGGGACGCCGTCGCGGCGACCCAGTGGAGCCCGTGGCTCGACCGGCACGTCGGACAGCGCAACGTCGCCGTCGTGCAGTCGATGGTCCAGATGAAACAGATCGTCGGGCGCTTCGCGCTGACCGCCGTCACCGCCAGGACCCGCTTCGAGCTGGCGCAGGTCGGCGCCGAGGCAAAGGACGCCGTGCAGATCATCGCGCCGAAGCTGAAACTCGATCCGAAGATCGCCACGCACAGCTTGGCGGACCTCGCCGCCAACAACGTCCTGACCGTGAAGCCGACGCCTCCCGCCGTGCCGCGGATCCTGCCGCACACGCTGACCGTCGCGGCACCGGCCATGCACGCGGCGGCGCCCGCACCGCCCGCAGCGGTGCCTGCCGCGCCGGCCGCAGCGCGCACGATCACGCCCGAAAAGCTGACGGTCGCATCGGCGAACGTCGCGATGCTGGTCGACCACACCGCGCTGTTCAGCGACGAGCTGCTCCGCAAGATCACGGTCGCGGCGCCGCCGCCGGCCGGCCAAGCGCAGGTGGTCCGCCTCAGCCAGTACGAGGGGCAGCAGCTCGTCGGCGGCTACACCATCGTCGTAGGAAATCCAGGGTGACGTCATGGCGAAATTTCCCGAGAACGTCTATTCGCTGCGCTATCCGAACGCCGTCGTGCAGCGGGCCGCCGCCGCAGCGGGAGCGCAAGCCGCGGAGCTGGCGGCGATCGCCGCCGCGCTGAGCAACGCCAACCGTCTCTATTACCAGCGCCAATACCAGCCGGCGATCGATGCCTACAAGTCGGCGGGGACGCTGATCTACACGTACCTCGACGCGAACACCCCGATCGACGTTCCGGGCGCGTACGACTCGCTCTCGAAGGACCCCGCGCTGTTCATGCCGCTGCTGAACATCGGCGCGCAGTATCTCACCATCCTGCCGACCGTCGCGACGCACACGCTGAAGCCGACGACACCCGTCGATCCCACCAAGCTCACCGGCGGGACGATCGACAAGATCGGGATTCGCGTCGCGGCGGCCGTCCGCGCGCAAGTCGCAGCCGAAACGGTTGCCGCACCGCAAAGCGCGGCACGGCTCGAAACCGCGAGGATCGCGCCGGCGGCCGCCGTCTTCGCGACGCCGGCTGCGCCGGCCGCGGCGACGACGGCGGCGGCGGCCATATCGAGCCGTTCGGTCGGCGTGCTCGTCGGGAAGAACGTCGTCTCGCTCGGCTGGAACGTCGGGAGCATTCCCGCCGTCGACCAAATCGAGAGCCAGGTCTACACCGCGCGGAAGAGCCTCGCGATGCTCCCCGACGCCCTGCTGCACCCGCAGCAGCCCTCCGACGTGGCGCTCGCGCTGCCGCACGACTATTACTACGTCATCCCGCTCGGGATCGCGCAGTCGCTGCAGGCGCTGGGCGACTACGCCAACGCAGAGAAATACTATCTCCAAGCGGCAGCGTATCAGTACATCAACGCCGCGATCGAGGTGCCGTTCGTGTGGCTCGCGCTGGCGAATCTCTACCTCGCCTGGGGCAACTCGGTGTTCCAGAACGGCGACGCGGCGAAGGCGGTGCCGATCTACACCAACGTGATCGCGATCGACGACACCGCTCCGACGAGCCAGCTGTACACGTCGGCAACCTTCGCGCCGGTGGCGGCGACCGCAAAAACGGTCATCGCCGATCTCGCCGCGGGGACGCCGCTGGCGAATACGATCAACCCGCTGCTCGGCGCCGTCATCAGCGAGGTCCGTTCGGAGCTCAAGAAGATCGAAGGCGGCCTCGACTTCTACGGGCTACCCACGAACACGGTGCCGATCTGGACCTTCGACTACCTGCAAAACGTCGCGGTCAATTTCGCGAACCTCGCGGTGAACGCCGAGCAGAGCTACATCTCGTACCAATCGCACGCCGACGACAGCACCGTGACAAAGGTGCAGCTCCAGCAGACCGTCGTGCAAGCAAAGGGCGACGCGCAGGCCGCGGCGCTGCAGGCGGCGGCGGCGCAGGCCGAGCTGAACGCGTATCAAGACGCCGCGGCGCTCGCCGGCCTGCGCGCGAGCGACGCCGTCTCTTCGGTCGCCGATTACAGCGCGCAGTCTTGGGCGCAAAACCTCATGCAGGCAGAATCCTCGCAAGTGCAAGGCGGCGACAACGGTGACCCCAGCGACCTCGCGAACTACTTGCAGCAGTTGCAAGCGGGCGGGACGATCAGCGACAGTTCCGCGACGGTCGCGGCCGCGCTCTCGCTCGACGCCGCGACGTACGCGCGCCGGTACGAGATCGACCAGTTGAACCAGACTGCGGCAGAGATGAAGTCCGCCGCCACCCAAGCGCAGGCCGAAGCGGCGGCCGCGAAGGCGCGCGTGGCCGCGGCAAACGCCGGGACGACGGCGGCCAACCTCCGCGTGACCGGTGCGCAGCAGGTGCTCGACGCGTTCGACGACTCGACGTTCACCGCCGACGTCTGGCACGCGATGGGTCAGACGATGTACTGGATTTACCAGCGCTACTTCACGATGGCGATGCGCGCGGCCAAGCTGATGCAGTCGGCCTACAACTTCGAGACCGACCAGTCGCTGCAGCTCATCCAAGACAGCTATGCCAGCGGCGAGGTGGGCGGCCTGCTCGGCGCCGACCTGCTCCTGGCGGACGTCCAGAGTTTCACCTACGATCTGATCACGTCGACGGCCGGCAAGCCGCAGCCGCTGCGGCATGAGATCTCGCTCGCGACGAACTACTCGTACCTCTTCGAGACGCAGTTCCGCAAGACCGGCGCGATCGATTTCGAAACGCGGGTCGACGATTTCGACGCGGCCTATGCGGGGACGTACGCCGGTCGCATCTCGTCGGTCGAGGTGGCCGTCGACGGGATCGTGCCGGTCCTCGGCATCTCCGGCACGCTCACGAACAACGGCATCTCGACCTACCGCGTGCCGAGCGCGGCATGGCCCGCCAACGGATCGCCGGGCGTCAAGTATCGCATCCAGTCCAGAGAGACGCTTGTGCTCTCCGATTACCAGGCGCGCAACGACAGCCTGCTGTTCCGCGACAAACCCAACATGCTGCGGATCTTCGAAGGCGCCGGCGTCGCATCGACCTGGCACCTGGAGATCCCACGCGCCGTGAACGACATCGACTACGGCGCGCTCACCGACGTGCGGCTGATCTTCTACTACACCGCAAGGTACGACGATACGCTCAAGTCGCGCGTGCTCTCGCATTTGGCATCGCTACCGGGCGTCACGGAGCGCTCGCGGAGCTTGCCGCTGGCGTGGCTCTACCCCGATGCGTTCTTCCACTTCCAGGACACCGGAACGCTGAACGTCACCCTCGCGAACTCGGATTTCCCGTTCAATCAAAAGCAGCCGGTGCTCACCGACGTCGCGCTGCTGTTGACGAGGCCCGGCGCCTCGCCGGCCGGGATCACGGTCTCGCTGGCGACGCCGGGACATCCGGCCGCCGTTTCGGCGGTGACCGATGCGAACGGGCAGGTCGCCTCCGGCGGGGCGTCGGCCTTCACGCCGCTCGCAACGGGCTCGGCGCTCGGGGCGTACGCGATCGCCGTGCCGCAAGGCGCCAACCCTGCGCTCGTGAAGAACGGCGTGCTCGACCTCTCCTCGATCGCCAACGTCTCGCTGGTCTTCAGCTACACGTTCACGCCGCGGTCCTAATCGCCGTGAGCACGAACTCGGGGGTCGACCCCCAAGCCCTCAGCCTCCCCAAAGGCGGCGGCAGCGTCGCCGACGTCGGGACGTCGTTCGAGACCGACCTCAACACGGGGACGGGCAGCTACGCCTTCCCGCTGTCGCTCCCCGCCGGCCCCGACGGGATCGTACCGCAGCTGAAGCTGCGGTACTCGAGCGGTGCCGGGAACGGTGCGTTCGGGATCGGCTGGGATTTCGGGACGATGGCGATCCAGCGCGCGACCGACCACGGGATCCCAACCTATGCACCTGGCGACGACGCGTTCGCGATGCCCGGCGTCGACGACTTGGTCGACGTCGGGGACGGGGGGTACCGGCCGCGGGTCGACACGATGTTCTACCGGATTCTGCGCACCGGTGCGAGCTGGCAGATCACCGATACGGCGGGTACGGTCTACACGTTGGGCGCGACGCCGGCCGGGCGGATCGCGGTCGATGCCGCCGGGAGCGAGCAGGTCGGGGCGTGGCTGCTCGAGACGATGGCGACCGCCGCCGGCGATACGATCGCCTACGGCTACGTCGCGGACGGTGCGCAACGGTATGTCTCGACGATCGCGTGGGGACGCTACACGCTGAACTTCGCCTACGAGCCGCGCCCCGACCGGCTCTCCGAAGGGACGTTCGGCTTCCTCGTCACGACCGCGCAACGCTGCGCGAAGATCGAGCTGCACGCGCTCGACGCGTCGCCGACGCTCGTGCGGTCGTGGAACTTCGGCTACACGCAGGGCGAGCCCGCCGGGCTTTCGCTGCTCGCTTCGATCACGGTGCGCGGGCACGGCGCCGACGGCTCGACGCTCGATGCGCCGCCGACGGCGTTCGGGTATACGACCGCCGCAAAACGCACGCTCACGCGGGTCGACGGCCCCCTCCCCGGCACCTCGCCGCCGCCGCTCGGCTCGGGCGGGATCGAGCTGCTCGACTGGGACGGCGACGGGCTGCCCGAGCTTTTCGAGCTGCGCGCCGGGAGCGCGCGCGTCTGGCGCAACCGCGGGCGCGGTCGCTGGGGCTATCCCTTCGAGCTCCCCGCCGTCCCCGGTCCTGTCGATTTGTCCCAGCCCGGCGTCGGGTTCGCCGACCTGCTCGGAACCGGGACGGTCGACATGATCGCGTTCGCGAGCGCGTCATCGCGCTACGTGCCGATTCAGCCCGGCGGCGGCTTCGGGCGCGCGGTGCAGCTCGAGGCGGCGCCGCCGCTCGCCTCGACCGGCCTGGCCTCGCGTTTCATGGACCTCGACGGCGACGGACGGATCGACATCCTCACCGCGAGCGACGAGTTCGTCGCGCTGTACTATCGCGAGAACGGCGGCTTTTCGAAGCACCCGCAAACGTTTCCGCGCAGCTCCGTTCCCGCCGACCTGCGCGACCCGCACGTGAAGCTCGCCGACATGACCGGCGACGGTTTGCAGGACCTCGTGCGCGTCGACGGCAGCGCCATTCGCTACTGGCCGTATCTCGGCTACGGCCGCTGGGCGGATCCCGTCGTGATGACGAACGCGCCCGTGCTGCCGCGCGGCTACGATCCCCAACGGCTCTTCTTGGCCGACGTCGACGGCGACGGGTGCGCCGACTTCGTGTACGTCGACGACGGCAGCGTGACGCTGTGGTTCAACCGCGGCGGGACGACGGTCGGCGAGCCGCGGACGATCCCGTTCACCCCATCGGTCAGCCTGAACAACGTGCGGCTCGTCGACCTCAACGGGAGCGGCACGATCGGCGTGCTGTGGTCGAACGTCCCCTACGGCGTGAGCCGGACGGGATACGCGTTCCTCGACCTTTGCGGTGGAACCAAACCGTATCTCCTCGCGACGGTCGACAACGGGATCGGCCGCACGACGACGATCACCTATCGGTCGTCGACCGAGTTCGCGATCGACGCCGAGGAAGCGGGGACGCCGTGGGGCACCTTCCACCCGTTCCCGATCCAGTGCGTCGCAGCCGTGACGGTGGCCGACGCTGCGACCAAGACCACCGCGTCGACCCGGTACGTGTACGGACCGGCCCGTTACGACAGCGGGGTCAAGGCGTTCTTGGGCTTTGCGGTCGTCGACACGATCAACGCCGGCGACGCGTCGGTTCCGGCACAGCGCGCGCGCAACACCTATCATCTGGGCGTCGACCCGAGCGACGTGGCGCGGCCGCTCGACGGCGACGAGGTGCTGACATTCGGCGCGTTGCGCCGCAGATTGCTCAAGACGGAGGTCTTCGGGCTCGACGGCAGCGCGCAGGAAGCGCTTCCGTACCGGACCGTGACGCACGAGTATGCGGCGCGCATCGACGTCGCCGCGAACGGCGCACGGGTCGGCGTCGGCTACGAGACGCGAACCACGGAGACGACCTTCGAACGCGCGGCGGCGCCGTTCTCGACGCACACGATCACCTACGCCCAACCGGATGCGTTCGGAAACATCCCCTCGCAGCGCATGATCGCGCAGCGCACCGGCGCCGCGACGCCCGACCTCGACGTCACGACGACGACGACCTTCGCGCAGAACCTCGCGGCGCACGTCGTCTCGCTGCCGGCCCGCATCACGCAGACGGTCGCGGACGGGACCATCGTGAGCGCCAAGATCACCTACTACGACGGCCCGGCCTTCACGGGCTTGCCCGAAGGCCAAGCGACGATCGGCCAAGTCTCGCGGGTCGACGTCCTCGCGTTCACCGATGCGATGACGGCAACGATCTTCGGAACGAAGGTGCCGGATTTCACGGCCCTCGGTTACCTGCGCCATAGCGGCGAGCCCGGGTGGTGGATCCGCCACGTCGCGTACGACCGGCAGAAGGCGGCCGGAAGCCTCACCTTCGTCCGCCGCAACCAGCTCGGCTTCGACGCTCACATCGTGTACGACGCGACCGGGGCCCGGCCCGAGCGGATGATCGACGAGCTCGGGAACGTCACCGTGGCGGCGTTCGACGCGCGCGCGATGCAGATCGCCTCGCTCACCGATCCCGCGGGCGCCGTGACGACCGACGTGTTCGATCTGCTCGGCCGGGTGACGGCGACGATCTCGCCGGGCGATTCCGCCGCGCTGCCGAGCGCAATGTTCGACTACCAGCTCGGCGCGCAGCCCTATGCGCTGGCGACGGCGTACCGGATTACGTCGGGCAACGCCGCGACCTTCGCCGAGATCGACTACTTCGACGGCCGCGGTCAGCGCATCGCGGGCTCCGTGCCGGGCGAAGGCGACGCCGGTCGCCGCTACATCGTGCGCGATGCCGTGCGGCGCAACGTGCGCGGCCTCGAGGCCTCGCTGTTCGAACCGTATTATGCCGACGACCCCGCATACGCCGTGCCGCCCGCCGGGACGCCCGCCACGACGATCACCTACGACGGCCTGGGACGGCTGGCGGTGCGGACCGAACCGAGCGGTGCGATCACCGCCTACGCGTACGCGCCCGGCCTCCTGACCGTCGAGAACTCCCTGGCGGGTGGAGGCCTCACCCGCACGCTCGTGCAGCATCTCGATGCGATGGGACGCATCGTCGCCATCGAGCAGCAGCTCGGCGGCCGCACGATCCGGCAAACGTTCGCCTACACGCCGCAGAGCAAGATCGCGACGACGACCGACGCCGACGGCGTAACCACGATCCTCCTTTACGACTTGCTCGGCCGGCTCATCGGCAACGTGCACCCGTCGACCGGCACGACGCTCTCGATCGCCGATGCGGCGGGAAACGTCGCGACCCGCCGCAACGCGCTGGGCGGCGAGGTGGTGAGCACCTTCGACGCGCTGGGCCGTATGCTGACGACGGCGATCGCGGGCGCACCGGCCCCCGACGTGACATACGCATACCTCAACGCGGCCGACCCGGCGCCGCCCGACGGCGAGCGCAATCGCCGCGGGCGGTTGTGGCGAATCGTCGACGCGTTGGGGACGTGGACGTACGCCTACGACGCGCGCGGCCAGATCGTGCGCCAGACGCGAACCCTGACGTCGAGCCCCGGCACGACGTTCGCGACCGATTTCGTCCTCGACGGCATGGGCCGGCAGATTCAAACGACGTTGCCTGAACCGACGAGCGGCGCCGGACGGCGCGTCGTGACCTACAAGTACGGCCCGCGCGGAACGCCGATCGCATCGCCTGGGATCGTCAAGGCCGCGACGTACGACGTGCGCGGGCGCCCGGCAAGCGTGACCTACCAGAACGGTGTCACCGAGACGTGGACCTACCTCCCGTCGAGCCGGCGGATGCAGCATCTCACCGTCACCGGACCTGGCGGCGCCGTCCTGCGCGATCAAACCTTCAGCTACGACGGGGCCGGCAACACGATCGGGATCGCAAGTCCGAACCCGCTCGAGCACGGGACGTTCGGCTACGACGACTTCGACCGGCTGCTCTCCGCGACGTACGGCGACGGGAACGCATTCACGTACGCCTACACCGACGGCGGCGTGCTCAAAGCCGCCGCGCCCGACACCAGCACCTTCGACGCTGCGGGACGCATGACGACCGGCGCCGCGGGGAACTTCGCGTTCGATGCGCTCGACCGGCTCACGACGCTGACGGCGTCCGGCGGCGGCATCGAGCACTACGGCTACGATTTTCGCGGCATGCGCGCGTCGCGAACGGCGGCCGACGGCTCGACCTTCGTCTCGGTCGACGCGTCGCTCGAGTTCGCCGGGCCGCGGCCGGTCGTCTGGGTGACGTTCGGCGGCCGGCGCGTCGTTGCGTTCGCGGGCGCGCAGTCGCTGTTCGTCCATTACGATCAGCTCGCGAACGCCACGCTGTTCACCGCGCAAGACGGTACCGAGGCGCGACGCCTCGCGTTCGGCCCCTACGGCTCGATCCGCCACGACTCCGCGGCCGGCGACGTGCAGCCCGCGTTCGGCGGCGGAACGGCGGACGCGGCGACAGGCCTGGCCTGCTTGGGAAGACGCTATCTCGACCCCGCGGCGGGCCGCTTCATCTCACCGGACATGATCGTCGGCGGCGCGTTCACCTTCGATGGCTGGAATCGTTACGTCTACGCGCGCAACAACCCGTTGCGCTACGTCGATCCGTCCGGGCTGATCTCGTGGCAAGACGTCCTCGCCATCGTCGGCATCGTGATCGTGATCGCGGTGCTGATCGTCGCGGCGTATTTCACCGGCGGCACGACGCTGCTCGCGATCCCGGGACTTACCGTGACCCTAGGCGGCCTGTTCGCGTCGGCCGCGGTCGGCGTCGCGGCCGGCGCGGTGATCGGCGGCATCGCCGCGGCGCAGGCCGGCGGCGATCTCTGGAAAGGGATCCTGTTCGGCGGCTTCGTCGGCGGCGTCGCCGGTTTTGCGAGCGGCGCCCTCGGTTGGGCCGTCGCGAGCGGCATGTCGTCGCTCACGTTCTGGGGAAGCGTCGCGATTGGAGCGGTCGAGGGCGCCGTCATCGGCGCCGGCACCGGCGCCGCGGTCGGCTTTGCCGGCGGCAAGGGCACCGTCGAAAGCGTCCTCAAGCACATGCTCGCGGGCTTCATCACCGGAGCCGTCGTCGGCGCCGCGCTCGGCGCCGTCTCCGGCTTGATCTCGGGCACGCCGAACGCGGCGCTCAAGATCGGGACGTTCGACAAGTACACCGGCGCTGCGGGCAGCTTCAGCACGGCGGGGAACGTCGCGGCGTTCGGGCAGAACACCGCCGAGCTCGTCGCCGGCGGGAACCCGATGGGCCTGGCGGGGTCGTTCATCGGCATCGGCCAGTCGGCCGGGATCAACTCGATCGGCGACGTGTTCAACGTCAGCGCGAACGGTGCGCTCATCTCGATCCCGATCGGGTGGGTGCCGCAGTACGTGCTGGGCGACGGCGGGATCGTCGCGCTGCAAGGAATTCTCTCCGAGCTCGACGTCAGCGGCGTCGAACCGTTCGGGAATCAGCTCGTGCTGGGACTGAGCTTGATTCCGTTCGTCGGGATTGCGTTCGGCTACGGCACGGGGCAGGACTCGTCGTGGGAAGGGTCGTTCGAGACCTGGCTCAACAGCAATCTGAGCCAGTCCTCGTCGAGCGCAATCTGAAAGTCACGTGCACAGAGACAAAGAAAAAGGCCGCCTCACGAAGCGCGCACTACGCTCAGCGACGACGGGCTCGGCGTGACGAGCTCGCGGCTGGCGGCTGCCGACGCCTATCTCGGCGTCGGCAGCCCAACGCTGCTCGTCGAACGGCACGCGCCCGCGAAGGCGGCCGGATGAAAGCGACGGCCCGATTCATCGCGTCGTCGCTCGCGGTATTGGCATGCGCTGCCGCGCCGAGCGCTGCGCACGCCGCGCCGTCACCGTCGACGTGCGTCGCGACGAAGCTCGCGACGACGACGCTGCCGCTCGTGCTGGTGGACGTGCGCGTGAACGGCAAGGGACCGTACACGTTCTTCGTCGACACCGGCGCGACGATCACCGTCGTCGGCGCGCCGCTCGCGCGCGCGCTTCGCCTGCCGCTGATCGATGCGCCCGTGCGCGCGCTGGGCGCCGGCGGGCGTTTCGACGCGCGCGCGTCGTACGCGGCGATCACGCTCGGCGAGGTACGGCAGGATCGCGTGCTGGTCGGCGTCGTCGACCTCGCGCAGATTCGCCGCGCGGTGGGTCCCGTCGACGGCGTCATCGGCTACAACTTCCTGCGCTCGTATCGCGTCGTGATCGACTATCCCGGCCACGAGCTGTGCCTGGAAACGCCGTAACGGCCCAATGAAAAAGGCCGCCTCACGCCTCGGCGGCCCCGTCTACGACTTGCGACGCCCGGTGGAACCGGCGGGTGCGTAGATCGATGTGCTTGTCAGGGGAACGAAGCCGCGGCCGAGATGGTTTCGTCTCCTACTCCCATCTATCGGCCGGCCGCGGCGCGAACTCTAGAGCTTGATCCGGGCCTCGAAGTACATGTTGAACGGGTAGGCCGGGAACGTGGGCAGATACGGCGTCGCCAGCAGCGGCTGCACGTTCTGGCCGGGGTTGTACAAGCCGCCCACGAGCGGGGCCGGGCCGGAGCCCGCACCGTACGTGGAGGTGTAGTTGCACGCGTGGTTCACCGCGAACGGGACCTTCGTTCCGCCGAAGCAGCGGTTGACGATGTTCGCGAAGTTACCCACCAGCGTGAAGCGCTTGTTCACGTCGTAGGTGATCTGCGTGTGCAGCAAGATCTGCGACGGTGAAACGAAAGCGCCGACGCCGTCGAAGCGGTGCGTGTACGGGTTGGGGATGGTGAGGTACGCCGGATCGGCGCCCACGCCTTGCGAGTTCACGGGAACCGCGGGCGTGTTCGGGTTCGTCTGCGCCGCGAGACACGTCGACACGTCGTACGGAGCGCCGCCGGGCGCGCCGTAGAAGTACCGCGGGTCGCTGTTGGGCGAACCGCCCAAGCCGCCTTGGCACTGGTTGGGGAAGATGCCGCCGGTCGAGAGCGGTACGCCGTAGCGTGACCCGCCCGAGAACTGCAGCGCCGGCGTGATCGAGAGCGGACCGTGCTTGTACTGCACGATCAGCGTCGTCACGTACGGTGCGCCGAACGACGAGTAGCCACCCGCACCAATGCCGCCGGGGAAGATGTCGAACGTCGGGTAGTTGCCGTTGACGTCCATGAGCGGCTGCGTCGGTGCGTTGTAGTACGGGTTCGCGATGCTGCCCGCGGGGCAGCCGGGAGCCGCCGCAGCCGGAATCACCGCGCCCGTAACGGGGTCCGTGGTCGCCGTCGCGTAGCACGGCGACCCGCCGCCGTTCTTGGTGAACCCGTTGTACTGCGCGATCGCCGCGTTGAACGGATCGATCACCGACAGCCCGTTCGAGAGGCGCGTGTAGTTGATGTAGCTGTTGGTGTACGTGAACGACAGCCGCGCCGCGAGGCCGTTGCGCGAGAAGTCGCCCTTGTCGACCTCGAGCTCGAAGCCCTGGGAGGTCTGGCGGCCGACGTTGAGGCCGGAGACGAAGCTGGTCTTCTGGTCGAGGAAGAACTGCTGGATCTGGTCCTGCGTCTTGCGCAGGAACGGGGTGAACTTGACCGATGTGTCGCCCTTGAACTGGTGCTCGTACGAGAAGTCGTAGTTGTTCGAGACCGGCGGGCGGATCGCGTGCGCGGGCGTGTTACCCACGCCGAAGCGCACGAAGTTTGCCAGCGCCGGCGGCGCGTCTTGCTGCAGGAAGTTGTACTGCTCGAACGCGCTGTTCGGAGCCTGGCCGTAGCGGCCGTAGCTCGCGCGCAGCACGGTCCTGGGATCGACCGTGTACGTCAGACCCAGCCGCGGCTGGATGACGTTGTACGCTTCCACCTGGCTCGGCGTGTTGAGCTGCACGAGGCCCGGGAACTGCTTGTTCCACGCGTTGTAGAAGAACGTGCGCGCGGGCGTGCCCGTGGTGTCCGAACCGTCGAACTCGAAGCGGTCGAAGCGCAGCCCCAGGTTCACGTTCAGCCGGTCGGTGGGCTTCCACTGATCGGTGATCGAGAAGGCGCTGAACTTCGGCACGACGGTGTTGTACGTCGCGTGCGTTCCGTCTTCGACGACGAGGTATTGGCACGGCCCGGCGCCGCACGTGCCGCTGGCGGGTGTAACGCTGCCGTTTGCAGCCTGCAGCACGTTGAAGAAGCCCGGGAACGGCGACGTGCCGCCGTGCGTCACCCCGCGGTTGAGGTCGCTGCCGCCGTTGTTGTAGCAGTTCACCGGCGCTCCGCCGAACGTGTAGCACTGTCCGTTGAGTGGGTTGGAGCCGTCGACCAAGAGGCCCACGACGGTGCGGCCGTTGAGGCGCGCCGCGTTGTAGAAGCCCGCCACGTCCTGCGTGTTGTTGTCACGCAGAGTGGTGGACGTCGTGTACGAGCCCTGGACCGACAGCAGGTGCTGCGAGTTGAGCTGGTCCGAGAAGTTCACGCTCAGCCCGCGCGTGTGCGAGGACAGCTCGTAGTCGCTCGGAACGTAGCCGATGTAATTGGCGAAGTTGGACTGCGGACCCGTCTGCAGCCAGTTCGAGTAGTACGTGTAGCCGTAGACGCGGAGGAACGCGTTCGTGCCGAAGTTGTGCTGGTACTGCAGCTTCAATACGGACTGGTTGTTGTTGAACGCGTCGCGGCGGTCGGGATCGATGCACCCGTTCGTTGCACCGAGGTGGTTGATGTCGCACGTGAACAATCCGTTTACGTTGCGCCCGTTCGGCGACTGCGGGAACAGATAGTTCGACGCGCCGCCGCCGGCATATCCGACGGGCAGCAGCGTGCCCGGCCGCGCACCGGTGAAGGTATAGGTATCGGCGTACGACGGGATACCGTTGAACTCGACGCCGCTCGCGCCGCTGTTGAGGAAGTTGAAGTACGCGTTGCCACCCGTGTCGTTGGTGGAGTCGTACGCCGGGTTGTTGATGAAGTTGTTGTCGAACAGCAGCTGGATGTCGTCCTTGTTGCCGTCCTTGCGCGGGAGCCCGAAGTGGAAGTTCGCGACCGTGTCACGATCCTGCACGCCGGCCTGCAAGTTGTACTGATACGGCCCCAATGCATACGCCGTGGACGCGCCGCCGTTGGTGTAGTCCTGGCCTTGCGGGCCGTGGCAGCCGATGGACGAGGCGTCGGGACACGTCGCGAGCGGCGCACCGTAATTGGACTGCAAGCTCGCGCCGTTATACTGGTCGTAGTACCGGAAGCTCTGGTTATACGCGCCCGCACCGATGTAGTACGAGAACGTCCGGGCCGGATTGGAGCCGCCCGCTTCGAATGCGGCCTTGTTGTAGAAGACCGGCGTTCCGACCGCCAGCGTCAGGTTGCGCGACGCCGGAGCGGTGCCGGTGCGAATGACCTGGTTGATGTAACCCGAGATGCCTTCGGCCTCGGAGTTGGCGGGCGTCGCGCCCGTGTAGACTTGCAGCTCCTGCTGGCCCAGCGACGACAGCGATCCGGAGGGATAGTTGTCGAACGCGCGGTTCACGGGGACGCCGTCAAGCTCGTAACCGATCTGGTCGTAGTCGCCGCCGCGGATGCTGATGGTCGCGGCGGCGCCGATGTAACCGGTCTGGTTGGGCGTGATGAACACGCCGGGGACCGTCGCAATGGCGGACCAGGCGCTGTTGAGGTTACCGCCGCCGCCGACGCCGGACGCTTTGTCCTGGGTCACGGCGTTGATCGAGTAGACGTCGGCCGTCGTACCCGGTTTCACGAGCGCGCCGGCTGCGCGCGACGTGACCGAACCGATTTGCTTGAGCTTCGTCGGTTGGGTGATGTTGACGTTGACCGTTTGGTCCGCCTGGACGGTCACACCGCTGGTCGACGCCGCGTCACGCGCCGACGTCTCCGCAACGGCGATCGTGTACGTGTCGGGGTTGAGCGAGATGAACGAGAAACGGCCCGAGGCATCGGTCGTCGTCGTAGCTGATTGCGAAGGGCTCGTCGCGGTCACGCGCGCGCCCGTGACGGGACTATTGGTCGAAGCGTCGACCACGCTCCCGGCGATTCCCCCTGTCGTGCCTGCCAGAACGCTTGTCGTTCCCTGGAGCACGAACGCGAGGATCATCAGGATTGCGATCACGCCCCGACTCATTCGAATCGAGGTAGTCACGTAATCATTCGTCCTTTCGAGTTGATGGCGTTTCGCTTGCGCGCGAGCCCGGTAGACTCTACGGCAACGTGAAACGTCTCTGAGGACATCGCCGCAGGAAGACGAAAACTCTGCGGCTTTTACGCGCCTGGCAGAAAGGTGTCAGAATTACGGCATGTGTGTGTCACATGCAGTGCTCGCGCGCACAGAGCCACGTGACGACCACAGTGCTGCGAGCCGGGACGCGATCATGCGCATGCGACGGGCGTACGCGGCCGCTCGCACCGCACCTCTTAAGCTATACCGAGACGCCCTTTTGCGCAGGTAGCGGCGACGGCGACGGAATTGCGTGCGGCATCACATCGGGCGAAGGCAGCGCGGCCGGCGCCAGCCACGAGGTGCCGTCGTCGAAGTCGACGCGCTCGATCGAGAGGCGGTTGATCGCGATGCCTTCGCGCGGGAACGTGTAGCCGCGGCAGTTGTCCCACAGATGCCGGTAGCGCAGCGGGCTTTCTGCTTGGGCGATCGAGCTCACGCCTTCGTTCGCGACGCCGGGCGGGAACGAGCCGCGGCGATCGAACGGATCGACGCCGCGAATCACCCCGCTCGCGTCGACGTACGTGAAGACGAAGCGGATCGCGACCACCGTCTTGGTGCTTCGGTTGACCCACGAGACGCATTCGTCGTGCACCATCCCGGAGCCGAACGAGAACGCGTTCGTGACGCGGATGGGTGCCGTGCGCAGCGACGGGTCGGGCGCGAAGGCGAACGCGGGGTCTTTCGCTGAGGCTCCCGGTGCAGCGGCGGCGATCGCGACGAGCACGGCGAGCGCAACGGCGGGGCGGTTCATACCGGAACTATCGCCGCGCGGGGCTGCTTCGCCTCGTCGCGGCAGCGGTCGCCTACCCGGTTTACGGTATGCCGACCCCGCCGCTTCGGCACTACGCTGATCCGGGATGTTCTGCAACTGCCTGCACGCCGAGGAAACTCATCACGACGACGGCTGCCACGCCCTCCACCGCGACGATGAAGGGCTGGTGCGGTGCTGGTGCCGGCGCAGCCGCGAGCGCGTCGCCGAAGGCCCGGATCACCTCAACGATGCGCTGCGCGTCGCGACGGCACGCTCGCGCCGCCGCACCGAATCGTAGGCCACGACGTCGCGGAGGTTAGAGCCCTGGCGGGCGGCGCTCGCCGATGCGCGTGCGCTGCTCGAACGCGTGCGCGAATTGCAGCAGGCCCCGCTCGTCGCGGTAGCGGCCGACGATTTGCACGCCCACCGGCAGCCCTTCCGGCGTGAAGCCGCACGGGACGGAGATCGCGGGATGCCCGGTCACGGTAATCGCCGAGCACGAGCGCATCCATTCGAGATAGTTCGTCATCGGCACGCCGGCGATTTCCGTCGGGTATTCTTGCTCGACGGGGAACGGCGTCACCTGATTCACCGGCGCGATCAGGAACTCGTAGCGTTCCATGAAGTCGTGCATGCGCGCGAAGATCTGCGAGCGCGCGAGCGTCGCGGCGGCGACTTGCGTGCCCGTCAGCGCGCGGCCCAGCTCGACGTTCCACACGATCGTATCCTTGAATTTCGTCGGGTGCTGCTCGAGCAGCGGGCCGATCCCGTTGACGAACGACACGCCGCGCAGCGTTTGAAATACCTCGCCGGCGCCGCTCAAGTCGGGCGACGCCTCTTCCACGTCGCAGCCGATGTCCGCGAACGCGCCGCGCTGCGATTCGAGCACCGCCGTCACCGCCGGTTCGATCGGCAAGCCGCCGAGATCCGCGCTCCACGCGATGCGCGTGCCCGTGAAATCGCGCTGGAGCAATCCGCCGAATCGAGCGCCGTCCTCGTCGAGCGCGATCGGATCGCGCGCGTCCGGTCCCGCGAGCACGCTGAGAAACAGCGCGACGTCTTCCACCGAGCGCGCCATCGGCCCGGACACGGCGAGCGTGCCCCAGGCGTCTTGGGACGGCCACTGCGGCACGCGGCCGATCGACGGGCGCAAGCCCACGACGTTGCAGAAGTTGGCGGGATTGCGCAGCGAGCCGCCCAGATCGCTGCCGTCGGCCAGCGCGACCATCCCGACGGCGAGCGCGACCGCCGCGCCGCCGCTGCTGCCGCCGCACGTCTTGGACGGATCGTACGGATTGCGCGTGGCGCCGAACACCGTGTTGAACGTCTGCGATCCGGCACCGAATTCCGGCGTGTTCGTCTTGCCCAATGTGATCGCGCCCGCACGGCGCTGCCGTTCGACGACGATGCTGTCCTGATCGGGTATGAGCTTGGAGAAAATGGGTGAACCGAAGGTCGTGCGCATGCCGCGCGTCAGGAACAAGTCCTTGTGCGCGACGGGCAGGCCGTGCAGCGGACCCAGCGTGTCGCCGCGAGCATGCGCTTCGTCGGCACGGCGAGCCGAAGCCAGCGCGCCTTCCGCATCGAGCGTGACGATCGCGTTCAACCGGGGGTTCACCCGCTCGATGCGCGACAAATGCGCCGCGACCACCTCGCGAGCAGAGACTTCCTTGCTTCGGATTCTGCGCAGCAGCTCGGTCGCGGAGAGTTCGCAAAGATCATCCGGCACGGCTTGGGCATTACGACCCAGGACCGCAACGCCCTCGCTCCGCCGAGAAGTAAAGAGAGCATGACGGAGCCAACGCCGTCGACCGTGGGCGACGCGAAGCGGCGCCGGCGGGTGTTCGACACGCTGGACGAAGGGGTGGTCGTTCAGGACACGGACGGAAACGTGCGTGACTGGAACGCGCCCGCGCTGCGCTTGGTCGGCCTCACGCCGGAGCAGCTTTGCAGCCGCGCGCCGCTCGACACGCGCTGGCACGTCATGTGGGAAGACCGCACGCCCGTCGGCGGCGACCAGCCGATGCAAAACCTGCTGCGGCGCGCCTTCGAACGCGGCGAGGTCACCGTCGCCGTGCGCAAGCCGGACGGCGCGACGGCCTGGATCGCGATCGCGAGCCATCTCGTCGGCGCCGACGAGGAAACGCCCGAGGCGACGATCGTCTCGACGATGACCGACGTCACGGCGCAGCGCGACATGGCGCTCGAGAACGCGCGCTACCGCGACATCATCGACACGCTCGACGCGTCGTACCGAATCCTCGAAGAGAGCCCGATCGGTATGTGCAGCGTCGACGTCGACGGCAACGTGCTGCGCAACAACATGGCGTTTCTCGCGCTGGGCGGCGGCGAGACGACGTCGATCATGACGCTGCTTTCGCCGGAAGACCGCCTGACGCTGCGCGATGCGTTCGCGCGCCTGCTCGACGGCCGCACGCCGTCGGCGCGCATCGAGACGCGCATCCGCCGGCCGGACGGCACCGCGACGTGGTGCGAGCTCACGGCCGTCGCGATGCGCCAAGGCCTGCCCGACGCCGCGATCCTCGTGCTCGCGAACGACGTGACGGAACGCCGCCGCCGCGAGGAACGGCTGCGCCAGCTCGCGGAGCGCGATCCGCTGACGGGGCTGCACAACCGGCGCAGCTTCGTGCGCGTGCTGCGCGAGCGGCTCGCCGCGCTGCAGCGCCCGGCACGCCGCGCGGGCGCAACGTGGACGCTGATGCTGATCGACCTCGACGGCTTCAAGGACGTCAACGACACGCTGGGCCACGCAGGCGGCGACGCCGTGCTCGTCGCCGTAGCCGCGGGGATCCGCGATCGCACGCGCGTCGACGACACCGTCGGGCGGCTCGGCGGCGACGAGTTCGCCGTGCTGCTGCAGTCGCAAGAAGCGGATCACGCGATCGGGATCGGCAACGAGATCATCGCGCGCATCGCGGAAGCGGCGCGCTCGGTGGAAGGCGCTCCGCCGGTGTCGGCGAGCATCGGCATCGTGCACCTGCGCGCCGGCCGCGGCGCCGATGCGACGCTGGCCGCCGCCGACAGCGCGATGTACGACGCGAAGCGCGCCGGCAAGTCGCGCTGCGTCGACGCAGGCGCGCGCTAAGCCCGCTTAGGTCCGAACGATCGTTCCGTCGGCGTAGCGCACGGCGTCGATGCTGCACACGATCTTCGCGGGAGGCGCCGAGTCGGCGAGCTCGGCGAGGTTGATGCGGTCGGCGAACTGCCCCGGCTCGATGCGCGTGTCGGTGATGTTCGTGCGCGTCGCGTTGACGTCGCCGAACGCGTCGTAGAACAGAAAGCGCACGCGCACGCCGGTGATCGCGCGGTCGCCGGTGTTCGCGATGCGCACCGCGTGATGCACCAGCGTCAGGCCTTCGCTGCCGCGGCTGTCGGAGAAGCAGCCGTCGAGATGGACCGGCCCCGGCTGGCCGGCGACCGTGGTCGGTACCGGGTGCGGCGACGAGAGGTGAAGCGTGTTGGCCGTGTTGCCCGCGACGACGGTCGGGGCGACGGGCGCGGCGCATGCGATGCGCGCGGCGGCGAGCAGCGCCGCGCCGGTCGCGGCGGCAATGAACGAAAGACGCACGCCTAGCTAACGCGGAGCGCGGCCTTTTCGTTCGGCGGCCTGCCGGGAACACCGCGAAGGATGAATCATGCGCTGCGCGCCGGCGGCGCAGTCGCCGGCATCTCCCTGCTGACCGCGGCGCACTCAGCGCGGCACGACAATCGGTGTTCCAGACCGAGATCCGCAATTGCGTGCCGATTGCGAGCGACTTGATTTTCAACGTCCGATTCGACTCGGTTTCCGGAAGCACGCCGGTCAAGGTCGATCAGCGCCCGATCGCCGTCGTCACCGGGCAGGGTGTTGCGACCCGTCCGCCCGGCCGATGCAAACGCCGCAGCGCTACGGCTCGCCAAACGATCCGCGTCGCGGAGAACCTGCTCGGGCCGGCGACGCCTCCGCCCACGTTCAACCCGCTGTTCTCGCAAAACGGCCCGCCACTCCAGTATGGAAACCTCCGTCCGGCGCCGGTCGAGGTCCGCGCGACCGTGACGGTGACCTACGTCATGAAGACCTGACATGCGCCCTCGCCGCTTGCTTCGGAGCGCTGCCGTGCAGGTCGTTCCAGCCCGGTCCGTAACTACGAGATATGAGCGCTAAGACGACCACCCGGGCAGCAGAGATCGCCGCCGAGAAAGTCCGCAAAGAGAAGCAGGGCGTGCTGAACCAGGCGGCCGCCGTGAGCGAGGCGACCCGCATCCGCGAGATGTTCGCCGAGGACCGCAAGCGGCTCGAGAAGCGCTACGGGTTCGTTTCGATGAGCGGGCGGTCGGTCGAGTAGAAGCAGCCGCCGCACAGCTGCACGTAGCGCGTCTCGCCTTCGATCGCGATCTGCTCGCCTGACATCACCCGGCTCCCGTCGTCGTCGATGCGCACGTTGAACGTCGCCTTGCGCCCGCACGCGCAGATGGTCTTGATCTCTTCGATGTCGTCGGCGAGCGTCAAGAGGTAGATCGCGCCCGGAAACGGCTCGCCCAGAAAATCGCTGCGGATCCCGTAGCAGATGACGGGCACGCCGTCGACGTGCGCGATGCGGTGCAGCTGGCGCACCTGGTCGGGCGTCAGGAACTGCGCCTCGTCCACGAGGATGCACGACAACTCTCCCGGCGCATCGCGCAGCTGCTGCGAGAAGTCGAGGCTACCGTCGAACGTGAGCGAGCGCCGCTGCGGACCCAGCCGCGACGTGACGAAGCCGACGCCGTACCGGTGGTCGAGCTCGGCGGTGAAGAGCGCGACCTTGCGGCCGTGCTCTTCGTAGTTGTGCGCGACTTGCAGCAGCGCCGTCGATTTGCCCGCGTTCATCGCGGAGTACCGGTAATAGAGCTTTGCCATCCGTCTGACGCCGCTTCGCGGCCCGAAGCGCGCTTCCGCTGCGCGGTCAGAGGTTGAGGTGGCCGGCCAGCCAGCGCGCCGCGTCGGCGCGCGACATGGTCGCCGACGGCCACGGCAGCGTGCTGCCCGCGACCTTCTCGGCGGCCGCGCGCTCCGCGGGGCCGAACGCGTCGCCGGCGGCGAAGGCGAGCGATTGCGGCCGCGCGATCAGTCCGGCGACGGCCGCGAGCTGCGAGGGCTTGAAGAGCCCGGCGGCGTCCCCGAAACCCACGTCGGTCCACCAGTACAGCGGCACGCCCGCGTCGAGCAGCGCGTGCTGGAAATCGCGCAGCAGCGGCTTCTGCGACAGCACATTCGCCGGCGTTACCGCCCGCTTCACGCAGAATGCGGCGAGCGCGCCCGCCGACTCGCCCACGTTCCACTCGATCGGGTGCACGCGGTACGCGCTGTTGGTGATGTGCGTGACGCCGAGGTTCTTGCACGCGGGCAGGACGTTCTCGACCGTGGGCGACACGAGCGCGCCGAGCGGGATCTGAAACGGCGACGGCTCCCCCCCGCCGTAGCCCGGCATGCCGTCGACCGAGTGCATGTCGAGATTATACCGGCCGATGCCGACGGAGTCGGCAAAGGGGTTGGCTCGAACGCTGCCCTTCACGACGATGTCTTGCTGGCGAATCGTCGTGTGCGCGAGCATGCGGCGCGACTCGCGAATGTACGGCAGCGGCGCCGTTCCGTCGAACGTGCCGAACACCTCGGTCGCGATGCGCACGTTGGGGTAGCCGTTGCCGCTTCCGTCGTCGCGCGGGCACTCGGTCTGGATCCAGTACGCGTACGCGAGCGAGCGTGCGCGCGCGGCGACGATGATCGCCGCGTCGGCGTCCGGATCCCCGGTCGGGATCGAGCGCGGCGTGTAGTCGTTGTTGTCGTCGTTGATCGTCGTGACGTCGTACGGCAGCGCCGGGTCCGCGAAGTTCACTGCGGCGATGAACTGCCGGTAGTTGAACAGCGAATCTTCCCACGGGACGATTCCGAACACGCCGCTCTTGCCGAACGCCATGCGGAAGCCGCGCTGCGCGACGATCTCCGCGTACCCAGGCGGCGGCTCGGGCAACGTGTGGTCTTCGCCGTCCGGCCGGCGTTCGAGCGCGAGCGGCACGGTGATCGGCTGAATCCAGTCCTTGTGCCGCTCGGGCGGCGCGTTCGGCTCACCGAAATCCGCTTTGCTGTCGGCGCCGAGCGCGTGCGGCACGTTCGCGAGCGCCAGCAGGTCGCCCAGGTCGGTCGCGTCGAGGAAATAGGACGCGGTGTACCGCACCGGCGCGCCGTTGAACGGGCGCGCGTCGACCGCGGTGAGCCGCGATCCCGTGACGTGCGCGCTGGTCGCTTGCATGCCGGTGACGACGGTGATGCGCGGCGTCGCCGCGCCGAGCATCGCCAGCATCGTCTCGTGCGCGACCCGCGGCCCGACGCGCAGATTGGTGCCGTGGTTCGCGTCGACCGCGCCGGGGTCGAACGGCGTCAGCTTCTTGCCCGCCGCTGAAAGCGTGAACTGCTTCGTGTAGTACTCAGCCGCCGACGTTCGGAAGCGCTGGTACGACGCCGTGCAGCCGATGCCGTGGTTCACGTACTCCGTCTCATCGGCGCGCGTGAGACCTTGCGAGCTGAACTGGCCGCCGATCCAGGTCGAGCCTTCCAGCAGGCACACGTTCGCGCCCAGCGCGCTCGCGCGGAGCGCGGCGGCGACGCCGCCGGTACTCGCGCCGACCACGACGATGTCGAAATGAAGCTGCTGCATGACGGCCTCCCGCGTGCGCTATTGCATGGCCGGCTCGCGCCGGCCCCCCGCGTCACAGCAGCAGGTGCACGTCCCCGAACTCATGCCAGAGGTAGCCGGCGTCGAGCGCGTGGCCGTAGGCGTGCTCGAGCAGCGCGTCGCCGGCGAACGCGCGCAGCAGGTCGAGGTGGCTGGCCTCGGGCTCGTGGAACCCGGTGAGCAGGCCGTCGACCACGGTGACGCCGCGCTCCGGCGTCACGATCAGGTCGGTCCAGCCGCTCGCCGCCGTCGCCTCGCCGCCGGCGACCGCGCTCTCCAGCGCGCGCACGACCGTCGTGCCGACCGCGATGACGCGGCCGCCGCGCAGCAGCGTGCCGTTCACGGCCGCCGCTGTTTGCGCGGACACGTCGAACCACTCGCGGTACGGCCGTTCGTGCCGCTCCGGGCTCGACACGCCGGTGTGCAGCGTGATCGCGGCGACGGCGACGCCGGCTCGGCGCAGATCCTCGAGCGAGCGCTGCGAGAACGGGCGTCCGGCCGACGGCATCTCCGCGGAGCCGGGGACGCGCGCGAAGACCGTCTGGTAGTTGCCGATCGGCAGCGCGTCCGTCACGTAGCGGTAGCGGATGGGCGCGCCGTGCTCGGCGAGAAACGCGTCGAGCGGCGCCGCGATCGACAGCATCACGTACCACAGGCGGGGATGCGCGGGATCGACCGGCGACAGAAACGTCGCGCTGCCGCCGCCGCCGAGCGCGGCGCGTTCGCCCGCGGTGACCGGGGCGCGCGGCTCGGCGATCCACAGCTCGCCGCCGATCTGCGTCGAGAGGTGCAGCGGGAACGGTTCGCCGGCGGCGCGCTGCGCGACGAGCGCCGCGGGCAGCGTCGCCGAGTCGTTCACCACCAGCAGGTCGCCGCGGCGCAGGAACCACGGCAGCTCGCGAAACGCGGCGTCGTGCTGCGTGCGCTTCGCCACGTCGGTGACCAGCAGTCGCACGCCGTCGCGCGCAAGGCCGCGCCGCTCCGGGGTCGTCGTCGCTTCGTTCGCCGCCGGAAGCGTGAAGGAAACCGCCGTCGTCATGCGCTTGCGATGACCTCGGCGGACTGCAGCGCGACGCGGGTGTACGCGTCGCGCCGGGCCGCGATCGCGCGCAGCAGCGCGGGCGCGACGTCGCGCGGGTTCGCAAGCTGCGATGCGTCGGCGTCAGGCACGGCCGCGCGGTGCAGCTCGGTGTCCATGTCGCCCGGATCGGCGACGATCACGCCGATGCCGCTGCCGTGCAATTCGACGGCGAGCACGCGCGACATGTGCTCGAGCGCGGCCTTCGCCGAACCGTAGCCGCCCCAGCCTTCGTACGCTTCGACCGCGGCGTCGGAGCTGACGTTGACGATCGTGCCGCCGCCGTTGCGGCGCATCACCGGCAGCGCGTGCTGGATGAGGTGCAGCGGCGCGTACACGTTCGTCGTGAAGATGCGGTCCCACGCCGCGGGCGAGAGCTGGTCGAGCGCGGGCAGCGGCGAACGGCCGATGGTCGATGCGTTGTTGACGATCAGATCGATGCGCCCGAAGCGGCGTTCCGCGGCTTCGACGAGGGCGTGGACGTGTGCGCCGTCGGCGACGTCGCCGGCGACCGCGACGACCGGCACGAGCTGCGAGAGCTCGCGCTCGGCCGTGGCGAGCGCGTCGGCGCCGCGCGCGTCGATGACCAAAGAAATGCCCGCGCGCGCGAGCTCGCCCGCGACGGCGCGGCCCAGGCCTTTCGATGCGCCGGTGACGATCGCGACGTGACCGCGCTCGAACCAGGTGTAATCTTCCATGCGCCCAGCGTACGGCTTCGGGCGCCCGCCGCGCGACGCTCCGACGGCCGGTCCGCCCCCTGGCCGTTCGGCCAGGGGCGATCCTACACGATGCCGCGCGCCTGTGCGATTGCGACGGCTTGCGCGCGATTGCTCGCGCCGAGGCGCGCGAGGATCTCGGCGACGTGGAACTTCACGGTGCGCTCGGTGATCCCGAGGCGTTCGCCGGCGGCGCGGTTCGACAAGCCTTCCGCGAGGAGGGCGAGGATCTCGCGCTCGCGCTCCGTGAGGCGGTCGCGGCGCGGCTGGCGCACGGCGCGCGCAAGCTGCGCTGCGATGTCCGGCGGGATCAGCGTCCCGCCGGCGGCGACCGCGCGCAGCACCGCGACCAGTTCGTCGCTCGACGTGCCTTTGAGCACGTAGGAGTCGGCGCCGCGCTCGAACGCCGTGGCAACGCGCTCCTCGCCTGCGTAGGCGCTAAAGATCACGATGCGCGTGCGCGGCGACGCGTCTTTGATTCCGGCGATCGCGTCGAGCCCGCTTCTGCCGCCGAGCTCGAGGTCGAGGATGAGGACATCGGGCGCGTGTGTCGCGGCGATCGCGACCGCGGCGTCCGCGTCCACGCCCGTCGCGACCACCTCAATGTCCGCGGCCGCGGTCAAATTCGCGACGACGCCGTCGGTGACGATCGGGTGGTCGTCGACGATCGCAACGCGGATCATGCGCTCGGTCTCGGCACGATCGCTTCGACCAGCGTCCCACCGCCGCGATCCGACACGACGCGGAAGCTGCCGCCGGCGAGCCGTGCGCGCTCTTCCATGCCGCGCAGCCCGTAGCGCGCGTCGTCTTGCACCGACATGTCGAAGCCCGTACCATCATCTCGAATCCGGAGCGCGACCTGTGCGTCGCCAACGTCGAGCTCAACCTCGATGCGCGACGCGCGCGCGTGCAGGCGCGCGTTCGTCAGCGCTTCCGACGCGATGCGGAACAGCTCGCCCTCGACCTCGTACGGAAGCGACGTCGCGCCGCGCTCGTGCAGCGTCACGCGCATCCCGGTCTCCGACGTGAGCCGGCGCGCGAGCGCGGCGAGCGCCGCCGCCAGCGGGCGTCCCGCGAGCGGATCGGAGCGGAGGCTCAGCACCGATGCGCGCGCCTGCGCCATCGATGCGCGCGCGACGTCGAGCGCGGTCGCGATGCGCTGCGCCGCGGGCGATTCGGGCGGCACGTCGCGCAGCGCGCTTTCGAGTTGCAGTGCGATCGCGGTGAGATCTTGCGCGAGCGTGTCGTGGATCTCGCGCGCGAGGCGCGTGCGTTCCGCCGACCGCGCGGAGCTCGTTTCTTCTTCCGCCAGCCGGCCGCGCTCGACCGCGAGCCCGATCTGCGCGCCCGCCACCGACAGCAGCCGCAGGTCGCCTTCAGTCAGCCGCCGCGGCGGCGGCGGGCAGACGTTCATGATCCCCAAGCGCCGTTCGCCGAAGCGCAGCGCGATCGACGCGTGCGACTGCAGCCCGTGCGTCAGCGCGTCGCCGCCTTCGCGCGCGCCGCGCCGCAGCCGCGAGCACGCGATGATGTCGACGTTCTTGGAGTCGAAGTCGCCGTCCACGAACGACTCCATGCACCAGCACAAATCGCCCGTCATCTGCACGGGCTCGCGCAGGTACGGCGGCAGCTCGTGCGCGGCGGCGAGATAGAACCGCTCGGTGTCGGGATCGAGGATCCAGATCCAGCCGGCGGCGAGCTCGAGCGCGCGCACGATCTCGCGCAGCGCAGCCTCGAGCGCGCGTTCGACGTCAGTCGCCGTCAGCGCGGTCGCGATCGCGTCGAACAGCGCAACGTCACGCTCGTGCACGGAGATGAAGTGCCCCTAGGACATGGCCGCACCCTCTCCGCGGCGATCCCGCTCATCGGGAGCGGCGGCACCCTCGCCAAGCAGGTTTTCTGCAAGCGGGCACCTGGAAATACGCTGCTTATGGACACCCATGGTCTGGAATATGCCTTCGTCCGCTCCACCGAGGCGGCCGCCATCGCCGCGGGCCGCCTCGTGGGGCTCGGCGACAAGAACGCCGTGGACGGGGCGGCGGTCGAGGCCATGCGGACGGCGCTGCGGGACGCGGCACTGGACGGGGTCGTCGTGATCGGCGAGGGCGAGAAGGACGAAGCCCCGATGCTCTACCACGGCGAGGAGATCGGGAACGGCAACGGGCCCTCGCTCGACGTCGCCGTGGACCCCATCGACGGCACGACGCTGGCGTCGCGCGGCGGGCCCGGCGCGATCTCCGTCATCGCCGCGGCGCCGCGCGGGACGCTGTTCCGCACGCGCGTGCCGTACATGGACAAGCTCGTCACCGGCCCGGCCGGGCGCGGCATCGTTTCGATCGACCTTCCACTCGAAGAGAACCTGCGGCTGCTGGCCCGCGCGAAAGGCCGTGAAGTGTCCGACCTCACCGTTGCGCTGCTCGACCGGCCGCGCAACGAGCCGCTGATGAAGCAAGTGCGAGCGGCCGGCGCGCGCGTGCGCGTGTTCGGTGACGGCGACGTCGCCAACTCGGTGTACGCGGTGCTCGAAGAGCGCGCCAACGTCGACGTGCTGGCCGGGATCGGAGGGTCGCCCGAAGGCGTGATCGCGGCGTGCGCGGCGCGCGCGCTCGGCGGCGAGATGCAAGGCCGGCTTTGGCCGCGCAACGAGGCCGACGAAGAGATCGCGCTCGCGGAAGGCCACGAGGTCACGAAGTCGCTGACGCTGGACGATCTGTGCGCCAGCGACGACGCGCTGTTCGCCGCGACCGGCGTCACCGACGGCGAGTTCCTCACCGGCGTGCGGTACCGCCGCGGGTCGGCGTTCACGCAGTCCATCGTCATCTCGACGTACACGCGCTCGGTGCGCACGATCGACGCGCGCCACGAGCTGCGCCCGCGCGATCTGCGGCTGTCCCCGATTCAGCCGACCCGAACCGCGACCTAGAAAAGCGAAGAGCTCCGCAGTGGGCTGCGGAGCTCAGCTGTTCAGCGACGAGTCGCGGCCCGTCTAACGACGGTCGTGGTCGTGGTCTCTGTCGTGCTTCTTGTGCTTCCAGCCTTTGTGTTGGCCGGGGTTGCCGTTCCAGTTGTTGGAAACCCACTGGCCGTTCACCCAGTGGCCGTTGTTGTTGTTGTTGACAACGCGGTTGGGGACCCACTGGCCGTTCGCCCAGTGGTAACCGGCGTGATTGCGGCGATCGTCGCGATCGCGATCGCCGGCCGGGCGGTGGATGCGCGGGTGGTGGTCGTCCGCGTCGGCGAGCGCCGGGCGCGAGCTCTGCAGCATCGCCGCGGAGCTCGACACGGCGAAGGCCGCCGCGAAGGCGATCAAGCTGAGCCGTTTGGTGATCATTCGTCCTCCGGAATAAATGCAAATGAGGAGAGGATTGGGATATTCCACCAAACGCCGAAGCGGACGGCCGGGTTCCCAGTCGTCCGCTCGGTCGCTTCGCCTCGGTCCGTCCTTACCAGATGACGTGCCAGTCGACGATCGGGAGCTGCGCGCCGCTCGCGAGCGTCAGGATGCCGTCGCCGCTCGCATCGGTCGTGAACGTTGCGAACGGCGCGCCCGCCGACGTCGTGATCGTGCCGCTAACCGTCACCGCGCCGTTGGCGGCGGTCGAGCTCGTGACCACGAGCTTGTTGCCGCTGACGAGCGTTCCCGTCAGCGATACGGCCGTGAGGTCGCCGTCGGCGTCGAACGTGACGCTGCCGGTCAGGGCGGACGTGCCGAGCTGGTTTCCGCCCGAGACCGTGAACGGCGGCGCGCTCGAGAGCGTCAGCGCTCCGAGCGCACCCTTGAAGGCCGTGCCGTTGCGGGTGCCGGTGAACGTGGTGTTCCCGGACGCGTCGTTGGCGATCGCGGCATTCACCACGCTCTGATGTCCGTACGACGCGTTGATGGACGGCTTCGCGTCGTTCGCGATCCGGCCGGTGTTCGCGCTGTACGCGCTCGCATTCAGCGACGCGGCGTGACCGTATTGCGTGATCGGCGTCGTCGAGGTGCCGGGGTAGAACGCCGACGTGACGACCCACGAGCCGTTGTTGCTCGCGCCGGTGAGCGCGTACTGGCTCTTGCGCACGCCGAGCTGCAGATGCGCGAGGTTGTACGTGGTGACCGTGCGCGCGACCGTGGCCGTGCCGCCGCTCGCGGCATAGACGGAGACCGCGTCGCGCTCAGGCTGCGTGCACGCATCGTCGAAGTAGTGGATGATCTCGACGGTGACCGAGCCGTCGGCGTTCACGGTCTTGGTGCGCGTCGTGCGGTTCTTGCACGCGTGCGGAAGCGTCTGCGCGCTGCGGCTCGAGGACGATCCGGAGACGCCGCCGCCGGCGATCGTGTTGTCGGCTTCGCCGGTGTCCATCGGCTCGAACGCGGCGTCGGTCGACGACTGCGCGACGTCTTGCGTGCTGAGCGACGAGCCGCCGGACGGGGGAAGGATGTTCGACGAGCCGGACGGTGACGAACCGCCTCCGCCGCCGCATCCTGCGAGAAGCGCTGCGGCGACGAGTGCCGCGAGAATCGGTGTACGCATCGAAATGACCTCATGTCGAAGAGTGCGTCGTTCGATCCGGTGCGAGTGCGCCGGATTCACACGCCGAGCGTACGTCCGCAGCGGTCGCGCTACATTGGACGCGGCTGAGGCTCGGATGAGACTTCGATTACGAGCCGAAACCATTCACACGTCAACGTGCCCGGCATCACTCGGACGCATGGGAAGCGTCGGCCTCTTCCCGTCTTGGCGTGACGAGGCGACGAGCTCCCGCCCTCAGAATGGCTCGACGGCGAAGATGAAGCGGCTTACGGGCTTTTTTGGAATTCTTGCATTTTGCGGTACGCTCGCGCTCGCGAGCGCCGATGAGGGGACTACGGCTATCGTCAACGTCATCGTGCCCACCGGGCATCTGCGCGCAGCGATCAATTTCGGCAATCCCGTCCTGGCGCAGCGAGACCCGCGAAGCGGAGCGCCCCGCGGCGTCTCGGCGGACCTCGCGCGCGAGCTCGGCCGCCGGCTGGGTGTGCCGGTCGACTTCGTGACGTTCGACGCGGCGGGCAAAGTCTTCGATGCGCTCAAGACTGACGCGTGGGACGTGGCTTTTCTCGCGATCGATCCCGCACGGGCGAACGACATCAGCTTCACGGCGCCGTACGTCCTGATCGAAGGGACGTACGTCGTTCCGGACGGCTCGCCGCTGCGGGCGATCGACGACGTCGACCGCGCCGGCGTGCGTGTTGCCGTCGGCCGTGGCAGCGCCTACGATCTGTATCTGACGCGCGCGCTGCAGCACGCGCAGCTGGTCAGGGTCCCGACGTCGACTGAAGCGATGGACACATTTCTGCGCGACGGCTTGGAAGCCGCGGCCGGCGTGAAACAGCCGATCGTCGCGTTTGCCGGCACACATCCGGGGCTGCGCGTGTTGCCGGGACGGTTCATGGTCATCGAACAGGCGGTCGGGATACCGAAGGCGCACGGCGCCGGCGCGGCCTACGTGCGCGCGTTCGTGGAAGAGATGAAGGCGTCGGGCTTCGTCGCGAGAGCGCTCGCCGCCAGCAGCCAAGGTGACGCATCGGTGGCGCCGGCTTCGAAGTGAACACCGCCGACCTGCATGCCGGTGCTTTCGCTAACGCTCGATGACCGATTGCGCGATCACAGCGGGATCGGCGACGAGGTCGATCGCAGCGATGCGGTCGTCCGTTATCGTGAAGCGGAACGCAACGCGGAGCTCGCCTGCATGCATCCACACCGCTCCGGGTACGCCGTCGATGAATGCGGGTTGCGCAGCGTTCGCACGTCCGGAGAAGGTCCGGGCGACGGCATCCGCACCTTCGATGCCGGCCTGCAGATCATTCTGCCAGTACGCCGCAGCGCCCATCGCTGCGACCGCCGCATCCGCGCGAAGCGTTGCCGCCGGATCGAGCAGCGCGAGCAGCGCCGCGAAGTTTCCCGCTCGTGACGCTGCGAGAAACGCGCGGACGAGCTCGTCGTGCCGCTGCGCCACGGCATCACGGCCGGCGGACGCGCCCCGCACGCGGCGGCGCGCGCGGCTTGCGAGCTGCCGCGCGGCCTCGGGCGTCCTTGCGACGATCGCGGCGATGTCGTCGAAGGGCACGTCGAACATGTCGTGCAGCACGAAGGCGATGCGCTCGGCCGGCGGCAGCGCATCGAGCAGGATTAGCATGGCCACGCCGATCGAATCGGCAAGAATCGCTTCTTCCTCGGGGCGTTCGCCGGGGGCGACGGCTACGACGTCGCGGCGCGGATCGTCCGGCGTCAGCTCCTCGCGCCGGCTTTCGCGCCATTTCAGCGCATCGAGGCAGACGCGCGCAACGACGGTCGTGAGCCAGCCTTCGAGGTTCTCGACGCGCTCGACGTCCGCGCGGCTGATGCGCAGCCAGCTCTCCTGCAGCGCGTCGTCGGATTCGGCCGCCGATCCAAGCATCCGCTGCGCGATGCGCTGCAAGCGCGGCCTTGCCGCCTCGAAGCGGTCCGCGAGCCACGCCGCATCACCCACGACATTCTCCCCCTCGGAGCCAGTCACGTTTCACCGCCCTCGATCCGTCATAGAGATAGAAGGAGTATGAATCTTGAAGGACGTTTCCCTCATCGTCTATCCGGCGGCAGATCTGGCCGCAGCCAAGCAATTCTTTCGTGAGCTCATCGGCGCCGACCCCTACGCCGATTCACCCCACTACGTCGGCTACAAGAGCGGCGACATGGAGATCGGGCTCGTTCCGAACGGAGATGACCGTGAACCATGCGGACTCGCCTATTGGACAGTGAGCGACATCGCGGCGAGCGTGAAAGCACTGGTCGCCGCCGGCGGCACAGTGGTGCAACAGATTACCGACGTCGCCTACGGGCTTCTGGTCGCCAGCGTCAAGGATCCCAACGGCGCGACCGTGGGGTTACGACAATTCCCGAAGGGCTGAGACATGGCGCCAAGAACGAGCATTGATACGATGGACAAGAAAGCAGACAAGAAGCCGGAGAAAACGCCGTCGCAGCTCATCAGCGAGAGAATCAAAGAACTCGGTGACTGGCGCGGTAAAACGCTGGCCCACGTGCGCAAGCTCATCAAAGAAGCGGACCCGGAAGTCGTCGAAGAATGGAAATGGCGGGGGGTCCCGGTTTGGTATCACGACGGAGGCATCTGCACCGGCGAATCATACAAGGACCATGTGAAGCTGACGTTTTTCAAGGGCGCTTCGCTGAAGGACCCTAAGCATCTCTTCAACGCGAGTCTGGACGGAAATGTCAGACGCGGCATCGACATTCATGAAGCCGACAAGATCGATGAAGCAGCTTTCAAGACTCTCATCCGCGCGGCAATAGAGCTCAACTCAGCAGGCAAGAAAAAGCGCTAGCAATGGGGCGGCGGCCGCGACATTTCTATGTACGCAGGAAAATTGCGTCATGGACAGGTTTTCGGCGCCGGCGCGGTACGAGAATCTCATCACCGAGCGTCAGGTCGACCAAAGAGCTCGCCGTTCGTGCGGATCACGCACCTATGAGCTCTTCCTCACGGATTCGCAAATAGCGCTGTTCCGCGTCCATTGCTGACCCGGGCAGCATCACGACGTAACCCTCGGACTGACCCGGCTTGCCAACGAACCGAACGCGCAGAAGTGGTTGCTGCTCGTCCTTCACGAGCCCCCGATCTGCAAAGAACGATATTGAATCGCCGTTGATGTCGTGCACCGTCACCGTGTACTCGTTCGAAAAAAGACCGTCGCGGAGCTCACAAGGGATGTATGCGAATGACATTGCGGCCAGCATGTAAATGTGTTCGAGGTTCGGCGTCTCAAAAACCTTGATCGGCAGCGTGATCGCCGCTACGCGAGGCGGCGGAATACGATCGCGGTCTGCGTCGCGTCGGCGTAAACCGCGTCTCCGACCAGTGGGTCCGTTAGGTGCCGAAACGCTGCGGTTATGTCCCCCTGCGTGCATGGGACGTGGGCGCCGAGCGCCGCTAGTGCGCCGTCGACCAGGAGCAGGGCGGCGTTCGTGTCGAGGCGGGGGGCATCGGCGGCGTTCGCGCGTGGCGGCAGTTGGACGCGGGCGGCGGTTTCGCGAAGGAGGTCGCATATGACTGCGGTCCGCTTTGGGGCTCCGTGCGTGCGCTCCCAGAGTACGTCGTCGATGTGCTGACGTACGAAGCCTGGGGCAAACAGGGCTTCCATCTCGACGGGGTCGTAGGCGTTCTCCAGACAGTGCACGAGATCGTCGGAGGTCCAGCAACTTACCTGATGCTCGAGCAGCTCGTCGCGCAGATTGACGCCGTTCTCGAATGCGGGACCTACCATCGCGGAGTATTTCGCGCCGAAGGGTTTGCGGTAGCGCGCGGCTTCTGCCGCGTCGGGGTCGAGCACCCAGTGGATTTTCGCGCGCTTGCATTCCATCATTGCGCGGTATCCGAGCGGGCCGAGCGGTGCGTCGAGGACGCCGTCGGGTGCGCCGTGTCCGCCGATGTGCTGCACTACGAATCCGAGCGCTTCGAATGCGCGCAGGACGGCGAGCTCGTACGCGGTCGCGTCATCGCCGCGGTGCGTATTGTGGAGGTCGTTTCTTAGCGTCTCGACGTTCGCAACCGGTTTGCGCGCCGCGATCTCGTGCTTGGGATCGGGCCAGTCGTCGATCGGATGGTTGAGGCGGAAGCGGCGGTCGATGTCCTGGATGATCAGCGGGTACCGCCCGCGACCGCTGTGCCGCTCGATATAGCCGACGAGCGCGACGTAGACGTCCTTCTTCGGTGTCGTTGCGAGCAGGTGCCGGCGTCGTGCGTCGGCCCAGATCTCGTCGCCGGCGCGCGGGTGTCCGTCGGCGAGCACGAGGAGCGCCGTATCGATGATGCGGCCGGGGAGATCTTTCGCGCTTGATTGGTGCGGCTGCAGGGTGGCGCGCTCGGTCAGGCGTTGCAAGCGCTCGGGGTCGAGCGCGCGATATGCGGCCGCGTCGACCTGCGGCCATGTGCGATTCGGCTGGTACGACATCGGTTAGCGGCCGAGAGCGGCGAAGCGTTGGTGCGCGAGCTTTGCGGCGAGCGCGGCGAAGATGTCCCCTTTGGCCAGGCGGTCCGGGGCGTTTGCGGCGGCGATCTCGCCGTTGCACAGCGTGTCGATCTCTGTCCAGTCGAACGGGGTTGCCATGGGAAGAGCAGGGTCGCCGGTTAGCGCGTAGGGTAGGCGGCTGTGCATGCCGGGCGCGTTCGTTGCGACGGTGACTTCGATGCGCCGGGCCGTGCGCTGTTCGTGCGGCTTCGCATTCGGGACGAGCAGTTGCGGGTGCTCGGCGATCGCGCCCGCGCGGACGTCTTTCAGCCAGCTGCGGACGGGTTCGTACGCCGGCGCATCGGCGAATGGAATGTAGAGCGCCGCGTCCGTGCCTTCGAAGAGCGGAATCGCGTCGAGCGAGCGGGCTTGGAGCGACGAGCGGAGGATTAGGAGCGCGTCGCGGAGTTGCGTCTGCGTTACGCCGGCGATCGGTTTGAGCAGGATGCGCGCGAAGCCGACCGCGTCGGCGTCGCCGGGCGTGGGCGTCCAGGAGTGCACGCCGACTGCGCCCGTATGAACGTAGTGGAGGATGGTGTTGACGGCGCACCCGGGGTAGATGTGGCGTCCGCTCGAGGTCGTCACCGGCACGTGCGGGACGGTCTCCGGCAGCGTCTCGTGGTTGTTCGAGAACGTCGGCTTCGTCCCGAGCCCTTCCGGATAGTATGTGAAGACGAGCGGAACGTTCGGAAAGTTCGCGGCGATGAGGGGCGCGACGCACTCGTAGTGCGCGAGGATCGTGCGCTTCTGCGGCGCGGTGGCGCGAGCCGCGCCGGCTGAGATAAGGTCCACCCGAGACCGTCCTTCGGCAGATTGAGGAGGGTGATATTTTTTGGCGAGGGAGGGGTTGGCTCCTTCGAGTGATCGCTATGGTCGGGTTCAGCGGGCGGCACGATTGCGGGTCCGGGGTCACGAGCGCTTGCCTTGCTAGTTGCGTTTACGACGTTTATCGAGTAGACTGCTGTGCATGAGCACACGCGGACTTACCGAGAGCGAGATTGTCGAGTCCCCAGACGCCGAGTCCGACCAACTCGCGTCGCTGGCTCGTGCCCTGGCGTCCGTCCCCGCGGGCAGTGAGCCGATGTTGCTCGGGCCGGACGAGGCGCCAATTCGGCTCACCAAGTCACTTTTCGACGTCTTAAAGATCGCAGTTGGCGCACTGATGGCTGGACACGCCGTAGCGATTTCGCCACTCGAGCGGATGCTGACCACAACCGAAGCCGGAGATATCCTCGGCGTCTCACGGCAGTACCTTACACGGCTACTCGACTCGGGCGCAATCCCGCACTCATTTACGGGCCGACACCGTCGTATCAAGCTCGCGGATTTGCTTGCATTCCAGCATGAGCGCAATGCAACCCGAGCCGCTTTACTCGACGCGATGACGGCGGAGGCTGCCGCGGCCGGGGAGTACGACTAATCGCGCGATACAAAATTCTTTTCGACGCGGACGTTCTGGCGCCCATGCCGCTCTGCGATACCGTCCTCCGACTCGCGGCTTTCGGTCTTTTCGAAGCATATTGGTCGGAAGTGATCCTCACTGAGGTCGGACGTACGCTGGCAAAGTTTGGTAAAACCGAAGCACAGGTCGAACGACGACTCTCGCAAATGCGCCAAGCGTTCCCTGAGGCGATCGTTGAAGGATTTGAGTTCCTCATCCCGGCGATGACAAACGACAAAAAGGATCGTCATGTCCTTGCGGCCGCCGTTCGCGCCGGCGTAAATCAGGTCGTAACGCAAAATACTCGTGACTTCCCCCAGGGATCAGCCGATCCGTACGGGATCGAGATCCGCAATCCGGACGAATTTCTGATGAACGTCGTCGATCTCTATCCGAAACAGACGCTAGCTGCGATCCGGGAGCAGTCTGAATCGCTACGCCGTGAGAACGGGCTGGACGCAGTAATCGCTAAACTGGCGACTCAAGTGCCCCAGTTCGCACAGGCGATCGATACTCTCGTGCGCGCCGGAGCGTAATGCGATACGGAAGATGTCGGCCGGTACGGACCGCCGCAAAATCATGCGGTCGTCATCGACGCCGTGAAGCGCGAACACAGCTTCGTCGGTCGGCGGACGCCGCTCCCCGACGCCCCGACGTACGTCAACTTTCGGCCTGACGACATTGGACCCCGGTGATCCCCAGGATCGGACGCGCCAGTTCCTCTCCAACATCCATCGCGAGAAGATTACCGCGCCGATCGTCGGATCCGATGCGATGGGAGCCTTCCTCGGACACCCGCTCGACGTGCTCTTGGGCGAGGCGCTGCCGCTCGTAGTCGACGCGAACGTCCTGCGCAACGACATCGGTTACGTCTGCCGCACCGGAAGACTGACCACGCTGCTCACGGGAACGAACACGCGCGTCTTTCGCTTGTTCTGCGCACAGCACGTATACGATGAAGTCGAGGAGCACGCGGTTGAGTGGGCGGGCGAAATGGGGCTCGAGCCGGACGCGTACGTGAGCGTATGGCGCGAGAATTACGTGCCGCTCGTGCGTCGTGTCTGGACGGATGCCATGGAGTCGATGCTCTCTCCGACGGAGCGTCTCCGAGTAGATCGACTGCGCTCGCTCTTAGACATCGACGATGTCCCCTCTGCGGTGCTTGCGCTAGCGACGGGAGCCTTCTTTGTTTCTGAGGACGGAAACCCGCATGAGACGGTCTACGGCCGGAAGCTAAGCGCCGGGGAGCGGCGCGCCTGGCTCCTGATTCTTCACGCGGGGGGCGACTCAGCGGAGCTGACCCGCCTCACCGGATTCACGGCCGCGGTTCCGGGCTTCGCCTTCATGGGAGCCGCCTACGTTGTTCAACGTTTGTGGGCGTTCTCGCCGACAGTGCTCTTCGGCGCCGCGGCACTGACGGCCGCACTGGCAATGCGTGTTCCGCGAGAACGTTATCGTGCCATCGGAAAGGCCGCGCTGACCGCGCTGTCAACGCTCAGCACGCATGTGTACGAGCCGCAATACGAGGCTCTCAAGCGCTTCCGGTCGGCGCTTCCGCCGTTTCCGTCGTGGGACGACCTTGTCAGGGATCTGTCGCGCGATGCGGCACTCGCGCGAGCGTGTATGTACTGCCTTGCTCGGTCCCGCAACTCCCCGATGGCCGCGCGGGAGCTCGCGGACGAGCTACCTGCTCTCGGCATCAGCCAGACCCCTCAGCGCGTCGGCAAGGTGCTTCACCGGTACGAGTGCTTCTTCGAGCCGTATCATGGTGTCTGGCAGCTGGGCTCACCCGCGCACGTGATTCGACGACGCAGAGCTTAGTGTCCGCGGGCGCGCATTTCGCATACCGCCGCAATTTCCGACACGTAGTCATCGGACTCCCGACGGACCGCCAGCCGTCCGAGCGCGACCCGTGGATCGTGGTCGTGGATAGAGTTTTTGAAGTCTCTCGCCAGCAGCGTGAGCAGCTCGCTTAGCCGTCCGCGCCGCTCAATAATTACCCTTGCCCGCGGATCGATGGCGGCGACCTCAGAGCCGTCGCCACCATCCGCGACGCGGAGAATCGCCCGTACGACGTAGTCGAGCGACATCCGCTCGCCGCGCGCAACGTCCTCCGCTACGGTAAGGATTGCTCGGCATCGTGTACGCTGAAATTGCTCCTCATCACGACACGGACTTCTCGGGCGAGTTCAAGCTGGGCGTACCCGGAATACGCGGCTTCACTGGAGACGAACTCGCGCAGTTCTGCGGTGCACGACCTCGCGGCGACCGCTGCGCGCGGGCCGCTCAGGACATATGCGACCACTCCCAGTGCGGCCACGCCGGAAACAATTCGATCCAGGATCACGCGGAAAGCGGGTGACGGCATGCAGTCTCCTCGGGGAGCGAGCGCCTTTGGGGACACGGTAGCGCACGAGGTTTGCGCTGTCAGCGACCGGAGCAGTTGAAATGTTTGGAGCGAGTCAAATCGACGTGGCTCGAAGTTGTCAAACCTCTATGAGTATCGGCTTCTTCGACCGATGCCTCTTGCCCACCGCATCATCGACATATCCGAAGGCTGGGACTTTGCCCGTATATCCGTGTCTTGCAAGGCTTTGCTTCAAGTCGTCGAGGATTTCGACTTCAGTCACGCTATCTCGGGCGGTAACCATCTTAGGCAAGTACTCCGTTCTAATAAAGAGGACGTTCTGATCATTCGGCAACGATAGCCCGCAAGAAGTAAAATTGACGTCGGTCTCACCGACATTCGCGCATTTGATCGCGATAACCGTGGTCAAATCCGGTGTTCTGAAACCGTACGATACGGAAACGGCCACCCGAACCCGTTTCTGAATTTGCTGAGCGATGGTGTTGTATATCGAAAGGGCTAACGCAGAGCCCCCCAGTAATCGCGCCAATGATAGCCGTTGTGCTCGCAGTATCAGTCATACTACGGTAGGAACCCCATACGCCGCCCCACCGCCGAATTCGAGGAAACGCCGCGTGCGTCGACGAGCACGATATCTCGGTCTTCGGGAACCGCGTAGTGAGCAAGCATTTTGTCACCTTCCTTCCGCCAAGTACCCTATGCTCGATAGGGAGATTCTTTGAACCGAGCGGGAGGAAGCAATCCCGCTGCGTGCCCGGTGCGACGAGTGTTGTCCGCGGCGCGGCCCGGAAAGCGCACGGCATACCGCACCTCCATTTCCTCGCCGGTGGCTACCGTCGCGTCGAGAACAGCTTCAGTCAGTCCGAAACGTGATTTTTGCCAACCTCTTCAAAGCTCATCCCGGCGGATTCTCCAACGCGACGTTGGCTCTTGCTACTACTTCAATCCCGGGCGTCTGCCGAGCATGCGACGCGGCGCGGGGAACAGTACCGCCGCACCGTTAGCGCCACATCGAGCAGCGCGGTGCCCGTTGAACTCGCCAATCGGCTCGGTCACCCATTGGTCCCCGAATACCAGGTGTGGTTGGACCACACCCGGGCCGAGGATGCCAGCCATCATTGCCAGGTCGTAGACCCTGTAGCCGCGGGCGAACCGAAGTCGGAAGACTCGCGCTGCGAGCCGTTCTACCGGGGCGAGTCTGTAATGTTCGTTACAGCGCTTTAGGCCGGGCGATGGCGAACGTTCGACATCATCGCTTCGCCTTGAGGCACCAGTAGGCTGCCTCGATCGCGTAGCTTATCGACGCGCGCAGACACACGCAGGCGAAGAGCACGTCGGACGCACGTGCTGGGTCCGCGGCCGAATAACGAAAGCCGCCGGTCGTCTCGTCGACGTGCGCATCGATTCCGTTGGCACGTAGGAAGCGGACGACTACATCGGCATTGAAGTCGTCGGGCTGTACCAGGCCGTCCATGTTCTGGTGCTCGTTCGTTTGTCACGTCCTCGATCGAGGCGTGAAATTCGGTGAGCGGCGTCATTCCGCGGCTCGCCGAGGGGCCGGCGTTGATACGCCGAACTCGCAAATTGTCATTCGATGCTAGACCCATCGGGTGACGGGCTCGGTCGGTGCGTTCAACACCGGCCGGGCCGCATAGTGATAAGACGCGAAGGTTCGCTACTGGAATTATAGCACGAACATGCGTTCGTACTCAACGGTTTGGCGCGAATATTATTACGTTGTGGCGCGAGCGACATGCGCGCAAGGATGTGCGTGGGCGCGGATCGTGGCGCACCCTTCGACAAGCTCAGGGTGACAATGCGGGAGCTCACGCGACATTGGGCGATCCGCGTGACGGTGGGGCGCTCGCGATTACAGCGAGGTCGAACACGCGGACAACCACTTTGAACATTTTGCGCCGGGCTTGCCCGGCGCTTTCCTTTTGTGCTGCGCATTCGCTGCGCGCGGGCTACTTGATCACCACCACTGACGATGCGCTGCGGCCGAATTCGTCGGGGCGGTCGACGAGTCTCGCCGTTGCGCCCGGCCATGAGAACGTGCCTGGGGTTACCGTGCGGGCGAGGTAGTGCAGGCGGTAGATGCCTGCGTCTAGGCGATCCGCGTAGGCTTCGATGCGGTCGCTGCGGATGCGCTGGTCGCCGATCGACCATGACGTTTCCGGGAGCTTCAGCGCTTTCGACGTCGTTGCGAACGTCGTGTCGACCGCTTCGAAGCCGGCCGGGAGCGGGTCGGTGATCAGGACGCGCTCCACCGGGTGGTCGCTGATGATCTGCAGCTCGACGTCGAAGACGCGCGCGGGTGCGACCGTCAGCGACGACGACGGCGTGCTCAGGCCCATCGTCGCCAGCACCGGCGTCGTGTTTGCTTCGCGCACCACGCGCGTGACGCGCAGGCCGTTGAGGCGGCCCGGCGCCGCGCCGGCGAGGCGGTACGTGTACGTCACCGCGTAGTGCAGCGTGCCGGTGCCGTCCTTCGCCAGCGCGACGTCGCTGCGGCCCGTCGGCAGCGTGCGCATCGGAGCGACGACGCTGCGCTGCGGTGCGTGCGTGCCGGTGAACTGCACGCGTGCGATCGGCTTGCTGCCGACGGTCGCCGTTGCGGTGAAGTTCGCCGGCTTCTCGCGCGAGGCGAGGTCCACCAAGGCGTTCAGTGCTTCCGCGTTCTGGCACGCGCAGCCGAACGAGCCGTTGCGGCGCATGTCGAGCAGCGAGCGGGTGAGCCGGTCGATCGTCTCCGCGTCGGAATTGCGTGCAAGTTCCAGGCGCAATGCTTCGGCTTGCGCCATCACCGGTTCGTCGAACCAGGTGTAGCGCCCGGGCAGGTTCACCACCGCGCCGCGGCCCGTGTCGTAGAGGTGATCTTCGATCGTCTTCGACAGGGATGCCGCGCGCGGGGCGTATCCCGGCGCGAGCGTCAGCAGGCGCGCGAGCCGCGCCTGGTCGGCGAACGCGAAATGGTCGCGCTGCGCGTCGACGTCGCTCAAGAAGTCCGTTCGCCGTTCTCCGGCGGCTGACAGCGCATCGAGCGCGTACAGGCGCAGCTCGGACTTGCAGGGTTCTTCCTTGCACCACTTCGCGTGGGCGGTCGGGTTCGCGAGAACCGCCGTCGCGTAGCTGTGCGCGCCGTCGTACACCGTGCCGTCGACAGCGATTGCCGCTTGGCGTGCGCGGGCGAGCGCCGCGAACGCCCACAGCGAATCCCAGGCGTCCGAATGATCCTCGCGCCAGTACGGTGCGAAGCCGCCGTCCGCGCGCTGCAGGTCGTGCAGCGTCGTGAGCTCCAGCGCCGCGCGGTCGCGCGCGAACGTTTGGTCCGTGCCGTTGCGCTTCGCCAGGATCACGAGGTCGCTTGCGATCGCCAAGCGGGCGGCGGCCGTGATCGCGAGCCGCTCGTCGCTGCGCAGCGCGTCGCGCGCGGCGACCGTGACTTCCGGGATCAGCGACGATGCGAGCGTGAGGTCGAGGCCGCCCGCGTCGCGCGGGGTGTCCGAGGCGACGGTCACCGGGATCGATGCGCGCGCGTCCGTCGTGCCCGTTTGCACCACGCTCTCGGTGACGTCGAGGTCGCGCACAGGGACAGGGATCGCGAACGCATCGCTCGCGCCGGCGCCGTGCACGCGGAACGTCGCCGTGGAGACGCCCGTACCATTCGCCCTGATCGGGAAACGGTACGCTTGGGTGATGCGGTCCAGCGGCGCGTCGAGCGCTGTCGCGGTCGCCGACCTGTCGCTGACCATGAACTCCAGCGGGGCGGTCAGATATCCCTCGACGCGCATCATCCCACTCGCGCCCGTGCCGTTGGTTACCGTGATGCCCGCGTCGAAGCGATCGCCCGGGCGGGCGAACTGCGGCACGACCGGGTTCGCGACAAGCGGCTTCGTGGTGCGGAACGTCATCTCGCCGTTGCCGAAGCGCGCGTCGGCGCTCGTGCCGACCACCATCACGCGCCATGTCGTCAGATCGTCGGGCAGGGTGAACGTCGCCGTCGCGACGCCGTTCGCGTCCGTTCGCAGCGCGCCCGCGAAGTACGCCAGCGCCTGGAACTTACGGCGCACGCGCGGGTCGGCGTTCTCGCCCGACAGCCCGCCGCCGAATCCCCAGCCCTTCTGCAGCGGGTGCGCGATCGTGTTGAGCACGATCTGCGCGCGGTTGTCGGCGTAGCGCGTCGAGATCGGCTGCTCCGCGTAGACTTCTTTCACGAGGTCCGGCGGGCGATAGCCGGTGAGCTGCAGCACCGCGTCGTTGACCACCATCAGCGTCAGCTCGCCGCGCACCGGCTGGTGCGCCTTGTCGGCGAGGTGCACGGTGACGGTCTGCTGCGCGCCCGGCTCGAGCACGGGCGCTTTCGCCGACAGCTTCGCGGTGAGGTACTTGCCGTCGAGCGCGACGCCGAACGGTGCGAAGCCCACGCGCGCGAGCGGGTTCGCGCCGTTGCTCGCCGCAGCGGCCGGCGGCGGTCCGCGGCGCACGACGAAGGCCTCGACCGCCGCATTCGGCAGCATCGCTTGCGTTACGGTGAAGCGCACCGTCGGCGCGGCGCTCTTCGTCTGCTGCGTGGTCTCCCACAGCACGCCGTGCCGCACGACCGCGACGTGCAGCTCCGCGTTGGGGAACGGCGACTGCACCAGCGCGGTCGCGACGTCGCCCGGCTTGTACGACGTCTTGTCGAGCTTCACCGTGAGCACGCTGGGATCGCGCGCGTACCATGCGTTCTCGCCGCTGCCGCCGACGTACACTTCCACGTCGGTCTCGCTCGCCGCGTCGCTCGCGCCCGCGACGTCGGCTCGCACGCGGTACACGCCGGGTTTGTCGGGCGTCAGCTTCGTCGTCGCGGGACCCGCCGCGCTCATCACGTCGGCGCTTGCCACCGTCGCGTACGACACCGATTGCACCGGCTCTTCGGCGCCTTCGACGATCTGCGTCGCGCTGGTATAGTTCGCGCGCTGCAGCTCGACGTGCACGTTCGTGCCCGAGCGTGCCGCACCGGCGGGATCGGTGGCGATGACCGTGACGCCGAGCGGCTCCCCGGCGGTGCCGACGTCGTCGGTCTTCACGCCGATCAGCGTGTCGGACGGCAGCGCGGTGAACGGCTTGCCGTCGGCCACGGAGATGTTCGAGGCGTCGGTCGTCTCCGCGTCGACGCGGTAGGACATCGCGTACGGCAGATCGCTCGCGACCGGGACGCTCACCGTCGCCTTGCCGTTCGCGTCGTCGGTGACGGTGGACTCGAGCACGTCCGTCGCCGCGTCCGGCTGCTGCTCCGGCCAGAACCACTGCCGCCCGAACGCATACGCTTCGCGCCCTTTCGGCACGTAGCTCGACGGGCTGCGCGTGACGGTGAACTTGGTCGACGCGCCCGCCAGCGGTGCGCCGAACAAGTACGCATTCGCCGCGGTGCCGGTCACGGTCGCGCCGCGCTGCACGACGTCGTGGTCGAGCGCGAGATCCACCTTGAAGTTCGGCGGCTTGAACTCCGCCACGCGGAACGTGCCGCTGATCGTCTCGCCGTTGCCGGCCGTCGCGCGCACGACGTAGCTTCCGAGCGGCGCGTCCTTCGCGAGCGGGACCGGCAGCGAGAACGTGCCGAACTCGTCGAGCGCGCGGCGGCCGAGATCGCGCTTGTCGCCGTTGGGAAGCTCCAGCGTCATCGTATACGACGGCGCCTTGCCGCGGCGCAGCACGCCGTTCACCAGGAACCAGCCCGCAGCCGTCACCTGCGCGGTTTCGCCCGGCTGGTAGAGGTCGCGGTCGGAGAAGATCGTGCCCCGCTGGATCGGCGTCGCGGACGACCAGCCGTTGTAGAAATCGCCCGCGTACTCGCCGCTGAACTCGCGCGTGCGCACGTACGTCCAGTCGGCGCCCAGCCGCACGACCGTCACGTAGGACGGCGCAGAGTTCTCGCCTTTGTCGTAGGCCGCGCAGCGCGCGAAGCCGCCGCCGCCGAAGCGCGCGACGCCCGTCGCGTCGGTCGTCGCGCTCGCGCATACCGCGGCACCCGTCTTCGTCTCGACGTCGGCTTGCGACGGATAGACGTCGACGTGCGCGCCGCCGGCCGGCGTGCCGTCGGAGATGCGGTTCACGCGCACGAGGCCGCCGTCGGGAAAGAACTGCGCGAACACGCCGAGATCGGTGAGCAGCACCGCACCGCTCGCCAAGAACGGCTCCTCCTGCCCCGGGATCTTCGCGCGCACGCCGTACCCGAGGGCGCCCGCCGGCGCGCCGAGCTTCGCGCGCAGCGGGATCTCGATCGTTCGCTCGACGTTGTGCGGGCCGTGCGCGTCGAAAAGCGGCCACGCGGCGGCATTGCCCAGCACGTCGCCGCGGCCGTATGCATCGGGATCGGGAAACTGCACGACGTCCGCGGGCCGCAGCGGTCGAAACGTCGCGCGCACGTCGGGCGGCGCGTTGACCGCGATGACGTTCAGCCGCACGTCGCGCGACGCCGGGAAGAGGTTCGTGCCCCCGGGCGCCCACACGTCGGGCGAGAGATCGCCGGTGCGAAACGTCGCGCGCTGCTCGCTGCCCAGCCGCTGGCCGAACGTGTCCTGCAGCGCCGGTCGGATGGTGACGGCGTACGACGTGTTCGGCGCGAGCAGCGCCGCGTTCACGCTCACGTCGACGTCGGACACCGCGAACGGCGTCGTCCCTTTCGGCGGCGCCGGGCTCAGCGTAAGCGCGCCGAGCGACTTCGGATCGATCGGCGTCGTGAACTCCAGCTGCGGGCTGCCGTTCGTGAAGCGGCCGTTGGTGCTGTTGTCCATCTTCACGAAGCGCAAGTCGTCGTGCGTGCGGAGCTTGCCGGTGAACTGCTGATCGCTGGGGAGGTTGCCGTCGCGCGGCACCACGCCGGGCCCGATGACGATGTCGTACTGCTTGCCCTTGGCGAGCTCGGCGGCGGGCACCAGCACGTAGCGGCGGTCGTGCGCGGACGGATCGAACGCCTCATCCGGCGCGACATACGGCGTCGGGCTCGGGCTGGCGCTCGCGCTCACGGTGTCGGGCGGAACCGTGAGCGCGATCCCCTCGCCGCCTTCGCCGTGCAGGCGGATGCGCGCGTGCGCTTCGAGCGAGGCGCGGTCGAGCGCGACGTTGGACGTGAACTCGATCTTCGGCCGCAGCTCCGTGGGGCCGTTGTCGAACTTGCCAGGGAGCCCCTCGAGCGAGATGCCCGGCGTCTGGAACGTCCACGCCACGTCGTCCGCGAGCTCGTGCCCGTGCAGGTCGCGCAGGCCCTTGGAGATGCTCACCTGCACCCGCGTCGCGGCGGGCCACGCGCGGTCGGCTTCGAAGCCGATCATGCGCGGCGTCAGGAAGCGGAAGCGGCCCGGCAGCGCCGGCTGAATGGAGAAATGCGCGAGGACCGCGGTCTCGTCGGGCGACTCGAGCCGTTCGAGCGGGATCAAGTCGTCGCTGAAGCGGACGCGGATCTGCGCGAGCGTGCCGGCGTCGCCTTGCGGCGCGACGTTCGCGATCGGGGCGTGCGGCGAAGGCGACGGGAGCGGCGAGACCGCCGGCAGCGGTTCGTCCGGCGCCGGGCCGTGCTGAGTGCAGCCGGTCGCGAAGAGGGCGACGGCTAGCGCGGCGAAGGCTACCGCGCGAAGCGCATGCCTGTTCACGTCGCTTCGCTGATTCGTTCGTGAGGAGGCGCTCCCTTGTCGCGTCGCGCGCCCTTCGAAAACGTCAGGCTGACGGCGCTGATCGCGGTCGGGCTCGCGGTGCTGGCGTTCGCGATCCGGCCGATCGGCCCGCGCGCGTTCAGCGGCGGCGCGAACGCGCTGACGTTCGAGGACCGCACCGGCGTCGCGCTCGGCACCGTGCTCGCGCGCGACACGGAGCACGCCGTGCGCGTGCCGCTGCGGCAGGTGTCGCCGCGCTTTCTCGCGGCGATCGTCGCCACCGAGGACGCGCGGTTCGCGCACCACCTCGGCGTCGACCCGATCGCGCTCGGGCGCGCGGCGTGGCAGCTAGCGCGCACCCGCCATGTGGTGACGGGCGGCTCGACGATCACCATGCAGCTCGCGCGGCTGCGTTACGATCTTCCACGCACCTTCGTCGGAAAGATCGGCGAGATGGTTCTCGCGCAGCGCATCGAGGCGGGCACGTCCAAGGACGCGATCCTCGAAGCGTACGTGAACCGGCTGCCGATGGGCGGCGATCTCACCGGCGTCGAGGCCGGCGCGCGGACGTACTTCGGCACGCCCGCGAGCGAGCTCGACCTCGCGCACGCCGCGCTGCTCGCCGCGCTGCCGAACGATCCGGTACGGCTGGATCCGTACGCGCACCGCGCGGCGCTCGAAGCACGGCGGCGCGACGTGCTCGCGCGCATGGTCGCGACCGGCGTGGTATCCGCGGACGACGCGGCGCACGCGGCGGCGGAGCGCGTGGACGTGCTGCCGCGCAGCGACGGCATCGCGGCAGCTCCGCACCTGCTGTTCCGGCTCGCGGGCGGCGTCGCGCCGGACGCGACGCGCGTGCGCACGACGCTCGACGGCGGGCTGCAAGCGTTCGTCGAGAACGCGACGCGGCAGGTCGTCGGCGACTTGAGCGAACGCCGCGCGCGCGACGGCGCGGCGATCGTGCTCGACAACCGCGACGGCGCGATTCTGGCCTACGTCGGTTCGGCCGACTACTTCGCGCGCGCCGGCGCGGGCAAGAACGACGGCGTGGCCGCGCTGCGCCAGCCGGGCTCGACGCTCAAGCCGTTTCTGTACGAGCTCGCATTCGAGCGGCGCGTCGTGCGGCCGACGACGATCCTCGCCGACGTGCCGACGACGTACGGCCTACCGAACTCGCGCGCGTACAGCCCCGGCGATTACAGCGACCGCTTCGCCGGCCCGGTGCGCGCGCGCATCGCGCTCGCGGATTCGCTCAACGTGCCTGCCGTGCGCGTGCTCAGCGGCGTGGGCGTCGCACCGTTTCTCGAACGGTTGCGCGCGCTCGGCTTCCGGCATTTGACGAAAGATGCGGATCACTACGGGCTGGGGCTCGCGCTGGGCGACGGCGAGGTGACGCTCGAAGAGCTCGCGGGCGCTTATGCGGCGATCGCGAACTCCGGCCGGCCGATTCGTGTGCACGCACTCGCCGATGCGGACGCTGCGGCGAGCGGCGCACACGGCGGTGCGCGAATCGGCGAAGCATCGGAATGGTCGCTGGTCACCGACGTGCTCGCCGATGCGCATGCGCGAGCACGGGCTTTCGGCGTCGCGTCGCTGCTGCGCACGTCGTTTCCTACCGCGGTGAAAACGGGCACGTCGTCGGACTTCCGCGACACATGGACTGTGGGCTTCACGCAGGACTACACGGTCGCAGCATGGGTCGGCAACTTCGACGGCGCACCGATGCAGCGCGTGAGCGGCGTAACGGGCGCTGCACCGCTGTGGAACCGGATCGTGCGGCACCTCGCGGAGCGCATGCCGCCGGGAGCGTTCGCACCGCCGCGCGGCTACGTTCGCAAATCGATGTGCGCGACCACCGGCGTGCGTCCGACGCCCGACTGTGACGGCATCGTCGGCGAATGGCTGGATGCCCGTGACCTCACCGCGTGGAACGCGCCGCCGCGCCCGCTTGACCGCCGCTACGACGGGTGGCTGGCGGCACAGCCGCCGCACGGCGGCGAGTCGCTTCGGATCGTGGCGCCGCACGACGGAGACGTGTTCGTCGCCGCACCAGGCGCGCGCATCGCGGTGGTCGCACGCGGCGCGTCACGCCCGGCATGGGAGCTCAACGGCGCGCGGATCGCGGGCCACGACGCGCGCTGGACGCTGCCGCTCGCGCGCGGCCGGTGGACGCTGCGCGCCCGTGACAGCGCTCAGGCCGACGCGGTGACGTTTACCGTCGGCGATCCGCCGCGCCGTACCGCGCGCGCGGGTTTTACGGTGCGTGGCGCCGACAAGCCCGTCAAGGTTCAGAAACTGCTTCCTTTAGCTCCACGATGATAGCGCGCTGAACTTTGACGGCGCGCGGGTACATAGGCCCGCGTGACCTCCCTCGCCACGCCCGTGATCATCGCGATCTTCATCGCTGCCGGGCTGCTGATCTGGTGGGCCGGCGGCATCCTCGCGGCGACGACGGACGCCATCGACGCGCACTTCGGCTGGGGCGAAGGGATGGGCGGCGCCGTTTTTCTCGCCATCGCCACGAACTTGCCCGAGGTCGCGATCATCGTCGGCTGCGTGTACAACCACAACCTCTCGCTCGCCGTCGGCAACATCCTCGGCGGGATCGCGATTCAGACGGTGGTGCTGGTGCTGCTCGACGGGCCCGGGCTGCGCTCGAAGGTGCCGCTATCGTCGCTCGTGCCGTCGCTCACGATCGCGCTCGAAGGGCTCGTGCTCATCGCCATCCTGATGCTGTGCATTTTGGGCGCGCTGTCGCCGCGCGAGCTGATCTTTGCGCGCACGACGCCAGCGGAGATCGCGATCCTGCTGGCATGGATCGCGAGCCTCTTTCTGATCCAGCGGCATGAGGACCATCAGGGCTGGCGCACCGCGCGCGAAGAGATCGCCGAGACGTCGGCGTTCGTCGCGCCGCAGCGCCGGCCGATCTCGCACGTCTTCGCGCTCTTCGCGCTCGCTGCGCTCGTCACGCTCGGATGCGGTGTCGCGCTGGCGCTGAGCAGCGACGTCGTCGCGACGCGCTTTCACATGCAAGGCGTGATCTTCGGCGCGACGATCCTCGCAGCGGTCACCGCGCTGCCGGAGCTCACGACGGGGCTCTCCGCCGTGCGCGCGGGCCGCTACGAGCTCGCGATGAGCGACATCATCGCGGGCAACGCGTTCTTGCCGGTGCTGTTCCTGTTCGGCACGCTGCTCAGCAATCAGCCGCTGCTGCCCGACGCGCAGGGCCCGGATCTCTACCTCACCGCGCTCGGCGCGCTGCTCACCGCGGTCTACGTCGTGGGCGTGATCCTGCGCTCGAAGAAGATGCTGCTGGGCGCGGGGATCGACTCGCTGCTCGTGCTCGCGATCTATGTGCTGGGCATCGGCGGGCTCTTCTTCATCCGCTGACGGCGGAGAGATCGCGCGCGAGGACGTAGTAGTCCGGCGTGGCCGACGATCCCGCGGTTCTTCAGGTCCTGGTGCTGGACGGCGACTTGACGCCCGAGCAGTTCGGCACGGTCTCCGAACGCATCGAGCACGCGCGCCATTCGAACGCGCCGCTGATCGTGGATCTGGCCGGCGTGCAATCGATCGACGGCATGATCGCGATGGATCTCGTGCTGTTCCTGCGGCGCCGGATGCGGCACGGCACGCCGTTTGCCGTCGTGGTGCCGCGGGTGAACCCGGGCTGGATCACCGGCGCCGGTTCGCTGTCGGGCGCGCTGTTCTGCAGCGACCGTGCCGAGGCGACGCGGCGGCTCGCGGAGGAGGGAGCCCCCGGTTGACAGCTACGCCGTGACGGGCGTTGCGGCGCTCAGCGCGGTGTGCTGGGTCGTGTGATCGCCGGCCGGCGCCTGAACGCCGCCCACGCGAATCGTGAGGATCGCGACGTCGTCGCGCGAGCCGTGCTCGAGCACCGCGTCGTGAATCGATTGCGCCGGCCGGGAAACGCCGGCGTGCGCCGCGCGCAGCGCGGCACGCAGACGGCGGTCGCCGTCGTGCGCGTCGCGGGTCGACTCGATGAGCCCGTCGGTGTAGAGCACGATCAGCGAGCCGTCGTCGAGATCCAGCGTATCGACCCGCGAATCCACGGCATCGCGCACGCCCAGCGGTAAGCCGGGATCCGCCGGCAGCTCGCGCACCGTGCCCGCGCGGTCGCGCACGAGCGGCGGGTAGTGGCCCGCGCACGCGTAGCGCATCGTCATCGCGGCGGGATCTGATCACGGCGGCGAGCGCGGTCGCAAGGCCCGCGGCGTCGTCCATGCGGAACGTCGCGTCGGCGACGCGCAGCATCGTGAGCGGGTCCGCGTCGAGCAGCGCGGCGGCGCGCATCGCCTGGCGAACTTTTCCCATCGTCACCGCGGCATCGAGGCCGCTCCCCATCACGTCGCCGACCGAGAGCGCGATGCGGCCGTCGGGCAGCGCGAACGCGTCGTACCAGTCGCCGCCGATCTCGGCTTCGCGGCTGCCGGGCACGTACACCGCGTCGAATCGCAACGCGTCGCACACCGGCAGCGCGCGCGGCAGCGATGCGGCTTGCAAGCGCGTCGCGACGCGCCGTTCGTGCTCGTAGAGCCGCTTCGCCGCGTCGACGTCGGTCGTCGTGCCGTACCACTTCACGACCGCGCCGCGTTCGTCGAGCACCGGCACCGCGCGGGTGACGTGCCAGCGATACGCCCCGTCCGATGCGCGCCGCACGCGGTACTCGTGCTCGAGCACGCGCCGCTCGCGCACCGCGGCCGTCCATGCGTCGACCGTCGCCGCACGATCGTCCGGGTGGACGAGCGGGACCCAGCTGGTGCCGAGCGCCTCCGCGTGCGAGAGCCCGGTGTAGTCGAGCCACGCTTGGTTGACGAAATCGACCGCGCCGTCCGGCGCGGCGCTCCACACCACGCCGGGCAGCGAGTGCGTGAGGGCGCGCAGCGACGCTTCGCTGCGCGCGAGCGCTTCGGCACCGCGGCGCCGATCGGTGATGTCCCGCGATGACGCCAGGAGCCGCTCCGGCATGCCGGCGGCGCCGAGGATCGGCGTCACCACGACGTTCCACCACTTCGGCGTGCCGTTCATCGTCGCGGCGAACGCTTCGAACTGACCGCGGCCGCCCGCGCGCGCCTGCGCGATCGCAGCTACCGCTAGGTCGCGGTCAGCACCCCACCACGCCGCCCAATCGGCGCCGATGTAGGCCGAGACGTCCTCGATGCCCAGCAGCACCTGGCCGTTCGCACTGATGAACTGCAGCCGCCCGTCGAGGTCGAGCAGTTTGATGCAATCGTCGGAACTGGCAAGCAACCGTCGCAAGAACTCTTCGCTCTCGCGAAGGCTCGCCACGACGGACGTGAGATCATCCACCGTACGCTTGGACTCCGCCGAGGTCGCAGAAGTTTGCGCAGGCCGTCGCGCCAGGAACGCTCAGCCTGCCCGGCGATACACCGAGCGCAAAGGAGGTCCACGATGATCCGACGCCTCTGCGCCGTTGCGCTCCTCGTCCTGGCCGCGAGCTGCGGCCACAAGGACGCTCAGTCGACCACGTCCACCACCACCACCACGGCCCAGACGCCGTCGGCGGCGGCGCCCGTGCGCGGGGTGGCGACCGCCGTCCCGGTCACCGGCAGCGTCAACCCGCCCGGCTTCAACGACGAAGCCTCCGCGCAAGCGCACTGCACGAACGATCAGGTCGTGTGGCTCAACACGCGCAGCAAGATCTACCACGAGAAGGGCACGCATTTCTACGGCACCACGAAGAACGGCGAGTACGCGTGCCGCAAGGAGGCCGACGCCGCGGGCGATCGCAACTCGAAGAGCTAACGCGCCGCGGCCTCCGCGGCCCGGACGATCGTCGCAAAGCGGCCTTCGAGCACGAGCTCCGTGCGTTCTTTGATCTCCGCCGGGCTGTACGTTCGGCCGGTGCGCGGGTGGGTCATCGGGAACGTCAGCGTCGCGTCGGTGACGTAGTCGACCGCGTAGCCGAGATCGGATGCGTGGCGTGACGTCGTCTCGCAGCACTGCTCGGTGCGGATGCCGCACACGACGACGCGCGTGACGCCGTGCTCGGTCAGCCACGCCTGCAAATCGGTTCCGGCGAACGCACTGTGGTGCGTTTTGTGGAACGTGACGTCCGGCGCGATGCGATAGCCGTCGAGCGCGCGCACGAAGCCGGACTCGCGCGCAAACGCGCCTTCCCGCTGTACGTGCAGAATCTGCACGACCGCCATGCCGCTGCTCGCGGAGTCGTCGGTGAGCTTCTGCACCGCGGCAAGAAACGCGGGCACGTCGGCCTCGCTCCAGTACGTGCTGTGGCGGAACGACTCTTGCACGTCAACGACGATCAGAGCGCTGGTGTTCGAGCTGTGTATCACCGCGCCAGCGTACCGCGCGCGCCGCGTCCGTGCCAGGGCCGATTGCGCGGGGTCTGGCGGGCCACGCCCGCAGCGACGGTGAACGGCTCCGGATGGACGACGATCGCGCGCTCCTCAACGGCCGGTACCGGCTCGGCAGCCTGCTCGGTGAGGGCGCCGTCGGCATCGTGTCGCGCGCCTGGGACGAGGTGCTGCGGCGCGACGTCGCGGTGAAGATGCTCAAGCCCGCGCATGCGAGCGACGAGCGGACCGTCGCGCGCTTCTACGCCGAGGCGCGCGCGGCGGCGCGGCTCGCGCACCCGCACGCGGTCCTGGTGCACGACATCGTCGCGGACCGCGCGTGGCACGCGATCGTCATGGAGTACGTCGCCGGCGTGTCGCTCGAGCGCGTGCTCGCGAGCGAAGGCCGCGTCGGCGAAGCGCGCACCGTGCGCTACGGCCGCGAGATCGCACAGGCGCTCGCCGCGGCGCACGCGGGCGGGCTATTGCATCGCGACGTCAAGCCGTCCAACGTGCTCATCACGCAAAACGACGGCGTCAAAGTGGCGGACTTCGGTTTGGCCAAAGCGATCGTCGACGTCGGCACGTCAACCGAGGCGGGGCGGATGATCGGGAGCGCGTCGTACGTGTCGCCCGAACAGGCGCAAGGTTTGCCGCTCACGCCCGCAAGCGATCTCTACAGCCTCGGCGTGGTGCTGCACCGGCTCGTCACCGGACGGCTGCCGTTCGAAGGCGCGTCGCCGATCGCGGTCGCGGTCGCGCACGTCACCGCGCCCGCACCCGCCGAAGACGAGCTTGCGCGCGAGATGAGCCCTGCGCTCGCGCGCATCGTCGCGCGGCTGCTGCGGAAAGCTCCGGCGGAGCGGTATGCGAGCGCGACCGACGTCGCGGCGGCGCTCGCGGCGATCGAGACCGGCTCGCCGCGTGCGATGCCGGCATGGGATGCGCCCACGGTTACCGCCGAGCGCGTGCGGGCGCCGCGGCTGCCGGGTGCGCGTCGCGCGCCGCGTGCGGCCGACCCGTCAGCGCGCTCGGTCGTTGCCGCGCGGACGCAGCGCGCCTTCGCGATCGCGCGCGGCACGGTCACGGCGCTGGCCGTGTTCGTGGTCGTCACGGCGAGCGTGCGCGTCGCCGGCGACCATCACGTCACCGCGAACGGGCTGCGCCATCTCACGCTGCGGCACGCCGCGCACACGGCGCTCGTCGAGCTCGGCCTGCGGCCCCGTCCGGCCTCGTTACGGCCGGCGCCGAGCGCCGACGTCGCCACGATCGATTCGGACGGGCTCAACGGCGGATCGGGAAAGTAGCGTAGCCGCCACCGCGTCAGCGCGAGGCGATCACGCCGTCGATGCCCAGCGTTTTCGTTGCTTCGGTGACGAAGAGCTGGGCTTGCGATAGCGGGTTCGGGATGGTCAGCAGGGTGATGCCGCCCGGGTAGATCGCCACCGGCTGATTGTCGGCGAATGCCGCGCTGCCGGCGGTGCCGACGGGCGGCACGGTTTCCGTCGCAGCAAGCGCGTCGTCCGTCTGCACGTTTTGGTAGGTGTGGCCGAATTGAATGCTCGTGAACGCGTATGGCGCCTGCGGCGGCGCGCCCGCGGCCGATGCGGCGAGCGCCGCACCGAAATCGCGATACAGCGCTGCGAACGACGGCGCGCCCGCGGCCGCGGCCAGCGCGTCGAACGAGCCTTTCGTGCCGGTCAGCGGATCGTTCTGCACGTACGTCTTGACGAAGCCGTAGCCGTAGCGGTCGGCGATGTAGCGCATCAGCAGGTATGCGCCGCCGTAGTTCGCGTCACTGTAGTATCCGTCTGCGCCCGTCATGCCGAGGATCGAGTAGTTCTGCGGGTGCTGCAGAAAGACGTGCGCGCCGCCCAGCGCGATGTTGCCGATGTCGGGCGTGCCCAGCGTGACGTCGCGCGCGAGGTCGGCGAGACCTTCCTTGATCGCGGGCGGTGCGTCCGCGCGGCCGAGCACGATCACTTGATCCACGAATTGGATCAGATGCGCGAGCTCGTGCGCGAGCAGCTGCTGGACGTGATAGTGGACGTTTGCCGACGGTGAGATCGCCGCGACGATGAAACCGCCTTCGTTGCTGTGCCGTTGGACCGGACCGGTGTCGCAGTTCAGATGCGCCTGCGCGAACGTGTCGACGGTCGAGAACTCGCCGCCGATGTTCCGGCCGAGCGCGCCCGGATCGGCGACGAGCACGTTCACGTACGCGTACGGCGGCGCATAGAGCGGGCCTGTTCCGGCCGGATTCCCGGCGGCGTCGCAGTATGGCACGCTCGTCGTGCGCCCCGTCGCCGCGTCGGTGTACGTGGCCGAGCCGACCGCCGTCGTGTCGGCGGCGTATGCGACCTCCGCGTCGTTCGCGAACGAATCGCTTGCCGGCGCGAACTCGGCGACGTTGGCGTCTTGGATCCACACGGCGACATGCGCGCTCGTGGATACGAGCGTGAACGGATACGACGCATAGCTCACGACGGGACCGCCACGGCTCGCGCTGACGCCGAGGTAGAAGGATTGGTGCGTGCCGATCGGCGGCGGCGAGGACGCCGCCCGCAGCGTCCGCGCGCGCGGGCGCACGGCGGCGCGGACGCTTCCTGCGGCGGTTCGCTGTGCGCCGCTCGCAGCGCGCGCGACCGAGGACGGCGCGCCCGCTTTGCCGGTGACGAGGACCGTGCCGGGCGTGGCGGTGGGAGCCGGAAACTGGACCGAAACCAGGCCGAGCACGGCGCCCGTCGCCGCGGTGGGGACGATGCCGGAGAGGATCGTGCCGGCGGAGTTCAGCGCGAGCGGGTTGACGCCGACCGTCCCCGGCGGCGGCGGCGGGATCGACGTGAACACCGGGCCGCCTGCGCCGCTGCTACCGCACGCGGCAAGCGCAAGCGCCGCGGCCGACGCCGCCGCTAGGCGAGCGGCGAGACAGAATCTCAGGCTCGATTCACCACGCACGCGCTGCGCTTGTCGCCGTCCCCGCCGGACACCTAGCATTCGAGCAATACGCTCGCTCGCTACTAGATCGATCCCTGCTGCAGTCCGTAGTAGATTGCGACGAACGGAACCGCTCCCGTGTGCGGCGCCGACGGCGGCCAAAAGGCCGACCACGCACGCCCGACGTACGTCGCGGACCCGAACGCCCGGCACGGGCTCTTCAGAAATTGCCAGTCCGGAAACGACTGCAGTATCGGTACGCCGATCCCCGCCGCGGGATACGAGCAGGCGCCCTCGAGCGGTATCTCCGCGCCGACCCCCGTTCGATCGTCGAAGTGCGCGATGCGCATGACGTCGGTCTTCACGTGCACGCAGATCGGCGCGCTGGAGCACTGGTACGTGTCCGTGCCGACTGCTGCGTAGGACCCGCCGACGATCATCCCCGGCGGCAGCGTCTGCGTGATGTTCGCGAGGCCCAAACGCGCGCGGAACGCCGGATCGGCCGCGTAATCGGGGACGCTGATGCCCGCCTTGTGCGACCTCGTCATGGACATCGTCCGCGTCTTCGCGAGCGCGAGCAGCGGCTTGTCGAACCACGTCGACGGTGCGCGATTGCGCGCGCGCAGCGTGACGGCACGCCCCGGCGAGTAGATCGTGAACCGCCACTGCATCGAGTTGGTCGGCACGAACACGTGCCCGTCCGCAACGGTGGGTCCCGCGAAGTGCGGGACGGCGCCGATGTCGTCGTGCCACAGCATGCCGAGCTTCTTCGCGTCGAACGCATAGATCGCGTCCGCCGTCCACGGAAAATACCCGTGCACGATCGCCCAGACGACGCCGCTGTCCTCGTTCGTTCCGTTGGCCGAAAGCGCCAGCATGCCGCCCGGCATCACGTTGAGGCATCGCAAGATCTTGTCGAGGACGCACGGCGGGGCAAGGATCTGCGCTTTCGTGCTCCACGGTACACCTGGGTGGGGGAACGTGAATCTGCCTTGCGCGACATCGAAGTCGTACCGCTTGAGGTAATCTTTTTCAGCCCACTCGTACATGTATGCTTTGTTCGGCAACACGCGCCAGTACGTCGGTGAGCCATGGAGGTGCGGCCCCTCCTCCCACGTCTGGTATCGCATCCACGTTTGTTCGGCGCTCGAAACGCCACTGACGTCGCCGGCCGTGATGGACTGCTTCGGTGAAAGCTGACCGTCGACGACGTAGAACACGCCCGTTTTGCCGCCGACGAGGACGCGCTTCGCGGGGCCGAGGGCGTCGACCACCAGCGGACCCGCCGAGCCGAGGTCGACGTCGTTTTGCTCGTCGGTATCCACCTCGGCCGGCGGCGCCCACGAGCGGTCGACGCCGAAGTCCGCGGCGGACGAACCGGCGCCTTTGCTGTGGAGCCGCACGATGCTGTCACCGTACGAGCCTTCCTTCGGATCGTAGTGGCCGTTGCCGGTCATCACGTACACGTTGCCGTCGCGGTCCGCGGCGGGGCCCGCGCCGCCTTGCCAGATTCCGGCGCCTTCGCCGGTGCACGCCATCGCGGACAAGTCCGTCGCCCAGGCGGTGTCCCAGGGCTTGAGGCGCCCGACAGGTTGCGTCGCCGTCGCGGCGGCGCCGGAGTGCATCGCATTGCCGTGACGAGCACCGTGCGCGGCGGGCCCGGGGGGCGGGGGCTGCCATCCGGAGGGTCCATAGCACGCCGTTCCGGTCGCGCGCGACGCGGTCGGGAAGTAGTGCGGGAGCTGCGCGCCTTGCCAGTCCCATGCGTGCGGCGCAGCGTTGAACGCGCCCGCGAAGCTGAGATCCGACGCCTTGTACCGCAGCATCCAGCCGTAGTATTGGGAGACGTTTTCGTTCTGGCGCGCACTGAACGACACGTAGAGATAGCCGTGGTCCAACAGCAGCGACGCGACGTCGTTCTCCTGGATCGGATCGAACCTCATCGGCACGCCGTCGTCACGCACCATCGACACGTCGTGGATCTCCGCCGGCGAGCCGACGGGCGCGCCCGTCGCGAGATCGCGCTTGGCGAGGTAGAAGTGCGCCGTGAGGTTCTTTCGCAGCGCCAGCTCGGAGCCGATGTTGCCGGAGAACGTCCCGCCGCCGGGTTTCCCGAACGGCACCGGGTTCGTCGCCGTACTGTAGAGCACGTCGATCGTACCGCCGCCGTTCGCGAACTCCAGCACCGGCGTGGCGTTGATGCCGCGCGCGACGGCGGGCGCCGGATCCACCAGCGCCGCGCGCCACAGGAAACCGTCCTGCAGGCCGTTCGACGTGACGTCCGCATCGTAGGCATACACCGAGTTGGCGCTGGTCGTCACGTACGCGACGTTGCGCGCCTTGCCGTTGACCATCACGCCGTGCGCGTACAGGATCTGCGTATTGATCATGCCGTCCACGGCGCGGTCGACGCCGTGCATTCCGGACTGCACGAGCTTCGGGGTGAGCAGCGCTTCGCCGAGGTTCGCACCGGTGCGCTGATTGTCGTTGTGCTGCGTGGGAACGACCACACCCGCCGGCTCGACGGCGGTTGCGCGTGTGCTCCATACGGCGACCACGAGCACGACGATGGCAAGCGCGCTGCTGATCACTGCGCGCGCGAGAGTCGGCTTCATTGCAATCACTCCTCCACGTCAAGAACACCCTCTCGACGCAGATGCACCGGCGCTCGGTCGGTCGCCTTCCTCCGCTGAGCGCAGGTTACAGCCGTTCGCGCAGGTACGCTTCGAGGGAGCCTTCGGAGACGCGGTCTTGCTTCATGCTGTCGCGGTCGCGCACGGTCACCGTGCCGTCGCCCAGTGTCTCATAGTCGATCATGATGCAGAACGGCGTGCCGATCTCGTCCTGGCGGCGGTAGAGCTGGCCCACGTTGCCTTCATCGTACTGCGTGCGAAAGTCCGCGCGCAGCGCGCGCTCGATCGCGTGCGCGCGCTCGACGAGATCCGGCTTGTTGCGCGCCAGCGGGAACACGCCGACCTGCACCGGCGCGATCTTCGGGTGGAAGCGCAGCACCGTGCGTTCGGTCTGCTTCTCACCTTCGACGACGGTCTCGCGGTCGTAGGCGTCGATCAGCATCGTGAGCGTCGTGCGGTCCATGCCCGCCGACGACTCGATGAGGATCGGCGTGTACTTCTGCTTGGAGGCCTCGTCGAAGAACTGCAAGTCCTTGCCCGAGTGCTCGATGTGCTTGTCGAGGTCGTACGTGCCGCGGTGCGCGATCGACTCCAGCTCGCCCCAGCCCCACGGGAACAGATATTCGACGTCGATGCCGGCCTTCGCGTAGAACGGCCGTTCTTTTTCGGTGAGCTCGTAGAAGCGCAGACGGTCCGGCCGCACACCGTAGTCGCTGTACCATTTCTTGCGCGCGTTCACCCAGGTCTGGAACCACTCCAGATCCTTGCCGTCCTGCGGCACGAAGAACTCGAGCTCGGCTTGCTCGAACTCGCGCACGCGAAACGTGAAGTTGCCCGGCGTGATCTCGTTGCGGAACGACTTGCCGATCTGCGCGACGCCGAACGGCGGCTTCTTGCGCGCGCTCTGGTAGATGTTCTTGAAGTTGACGAAGATGCCCTGAGCCGTCTCGGGCCGCAGGTACGTCTGCGCCGAGGTGTCTTCCATCGGGCCGATCGCCGTCTTCATCATCAGGTTGAAGTTGCGCGGCTCGGTGAGCGTGCCGGTCATGCCGCAGTCGGGGCACTTGTCGAGCGAGGCGATGTGGTCGGCGCGGAAGCGGTGCTTGCAGTTGCGGCAATCGACGAGCATGTCGTGGAACGCGGCGACGTGGCCCGACGCTTCCCACGTGCGCGGGTGCATGATGATGGAGCTGTCGAACGCGACGACGTCGTCGCGCAGCTCGACGTTCTCGCGCCACCACGCGTCCTTCACGTTGCGCTTGAGGATCGCGCCGAGCGGGCCGTAGTCGAAGAAGCCGCCGATCCCGCCGTAGATCTCGCTGGACTGGAAGATGAAGCCGCGGCGCTTCGCGAGCGCGGTGACCTCGTCCATCGATACGCGGGGCTTGTCTTCTTGCACGGTACTCACTTCGCGCGGGGTTTCCGCGCGCCGCGTTGCTTGTCCTCACCGCCGGCTTGGTCGCGTCCGAGGTGCCCGCGTTCCGATGCGATCTCGGCCGTGGAGATCGCGGCGACGAACGCGACGCCGCCGATCGAGTTCCCCAACAGCGTCGGGACGAGGAAGCCCATGACGTCCCCCCAGCCGATCGCGCCGCGCCAAGCGCCGTAAAACGCGTCCACCGAGCCGGCAATGATGTGGCCGAAGTCCGCGGCGGCGACGACGTACGTGAGGATGATGATCACGAACACCGCGGCCCCTTCGGCGAGCGGGAGCAGCCAGACCATCAGCGCGATCAGCCAGCCGGCGAAGATGGCCTTCGCGAACAGGATCCAGAACGGGTGGGCGGTCGCGGCAACGGCGAGACCGTCGAACGCGCGGAGCGAGTCGGCGGGGAAGGCACCGCTGAACGCGACCAGCGCGGACGTCGCGAGCGCGGCGGCGAGGTTGCCCGCGAGGATCACGGCCCACAGCCGCGCGAGCTTCGCAAAGCGCCACGCCTTGAAATCGTAGAAGATCGGCAGCAGCGGCGTGAGCGTGTTCTCGGTGAAGAGCTGCTGGCGCCCGAGGATGACGATCAAAAATCCGACTGTGTAGCCGAACGACGCGACGAGATGTCGCCACGGCGTGTCGGGCAAGTGCGCGATGAGCACGCCCATCGTGATCATCGAGAACGTCATCGAGCCGCCCGCCGCGACCGCCGACCAGAACAGCGAGGCCGAGGCGCGCTCGTACGACTCCTCGCCCTCGCGGCGGATCGTCTCGAAGATCACCGCGGACCGCGGCCGCTGGCGCTCCTCGACCTGCTCGACTTCCTCTTCGCTGATCGGCGTGTCGTCGGCCATTCGAGGATGGTACCCGTTTACGGGCGGTTCGGGACGATGCGGCCCGTGTAGCGGCGGCCGCGCCATTCCACGCCGCGGCCCGTGACGACGCGCAGCGTCGAGTTCACCATGATCGCCGCGCACATCGCGTAGCCGAGCGGCGCGTACCAGCCGTAACGGCGCGGGATGCCGGTCTTGCCGATGCCGTAGGCTTGCACGGCGACGCCGCTCGCGAGGCACAGCAGCGCTTCGAGCGCGCGCCACGGGCGCTTGCGCGCGAGCCCTTCCGCGACGAGCGCGGCCGGCACGACGGACAGCAGCGCGAGAAAGACGACGCCGCCGGACAGCGCGCGCAGATCGCCGTTCGCGCCGGCGTACATGTTCTTGCTGAAGCCGTTCCAGAGCTCGCGCGCCGACGTGTACATGCGCACGCGCACGATGCGGCGGCCGTCGGCGAGCACGAGGCGAAAGCGGCCCGCGGCTTTGAGGCGGCGCGCGAACGCGACGTCTTCGACGATCTCGCCGCGCAGTGCTTCGAAGCCGCCGAGCGCGTCGTGCGCGGCGCGCGTCACGAGCACGTATTGTCCGTTCGCCAGCGCATGGCGCGCATCGGCGGGATCGTTGAGCTGCACGATCGTACCGGACGCGAGCAGCACCATGCCGAGCAGCGTCGGCAGCACCGCGCGTTCCGCCCACGTACCGAGCTCCTGATACGTCCACAGCGTGAGCGCGTCGGCGCCGTGCGCGCGCGCGAACGCGAGTGCCGACGCGGACGCGTGCGGTGCGTGCCAGGTGTCCGCGTCGGTGAAGAGCAGCCACGCGCCGCGCGCGGTGCGCTCGCCCTGCGCGAGCGCCCACGGCTTGCCGATCCAGCCGTCGGGCAGCGGCTCGCCGCGCACGACGCGGAGGCGTGCGTCGTCGCGTGCCAGCTCCGCGAGGATCGCGCCGGTGCGGTCGGTGGAGCGGTCGTCGACGACGATCAGCTCGTAGTCCGTGAGCGTCTGCGACAGCAGCGAGCATACGCAGCGCTCGATGGTGCGCTCTTCGTTGCGGGCGGGGACGACGACCGAGAGCGACGGCGCGTCGCGCAGCGCGGCGACGGGCGGGACGGTGCGCAAGCCGCGCAGCATCGTCGACGCGCGCGCCGCATAGCCCAGCGCCGGTGAACGCGCACAGGTGCGTCAGCGCGCTTGCGACGCGCTCGCTCAGCGGATCGTGCGCCACGGCTGCGGCGTTCGCTCGACGAAGCCTCGGTGAATCTCGTCGAGCACACGCCGGTGCGAGGCGAACTCCAGCAGCGCGGCGGCTTGCGCGAACGTCACCCATCGGTGCTCATCGTGCACGCCGGTTTCGAGCGCGACGTCGCCGGCTCCGGCGTGCGCGACGAAGAACGGCACGTGCACGATGCGGTCGTGCACGGGATCGTAGAACGCGTCGAGCTCGCCCGCGGTGAACAGCGCCGTCGCGGCGAGCCCGGTCTCTTCGATGAGCTCGCGGCGTGCGGCGTCGGTCGCGCGCTCGCCGTCCTCGACCCCGCCCATGACGAACGTCCACGCGCCGGCGAACGCACCGCTCATGCGCCGCAGCAGCAGCACGAGGGGCTCGCCGGGTGGCGCACCCTTCGACAAGCTCAGGGTGACATCAGGGGTGCGCAGCACGACGACCGCCACCGCGTCGGGCTTGCTGTCGGGTTTCAGCTTGCTTTCGCTCGCGGCTGCGTTTCGGCGCGGAGCTGGCCGCAGGCGGCGGCAATGTCGCGGCCCATCGGGGTGCGCACCGTCACGGCGACGCCGCGCGCTTCGAGGATCTTCGCGAACTCCCAGATGCGCGTGTCGTCGCTGCCGCGCACGGCGGCGTCCGGCGTGCTGTTGTACGGGATCAGGTTGACGTGGTAGAGCGGGCCCTTCATCAGGCGCGCGAGGTCGTGCGCGTGCTGGTCGGTGTCGTTCACGCCCGCCAGCATGACGTATTCGAAGAACACCTTGCGGTTCGTCTTGCGGATGTAGCGCTCGACCGCCGCCATCAGCTCCGCGGTGGAGAACTTGCGGTTCACCGGCATGATCGTCGAGCGCGTGGCATCGGTGGGCGCGTGCAGCGAGATCGCGAGGTTCACCTGCGTGTGCTCGTCGGCGAAGCGGTCGATCTTGTCGACCAGTCCGACGGTGGAGATCGTGATGTGCCGGTGCCCCAGGCCGAAGCCTTTTGGATCGTTGAGCAGCGCGACGGCGCCCATCACGGGATCCATGTTGGCAAACGGTTCGCCTTGTCCCATGAAAACCACGTTGGTGATCTTGCGGCCCTGGCGCGCGAGCTGCTTGGCGAAATAGCGCGCCTGGTCGAAGATCTCGGTCGCGCTGAGATTGCGCGAGAACCCGGCCTGACCGGTCGAGCAGAACGTGCACGCGTAGGCGCAGCCCGCTTGCGACGAGATGCACACCGTGTTGCGCTCGCCGTGGTGCTCCATCAGCACCGCTTCGACCTCGTTGCCGTCGTGCAGGCGGAACAGCCCCTTCGTGGTCTGACCGTCGTTCGAGCGCTGGATCACCACCGGCTCGATACCGTCGAGCGCGACGCCCTCCGCGGCGAACGCCGCCCGCAGCTCCTTGGGCAGCGTCGTGATCGCGTCGAGGTCGTCGACGAGCTCCTTGGTCGCGGCGCGGTAGAGCTGGTCGAGGCGGTAGCTCTTCAAGCCGTGTGCGGAAGCGAGCGCCGCGCCGTTTTCGTAGCCGGCGCGGCGCGCTTTCTCGTCGATCCAGAGGTCCCGCGCGCTGAGCATGACGGACTATTCTACCACGCCATGCCCGGCGCGGCGGACTACGTAAGCAGGACCTTGTCGATGGTGGTGATGCAGCCGTTGTCGGCGCGCAGGTCGGAGGTGACGACGTGGGCGCCGCCGACCGTCGTGCGCTCGTTGTCCACGCCGAAGTTCAGCGTCCCGCCGCCGGCGCTCGTGATCGAGCCGCTCGTGATCGAGGTGTCGCCGTCGCGCATCCTGATCATGTCGTTCACGACGTGGCCGAGCAGCAGCGCTTTGAGGCGGGCGGGGTCGTGCATGAGCGCGTCGCGGCTCGCGGCCGGGAGCTTCGCGAACGCTTCGTCGGTCGGCGCGTAGACCGTGATCGGGCCGGCGGCCTTGAGCACGTCGTCGAGACCGGCGGCATGGACCGCGGCGACGAAGGTGGTGAGGTTCTTCTGCTGGGCGGCGAGGTCGAGGACCGTCGCGGCGCGGGGCTGGGCCAGCGCGGGCCCGGTGAGGCTGAGGGCGAGCAGGCAACCGGCCAACGACCGGAATGCGGCAGCGCGAGTGAGGTGCATGGAGACCTTCCTCCGGAACAGAGAGGGTGCTGACGATCGATCGTTACGCCCAGTCTACTATTTCCATAGGAGTTTGTTTCTAGAGAAAGATTAAATTTATAGGAGTTGGCGGAAAATCAGCAGTCAGTAGAACTCCTGGACGAAATCGGTCCACACGGGCGCTCTGACGGCCTTCCCGTCGGCGGTCGTCGGCCGCGCGTTCGCGTTGTTGCCGAGGCCGACCCATGTGTGCGCGCGGTTGACGATGTTCGTATAGTGCTTCACGTAGCCGCCGGCGACGGGGCCGTTCGGACAGCTCCTGGTGACATTGCACTTCTCGGCCATGAACATCGCCTCGGCCGCCGGCCACGACGCGTACGCGGCGTTGCTCGGCGGCCATCCGACGTAGAAGTTCTCCGTCCAGTTCGCGCCCGGCGCGATGTCGAGCGCGCCGCCGAGCGCGAGGTAGACGTCGTTCGGCGTGGCGTAGCGCGGCGGATACGACGGCGGCGGCACCGACGGAAACATCGCCACGACATCGCACCGCGCCGCGGGGATGCAGTGCTGGTAATACGCGTTCGCGGCCATGAAATCGGCGCGCGCGCGAGCGGTCTCGAACGCCGTCTCGTCCGGAACGACCGGACCCGCACCGTTGGCTGTGCGGTCGTCGTCGAGAAGCCTGAGCTCCGCGATCTCCGCGGGCGACGGAGCGTACAGATACAGCGTGCGGATTCGTTCGTCGGCAACGTTCGCGCGCGCGTGCAGCGTGACGTGCAGATCGTCCAGCGGCGTGAACACCATCACGTAGGTGCTCCCGCGCCCGTCGTAGCCCGAAATTTCGTACGAACCGTCGGCGCCGGTGGTGGCCGCGGCGTCGCCGCTCGGAACCCTGGCCGGCGGTATCGCGCCCACGATGAGACGGGGGCCGACGATCACCGTCGCTCCGGCGATCGGCGCTCCGGCTGCGTTTCCGTCGTCGGCGTAGCGCTGCGCGCCCAGATCGCGCACGACACCGTGCACGACGAGCGTGCGCGCGGAGGCGCCGGCCGGCGAGAACGCCGTCGATGCCACGACGAGCGCGCACGCCGCTATTCGAAGAGCCCGCGTTGTTCCGCCCTCCCTTGGCTCGGGGCCGGCTCGTTCAAGCGCGCGCGCACGTTCTTGAGGTCGGAGAACACGAGCTTCTTCACTTCGGTCATCGCGCCGCCGGTCTGGCGCAGGATGTACGCCGGGTGGAACGTCGCGATCACCGGCGTGCCACTGGGGCCGTCGAACCACTGGCCGCGCTGCTTGGTGATCGAAAACTTCTCGCCCATGAACGACTTTGCGGCCGGGGCGCCCAGCGCGAGGATCACGCGCGGGCGAATGATCGCGATCTGCTCGTCGAGGTACGGGCGGCAGTTGCGCATCTCTTCGGGCGTCGGCGCGCGGTTCGCGAGCCGCTGGCCGGTGTCGAGCGTCGGCCGGCACTTGACGGTATTGCAGATGTACACGTCCTCGCGCGGCAAGTCGATCGCGAGCAGCATCTTGTCGAGCAGCTCGCCCGCGCGCCCCACGAACGGGCGGCCGAGCTTGTCCTCGGTCTCGCCCGGTCCCTCGCCGACGACCATCAGCGCGGCGCACGAATCGCCTTCGCCGTACACGCTGTTGCGGCGCGTCGCGCCGATCCCGCACTTGCGGCAGGCGGCGACGATCGCCGATTGCCGTTCGAGCTCGCGCTCCCGCGTCGCACGCTCTTGCAGGCTCACTTGGGCGCAGGCTCCAGCAGCACGGCCTCGCCGAACGCGAGCACGCGCGTCGCACCGTCGGGGCCTTCCGAGGCTTGGAACTGCAAACCCAGCACGCCGTTCGCGCCCATCGTCTCGGCCTTGCGCAGCAGCATCTCGAGCGACTCGGTGCGCGTGCGCTCCGCGTCGGTGAGAAACTCCACCGGCGCGAGACCGATCAGCGCACCGATGCTGCGAAACGTCTGCTTGAGCACGTTGCGCGGGCGCGTCGCGTTGCCGTACGCGTAGCCGAACGACCGCACCACGCGATAGCCTTCGACGCGCTCGAACGTGGTGACGGCGTCGGGCGCGAGCGCCATCAGCGGAGCAGCCTGCGACCGAGCACGACCGCGCCGACCGCGACGCCGGCGTAGAGCGCGTAGCGCCCCACGAGCGCGCCGACGAGGCTGTAGTACCACGCGCGGCCGTGGTGCTTGAGCCAGTACTTGCGGCGCGACGTTTGCTTGCGTTTTTCGACGTTGTACTGGCCGCGCGCGGAGCCCATCCCTTCGTGCACCGCCTCGCTCGCCGGCACGTACCACGTCTCCCAGCCCGCGTCGGCCGCGCGCTTCGCGAAATCGACCTCCTCGTGGTAGAGGAAAAACCGCTCGTCGAACGGGCCGATCGCGTCGATGACGGCGCGGCGAATCGCGAGCGCCGCGCCGATCGCGAGGTCGACGTGCTGCGGCTTGTCGTGATCGAAACCGCGCAGCTTCGCGCCGTTCGCGAAACGCCGCAGCAGCGGCAGCTCGCCCCACGCGCTGCTGCGCAGAAACGCGCCGGCCCACGTGTCGAACTCGCCGACCGACTCTTGCACGCTGCCGTCGTAGTTGTAGATGCGCGACCCCGCGATCCCGCACGTGGGATGCGCGTCCATGAACGCGACGATCTCCGCCAGCGCGCGGTCTTTCAGCTCCGCGTCGGGATTCAGGAGGAACACGTACTCCGACGACGTCGCCGCGAACGCGCGGTTGCACGCCGCCGCGAAGCCGAGGTTCGCGCCGTTCTCGACGATGTGCACGCGACCGTGATAGCGCTCGGCGATGAACTCGCGCGAGCCGTCGGCGGAGCCGTTGTCGGACACGACGACGTTCGCAAACGCGGGATCGTCGCGCACCTCGCTCAGGGCGAACACGGAGTCGAGCGCGGTGGCGATCTTCCCTTTATCGTTCCAGCACACCACGATGACGTCGACTCGGCTCACGCCGCGGGCTCCGCGAGGCTCACGCCGCGTCGCCGCCGCGCACCGGCGCGAAGGTGTTGCGGTTCTGCAGGTACGGCCAGATGAATCCGTCGAGGTCGCCTTCGAGCACGGCTTGCGCGCTGCCGGTCTCGACGTTCGTGCGCACGTCCTTGACCAGCTGGTACGGGTGCAGCACGTAGTTGCGGATCTGCGAGCCCCACTCGTTGGCCATGCGGTCGCCGCGCAGCTCGTTGAGCTTCGCCTCCTGCTCCTCGCGCGCGCGCTGCACGAGCTTCGCGCGCAGGATGTTAAGCGCGACGTCGCGGTTCTGCATCTGCGAGCGCTCCTGCTGCGATGCGACGACGAGCCCAGTCGGCAGATGGTAGATCCGAATCGCGGACTCCGTCTTGTTGACGTACTGCCCTCCGGCGCCGCTCGCTTTGAACGTCTCCACTTTCAAGTCGTCGGGCTTGATCTCGACATCGCCTGCGTCGCCTTCTTCCATCTCCGGCACGACGTCGACTTCGGCGAACGACGTCTGGCGCCGGCCCTGGTTGTCGAACGGCGAGATGCGCACGAGGCGGTGCACGCCGCGTTCGCTTTCGAGCATGCCGTACGCGTGCTTGCCGCGGATGATGAACGTGATCGAGCGCAGCCCCGCTTCATCGCCGGGCGCTTCTTCCACCACGTGCGTCTCGTAGCCGTGGTTCTCGGCCCAGCGCAGGTACATGCGCCCGAGCATCTGCGTCCAGTCGGCCGCGTCGGTGCCGCCCGCGCCCGCGCGGATCGTCACGATCGCGCCGTGCGAATCGTACGGCCGGTCGAAGTTCGCCGCCATCTCCAGCTCGTCGAGCGCCTTGACGGCGCGCGCCAGCGCCGCTTCGGCTTCCGCTTCGGCGCCGGGTTCGTCGCCGAGCACGTCGAGGATCTCGGCGGCATCGGTCAGCGCCGCATCGACGGCATCCACGGCGTCGAGGTCGGAGCGCAGGTCGGCGATGCGCTTCATCACGCCGCGCGCGCGCTCGGGATCGCTCCAGAAGTCGTCCGCGCGCGAGCGCGCCTCGAGCTCGGCTACGCTGCGGCGCTTGCCCGCATCGTCAAAGCCGCACCTGGAGCGCGCTCAGGCGCTCGCGGGCGCGGTCGATGGCGGTGGTTTGGGCGTCTGACACGGGACGACCGGGTTCTCCGGGAGTCGGCGACGCCCTACCGGAAAAGCGCGCCCGTGAACAGAGGCATCATCCTGCAGCCGGCGGCCGTGTTCGACGGCCAGGACCTCCACGAAGGGTGGGCGGCCTTCGTGGACGCCGGCCGCATCGTCGCGGCCGGTCCCCGCGCCTCGCTCGGTGCGCCCGACGGCGTCTCCATCCACGACTTGGCCGGGTCCACGCTGCTCCCGGGACTGATCGACCTGCACACGCACCTGCTGCTGCACCCGTACGACGAACGATCGTGGGACGATCAGGTGCTGCGCGATCCGGAGTCGTTGCGCGTCGCGCGCGCGATCCGCGCGGCGGGGAAGACGCTCGCTGCGGGCTTCACCACGGTGCGCGACCTCGGCACCGAAGGCGCCGGTGAAGCGGACGTCGGCCTGCGGCGCGCATTCGAGGAAGGGCTCTTCCCCGGACCGCGCCTGATCTGCGTGACCCGCGCGATCGTCGCGCGCGGAACGTACGGTCCCAAGGGTTTTCATTCCGGCTGCTGCGTGCCGCAGGGCGCCGACGAGGTCGACGGACCGGAATCGATCCTGCGCGTAACGCGCATGCAGATCGCGCGCGGCGCCGACTGGATCAAAGTGTACGCGGACTACCGCTTCGGCCCGGAGAACGAACCGCGCCCGACGTTTTCGCAGGACGAGCTCGCGCTGATCGTGCGCGTCGCGCACGACGCGGGCGTACCGGTCGCCGCGCACGCGACGACGGCCGAAGGGATGCGCCGCGCCGCACTCGCCGGCGTCCAAACGATCGAGCACGGGAACGCCGGAACGCGCGAGGTGTTCGAGCTGATGGCGGAGCGGGAGCGTGGCGTACGTGCCGACGCTCGCGGCGTACGAGACGATCTACCGGATTCGCGGCTTGTCGCGCGACGATCCGGCGGTCGCGGCGAAGCGCGCTGCATTCGAGGCGGCCCGCGCAAGCGGCGTGACGATCGCGAACGGCAGCGACATCGGCGTCTTTCCGCACGGCGAGAACGCGCGCGAGCTGGAGCTGTTGGTGGAGCACGGGCTCACGCCGGTCGGAAGCGCTGCAGGCCGCGACGTCGGTCGCCGCGCGCGTGCTGCGGCGCGACGACCTCGGCGCGATCGCCGCGGGCGCACGCGCCGACATCGTCTGCTGCGCCGGCGATCCCACCGCCTCGATCGGCGCGCTGCGCAACGTCCGCCTCGTGATCAAAGACGGCGTCGTCGTGCTCGGCAAGGACGGCTAGTCGCCCTCGATCCCCTCGCTGCGCTGCGCTTCGGACTCGTTCGGGCCGCCTTGGATGACGTACAGCAGCGCGACGGCGAGCACCGCGCCGATGAGCGGGCCGAACATGAAGACCCACCAGTCCTGCGTTCCGCCGAGCACCAGCGCAGGGCCGAGCGTGCGCGCGGGGTTCATCGAGCCGGTCGAGATGTGAAAGCCGACGAGCCGGTCGAACACCGTGGTCGCGCCGTTCGCGAACGCCGTCTGCGGGCCGAGGAAGCGCGCCATTTTCGCGGTGGAGATCGCGACCAGCACGAGGATCGTCGTGAGCACGATCTCCATCCAGAACGCCGGCCACGGGCCCAGTGCGAGCGTGGCGTGCAGCGCGCTGCGATTCGGATGCAGGATGCTCAGCACGATCACGGCCGCGGCGACCGCGCCGAGAAACTGCACCGCGACGTAGCCGGGGACGCGCGACCAGTCGAAGTCGCCGCGCAGCGCGAACGCGATCGTCGTGATGGGATTCGTGTGCGCGCCGGACACCGTGCCGAGCGCGTAGATCACGATCATCGTCGCGATCCCGGTACACGACGCGACGACGACGTACCCGAGCTGAAGCCCGAGCCCTTCCTGAATCGCAACCGGCGCGAACGAACCGAGCGTGACGATGAGCGTCCCGACGAACTCCGCCGTGTAGCACGCGACATGCCGGCGCCAATCGCGCTCGCGGTGATTGCGGCGCTCGCGTTCGAGCTTCGCGCGCTGCTGCGGGTTCATCTCGCTTCGCTCGCTGAACCCGTCGGCATGACCCGCGTACCACGCGGGTCAGCCTTCCTGACGGCTATGCCGTCGCGCCGTGGCAGCGTTTGTACTTCTTGCCGCTGCCGCACGGGCACAGCTCGTTGCGGCCCACCTTGTCGGCCGCCGCGGCCTTCGGCTTCGCAGGCTCGCCGTCGTCGCCGCGGTTGGTGTGGATCTGCGTCGCTTCGTACTTCGGCGCGGGCCCGAGCAGGCGTTCCGCCATCGCGGGATCGATGCGCGACTCCGCGGGCTGCGGCGCGATCTGTCCCGTCGGGATCTGCTCGAACGCCGGCGCACCGTTGGAGGCGACGCCGTTGGCGTACGCCTGGCCGTTGGCGTGCGGCGGCGCGGTGAGCTGCGTGCCGTCGGGTGCGAAGCCCTGGAACTCGTCCTGCGGCGCCGCTTCGACGCGCACGGCGAACGCCGCTTTGATCGCTTCGTCGGCGATGTTGTTCTTGAGGTCCTCGAAGATCTCGTACGCTTCTTTTTCGTACTCGACGCGCGGGTCTTTCTGACCGTAGCCGCGCAATCCGATGCCGCTCTTGAGCGCGTCCATCACGTACAAGTGATCCACCCAGAGCCGATCGATGATCGGCAGCATGATGTACTGCGACTCGACCATGCGCATGATCTCCGGGGTGACCTCGGCTTCTTTCTCCTCGTACGCCGCGAGCGCGTGGTTGAACAGCAATTCCTTCATTGCTTCGCGGTCGAGCTTCTCGAGGTCGCCGACGCTGACGTGCTCCTTGATCGGAAACAGCAGCTCCAACTCGTCAAGCGTCGCTGAGAGGTCCCATTCCGACGGATGCTTTTCTTCCGGCGCACCGGTGTCCACCGCGAACGACACCTTGCTGCGCAGCGTGTCGACGAAGAAGTCGCGCAGCGGCTGGCCTTCGAGCACCCGGCGGCGTTCGCCGTAGATGATCTCGCGCTGCTTGTTCATCACGTCGTCGTACTCGAGAACCTGCTTGCGGATCTCGTAGTTGTGGTTCTCGACCTTGCTCTGCGCGTTCTCGATCGAGCGCGACAAAATGCCGGCTTCGATCGGCGTCTCGTCGGTGAACTTCACGAAGTCCATCATCTTCTGCAGCCGCTCTTGGCCGAACAGCCGCATGAGCTCGTCTTCGAGCGCGATGTAGAAGCGCGTCGTCCCCGGATCGCCCTGGCGGCCGGCGCGGCCGCGAAGCTGGTTGTCGATGCGGCGCGATTCGTGGCGCTCGGTGCCGATGATGTGCAAGCCGCCTGCGTCGGGGACGCCTTCGCCCAGCTTGATGTCGACGCCGCGGCCCGCCATGTTGGTCGCGATCGTCACCTTGCCGGGGATGCCCGCGTCCTTGATGATCTGCGCTTCCTGCTCGTGATACTTCGCGTTGAGCACGTTGCACTCGACGCCTTTGCGGCGCAGCATCATCGCCAGCCGCTCGGACTTCTCGATCGAGCGCGTGCCGACCAGCACCGGCCGGTCTTTCTTGTGCTCTTCGATGATGTCGTCGATGACCGCGTTGAACTTCGCGTTCTCGCTGCGGTACACGATGTCCGACATGTCCTTGCGGCACACGGGCATGTTCGTGGGCAGCACCACGACGTTGAGGCCGTAGATCTCGCGGAACTCGCGCTCCTCGGTCTTTGCGGTACCGGTCATGCCCGCGAGCTTGTCGTAGAGCCGGAAGTAGTTCTGGAACGTGATCGTCGCGAGCGTCTGGTCCTCGCTGCGAACGTCCAGCCCTTCCTTCGCTTCGATCGCCTGGTGGATGCCCTCGGAGTAGCGGCGGCCGTACATCAGGCGGCCGGTGAACTCGTCGACGATGATGATCTCGCCGTCCTTGACGATGTACTGCTGGTCCTTGTGGAACAGGTTCCACGCCTTGAGCGCCGCGTTGAGCTGGTGCGTCAGCTCCAGGTTGCGCTGGTCGTACAGGTTGGTGACGCCCAGCATCTTCTCGACCTTCGCGACGCCCTTCTCCGTGATCGGCGCGGCGTGCGACTTCTGGTCGACGGTGAAATCCTCGTCCTTGACCAAGCGCGGGATGATCTTCGCGAACTGGCCGTACAGCTCGGTCGCGTCGTGGCCCTGGCCGCTGATGATGAGCGGCGTGCGCGCCTCGTCGATCAGGATCGAGTCGACCTCGTCGACGATCGCGAAGTTGAGGTGGCGCTGCACCATCTGGTCGAGCGCCCACGCCATGTTGTCGCGCAGGTAGTCGAACCCGACCTCGTTGTTGGTGACGTAGGTGATGTCGCTGTTGTAGGCTTCTTTGCGCGCGTTGTGGTCGAGGTCGTGCTGGATGATGCCGACCGTCAGCCCGAGCGCTTCGTACAGCGGGCCCATCCACTCGGCGTCGCGCTTGGCGAGGTAGTCGTTGACGGTGACGAGGTGGACGCCTTTGCCGGTCAGCGCGTTGAGGTACACCGGCAGCGTGGCGACGAGCGTCTTGCCCTCGCCGGTGCGCATCTCGGCGACGTTGCCTTCGTGCAGCGCCTGGCCGCCCATGATCTGCACGTCGAAGTGGCGCATCCCCAGGACGCGCTTGCCGGCCTCGCGCACCACCGCGAACGCCTCGGGCAGCAGCGCGTCGAGCTGCGCTTTCTCGGCCTCACGGCGTTCCTTCGGGTCATTGCTCTTGCTCGCGCCCTCGGCGAGGCGCGCGCGGAACTCGGCGGTCTTCGATCGCAGCTCGTCGTCGGACAGCGCCGCGGTCGCCGGCTCGAGCGCGTTGACGCGCTCCGCCGTGCGGCGCAGCCGCGCGACTTCACGTGCATTCGCATCGAACCACTTGAAAAAGGTCATACAGGTCTACAACCATTCGCCGGGCGGAGGGGTTCCTCCGCGAATACCGCTTCCCGCGCGCGGGGTTACCTCAACCGCTCAGGCGCCGCCCACTGCGACTTTTGCCGGACGGTTCAGCTGGTCGGCCGAGCTTCGGCGCAACAAAGCGCCCACCGTGACGAACGTGAACCCGGCCCGTTTGAACGCGCCGACCACCTCGGGCAGGGCGGCGACCGTCGCCTGCCGCCCGCTGTGCAGCAGCAAGATCTCGGGTGCGACCGCGTGCGCCAGCGCGTGGTCCCGCAGCGCGCCGGCCGGCACGGCCCGCCAGTCGCCGGGGTCGTCGCTCCACAGGATCGTGTCGAACCCGGCCGACTGCGCGACCCGCAGGGTGGCCGTCGTGAACCGCCCGTGCGGCGGCCGGAACAGCCGCCGCTCGGCCGGGTCCGGCGCGATGCGCTCGAGGCTGGCGGCCCCGTCACGCAGCTCGCCGGCGACCGCCGCGTCGGAGAGGCGGTCCAGATCGGGGTGCGTCAGCGTGTGGTCCGCCAGCTCGTGGCCGCCGGCGGCGATGGCCCGAGCGAGGTCAGGAAACTGCTCGGCGTCGCGCCCGATGAGAAAGAACGTCGCGGGCACGTGCAGGTCGCGCAGCGTCTGCAGCAGCAGCGGCGTGACCACCGGATAGGGCCCGTCGTCGAACGTCAGCGCCACCAGCCGCGGCCGCGTCTCTAGCGGGGCGCGCGCGCCCCCGCGCAGCGCGTCGAGCCGCGCGCCCAGCGACGGCTCCACGAGCGCCGCCGCGTCCGCGCCGCGCAGCACCACGACCGGCCGCAGCAGATCGTCGGACTTCAGCCACAGCCGCCGCCCGCCGTACGCGAGCACGGCGGCGGCGAGGACCGCGACGGCCGCGGCGATCAGGCGCCCCTTCGACAAGCTCAGGGCAGGCTCTGGGCCACGCGGTCAGTGTGCGGGCGCGACGGAGGACGTCGGCGCCGCGGACGCGCTCGCCGCGGCGTAGTCCTTGCCGACGATCACGGTGACGAGCGTGTGCGGCCCAGGCGTCGTATCGGTCGAAGGGGCGATCAGCGCGGCCGGGACGCCGAGATCCGCGCGCACGCGCTCGCCCAGGAACGGCAGCACGGTGACCGGCCGGATCTGGGTGACGTCGTAGCCGAACGTGTCCGCGTTGCCGACCGAGTCGACGACGTAGTGCAGCTTCTCCAGCTTCGCGGACACGACGCCGGCGAGCCCCGGCACACCGCTGCCGTTCTGCACCACGACGTGCACGGTCGACGGCTTGATCGCCTGCAGCGCGCTCAGCGGCGGCGGCGTCACGTTGCCGTACGTGCCGAGGAACGACGCGATCACCTTCGCCTTCTGAACGGGATCGGGGATGACGACCTCGCCGCCGTTCGGCGTATCCTTCGTCGTCGAGTACTCGAACGTGTCGGCCTTGCTCAAGTCCGCGAGGTTCGCGTCGCGGTAGTGCCACGCGAGCGACTTCTCTTCGTCGAACGTCATGTTCGTCTTGACGTTCTTGTTGAGCGCCGCGAGCAGCGCTCCGATGTGCAGCAGGTCGTTGAATTTCTGCGACTTCAGCTTGGTCATCGTGATGTGGATGATCTGCTGCTGCCGCCGCGTGCGGCACACGTCGCTGCACGCGTCGTGGCGGAACCGGCTGTACTCCATCGCCTTCTGCCCGTTCATGTGCTGCAATCCCGGCTTGAAGTGAATGCTCAGCTGGCCCCAGTGGTCGTCGTAGTCCATCTTCTCGGTGACCGGGACGTCGATACCGCCGATCGCGTCGACGAAATCTTTGAGCCCGCGCGCGTTGATCACGAGGTAGCGGTCAAAGGCCGATTGGTTCGGACCGTGCGGCAGCGACAGGAAATCGCCGATCACCGTGTCGGCGAGCTTGACGCCGCCCTGCGAGTACGCCTCGTTGATCTTCGTCTCGTGACCGTTCACCATCGCATCGGTGTCGCGCAGCACGGACACCAGCTTGAGCGACCGCGACGGGAAGTCGAGCCCGGCCGCCATGATGGTGTCGCTGCGCGCGCCCTTCGAGTACGGCATGCCTTTCTCGTCGCGGTTGTAGTCCGTGCCGAGGATCATCACGTAGATGCGGTCGCGGCCGAACACCGACGACGGCGACGGAACGAAGAAGCTGCCGACGACGTCGGACGCGCTGCGCTTCTGGTAGATCACGCCGTACGCGACGAACGCGCACACGACGCCGACGACGATCAAGACGAAGGCCAGCACGTACGCCAGGATGGCGCGCCAGCGCGACGGCGGCGCGCCGCCGGGCGGCGGATCTGAGCGCCGGCGCGGCCGGTCGTCGGTGGGCGGCGCGGGCGGGACCGGCGGGTCGGCCACGATGGGTTCGCTCACGCGCCCGCTCCCGCGAGCACCGGCGCATGGACGAGCGAGCCGAAGAAATCGAACGCGGTGTTGCCGTCGAGCCGCACGTCGACGAACTCGCCGATGCGCACGCCGGCGTCGAACGCGAACACGATCCCGCCGTCGACGCCGGGCGCCTCGCCCATCGACCGCCCGACGAGCACGTCGCGCTCGCGCAGCGCGACCGCGAGCGGATCGGTCTTGCGCAGCGTGCGCCGCTCCTCGACCAGCACGCGCACGACGGTGCCGGCGCGCTTCGCGCGCGCGCGTTCCGACGCGCGCCGCTGCGCGTCGCGCAGCCGCAGCAGCCGCTTGCGCTTCTCGCGCTCCGGCACCTGATCGGGCAGCAGCGCGCCGGGCGTGCCGTCCTCGCGCGAGTACACGAAGAAGCCGACGCGGTCGAGCTCCGCGCGCTCGATCCAGTCTTCCAGCTCGGCGACGTGCTCGTCGGTCTCGCCGGGAAAACCGACGATGAACGTCGAGCGCATCGTCATGCCGGGCACGCGGCGCCGGAAGTCCTCGACGATCTCGAGATACCGCGCGCCGTTGGACGGCCGCAGCATCCCGCGCAGCACCGGCACGCTGACGTGCTGCAGCGGCATGTCCATGTACGTGCACACCTTGGGCAGCGACGCCATCGCGTCGATCAGCTCGGAATCAACCGTCGCGGGGTACAGGTACAGCAGCCGGATCCACGCGATCCCATCGACGTCGTTTAGCTGATGCAGCAGATGCGCGAGCCCGCCGCGGCGGAAGCCGCGGTCGCGGCCCCACATCGACGTGTCCTGCGCGATGAGGATCAGCTCTTTGGTCCCGCCGGCCGCGAGCGCGCGCGCTTCGGCGAGGATCGACTCCTCGGAACGCGAGCGAAACTTGCCGCGCAGCTGCGGGATGATGCAGAACGTGCACGGATGATCGCAGCCTTCCGCGATCTTCAGGTACGCGGTCGCCGACGGCGTGGTGATCAGCCGCGGGAGAAAATCGTGCTCGGGCTCGGCCTCGAACCCCAGCCGCACGGGCTTCTTGCCGGCGCGCGCGTCTTCGAGCAATTCGACGATGGACGCGTACGCGCCGGTGCCGATCACGCCGTCGATCTCCGGGATCAGCGACTGCAGCTCCTCACCGAACCGCTGCGACAAGCACCCCGCGACGATGAGCTGCTGGCCGTCGCGCTTGCGCTCGGCGTGCTCGAGGATCGTCTCGGTCGACTCGGCCTTCGCGGGATCGATGAACGCGCACGTGTTGATCACCACCGCGTCCGCATCGGAGGCTTCGGGCACGAGGGCCCACCCCGCCGCACCGAGCTTCGCGATCATCACCTCGCTGTCGACGAGGTTCTTCGCGCACCCGAGGGAGACGAACGAGACGGTCTTGGCGCGTTCGCGCGATTGCTGTCATCGATAATTGGTGAACTGCAGGGGCAGGTCGTAGTCCAGCCCCTTGAGCAGGCTCATAACCTTTTGCAGATCGTCCTTGGATTTGCCTGAGACGCGAATCTGCTCGTCCTGGTACTGCGCCTGGACCTTGAGCTTCGACCCTTTGATCGCCTCGATCAGCGGCTTCGATTTGTCCTTGGGGATGCCGGCGCGGATCGGAATTTTCTTGCGCAGCGCGCTGCCGGACGCGGCTTCGGGCTCCTTGGACATGTCGAACGACTTCAGGTCGATGCCCCGCTTCACTGCCTTGGACTGGATGATGTCGATCACGTTGCGCAGCTTGAGCTCGTCGTCCGCCAGCACGGTGATCGTGGCGGCGTCGTTCTCGATCGATGCGATGGAGTGCTTGAAGTCGAAACGGCCCGCCAGCTCCTTGCGCGCTTGGTTGAGCGCGTTGTCGAGCTCTTGCGGATCCACTTTCGATACGACGTCGAACGACGAGTCGGATGGCATGCTGAAGAGTTTCCTGGATTCAGAGAGTGAAGCGCTGCTCGACGACGTCGCCCACGTTGCCCATCGGTTTGGGCGAGCGCTCGTTCGTCGCGACGACGACGCCGCCGGCGTTGCCCGCCCGCACGTCGGCGACGTTGCCTTTGAACGTCCGGACCGTGCCGGCCGGAAAGATCCCTTCGAGCTGCTGCGTGCCGTCGACGACGACGCGCAGCCAGGACCGTTGGGTGAGCCGCAGCGCGAGCTCGTGCGGCGCGACGCCCGACGCGCGCGGCGTCGCCGCCGGCCGAACGGACGCGTTCGCGACCGGTGCCTGGGACTCACCGCCGGTCGCCGCCGGTTGCGGCGCCTGCGTTGCGCGGGCAAGGGCACCCGTGCCGCCGCCGGGGTGCGCGTACTGCCACCACTCGTAGCCGACGAAGCCCACCAGAACGACCGCGACGAGCGTCGCGACGACGGCCCACAGCGACGGGCCGGAGCGCTCGTTGTCGCTCAGCGTCGCCGCGGAAGCAGACGCGACGACCGGTCGCTCCACCGGCGAGGTCTGGTTGAAGCGCCCAACCGCGTCTTCGGCGTCCTTGCCGAGGAACCGCGCATAGGTGCGAATGAACCCGCGGACGTAGACCGGCGCACCGATCGACTTCCAATCCTCGTTCTCGATGGCGTTGAGGTAGACCGAACGGATGTGGATCTGTTCGGCGACGTCCGAGAGTGTCAGCCCGCGCGCCTCTCGCGCGCTGCGGAACTCTTCGCCGAGCGCTGGCATTGGGTCGAACCTTCGCGGGTGCACCCGGTTCTCCCGGTGCGCGGTCATACGATGAAGAACCAAGGAAGATGAGCGAACGAGAACGCGTGGTCGCCGCGATGAGCGGCGGCGTCGATTCGGCGGTTGCGGCGGGCCTGCTGGCGGAAGCGGGCTACGACGTCGTGGGCGTGACGATGAAGATGTACGCGCCGACGAAGCCCGCTCACGCGAAATCGTGCTGCGGCGCCGACGACTTCGACGATGCGCGCCGCACCGCGGCCGCGCTGGGCATCCCGCACTACGTGCTCGACTTCGAGGAGACGTTCCGCCGCGGCGTGATCGACCGCTTCGCGCGCAACTACGCGCAAGGCCGCACGCCCAACCCGTGCGTGTCGTGCAACAACGAGGTGAAGCTGGGAACGCTGCGCGCCTACGCCGACCGCCTGGGCGCGCGCTGGGTCGCGACGGGCCACTACGCGCGCCTGGAGCACGCGCGCCGACGGCCCGCACCTGTACCGCAGCGACTCGCCGAAGGACCAGGCCTACGCGCTGGCCCAGCTCACGCCGGCCCAGCTCGACCGCCTGCTGCTGCCGGTCGGCCAGATGACGAAAGCCGAGACGCGCGCCCATGCCGCACGGCTGGGCCTGCCGGTCGCGGAGAAGACGGAGTCCCAGGACATCTGCTTCGTGGAAGGCGGCGACTACCGTGAGGTGCTGGCGCGGCTGGCCCCGGAGACGACGCGCCCGGGCGACGTGCGGACGACGTCGGGCGAGCTAGTCGGAGCGCACGCCGGCATCGGCGGCTACACGGTGGGCCAGCGCCGCGGCCTGCCCTCAGGCGACGAGCCGCGCTACGTGACGCGCATCGACGCAACGACGAACACGATCGTGATCGGCCGCGAAGACGAGCTCGGCGTGCATGCGCTGGTAGCGGACGAGCTGAATTTGATTCGGCCGGAACGCTTCACGGCCGGGCGGGCCCGCGTGCTGGCGATGACGCGCTATCGCGCGAAGCTCGCCCCGGCATCCGCGGCGATTTTGGCCGACGGAACGCTGAAGCTGCAGTTCGACGAATCGCATCGCGCGGTAACGCCGGGCCAGCTCGTCGCCTTGTTCGATGCGGACGGCCTCGAAGTAATCGGCGCAGCAACGATCCGCGAAACGGCCTGAGAGAACGGGACGAGCGACCGGCGGCTGCGAAAGCCGACCGCCATGCGCACCGACACGCGACCGACGTTCCGCGACCGGCTTGCGCCGGGCGGCACGAAGCGGCTTCTTTCGCTCGACGGGGGCGGGATTCGCGGACTGATCTCGCTCGAGATCCTCGGCCGGCTCGAGACGCTGCTGCGCGACGCCCTGGGCGCGCCCGACGATTTCGTCTTGGCCGACTACTTCGACTACGTCGCGGGGACCAGCACGGGCGCGATCATCGCCACGTGCCTCTCGCTGGGCTACTCGGTCGCACAAATTCGCGACTTCTATCTCGAAGGCGCGCAAGCGATGTTCCGGCGCGCGCCGCTGATCAAGCAGTTGTACTACCGCAACGTCGGCACGAACCTCACGGCCCGGCTTCAAGAGCTGTTCCGCCGTCCCGACGGCGCGCCGGTGACGCTCGGCGACGACGATCTGCGTACGCTCCTCCTCGTCGTCATGAAGAACGCGACGACGAACTCACCGTGGCCGCTTTCGAACAACCCGCGCGCGAAGTACAACGATCGCGAACACCCGGGCTGCAATCTCGACCTGCCGCTGTGGAAGATCGTGCGCGCCAGCACCGCCGCGCCGACGTTCTTCCCGCCCGAAGACGTGACCGTCGGAGGCGAACGTTTCGTGTTCGTCGACGGCGCCATCAGCGTGTACAACAACCCGGCGTTCCTGCTCTTCATGATGGCGACGCTGCCCGAATACCGGCTGAACTGGGAGGCGGACGAAAACCGCATGCTGCTCGTGTCGGTCGGCACGGGCGCGCTCGGCGGCGCGGATCCGAATCTCAAGGCATCGCAAATGACGGTGCTGTACCACGCGCGGTCCGTGCCGGCGGCGCTGCTCGACGCGAGCCAAACGGAGCAAGACCTGTTGTGCCGCGTCGTCGGGCGCTGCCGCTTCGGCGACCCGCTCGACACGGAGCTCGGCGACATGGTCCACCGCAACGGTGCGCTCGCGAGCGACGGCGCCGGACCGTTCGGCGCGCGGAAGTTCACGTACCTGCGCTACAACCCGGTCGTAACGCGCGAAGGCCTCGCGGAGCTGGGGCTCAGCGGCATCCGCCCCGAGCACGTGCAGGAGATGGATTCGCCGAACTACTTGGCGGAGCTGATCCAAGTCGGGAGCGCGTACGCGCAGCGGCTCGATTTGGCGCAGTTCGGAACCTTCCCGGTCGGTTCGGCACGGTGATCGCGAGCCTGGCCGGCCGGCGAATCGACGCACCCGGCGCGAATCCTGAACGGTTTCCCCACACGCTCGAGGCGGCCGTCGCGCACCGCATCGCCGACACGCTGACGGATCTTCGCGTACAAGCGCTGGTGTGCGCGGCCGCCTGCGGCGCCGATCTGCTCGCGCTCGATGCGGCCGCGCGCATCGGCATCCTCGCACGCATCGTGCTGCCGTACGCGGCCGACGAGTTTCGCCGCACGTCCGTCACCGACCGCGGTTCGGCGTGGGGCGACGACTTCGACCGGCTCGTGGGCGCTGCGCAGGCGCGCGGCGACGTGCGGGTGCTGGGACTCGACGCGCGCGATCCCGGCGCGTACGACAAAACCAACGAGGCCATCCTCGACGAAGCCGTCGCGCTCGCCGGAAACGACGCCGCCGGCGTCATCGCGCTCGCGGTGTGGGACGCCGACCCCGGCAGCGGCCGCCCCGATCATACCGCCGCCTTCACCGACGCGGCACGCGCGCGCGGCATCGCCGTGCGCACGATCCCGATCCTGCACCTTACAGCGCCTGGATCGCCGCCTTGCTGATCGCGCGCTGCAGGAACAGCGGGCACACGTCGATGCTCGACTGGTACAACGTGCGAGCTTCGGCGGTCGCCCCTTGCAGCGCCGCCAGCTCGGCCGTGTAGTAGTAGGCTTCGCAGAGCCGCTGCGGTTTGCCCGCGGAGTCGCCTTCGCTTGCGGCTGCGACGGCCGAGCTCGCCGGAGCTCGGCCGAGAAACACGCGCAGAATGGGCGCGGGCCAGGCGTTCATGTCGATGCGCGTCACCGCCACCGGCAACCGGCTCGGCATGTTGCTGCGCCGGTCGGCGATGTCGAGCAACAGCGCCGCGATCCCGTCGGCCGGCGCGAGCTCGGCCGCTTTCTCCAAATCCGCACGGGCGCGAACGAGGGATCCCCCGTGGAGGTTGGTGATGCCGCGCGCAAGATACGGTTCCTTGAGCGTCGGCGCCAGCCGGATCGAGGTGCTGAAGTCGGCGTCCGCGCGCGTCCGGTCCCCTTTTGCGAGATAGGCGAACCCGCGGTTGAAATAGTTCGCCGACAGCGCCGGCGCGAGTCGTATCGCGTGCTCGTAGTCCGCGATCGCCCGGTCGTGCTCTCCCGATCCGTCGTACAACGCGCCGCGTTCGGAATAGGCGCGCGCGGACGTTGCGTCGAGGGCGATCGCCGTGTTGAAGTCGGCCAGAGCTCGCGCTCCGTCCGCCTCGGCTTCGTAGAGCATCCCGCGGTTGACGTAGGCCAGCGCGATCGGCTCGGTGCGAATCGCGAGATCGTAGTCCGCCATCGCTCTGACGTAGTCGTGCCTCCCGACGTGTGCAACGCCGCGGTTCACGAGCGCCTTCGCGAACGTCGGGACGAGCTGGATCGCGCGATCGTAGTCGGCGATCGCGCGATCGATCCGGCCCGTTTCGCCGTACGAGATCGCACGGTCGTAATAGACGGTCGCGGGATCGCTCGAACGCACGCCGAGCGCGGTGTCGAAGTCGCGGATCGCGCGCTCGTGGTCGCCGCTGCCGGCCCTGAGCACGCCGCGATTGGTGTACGCATCCCCGAATGCGGGATCGATGTCGATCGCAGCATCGTAGCTGGCGAGCGCGCGCGCAGCGTCGTGGTTCTCCGCGTAGGCGATGCCGCGGTTGTAGTAAATGATGGCATCCCGGGGATCGAAGCGAAGCGCTTCGTCGAAGTTGCGAACCGCGGGGACGAAGGCGCCCAGCACGGCGTCGACGATGCCGAGGTTGTTGTATGCCCCCGCGATGCGCTGCAAGTCGCCGGTCGCCTTTGCGGCTGCGAGCTCTTGCCGATATGCGGCCTCCGCTTCGGACGCCGATCCGAATCGCCTGACGGCTTCCGGCGCATCGGCGCTGAAGGTCACGCTCGGCCTCGTCGCAGGGGTGATGACCTGGACCGCGCGCACCTGCGGTTCGACCGCCACCGACGGTGCGGTGCGCGCGGTCGGATCGGCCCGCGCCGCGTTGTCCTTCACACCGGACGCGATTCGCAGCTTCGCTGCGTAGCCGACGTCGATCTGGCCGCGCTCGCACGCGAACGTGACGCTGCCGCGTGACGCGTTCACGCTGAAGACCGTCCCCTTCGCCGACGCGGTGAACGTCGTGCCGTACTTCACCTGAAAGAAGTTCAGCGCGCCGTGCACGACGGAGAACAGCGCGCTGCCGTGCTCGATGCGCGAGACTTCGCCACGGCCGGTGGAGACGGCCGTATAGCTCGTGTCCGGTCGCAGGGTCGTCGTGCTCTTGGAATCGGTGGACGCGATGACGACAATCACGCCGAGCGGCACGTCGATGCGGGCGCCGTCGGGCACCGGCTGCCGCACGGCGAGCGTTTGCGCACGACCGTTCGGCAGCGTCATCGTCGGCTCCGGATGCCGGCCCGGCAGCATCGTGATGCTCACGACCACGTGCGCGCGCGGCACGGCGGCGGCCGCGGCGCGGGAACCCGACGCGACGACGAATGCCGCGCACCAGAGCGCGAGCGCGAAACGGTTGCTCATGTCAGCTCGATTCGACGGGAGCCGGGGTAGGCGGCGACGCGGGTTCGACGCGTGCGAGGACGACTGCGATCACCTCGTCCACGATGGCGGGGTGATCGTCCACCCGAAACGCTTGGATGTCGTCGACCGTCTGCAGGATCGTGGGGTTGCCCCGCATGATCGGCAGCACGCACCGCGAAGCCGGCCCCTCGGCGATCCACTTTCGATGCGCGCGCTTGATCTCGAAGCGGCAGTACGCGCGCTCAAAATACCGCTCGGAGTACACCGGCACCACGAACTTGCTGCCGTCGATCGAAAGCGCGATCTTGTCCTGCCACGCGGCGCCGATGCGGATCGACGACGTATCGAAGAAGATCGAGAGTTCTCGCCCGCTCGGAGTCCGCGCGCTCTTCAACGGGACGTAGACATGCTCGTACACCCAGTCCAGCTCGTCGTGCGCGTACGAGATGAACACGTCGTAATCGTTGGACTCCTCAGGCGCAATGTCGACCGCGCGCGACTGCTCGAGCAGGATCTCGCGCCCCCGCTCACCGCATAGCACTCCGGCCAGGACGACCGCGGCGACGACCAGGCTGACTTGCGGCTGGATCGACTTCGTGAGAAACAGAAAGCCCTCGAACCCTGCGAACAGCGCCAGCGCGAACGCCACGGCGGCGGCCGACGCGATCCAGGGCAAATAGCGCCGCAACCGCTGCAGCCGCAGCCGGCGCAAACCCTGGAACACCGCCACGAACGCGACGAGCGTGAGCGTCGCAAAGCCCGCGACGAGCGCCGCCAGCATCTCGTTGGCGGGCAGCGGCTGGTAATACGCGACGTCGCCGTCCTTCGCTTCGAGCCGGTCGCTCAGCGCCCACGCGAGCAGCTCGGGATTCGTGCGCGCGACGTCGCGCTCGTGGAGCGGACCCAAATCGCCGGCCAGCGTCGCGACGATGACGTATTTCCCGCTGAGATCGGCGTGCGCCGGCATCGGGTGCACCAGCGTGACCGGGTGTACGCTGCGCTGAAAATCGGGGTGCGGTCCGACGCGAACGACGTCCGTCGTCTCGTTCGCGCGCACGTCGGTGCACGGCGCGAGCCGCTCGTCGGCAACGTCTTTGACGACGCGATACGGGAGGGCCCATACGTCCTGCCAGCCGGTCTGGTTGCCGCGGTCGTCGTTTTGCGCGATGCGATAACAACGGCGGTAGAAGATCCCGTCGGCGGCGGCGAGCTGAAGGACCGTGTGCCCGGCGCGCAGGTGGTCGTACACATGATCGCGGTCGAGCGCGCGGAGAAACGCAGCATCGATACCGGCGCCGCCTTGCGCGCCCACCGGATTCTCCGTCGCATAGACCCGAATCGGCGGCGAGGCGCTCGCAGCGCGGTCGAGGCTGTGCGTCAGCGCCGCCGTCGCCGGATCGGCTGCGCAGGCCCGAGAATCCGTCGTCGAGCAGATCGACTCGAAATAGAGGTCGAGCACCACCGCCGCCGGGCGCTGACCACTCTTCAGCAGGCCGTCGAGAAACTGCGCGATCGTCCGCCGGTCACGTGCGGGCGCGCCCGGATCGTAGTCGGCGAGATCGACCACCTCGACCTTGGGCGAGTACGCGGGCGCGCGAAGATTGCTGACAGCTTGAAAAACGGCCCAATCCCACTCGTGCCAAACCGGCGCGAGCAAGAACGTCAGCGTTCCGAGCAGCGCGGCATATGACCCCAAAAGCACTGCGGTCGGCCGCAGCGAGGTTGGGACGGCCATTCTTGAAAACTTCTCAGGGAGCGCGGCAAGGCCTGCGGGCGGTCGAAAGCCCCGCGGCGTCGAGGCCATTCTACCCGTCTATGATCCGGCACTCCCGCGCCGCTCTTCACGAACCGAATCATCCGGACTTTCGCCATGAGCTGTACGCAAAGCGGCGAGATAACGTTCAAGCGCCTCTTTTTCGAGGTCAGCCATGTACGCGATAAACTCGGTAGGATCGCCCACGCCGGGAACCGCTACCTGCGAGCGCTGTAGCACGTCGAAGTAACGTGGCTTTTCTTGGGGCCGATGAGGATCGGAGCGAAGCCTTCGCGGATCAAGTGGAGATTCTGCAAGAGCCTGGCGGTTCTCCGTTTCCGTCCTTGAACGGTGAATGGTCAGCAAATCAAAATGAAGCGTTGAGCGACTTGGATCGGATGCTCACCGTTCGACATGCCTTCGTCATAGCGCGCGAGCATCTCATCGACCAAACGCGGCACTTGACATAGTTCGGCGGCACGTGCTGAGCCACGGATATACACCGGCTCGTCACGTAACTGCCCGCGGTACGAAACATCGCCGACGATGGTCCGATGAAGATCCAGCACGGTTTAAAGCACTGATCGTCGCTCGTTTTTGCACCAAATCGAGCATCGCCGAGTAAGCTTTTTGCCCGTTTACGGCATCGAGATGGTCTGACATAGGCTTGCCGCTAACGTCACGCCATGCTCGAGAAGGACCAACGTCTCACCGACGGTCAACGTGCTTCCTTCAACTGCATTGGTCGCGTATACGAACAAAGCGTCTTCGGCTCGCCACTGTGGCCACAGCAACAGGATACGATCCTTGTTCAATGGTCGTATCGCGTCAAGCTTACTTCTTAAGGCATTCGTCGCATCCATTTGCATCATCGGTTTCCGACGCTGCTTTGAATTTTCGTTCGCAACACCCGTTGATGCGAACGCATGTTCGTGCAATAATTACGTTAGCGATTCTTCGCGACTTATCACTAAAGCGGCTCGGCCGGTGTTACAAGCACCGACCGAGCCCGTCACCCGATGAGAGAGCATCGAATGACAACCAGCGAGTTCGACGTATCAACGTCGAGCCCTCGGCGCGGCTTTTCCATTGCCGAAGGCCATCCATTTCGTCAGCCCGGCTCGGTGACCGCGTGATGGCGCCGCTCACCGAGTTTCACGCCTCGATGGCCGACGTGACGAACGAAGAGCACCAGAATATGGACGGTCTGGTGCAGGACGACGACTTCAATGCCGAGGTGGTCGTTCGGTTCTTGCGCGCCAACGGAATCGATGCCATTGTCGACGAGTCGAGCGGCGGGTTCCGGTACAAGGCCGCCGATGCCACGCGTGCGTCGCATGTGCAGTTCGCCTGTGTCTGCCTGCGCGCGTCGATCAGCTATGCGATCGAGGCCGCCTTCTGGTGTATGAAGGCGAAGCGATGATATTCAAACGTTCGTCGTCGCCTCACCCGAAGCCGCACAACGGACACCGCAGAGTCGCCTCGGTAGAGCCATTGTCGGCATGCATCCGTCGCGCGGAGAGCGGGCGGAGCTTATGGACGGGCAGGACCTCAAGGCATACCCGCTGACGCCGGCGATCCAAGAATGATTTCCGGTGCGACGATAATTTCCATCTTGCGGACATCGGCGACATCGAACGTGATCTGCCGATTTATAAAGCGAGTCTGATGCGTCGAATCGAAGTAGCATTGCTGAAGCAACGTGATTTTCGGCACCACATCTTAAGTCGGAACGTTCGGCTACGAGGCCGAGCTCGTGACATCTACGATGGGCATGGCCGAACGCGACCTGCTCCCCGCCGTCCGCGCCGCCGACGACACCACGCTGATCGTCGCCGACGGGCATGAGCTGCAAGCACCAAATCGAGCACGGCACCGACCGCCGCCCTCTGCACGTCGCCGAAGTGTACGCGCTAGCTCTTGCCGAGGCGAACCGCGAGACTACTTCTTGCGGCCGCCCTTCTTCCGGCCGTCTTCTTGGCGGCCGTCTTCTTGCGAGCCGCCGTCTTGCGTGCTGCGGACTTCTTGGCGCCTGTCTTCTTGCGCGTTGACGTCTTGCGCGCCGCCGACTTCTTGGCGCCTGTCTTCTTGCGCGCTCCGGTCTTCCGCCCGACGACTCTTCGCGCCAGTCCTCTTGCGTCTCGCCGCTTTCCTTACTGCCGACTTCTACGAGGCCGCCTTCTTGCGTGCCGCCGGTTTCTCGGCGCCAATCGGTCCGTTTTTATGCTTGCGTGCCGCCGGTTTCTTGGCGCCAATCGGTCCGTTTTTATGCTTTTTGATCATGGTGAAGCTCCGTTTTTCGTCGTGCAGGTGAGAGCGTTGGAAGCGACGACCGTCTTGCCCGAGGCCTGACACCGAATGACGACCGGCGTCGGGCGAGATGCCGGTGCGAGGGCGGTCACGGCGAAGTTTGCCACCAGGGCCAGGACGCCCAAGGCAAACAGCTGCTGGCCGAGCTCGATGTAGTATGATTTTACAGCGTTGATGCGCAGAAAGCTCATGACGCGGTTGACGGTGATCAGGAAGAAGTAGCCGGCAAGGCGTGCCTTCGTCGTTCGCGGATCGTTGAGCACGACGGTCGACGCGAGCTGTTCCCGCAGCTCCGGCAGCCCTTGACGCTGACGACCGACGAGGCACATCAGGCAGGCGAACAGCGTTCCCAGGGAACAGATCAGCGCAAACCCCAGCAGCGCGGTGATCGTAACGTGGCCGCCGGAACCTGTCGCCGCGGTCACAGCAATCACGCTGGCCCCGCCGCCGACGAAACCGAGGATCGTCGTTGCCTTGGCTTCTTGACCCTTGGTAGTATCGCTGACCTCGTCGTACATCTTTGAGACTTTGTCGACGAGAAACAGGGATGGCTCGGCAGTCTTGTCGTTGTCATTCAGCTGCGGGGTGGCTTCGACGAAGTCAGCAAATGTGCCGCGGTCTGGATCGTCCTCGAACGCGAAAAGCGGCTTCCAGTGATTCTGGTAGCGCCCGATCAAGAACCCTGCGCTCGCGACAATTAAGAAACACTGCGCCAGTGCGCGATCAGGCCCGACCCTTCGACAAGCTCGGGGCCAAGAGTCCGCCACGATCGACAGGGGCGTTGTGCGCCGCGACGAAGTTCTGCGCGTACGTGCGCGGAGCGACCTCCGCGTTGAAGCTGCCAACGCGGTCGGCGATCCCCGAGACGAACAAGAACGGCGCGGTCGTGAACGTCCGAATCACCGCATGGGTCGTTTCGAGCGATCCGATCGGGCTGCGGGAGCCGCTGCCGAGGAACGCTCGTACCGTCTCCTCGTCAGCCACGCGTAGTCGTCGTAATTCACGACGTTAACGTCTGACAAGGCGACGTAGTTCGCGCCCGAGAGCACGACCCGCGGGCGGGGGTTGAGCGGCGGCGCGAGAAGCCGCGACTCGACCTGAAGGCGAAAGTCCGGCGCGAACAGCGAGGGGAAGCGCGCCTCACCGCTCTGGAAACGAACAGGCGATCGTTATCCGGCGGCTTCATGTCGAGCTCGATCCCGGCGGCTTGGGATCGTGCACGAATGTCCGCGTACCGATTACGACGCAGCCGTTGAGCGATTCCGGGCCGACGTCGCTGCCGTACCGAATGCGAGGACGACACCCACATCGGGTCGGCCGACGATGTCCGGCAGTACCGCGGCCTTCGCAGCGCTGCTCGAGGTGTTGGCACCCGGCATCAGCGCCTCTTGAAGGCACCAGATTTCGATCGGTCCTCGCGCGGACGTGCGGTCCTCGATATCCGCGGGGTCCGGCGGCAGGCGTGAACCCGACGCCATCGGGCCGCGTAAGGCCGGACGACAGCGCTGCGACGAGTGGGTCCGCTTCCCACGACTTGTTCGCCACGACGAGCGTCGCAGGGCCGCACCACCTTCAGGCACCTGAGACATATTAGCTCCCATTCACCCGATGAGTCCGCGAAAACACAGCTTAGCTGATATCTCCCAGATGACCGCGATTTTCGATGCCAGATCGCCACCTCCCGGGTCAAGGGCCAGGCCCGGACGCTCTGGCGGCCGGATTCCGGCCAGCGACGCGACCTCGCGTGCCGCTGGGGCTGAGGAGGTCGCTGCCACGCTCATGAGGGCGCAAATCTCCCGGTGTTTTGGCCTCGAAAACCATGATCATTTTGACGTTCATCCCGTCGCGGGAATCGGCGGCACGCGAGCTCGCGATCAGCCGCAGGATACCCGCGAACAGATGGCACTGAATGGCATCCCGCTAGTTACGAACGAGCTCGCCCAAACCGTGCAGTTGGGCCGACTTTGTTTGCGCATGGGCGCGAACTTACGCAAGCGCTCAAGTTCGGTTGGAAAGAAGGCGCCGACGAAAACCAGGCCTTCGACTCACCTTCTCATATCTGGTAACATCGAACCCGCTATGCGGCGCAAAGAAACAGCCCCCCGGTGAGCGCGTTGGGTGCGGATGCGGCTAGCGGCGTCTCCGCCGCGTGCGTCGATCCAAGTACGCCGAGTTGGAAAAAAAGCATGAGGTCGCGCTCGCGATCGCGGACCTCGTGATTCTTCATCGTACACGCACGAAGCTCACGCAGGAAGCTCTCGCCTTCGAATGCGCACGAGCGTTCGGCGATTCGAGATGGAATCGGGATTCACGTCCATCAATCGACAGGCGTAAGCGAGCGGGGGGGGATAAGAGAAGGAAGAAGGAAAGGGGGAAGGAGGGAGAATTACGAAGCGTTGCCCGGAAACGCAGCAGCCGCCGTACGAATCTGATCCGCCATCGCGCGGGGCGCGCTGTAGCCGAGCACCAGCTCGATCATGTTCGGGTTCGCGAGCAGCAGGCTGTTGATCGCGTAGTCCGCGGCGGCGGAGTTCGAGAAACGCGCCGCGAGGATCAGCACCACCGCGAACACCGACGACGCGCGGTCGCCGGTTGAGCAGTGGACGAGTGCCGGAGCCGACACGCTGCTCAGCAGCGCGAGCGCGGCCTGCGTCGCGGCGGTGTCGAACTGCTGCTGCGTCATCTCGCGCGTGATCGGGATGTTCTGGTACGAAACGCCGAGCTTCGCCAGCTCCGCGGCTTCCGCCGTATCGAACGGCGTGACCGGCGGAACGGGCGGCGGCGCCGCAGGCTCGCCGGGCTGGCGGACGCAGATCACCGATTTGATACCGGCCGACGCGATGGCGGCATACGCCGGCGTCGACGGCTGGCCGGTCACGTAGTACCGGTCCAAAACGATGCGCGCGCCGCTGTACGCGACGAACGCGAGGTTGTTGATCGTCGGGAACGGGTACGCGCTCACATCAGTCTCCTCTGGCAGGCGGCAGGCTTCGATTTCGGTGCAACCGGGCGCTATCCCGCAGGGCTGCGGCGGCGCGCGGGTATCGTCTCGGCGAACATCATCCATCGCTCAGAACGCGAGCGACGACCGGAGAACCGCGATGCGAGCTACCTGGAAGCCTCACGAGAAGCACGGCGAGTTGACGGAGCGCGGCGACCTGCCCGACAGCGTCTTCGCCTATCCGAAAGAACGCAAAGAGCCGATGACGGACGCGTCGCACGTCCGCAACGCGCTGGCGCGATTCGATCAGGTCGACGGCGTTTCTGATTCGGAGCGCGAGCTCGCGTTCGCAAACATCAAGAAAGCCGCCAAACACTACGGCGTCGATATCTCGGAGGGCGATTGGCACGAGCTGGGCCGCCGCCCCAGCACCGGTCGCACGGCGACCGGCCGCAAGAAATCCGCCCGCAAGGCCGCGACGACCCGAAAGAAGCGTGGTACCGGCAGCACGACGACGCCCGCCCGGAAGCGTGGAGCGAAACGCGCGGCAGCCACCCGCAAGAAGACCGCAGCGAGCAAGAAGGCAACCTCGACGAAGCCGGCTGCCAAGAAAACGACGCGCAAGGCAGCGCCGAAGAAGCGCTAGCGCGACGTACGCGTTGCTGCCCGACTTACTCGCTGCCGACCGGGATCGTCGACGTGCTGTCGCCGTAGAGCAGCATCTCCGGATACTGCACGAACGTGTACGGATCGGTCGTGGTCGCGGGGCGCGTAAAGGCCCAGACCACGTCGTATCGATCGTCGGGCCAGCTTTGCGGGATCTCCGATTGCTGCGCCGGGGCCACGATCGCGTTTGCGATCGTGGGGATCGCCGTGTGCTCCCAGCAGATGAGCGTGGTGCCGGCCTGCTCGTTTGCGACGTATTCGCGCAGCGCTTTTTCCTGGCCCTCGGGGAACGAAGTGTTGTCGATGGTGAGGCCGATGAGCTGGCTGAGCGGGAAGATCGTCTCGTTCGTGCGGTGGTTGCTGCAGCCGGTCGTCGGATCGTCGGGATAGCTCGGCGAGAACATCTCGGTCGGCATTTCGACCCACGCGCGCGCATCCCGAACCCGGTAGGGTGCGAACAGCGTCGACAAGGCACCCGCGCGCTGCCACCCGACCGGGGTCAGCGAACTGGTGTAGGGATCGCCGTCGACGTTGATGCCGGTCGTCGCGTCGGAGCTGCCGGGATTGGGATCCGGCGGCTTCTCACCGTGCCGGATGATATAGATCGTGCGCATCGTGACGACCGGATCGGTGCTCACACCACTTCTCCTTGCTAAACGCTTTTTAGAGGCCTGGAGAGGCAGCTCTTCGACGGCCCAGGCCTTGAATCCCCAACGAAGGCGGTTACGGGCGTACGCGCGGCGAAGATAGCGGTGTGGCTAGCATAAAGAACATCGAGCGCGATATCCGCGCCTTGGAAGGTTTCAGCGTCGTGATTCACTCGGACGGCACGAACCGCCGAAAACTCCCCGACTACGATTACGACCGCGCGGCGCGCGCCCCGTTCACCGTCGCCGATTGGAAACGCCGGCGCATCGAGCCGAACTATCCCGACCTCAACGTCGACGTGCTGCGTGCCGACGGCCGGCGCGCCAACGCGACGACGACCCTCGCGAAGATCCGCGCGGAATACGACTGAACTGACCCGAGCCGTTCGTGCGCCGGACGCGGCGCACGAACATCGTTTGCAGCGCGGCGGGGGTCGCGTGCAAAGATGCACCATTTCATCCATCGCTCAAACGTTGCGCGCGTTCGCTTAACCGATCGTCAGATGCGCCGTCGTCGCAGTCCATGGTTCGATGGGCGAACGATGTCTGAGATCATGAAAGTCCTCGCGTCCGTCGCGACCTTTGGCGCACTGTTCGCGATGTTCGCGTTCGCGCCGCCGCGCGACCCGGCCAAAGTCGTACCGGGTATCCCGTGTTCGGTGCTGTCCGAGAACGACATCGGCGCGGTGCTCGGCGCGCCGATGCGTTTGATGCCGACGAGCGGGAGCATTTGCCAGTACGTTTCGACGACGTACGGCGCGCCCTCGCTGTTCGTCGTCGCTCGGCGCGATCCACGAACGCCGCCCGAGCCGGACGCCGTTCCAATTGCCGGCCTCGGCGGCACGGCCGCGCACTCTGGCAACACGCTCTATGTGCGCTACGGCGCGCACGCCTATTCGTTCGCCGTCGTCCCGCAGCTCACGCCCGACGAGCACGCGTTCGGCAAGGAGCTGCAGCTCGCGCGGCTGCTGCACCGCGCGACGATCGCACAGAACCGCTGAGATTACGCCGGCGCCGCCTTCTGATCGCGAAATACCGGTTCCACTGCGTCGAACAATGCGAGCGCTTCGGCGACAATGGCGCCGTGCTCCGCGGCGTCACCCGCCGGGCCGAAGTTTTGTCCGCGGTCGTAACGCGTCAGGACGACGCGCGGCAGCCCTTTGAGCAGCCCGCGCATCGTGCCGACGACGACCGTCGCGATCCCCTCGAGCTCGAGCGCTTCGGCGACCAGACGCACGGTCTGGTGACACATCGGTCAAACCGGGACGAGCAACGCGCACGTCGCGCGGTCGGCACGCGCCTGCGCGACGAGCTGCGGCACCGTCTGCTCGATGAACGCCGGCCAGTCGATGCAGTAGCCCATCGTGGAGATCACGTTCGCTGTGAGCTCCGCGCCCGCATCACGCAGCGCGCGCCGCGGCAAGAGCACCTCCGCGTCGGCGTTCGCGGCCGTGGGATCGTAGTGACCGTGGCGCAGCGCGATGCGCGCATCAGGCAGATCGGTCGGGAACACGCGATGCGTTACATCTCCGATCGCGGACGAAGCGGCGAACGGTGCCTGCGTTTGCGCATCATATGCGCCGGCGGTCGTGATCAGCGCGATCCGCCGCTCTGCGGGCGCCGGTGCGGCGCGAAACGGCACCGTCGCGAGCTCGCGCTTCGGAAACGACTTCAGCGCGGCCGCGTAGTCTTCGTTCTCGAGCAGCGGTAAGGCCGCGGGCAGCCACGCGGCCCATGCGCGCCGGTAGGCGTTCGGTTCGATCAGCATCTCTCGCGTTGACTGCCGGGCGGCGACAAAAGGTTCGAGCCCGCATGGTCACCGGCGCTGGATTCCGGCACCGGAGCGTCTAACGACGGCGTATGCTGGAGAGCCCGGGGTGACGTTCGAGCCGGTTGCGCCGCGCCGGTACGACGCGTGGCGCGCGCACTATCTGCGCTATGCCGCCGCGCTGGGCGAGCATGTGGACGACACCGTCGCGCAGACGGTGTGGTCCTGGCTGCTCGCGGGCACGCACCGCGTCGAAGGGATCCTCGCGATCGGCCAGGACGACGAGCTCGCGGGGTTCGTGCATTTTCGGCCGTTCCCGCGGACGCTCGACGCGAACGAGGCGTGCTTCATCGACGACATCTGGGTGGCCGAAGCACACCGCGGTAGCGGTCTCGCCGAGGCCCTCGTCGAGCGGGTCCGCTCGACGGCGCGCGAGCGCGGCTGGACCCACGTGCGCTGGGTAGCCGACGCGGCGAACGCCCGGGCCCGCGCGCTGTACGCGCGGATCGCCGAAGACGCGCAGCTGGTCACCTACCGCAGCGGCCTCAGCCCTGAAAGCGATTGACCGCCTCACCGCTCGACAATGAGCGGTAAGGACTGATTCGGCGCGCGAAGCCGCAGGTTTCGCGCGCCGCGATGTGCGAGAACACGGCATGTGTTTGCTACGGGTTTTGATCGCGACGCCGCTTGCGGCGTTGGCCGTCGCCACGGTCCCGTTCGGCAGCGGCGCGACCGCCGCTGCCGCCACCAACGACGTCGCGGCAATCTTCGCCAAACACGCCGCCTACGTCGGGCAGCCGCAAGGCCTCGTGCTCACGTACCGCGCGAAGCGATCGGCGAAGGCGCCGGTCCCGAAGTCGACGCCGGCGCCCGATGACTCGGCGTTCGGCGCACGGCGCGAGACGACGTATCGCCGCGGCGCGCTGTACCGCCAGGTAGATGAGTTCGCCGGCGTGAGCGAACAGGAAGGCTTCACCGGGCGCGCGTTCTGGTCTTCGAACGTGAACGGCTTTACGGTCGTCGACTACGAGAACGCGGCGCGCCGGATGCTGACCGCGAACGTGATCGAGGGCGATCAGCTCGGATCCGACGTCGCGGCGTCGGCCCGCGGAACCAAGACGATCGACGGCGCCACCGCCGACATCGTGCGCATCACGCCGCCGAGCGGGATCCCGGCCGACGTCGCATTCGATCAGAAGACCGGCGGGTACGTCGAGGTGACGTACGACCCCGACAACCGCTGGGAACGCACCACCGTACACATCGACGGCTACGCCGAGATCGCGCCGGGGATTCGCGTGCCCAGCGGCTTCCACACCGGAGAGTACGTCGAGTGGGCGCTGACGGACAAGGCCGTGCGGGCCGTTACCAACGACGACCTGCGCGGGCCGGTCCCCACGGCGAAGTGGAACTTCGCTTCGTCCGACGCGTCGCCCATCGACGTGGTTGAACATCAGACGCCGTATCCGTTCATGCCGCGCGGTCAAGCGGTGCACGTGCACGCGTCGATCGGTGGACACGTCGGAACGTTCTTGCTCGACTCGGGCGCGTCGAGCATCATCATCTATCGCCCGTACGCCGACAAGCTCAAGATGACCAAGCTCGGGCGCACCGGCTTCGGCGGCGTGAACGGGCGCGGCGTCGGCGCGCGTTTCATGCGTCTCAACGACTCGATCGACATCGGCAAGAACAGCCTTTCGAACGTGATCGTCGCCGTAGCGGACGGCGAGTTCTCCGGCGGGATCGACGGCATCCTTGGATACGACTTCCTCGCCGGGGGCCTCGTCGACGTCGACACGGCACATCAAACCATTCGCATCCTGGACCCGAGCGCCATGGAGCCCACGATCGGGCCGGGCGCTTACGCGTTTCCCGTGAACCTCGCGAGCCGCCAGCCGGAGATCGCGCTGAAGGCCGGCGGCGTGCAAACGCGCGCCATCTTCGACACGGGCGACGACTTCTTGGCCGTGCTCAGCGACGATCTTCAGTCGAGCCGCCGCCTCATCGCGCTCAACGACCAGATCAGCGTCGGCGGCGTTCCCGTCGACTTCAACATCTCGTTCTTCGGGGTGGACGGTCCGGCGCAGGTGCCCGCGAAGTGCTCGCGTCTCAACCTGCTCGAAGTCGGGCCCTACAAATACCAAAACGTCGAGACGTGCTTCGGCGGCGCGAACGTGTTCGGGCGCGACGGCGGCCTGATCGGCTTCGATTTCCTCAAACACTTCAACTGGACGTTCGACTATCCCGAGTCGAAGCTGGTCCTGACGCCGAACGGCAAGTAACGGCGGCGCGCTAGCGCCGCTACGCGGTCGCCAGCGCCAGATCCGAGCGCAAATTCCAGTACGTGTCGCGGATGACCGGCGTGAATCCGGCGCCGCGAATGATGTCTTCGACTTGCGCGCGCGTCGCTTCGTTCGTGCTGCCGGCGTCGTGCACGACCTGCTCTTCGATGATCGTGCCGCCCATGTCGTCGCAGCCGTAGAACAGCGCGAGCTGGCCGAGCTTGAGCCCTGGCGTGAGCCACGACGCCTGCAGGTGCGGCACGTTGTCGAGGAACAGCCGCGACACGGCCAGCACGCGCAGGTACTCCAGCCCGCTCGCCTCGCGGCCGCGCAGCGGCGTCTTGAACGGCACGTAGTACCACGGGATGAACGCGGTGAAGCCGTGCGTCTCGTCTTGGAGATCGCGGATCACCTGCATGTGCATGATGCGCTCTTCGTCCGTCTCGATCGAGCCGAACATCATCGTCGCAGTCGTCGGCATGCCCGAGCAGCTGCGCCTCGCGCATCACGCCGATCCAGCCGTCGTGCACGATCTTGCGCGCGCTGATGCGCTTGCGCACGCGCTCCACGAGGATCTCCGCACCCGCGCCCGGCAGCGATTTCAAGCCCGCCGCCTTGAGCCGCACGAGCACCTCGCGCACGCTCAGGTCTTCGACCTTCGCGAGCCCGGCGATCTCGGACACCGAGAGCGAGTGGATGTCGACGTGCGGAAACTCGGCGGCGACGCGGCGGAACAGGTCCTCGAACCACTCGATGCGCAGCGCGGGGTTGACGCCGCCCTGGATCATGATCTGGGTCGCGCCCATGTCGGCCGCGTAGCGCACGCGCTCGACCACCTTGTCGTGCGACATGGTGTAGCCTTCACCGTGCTGCTCGGGCCGGAAGAAGGCGCAGAACGTGCAGTGCACGTTGCACACGTTGGTGTAGTTGATCGTCGTGTCGACGACGTACGTCACGTCATCGGTTGGATACAGCGCCGTGCGGCGCGCGTGCGCCGCCGAGCCGAGATCGTGCAGCGGCGCCTCGCGGTAGAGGCGCACGCCTTCGTCGAACGAGATGCGCTCGCCGGCGGCGGCGCGGTCGAGCACGTCAGCGAGCGACACGAACGTCCTCACGAAGGGCCGCGAAATGCTCCAGCCCGCGCAGCGCGCGGTCGTCGAGCGTGTACGACAAGCGCATGAAGTAGTCGTCGTAGAGCGCGCGGTGGTACGGCGCCTGCGCGAGCGCGGCGTCGACGACCGCGTCGCGGTGCGCGCTGCCCCACGCGCGGCCCTGCGCGAGCGCCTCGGCGAGCGCGGCGACGTCGTCCGGGTCGCGCAGCAAGCACCTCGCGGCGCACCGCCCAAACGGCGAACACGAACGGCAGCCCCGTCCACGTATGCCAGGCCTCGCCGAGATCGTAGATGCACGCCGGCCGGCAAATCTTGCGCGCGACGAGCGCGTCGTCGCCGATGACCAGCGCGGGCCGGCCGTTCGCGGCGGCGGCGAGCGCGTCGTCGACCACGTCGTACGTGGGCTGCACGCGCTGCAGCTTCTCCAGCAGCGTCGCGAGCAGCGCCTTCCCGGTCGCCGACTGCGCCGTCACCGCGATCGACGCGCCGCCGAGCAGCGCGGGCGGCACGGGCGAGAGCAGCAGCACCGAGCGCACGGGACCGTCGGCGGCGATACACAGATCGCCCACGAGCTCCAGCGAGTCGCGGTGCTCGAGATAATGCGCGGCGCTGATCGCCGCGACGTCGAGCTCGCCGGCGAGCAGTGCGGCGTTGAGCCGCGTCGGCACGTCCACGACGACGTCCGCGTCGCGCGTGACCGCGCCTGCATCGAACGCGGTCTCGATCGGCGCGACGTTGACGTAGGCGATCCGCCCGTAGCGCAGCTTGCGCACGCTGCTCAAGCTCCCGCCCCGACCAGCTCGCGGCCGGGGATCGTGTCGTCGGGCTTCCAGTCGTACGGGAACGTCTCGTACGTCGAGTTGCGGCGCACTGCCACGTAGCCGGCTTCTTCGATCAGCCGGCGGAACTCGCGGTCGTCGACGTACTGGCCCGAGCGCGTGCCGGCGCTGTGATAGATGAGCTCTTCGTCCGTCGAGCCGTGCGTGCCGTCCATGTCGTCGGCGCCGAACTTGAGCGCGAGCTGGCAGACCTTCAGGCCTTGGATCATCCAGTACGCCTTGATGTGGTCGAAGTTGTCGAGCATCAGGCGCGCGACCGCGAACATGCGGATGTCGTCGAGCCCCGACGTCCAGCCGTGGTGCGACAACGCGTTGCCGTCGGGATGGAACGCGAGCGGGATGAACGCGTTGTAGCCGGGCGACCGCTGCTGCGACTCGCGCAGCATGATCAGGTGCTCGACCCGCTCTTCGAGCGTCTCGATCGTGCCGTACAGCATCGTCGCGTTGGATGCAACGCCGTGCCGGTGCAGCGTCTCGTGGATCTCCAGCCAGTGCGCGGCGTCGACTTTGTTCGGGCAGACTTCCTTGCGGAAGCGCTCGCTGAACACTTCGGCGCCGCCGCCGTTGACGTTGTCGAGACCGGCCTCGCGCAGCGTGCGGCAGATCTCGTCGTAGGAGAGCCGGTGGCGGCGCGCCATGTAGTCGATCTCGGCCGCCGTGAACAGGGACAGCTGCACGTGCGGCAGCAACTCTTTGAACCGCCGCATCAACGGCAGCCAGTAGTCGAGCGACAGCTGGCGCGGATCGTGGCCGCCCACGATGTGCACCTGGTTGAAGTTCGGCCCCGTCTCCAGCGCCTTCGTGACGACCTCGTCCGCCGTCATGCGCACCTTGTCCGCGTCTTTCTCGGAGCGCGCGAACGAGCAGAACGTGCAGTTCGCGTAGCAGACGTTGGTCGAGTTGATGTAGCGGTTGAGGACGTAATACACGTCCTTGCCGCTCTTGCGTTCCTTCGCTTCCGTCGCCAAACGCCCGAGCGCGTGCAGATCCCGCGTACGGAAGAGCGCCACGCCGTCGGCCTGGTCGAGCGATTCGCCGGCGCGGATCTTCGCCTCGATCGCCTGGAGCTTCGGATCGGTCAGCAGGGCACCATAAACCTCGCTAGGGCTGCAGCCGTGGAAACGCTGCTGCTTCGATGCCTAGCCTAGCGCCCAGCCCGCTTCGCGACAAGGACTAAGGACGGGGGCTACGATTCTCGGTCGGCTACGGCTTGGGCGAGGGCGCCGGCTGCGGTGAAGCGACGCCGAGCTTGCCAAGCTCGGCGTCGGCGGACTGCGAGGATCGCCGCCGCGGCATCCTTGTAGCGCGAGCCGTTGCGATCCGTGTTTCGAGCGGCTGCATTGCCGGCGGAGTTGGACATCGTGTAGGACATCGACTGAGGCTGCCACTCCACGACCTCGGCGGCGAACTGACCGCGCGTCGTGTAAGGCAGCTGACCGCGGCGTTGCGGTCGCCCGCGGTGGCGTCGAGGCGCCCCTCGACCACCAAGAACTGGGCGGCACGCGTCTTCTGGTAGTTGACCGTCGGCTCGAGGGCGACGTTCGGCGTCGCTTGGGCGACGGAAGCGCACGCCCGGTATGCCGCCGCGGCGTTGCGCGCGGCGTCGCGGATCTTGAGCGCATCGTTGCCTGTGGCGGCGTCGTTGAACGCGATCACGGACTGCACTGCCCGCGGGCACATCGGGTCGGAAAACGGCGGGGCCGCCATTGCCGGAGCTGCTCCGGCGACGAGCGAAACGACGGCCGCAAGGACGATAGCACGAGAACCCATACGCGTACTTCACGCGCGAACGGGGAGTTTGCCTGCCGGCCGGACCGCCGAAAATGTACGGAAAAAGGAGGCGCCGCCAAACGGCGACGCCTCGTGGTTCGGCAATCCGACGGACTAGACCGGGGTTATTCGTGTCGCGGCGACCGGCGGTGCGACCCGTGAGGTCGGCCTGGCCCGGGCAGGTCGAACTGGTTCCGGAGAACGTGCACGCCGTACCGGCGTTGTTGATGACGGGCGCCTGCGGCGGGTTGGCGTCGACGGAGCCGCTTCCAACGCCGGATAGTCGAACCCGACGGCGATGATGCGCAGGCCGTCTCCCGACGGGATCGACGGCCCGGTAGGAAGCGTCGCCGTTTGTACGCCGCCGACGGATGGCCGGGAGCGTTAGCGCGGCGTGTTTGCCTGCGGCCCGGTATGGCGAGGTTGTGAGCTGTTCGAGCGGTCGTGATCGACGATCTCGATCAGCGTTTCCCGCGTTCCGGCGGTGATCGACGAAGGTGATCGTACCGCCGCCTGCGTGTTGCTCGCATATGCCGGCGTTCCGGGAACAGCCGGCAGCGGCGCGATCGAGGTCATGGTCGTGGTGGAGGTGTAGGTTCGGGACCGGCGTGCTCGTGCCGGTCAAGCTGACGCGACAGCGAGTACGCCCCCGTCGTCGGCGTCAATGCAGAAGGTCGTGAACCCGGACGGGTGCCCGATGAACGCGCACGTTCGTCGCCGAACGCCCGTCGGGGAACGTGCCGGCATTGAAGGTTCGGCACGAACGGCGGGCCGATGTAGAACGGGCGCGCCGACTGCGGCGGCCGTCATCGCGGCGCGGTAGTACGGACTGCGCGGTTCGTACGGCCGGGTAGAACGCAGTTGTATTGCGCCGTTCGTCGCCGAGTTTGCGGCAAGGAAGCCATAGGCGAAGGCACCGACCGCCGTGCCGAACGTCGACGGCGCCGCCGCAACGCCGTTGGGGGGTTGCGGCGACCCGCTGATCATGTTGGTGCCGGCATCGTATTCCGGCGAGCGATGCGGGCGCCGTGTTCGTGAACGGCAACGTGATCGATGGGCGTGTCGTCGAGCAGCGCCGAGAGCCCGTTGGGCGCCGGAAGAGTCACGACCGTATTCAGGCCAAGGTGCCGTTGTAGTTGGCGGTTCCGACTTGGAATTGGAGCTGGTTCGACGCTAAGGGCGCGATGGTGCGAGGTGGCTCGAATGCTGAGTTTCCAGCGGTGCAGGCTGGGAGGACGATGAGTCCTCCCAGCGCCGCAAATACGAGGGTGCGTTTATACACGATGCGTCCTTAGAGCGTGATCTGGTAGTAGAGACGGTATTGCGTGGGGTTACCGTTCGGCGTTTCGAGATACGGCAGCGAGCCGTAGCGAAGCGCCGGATAGTTTTGGTAACCGAACGGCGCACCGAACGTAGCGGCCGTTGCGAGGTCGTGCCCGTCCGCGGTCCGCTGATCCCCGTCGCGACCGGTTGATACCGCGGTTGAGGGTCGGGATACCGTAGATGTTGTTGAAGACGTTCGTCACCAGCAGACCCAGGGTGTTGCGGGTGCCGGGCTTGTTGTACTCGACGCTGAGGTTCGCGAGGTTGATGCGCGAGTTCGTCAGCGTGCCGCCGGCCGCATTGTTCTCCGGCGTGCCGCGCGATGCGGCGACATTGGGCTTGTACACCGAGCCCGGGTTTGCCGGATCGACGTATTGCGTCGCCGCGGCGGAACCGCCGAGTCGCCGCCTGGTTCGTGACGTTCGTGTTCGGAACGTTCACCGCTCGGCCATTGATTTGCGCGGCCGTGAGGAGACCCGCTCCGTACGGGTAGCCGACGTTGAAGCCGATGATCGGGTTCACGCGCAGGCCGTTGCGCCACTTGTACTGCATCGCGATCACGCCGTTGAACGGTGAGATGAAGCCCGACGCGGTACACGTTGCCCAGCGCCAGCGACGCCGGCGGGATCGACGGGAAGAAGTCCTCGCCGGACACCGTCGGGATCACGTTCGTGAACTCGTTGATGTACGTCAGCGAGAGCGAACCCGACAGGCCGTACGTGGCAGTCTTCGTGAGATAGAACTCGACGCCCGTCGTGCGGTTGATACCGGCGTTCGACGTGACGTTCGGGTTGAGGATCGGGTTACCGTTCGGATCGAACGCAGGCACGCCGTTGAGGTGCTTTTGCGTCGCGGTCTGAACCAGCACGTCATAGCCGCGGCGGTAGAACGGCGTCAGCTTGACGGCGACGCCGTGGCCGAAGTCGTGCTGGATCGAGGCGTCGAAGTTGCTGAACGTCTCGGCCTTGGCCGGGGTGTACGGGATGCCGTCCGTGTTCTGGTAATCCCAGTAGAGCTGGTCGGCGTAGTCACGGCACGCGCGGTCCGCGTCGGACCGCAGAAGTTTCCGGTCGACGGGATTCCCTTGAACGGTGCAAACGGCGCCGTGGGGAAATGGTTGTCGACGAAGCTGATCGGCGGCAGCTCGGCGAACGGCCGTAGCTGAACGTGAAGCTGTCGTGCGGCGTGAACTGGTATGCGAACCCGAACCGCGGTTCGAGCACCGAGATGTGCGGAAACTGGCTGACGTCCGCAAAGACGTCCTGGGCCGCGATGGGATTCCCGGCCGAGTCGAAGCTGGTCCCAATGGGGAAATAACCGCTCGAGCTGTAGCCGTCGCCGGTCGCCGGGAGGTATGCACCGTCGCGCAGGTTCGGGTAGTTCATGCGGGTGCCGTCGAGGCGCAGGCCGCCGGTGATCTTCAGCTTGTCAGACGCTTGGAACTGATCGCTGAGGTAGACAGGCGTAGTCCTTGCGCTGAATCGTCGGGTTCTGGTCGTAGGACGGGATACGCGGCACCGCACCACCCGGGAAGAACGGCGCAAGGTAGCCGGATCCGCCTGACGACGCCGGTAAGAAGTCGCCGAACGGCGAAGTCGTTGCCGCCGAATGCGGCAGCCAAGACGCCTACCGAGGCGCTCTGGAACGAGTCGATCGGGTGGATGAACTCGTACTTGCCGCCGAAGCCGAGCAGGTGTTTCGTGCCCAGCTGCTTGGTGAGGTCGATCGCAAAGCCGGTGCGCTGGCCGCCCTGGAGGACGTAGGCATCGTCGGTGCCGCCGAACGCGAGCGCCGCCGGCGCGGCATCGGGCTGATCGAAGATGGCCGTCGCATTGACCTTGTAGAGCTTGACCGTGAAGAACGTCGAGCTGTTCAGCGCATTGCTGTACTGGAGCTTCATCGTCTCGTTCGGCTGGAGCTGCGAGTTCGGAGGCCGGTTGAGCGTCTGCGCGAGCGAGGCACTGCGCTGCGGGATGCAGCGCGTCTCGCGGGTCCGCGCAGTAGTACGTCTGGCCTGCCTCCAACGGTGAGATCGGCCCGAAAAAGGTTCGATTCGCTGCGTTGTTGGCGAGTCCGATGAGGTTCGGGAGGAAGTTGCGCGTCGAACACCGGGATCGCCCACGCGGTACGTATTGCGACCGAAGTTGTTGTTCGCCGTGAACTCCGCCATGCTGTTCTGGTAGAACAGCTGCACCGATTGGCGTTGTCCTTGCCGAACTTTTGCACGTTGTTCGTGATGAAGTCGCGGTTTCGGTAGTAGTTGTACGTCTGCTGGCAGCCGATCGTGTTGACGTCGACGCCGGAGCGGCCGCACGTGGAGTTGCCGTTGTTCTCGAGCGTTGTAGGTGTTGTAGCTCGAGAAGCGCCCATTCGGGGTCGCGAAGCCGTATTCGGCCGTGCCGAAATGCTGGAAGAGCGGACCCGCGACGTCCACCTCGGCCGACCCGAAGTGCGGGTACGAGCCGCGCTTCACGGTGGCGTTGATGGCGCCGGTCCCGGTGTTGCCGAGCGACGGGTCGCCGGCACCAGGGGTCAGCTGGAAGTTCGCCACGCCGTTGAGGCGGAGGTTGTTGACGAACTGGTTCGTGAACGCATCGGTGTAGTCGATGCCTTCGAACTGGAAGCCTTCGTCGTTCTCACGGCCGCCGCGCAACACGGGGTAACCGCCCTTGTCCAGGGAGGCGCCGGGGAGCGAGATGAGGAGGGCCGTCTCCGACGTCGCGTGGGGTTTGCCCAGCAGCGTCGTGATCTGGTTGGCATTGACACTGTACGTGTCAACGGGCTGCTGAGGCTGAAAGGCGCTCACGCCCGGGGCGCGGCTCGTCGTCGAGCCGATCGTCTTGAGCTGGGCGCTGACCGTGGAATTGACGGTGGTGGTCTGCGTCGGATTGACGGTAACCCCGTTGACGGTGGATCCGCTGTAGCCTGACGCGGAGAAGGTTACGGAATACGTATCTGGGCTGACGCCGATGATGCTGAAAAAGCCCTTGGCGTCGGTCCTGGCCGTGTATCGGCCAGCCGGTGCAACGGCGACGACGTCGACGTTCGGAACACCCTGACCGGCCGCGGTGGTAACCGTGCCGGAGATATTGCCCGTCGTCGTGTCGGCGAGCACTGGAGCCGCGATGGACGCCGCCAAAGCAATCGCGAGCGCCATTCCAATGATGCCGCGCAGGGACTGCTTCAGGGCGTGTGCGATTCGATGTAGCACGCGCTTCCTTACTTGGAGGTGTGAAAGCAACCTTAAAGGCTGCTTAGGAAACGCTGCTTTTCCGAAGGTCCGTTCTCCTGCCAGTTTCCCGCCAGGTAGCCGTTTCGGTCCGCCAGGCTTTGCACGGCACCGCTCTAAGAGGGGGACCGGTACCGATGAGCGCCTCCCCGTCCGCCACCGAGCTGGAAGCCGCCGCCGGCCTCGAGCCGCCCGCCCGAACCTTCGCAGCCGACGTCTGGCGGCGATTTCGCCGAGCCCCTGGAGCGGTCGTGGGCGCGGCCGTGGTCGCGGCGATCGTGCTGCTGGCGGTCTTCGCCCCGCTCCTCGCGCCCAGCGATCCGCTGGCCCAGCACGTCGCGCAAGGCGCGCAGGCGCCGTCGGCCGCGCACTGGTTCGGGACCGACAAGCTCGGGCGCGACGTGTTCGCGCGGATCCTGTTCGGCGCCCGGATCTCCATCCGGATCGGCTTCGTCGCGGTGGGCTTGGCGATCACGGCCGGCACCCTGATCGGACTCGTCGCGGGCTACGCCGGCAAGCGCGTCGACACGGCGCTGATGGCGGCGATGGACGTCATGCTGGCGTTTCCGTCGATCATCCTCGCCATCGCGATCACGACCATCCTAGGCCCCAGCATCAACAACCTCATGCTGGCCGTCGGGATCGTCTACGTTCCTCAGTATGCGCGGCTCGCGCGCTCGTCGGTGCTCGCGGTCAAGGAGCACGAGTACGTCGAAGCGGCCCGGGCCATCGGAGCCGGGGTCCCGGCCATCCTCGCCCGGCACGTCCTGCCGAACATCCTCGCGCCGCTGCTGGTCCAGGCCACGCTGGGGATCGCGACGGCGGAGCTCGAGGCGGCCGGCCTGTCGTACCTCGGCCTGGGCGCGCGGCCGCCGGCGCCGGAGTGGGGCGCGATGCTCAACGACGCGCGCGACTACTGGCTGTCGGCCCCCTGGGCGCTGATCTTCCCCGGGGTCTCGATCACCGTGCTGGTGCTCGGGTTCAACTTGCTGGGGGACGGCCTGCGCGACGCGCTGGACCCCCGCCAGCGCTGACCTACTTCGGCGCGGCGAGATCCACCGAGACGACGAGCAGGTAGTCCTCGCCGGAAATTTTCCAAGGGTACGCGATCGGGGCGCCGAGATCGAAGTCGTCCTCGATCGACGTCTTCGCGTCGGTGACCAGCACGTTGTTTCCGCCCGCGGCCTCAGCGCTAGACTGCCCGTAGTCGAAGTCCGCTGTGAGGTGGACCTTCTTCCCGCCGCGTGCGGTGAACACCGCATAGAGCCCCAGGGGGGCGCGCGGCATCCGGCTATAGTCCCACGAGCCGTCGATGACCTCGCCTCGCTTCCCGTCCGCGACGGTGACCTCCACGTGGCGGATCGTTCGCTTGTCGCGCACCCGGTCGAGGTGCGCCGTACAGCGGAACGAGGCTTTCGGATCCGCGGCAAGCGCCGGGGCGGCGGCAGCGCAGAGAAGGGAACTGACACCCGCGACAAAGGCCGCGCGATCGATCGAACGCATGACGGCGCGTTATTTTCGGCCTGTGCTGCGCGCCTCATCTCTGCCACCCGCTCGGCAGCGCGGGCTCCCTGCAGCCGTGAGCTTCCTTGATCCTACAGCGTCGCCCAGACGTCGAGCTTGGTCTTGACCTTGTCGATCACCGCGCCGGTGAACTCGGTCGTCGACGCGTGCCCGCCAAGATCGCTGGTGGCGAGCCCCTCGCGCACGGTTTCGAGCACGGCCTCGTAGATCGCCCGCGACGCGCTCGCCGCGCGTTTGTCGTCGACGAACGTCAGCAATGCTGCGATCGCGAGGATCATCGCCATCGGGTTGGCGACGTTCTTGCCTTCCAGCCGCGGCGCCGTGCCGTGCGGGGCTTCCGTCATCACGACGTCGGGCTTGCCTTCGGGCGTGAACGACATCAGCGTCGATTCCGCGCCCGCGATCGAGCCGAAAAGCTGCATCACCAGATCCGACAGGCAGTCGCCGTCGCGGTTGAGCGACGGGATCACCATCGCGTCGCCGGCCGTCGAGATCAGCAGCGCGTACGTCGCGTCGATCAGCTGCGGCTCGTACACCACGTCGGGGTAGCGCGCGGCGGCCGCGTCCATCTCTTCCTTGAGCATCCCCTCGTACACGGGGCTGACGGTGTACTTCGGCCCGCCGAACACTTTCGCGCTCGTACGCCGCGCGTGGAAGAACGCGTACTCGGCGACGACGCGGCAGACGGACCGTTCGATCCGCTCGGTGCGGTACGCCACCTCGTCCCCGCCGACCGTCTCGCGCCATTCCTTCGCGCCGTAGGCGTCGCCGACGGCCATGCGCACGACGGAGATCGGCGCGTGGATGCCGGCGACGGGGCGCACGCCCGGGATGCGCCGCCCGGTGCGCACGATGACCTTGCCGTCGATCGCTTCGCGCAGGATCCGGTTGGGCGAACCGACGTCGCCCGCCGTCTCCGGCGTGATGGTCGCGGCCTTGAGCCCGAGCTTGGTGCGCTTCATCGCTGCCGCGGCGTCGTACACGATGCGGTTGTTCGTCGCGCGCCGGGTGGCGAGCGACAGATCGTAGTGCTCGAACGCAACGGGAAAGCCGACCACGTCCGGCGCGAGGACGCGCAGCGACTCGACCAGCAGCTCTTGTCCGGTTTGGTCGCCTTGGAGGACGACGATCGTCGGCGTTGACACGAAAGGCCCGCGTTCGCGCCGGGCGCGCGCGGCTCCGCCCCGGCGTTTTCCCAGCCACGGCACCGTGCCGTATGCTACGATCCGCGCATGACACGAGCGATCGTTACCGCCGTGTGTGTGCTCTGCGCCGCCGGGACGACCGCGGCGTCCGCCGCGCAGCCCGCTGCACCAGTGCCCGCGGCGGACCGAATCGTCGCGAACCCGGCGCTCTTCGCCGGCTGCGCGGAAGGCCGGGCGGCCGTGACACGGTTGGCGCAGCGCAGCGACGACGACACGCTTCGCTCCGCCGACGAGACGCTGCAGCAATGTATGCGCACCGTACACGACCAAGACGGCGTCGCGGCGGCCGAACTGGGCATCGCGGTAACGGCGTTTCTCGCGGCGCGGCGCCAAGCCGGCGCCGAGGCGGCGGCCGGCTACGACCGCGCGGCAGACTTCGCGCACCGCGCGGAAGTCCGGTCGGCGTTGGTTCACCGCGACGACACGTCGCTCGTCGCCCGGCCGGCTGGACGCGCTTCGGCAGCCGGCATGCCGACGCACGTGACGACGTCCCAAGCCGCCGACGGTACGATGTCACGCGGCGAGGTGTCCTCGCCGGTCGGCTCGCAACCGGGTGTTGCCTATGCGCCGCCGCCGGTGCTCCGCGAGCGCGTCGCGGCGCGCGTCAGTACGATCGTCACGCTCGCGCGCGACCTGGAGTCCGACGCGCGGCGCGAACGCGCGGCGATACCGGCGCCGAAGTAGACCGCGCGCCGCGCGGCGAACACCGCGCGGCAATGGCTCGCGTCCGACGCAAGACCGGCGCAGCAGTGCGTTGGAACCTCGAGATCGCCGGCATCGTCGCGCTCGGCTTCGCGATGCTGCTCGGTATCGCGCTCGTCGCCCCCGCGGCGCGCACCGGCGTGGTCGGCGGCGCGACCGCGTTCGCGCTGCACGCCCTGTTCGGGCTGGGCGCGGCGTTCTTCGTAGTGCTCATAGCGCTGATCGCGCGCCATCGTCTTTTTGGAGATCAACGTCCCGCGCATGATCGCGACGCTGGGCGGCGCGGCGTGCGCGTACTTCGTTCTGATCGACACCGCGTTCGCGGCGTCGGGCCGCGACGGCGGGCTGGTGGGCGGTCTGCTGCACCGTGGTTTGCACGCGCTCGTCGGCGACGCCGGCGTGTGGATCGTGCTGATCGTCGCGTTCCTCGCGGTGACCGTCGCGATCACCGGCGTCAGCTTGAAGAAAATCATCGGCTGGTGCGCGGCGCGGCTTGCGGCGCTGCGCGTGCCGCCGGCGGTCGCAGCGGCGGTGCGCCCGGCGTCGCTGCGCGAAGCGTTCGATCTCCCCGCGCTGCGCGCGGCGCCGCCCGCCGGCGGCGCGGCGGCGCTCGCCGTTCCCGCCGTGCCCGCGGCGGCCCACACCGTGGTCGAGCCGCCGCCGGTCCGCTTCTACGACGAGGAGCTCGCCGCCGACGACACCGACGAGGAAGACTACGACGACGAGGACGCGGACGAGGACGAGGACGACGAGTCGTACGACGACGCATACGACGAGGACGCGGTCGACGACGACGAGCTCGCCGACGAGCCCGAGGACGACGCGCCGGGCGACGTGGAGTCCGGCGTGCAGGACCGCGTCGCGCAAGTCGCGCTGACCGGCGAGGTGCTCGCACCGGAACCTACGCGCCCGGTCTACCGCCTGCCGGACGTCGCGGCGATCTTCGACGCGCCGCAGGCGCAAAAAACCGACGACGCGAGCCGCGCGCACGTGCTCGAGGACACGCTCGCGTCGTTCGGCGTCGGCGCGAAGGTGACGCACATCGAGCGCGGCCCGTCGATCACGCGCTACGAGCTGCGCCCGGAGCGCGGCGTGAAGATCTCGCGCATCTCCTCGCTCGCGGACGACATCGCGCTCGCGCTCGCCGCGACGTCGGTGCGCATCGAAGCGCCGATCCCCGGCAAATCAGCGGTGGGCATCGAGGTTCCCAACACGACGGTGTCGGTCGTCGCGATCCGCGAGATCTTGGAGCGCTTGCCCAAGGACGCCGCGCCGCTGTCGATGGCGCTGGGCAAGGACATCACGGGGCGGCCGGTGTTCGGCGACCTCGCGAAGATGCCGCATCTCCTCGTCGCGGGCGCGACGGGCGCGGGCAAGTCGGTCTGCCTCAACTGCATCATCGCGTCGCTGCTCGTCACCGCGACGCCCGATCAGCTCGAGCTGCTGATGATCGATCCGAAGCGCGTCGAGCTGACCATGTACAACGGCATCCCGCACCTGAAGAACGAGGTGATCACCGACCCGAGCATGGCCGCGGGCGCGCTCGCGATGATCACGCGCGAGATGGACCAGCGCTACGAGCGCTTCGCGCGCGAAGGCGTGCGCAAGATCGAAGAGTACAACGCAAAGTTCCCCGACGAGAAGCTGCCGTACATCGTCGTCATCATCGACGAGCTCGCCGACCTGATGCTCGTCGCGCCGGCGAAGGTCGAGATGCTCGTCATGCGGCTCGCGCAGCTCGCGCGCGCCACGGGTATCCACCTCATCGTCGCGACGCAGCGCCCGTCGGTCGACGTCATCACCGGCTTGATCAAGGCGAACATCCCGTCGCGCATCGCGTTCGCGGTATCGTCGCAGGTGGACTCGCGCGTGATCCTCGACATGGGCGGCGCGGAGCGACTGCTCGGCCGCGGCGACATGCTGTACTTGCCGATCGACGCACCGAAGCCGGTGCGCGCGCAGGGCGCGCTCGTCACCAACCACGAGATCGACAAGCTCGTCGCGTTCTGGAAGCGCCAGCCCAAGCCGCAGGGCGCGAAGACGATGGAGATCACGCCGCTGCGCGACGACGACGACCGCGGCGGCAACGACCGCAAGATCGACGACTTGTGGTACGACGCGGCGAAGTTCTTGCTGGACTCGCGCGTCGCCAAAGGCGATCCGGGCGTGGGCTCGACGGCCGCGCTGCAGGCGCGTTTCTCGATCGGCCACCCGCGCGCGGTGCGCGTGATGCGCAACCTCGAAGAGCTCGGCATCGTGGGCCCCAACGAGGGTACGAAACCCCGCAACGTGATGATCGAATCCCCGGCCGACCTCGACCGCCTCGCCGAACGCATCGGCCGCCCCGCCCAAACCGACATGTTCGCGGGATGAGGCGCCCGCTCGCGGTCGCGCTCGTTGCCGCGATCCTGTACGTGTGGCTCGGCGCGGCCGTCTCGCACGTCCCGCCGCACGGCATCGATCTCGCGGGGCGCGCGGTCGCCGGCCAAGCGCAGCACCTCGCGCTGCTGTTCACGCGCTCGTGCTTATGGTATTCGCTGGTTGTGCTGGGGCTCGTCGCCGTCGGCGTCGCGATTCGCTTCCCTGCGTGGCGAGCGCGCGCGATCTACGCGATCCCGACCACGCTGATCACGTGGCAGGCCAGCGACGCGCTCAAGAACGTGTTCCGGCGCCCGCGCCCCGATTACTGGCGCTTGATCCACGAGCCCACGTTCTCGTACTCCAGCGGCCACGCCATGTTCGCGGTGCTGGTGTTCTGGCTGTGGGGCTGGTTCATCTGGAAGAGCGATCTGCCGCGCAGCGTGCGCGTCGTCGCCGCGCCGCTGTTCGCGCTGTGGGGCTGCGGCGTCATCTGGTCGCGGCTCGCGCTGGGCGCGCACTACGTGACCGACTTGATCGGCGGCGTGCTGCTGGCGGTGACGGCCCTAGGTTGTGGTTCCGCGATTGCAGCCGCTGCACAGGCTAGCAAGGGCCGCCCGGCCTAGGGACCCTGCGAGAGACTTAACGCTTCCTTCGCTGGGCGGATAGGCGAACTTCCCAGCGTTCTCTAAGCAAATTTTAAGGTTTCGCCCGGGTAGTGACCGGCGTTTGAAACCCCCCAAAGCAACCGAGGAGTGGATTCTATGTCCAGATCGCTTTTGCGGCTGGTCGTGGCCTTCACGCTTACCGTCGCGTTCGTTTGCAACGGCGTCACCGCCGTCTTCGCAGGCACGACCGGCGCACTGAGCGGCAAGGTCCTCGACACAGCGACGCAGGCGCCCGTCGCCGGCGCCAAGGTCACCGCGGCGAGCCCGTCGGGCTCGGCCACGACGAGCACCGACAAGAACGGCTCGTTCACGTTCCTCTCGCTGTCGCCGGACACGTATGCTCTGAGCGTATCAGACGCAGGCTACGATCCGGCGACGCTCAACGGGATCACCGTTCAAGCCGACCAGACCGCGACGTTCAGCGTCTCGCTGGCAAAAACGCTCAAGCAGATCGGCCGCGTGCAATCGCGCTCGAACGCTTCGCTGATCCAGCCCGGCATCAGCACCGACGTCTACAACATCTCCGCCGCGCAGCAGAGCGCGGCGGCGACGCTCGGCGGCGGCGGCGGCCTCAACAACGCGTACTCGGCGGTCGCGTCGGTCCCTGGCGTGTTCGTTCCGCAGGGCCAAGTCGGCCAGTACCAATCGGTCTTCGTGCGCGGCGCGAACTACACGCAGGTCGGGTACGAGTACGACGGCGTGCCGATCCAGCGCGCGTTCGACCAATATCCCGGCGGCAACCTATCGAACCTCGGCACGCAAGAGGTCCAGGTCTACGTAGGAACCGCGCCGACAGGCGCCGGCTCGACCGCGCTCGCGGGCTTCATCAACCAGGTCATCCGCGCCGGCACCTATCCCGGTTCGGCCAACCTCACGCTGGGCGCCGCGTCGCCGACCGCGTACAGCAACGTACGCTTCGAAGGCGGCGGCGCCAGCCCGAACCGCAACTTCTCGTATTACGTCGGCGCGGCCGGCTACAACCAGAACATCGCGTACGGCGACCGGCCGGAGTTTGCGCAGTACGCCTCTCCGATCGACGTCTACCGCAACGCATGCGGCACGGCGCACCCCACCGCGGGCTGCTACAAAGGACCGAGCAGCGGGCCCGGCAACACGGTCCTCGGGCCCAACGGGTACGAGCTCGGGCCGTTGTTCTACGGCGCGTCGACTCACTTGGCGGACCGCGACAACGTCGTGAACCTCCATTTCGGGATCCCACACAAGCGCAGCTCGGAGGGAACCAAAGACGACGTTCAGTTCCTCTACAACGCGGTGCTCACGCAGACGTACTTCGCGTCAGCGCCAAACGACTGGGGCGGTTACCTCAGCCAGCTCGTCAACGGTACCGCGGGCGGCAACGTCCCGTGCCCGGTTGCGATCAACTCTGCGACGAAAGACAACGTCGCGCCGAACTGCAACCGCTACGGGCCCAACCCGCTGAACTACAACGACAAGCAGTATTATCTCGGCGGTACCGGCGTCTTCTTGATGCCCGGCGACCTCACCAACACGCAGTTCGCGTATTTCCCGAACTCGCCGGCGAATCGACCGCTCAACTCGCCCCAGGCGCTGACCGAGCGCGACAACTACCAGCAGAACGGCGCGATCACGAAGCTGCAGTACCAGCACAACATCAACTCACGATCGTATGCCCGCATCGCGGGGTACACCGAGTATTCCGACTGGCTGCAGTACGGTGAGGGCGGCCTCAACCCGAACTTCAACGGTTCGATCTCGCAGGACTACAAGCTCGGTTCGCACACGCGCGGCCTCGACTTCAACTACGCCAACCAGATCACGGACAAGCACCTGCTCAACTTCACGTTCTCGTACGTAACGTCGAACACGTTCCGCAACAACGACTCCGGCTTCACCAACGCCGGGAGCGCCGTGGCGCTGCTCGTGGATTCGACGAACCCGACGTCCGGCGTATGCTACTCCGGGACCCTGAAGCCCGTGAGCTGCGTCGCGACGGGGGCCGCGGGCGCGTCCCGGTACGTCCTGCCGGGAGCGGCCGTAGGAGCGAATCCGCTCGTCCCGGCGGCCGGTTCACTGTTGATCGGAGCGCTCGCAGGCACGACGTGCGGCGCCGGTCCGTGCCAATACTTCACCGTCTATACGGGTAACGCGGCGACGTACAATACCGTCGTGCCGAAGTTCACGACGTTCGCTTTGAGTGATAAATTCCAGGTCAGCGACAAGCTGTCGCTCGATCTCGGAATTCGCTATGACGACTTCAAGTACGCGATGCCCAGCACCACGGGCGACGCCGCGCGCCAACTGTTCGTCAACAACTTCAACAAGTTCAACTGCTACGATCCCGTCACGCAGTCGCTGACGACGACCGACCTCAACGGCGTCGCGCTGCCGACGACGGCTGCGGGCATCAACTGCGGCGCGGTGGCGCGCTACACGACGGCGTCGTTCTCACAGGTCAGCGCGCCGTTCGAAGACTATCCCGAGCTGCAGCCCCGCGTCGGTCTGACGTACAGCGTGAACCGCAACAACGTCATCCGCGCGAACGTCGGCAAGTCGGCACAGCCGTCTAGCTCGGCATTCCAGCAGTACAACACCATCCAGCCGAACCTGATCCCGGGGCCGAACACGTCGTACTACAACCTCGGGTTCACGACGCCCAGCCACCACATCTTGCCGGAAGAGTCGTACAACTACGACACGTCGTGGGAGCACCAGTTCACCGGCAGCGACGCGTCGTTCAAGTTCACGCCGTACGTCCGGACGACGAAGAACGAGATATCGACGGTGCTGCTCGACCCCAAGACGAACTTCGTCGGCGGCATCAACATCGGCCGCAAGAACGTCAAGGGCCTCGAGTTCGAAATCCAAAAAGGTGACCTCAACAAGAACGGCTTCTTCGGCCAGCTCTCGTACACGTACACCTTCGCGCGCATCACGTTCGATCGCACGCCGAAGGGGACGTCGGTGGTCGACGGCTTGAACAACGCGATCAAGACCTACAACGGCTACACGTCGTTCTGCGCCGCGAACCCCAGCGACGCGCGCTGCGGCACGACGTCCAACGGAATCGGGGCGGCACCGTGCTACACGCCGGCCGTTACGACCGGTCCGCCCGCCGGCCAGCACGGCATCCTTCCCGACCCGGCCTGCGCCGGCGGCGACATCGCGAACCCCTATTGGAACGCGGGCGCGCAAGGCTTGTTCGATCCGAACGGGCGGTACCCGCTGTACAACACGTACTCCGGGAGCACGTTCGCCAGCGGATCGAACCAGTCGTACATCCCGCCGCACATCCTCACGTTCATCGGCAACTGGAAGCACGGCCGGCTCAACATCACGCCGACCGCGCAGTTCCAGGGCGGCGCGCAGTACGGCATCCCGCTCGGCACGCAAGGCGTCGATCCCGTGAAGACCTGCGCCGCGCTGCCGGGTGCAGCCGGCAACGACCGCCGGCGACCCGCGCTATCCGGGCGCCCCGATCGCCGCGCTGCCGTACGATGCGTCGTCGTGCACGGGCTCGATCCCGATCCCCAACACGTTCACGCACCAGTACGATCCGTTCGGCTCGTTCACGGAACCGAACAAGTTGAGCATCAACCTCTCGACGTCGTACGAGCTCTCGAGGCACGTGACCGCGCGGCTCGACTTCGTCAACATCGTGTCGTCGTGCTTCGGCGGCAGCAACGTCCCGTGGAAAGTGAGCGGCGCGGCAGGCTGCGATTACGGTCGCAGCGCCTACGTCGGCAATTTCTACAATCCCGGCGACGTGATCCAACCGGGCGTCAACCTCCCGTACCGGCCCGTCTTCGGCAACGTCTTCCAATCGACGACTGCCGGCCAGGCCAACCCGTTCCAGGTGTTCGGTTCGCTGAACATCAAGCTCTGACGACGTCAGGCGTCGCCTGATCGCGCCGTCGCGCGAATGCGAAGGCCCGGTGCTGCGGCACCGGGCCTTCGTCGTTCACGGCGCGACGTGCGTGACGAGCGGCGGCCGCCTCCGGTGAAAGGCGGTTTCGCGCTGGTAACGCGCGCCCAGCGCCGTGAGCGCGGGTTCGCCCCACGCGCGGCCGAGCAGCGCGAACGACGTCGGCAGCCCGTTCGGTCCCATCCCGTTCGGCAGCGCCAGCGCCGGGAGGCCCGCCAAATTCCCCGGCGAGATCAGCGACGGGCCGCCCGGATATTTCGGATAGGCCTTGTCGAAGCCGAGCCCGACCGGATAGGTGACGGTCGGCAGCGTGGGCGAGACGACGGCGTCGTAGCCCTCCATGGCCTTCTCCAGCAGCGCGTTGAGCTTGGCGCGCTGGCGCAGCGCGTCGATGTAGTCGACGGCCGGGGTGGCGTACGCGGCGTAGCCGCCGAGCTTGTCGTCGGCGTTGCGCAGCTCGCGCGACCGGCCGGACTCGATCAGGTCGCGGAACGCCGCGGCGCCTTCCGCGTCGACGATCGTGCCGACGACCGGTCCCCACGGTCCCTTCGGCAGCGTGACCTCGCCCGCGACGTCGGCGAACCGGGCGAGGATCTTCAGCGACGCGCGGAAGTTGGCCGTGACGTCCGGCATCGCGCCCTTGGTCGCGTTTTTGAGCACGGCCACGCGCAGCCGGCGCCGCGGCGCGGCCAGCGGCCCGTCGACGAGCCGTCGGGTCTTGCGGGTCGGCGCCCGCGATCGCCGCGAGGACCAGCTCCGCGTCGCGCGCGCTGCGGGTGAGCGGCCCGAGCTTGTCGAGCGTCCAGCACAGCGCCATCGCGCCGTGCCGCGATACTCGCCCGTACGTCGGACGCAAGCCGGTCACGCCGCACGCGGTCGCCGGGAACAGGATCGAGCCCGACGTCTCCGACCCGATCGCGAAGCCGACGAGGCCCGCGGCCGCCGCGATCCCGGAGCCGCTCGACGAGCCGCCGCTCCAGAACTTCGCGTTCCACGGCGTGCGGCCGGGACCGGTGAACGACGCGTCCGCGTCGCCGTAGCCGAAGCCGCCGGCCAGCTCCACCATCGCGAGCTTCGCGAGCAGCACCGCGCCGGCGCCGGTGAGCTTCTTCACGACCGTCGCGTCGAAGGCGAACCGCTGGTTGCGGTACGGCTGCGCGCCCCACGTCGTCGGCGCGTCCGGCGTCGCGAGCAAGTCTTTCACGCCGTACGGGATGCCGTGCAGCGGGCCGCGCACCCGGCCGCGCGCGCGCTCGGCGTCGGCGCGCTTGGCTTCGCGCCGCGCGCGCTCGTGGAGGATCGTGACGACCGCGTTGTAGACCGGGCCGTAGCGCTCGAGGCGTTCGAGGTAGAGCTCGGTGAGCTCCACCGATGAGATCGTCTTGGCCGTGAGCAGCCGCTGCAGGTCGACGACGTCGGCGAACGCGACGTCGTCGTGGTGGAGCGTCGTCACGGGCGCGGCCTCGCGGCCGCGAACCGGGTCACGGGCTCGTCGGAGTTCTTGAGCGCCGTCGCCTTGCGCGGGTTGAGCCGCGCGGCGCCGCGCCGGTTGTCGTCGATCGCGTGCGCGATCGTGTCGACGTCCTTGTCGGTGAGGTTCGCGTCGAAGCGCCGCATCGCCAGTGCGGTCGCCGCCGCGAGCGCGGACGGGGGCTTCGGCGACGCGCTCGGTTTGGGCGACGGCTGCGCCGACGGAAGCGGCGAATTTTTCGGCGGCGCCTCCGGAGCGGGAGCCTGCGCGTCCGCCTTGGACGCGAGCAACACGGTGGCCGCGACGCCCGAGACGGCGCCGAGGAACGAACGTCGGTCTGCCATAGCGGTCGACGATTGGACGCCGGGCGCGACGTCCCCGCGCCCGCGGGCGCCCGGGCTGGGTACCATGGTGCGTATGGACATGTCCGCCGTCGCGCGGCTCGATCACGAGCGGCGAGATCGCACCGGCGTCCCCGAGGTGATCTTCGCCGCCGGAAAGACGCTCGAGCAGAACGTCGCGCTCGTCGGCGCGCTCTACGCGCGCACCGGCTTCGCGCTGGCGACGCGCATCCCGGTGCGAGCAGCGCGCGGCGCTCGCGGCCGCGTACCCGGACGCCGCGCTGGAACCGCTGTCCGGCGCGCTGCGGCGCGGGACGCTGCCGCGCACCGGCGCGCGCGTCGCGGTCGTGTGCGCGGGGACGTCCGATCTGCCCGTCGCGGAGGAAGCGGCGTTCGTGCTCGACGCGCTCGGCCACGACGCCGTGCGCGCGACCGACGTCGGCGTCGCGGGCATCCACCGGCTCTTCGACGCGCTCGACGACATTGCGTCGTGCCGCGCCGTGATCGTCGTCGCCGGCATGGAAGGCGCGCTGCCCAGCGTCGTCGCGGGCCTCGTGCGCGCGCCGGTGATCGCCGTGCCGACCAGCGTCGGCTACGGCGCGGCGTTCGAAGGGATGGCGGCGCTGCTGGGCATGCTGACGTCGTGCGCGCCCGGGATCGGCGTGGTGAACATCGACAACGGCTTCGGCGCCGCGGCGCTCGCGCACAAGATCGTCTGCGCAGCGTGAGCGGTCGCGCGCGGGCATGAGGATCGCGTACGTCGACATGATCGGCGGCGCCGCGGGCGACATGCTGCTCGCGGCGTTTCTGGATGCCGGGCTCGACCGCGACGCGCTCGAACGCGCGCTGCGCGGTATCGTCGCGGACGGCTGGACGCTCGACCCGCGACGGGTCGTCAAGCGCGGCATCGCGGCGACGTACGCCGGACTCGTCGTCCCCGGCGAAGACGGCGACGAGCAGCACCATCATCACCACGACGACGATGCGCACACACACGATCACCACGATCACGAGCATCGCGATGGGGCGGGGACGCGAACCCTCGCCGATGTCCTGGACATCGTCGACCGCAGCTCGCTGACGGCGCGGCAGCGCGAGCGCGCGAGCGCGGTGTACCGCCGGCTGGCCGAAGCGGAAGCGCGCACGCACGGCACGACCGCCGACGCGATCCGCTTCCACGAGATCGGGCAGCTCGACGCGATCCTCGACGTCGCCGCGACGTGCATCGCGCTCGACCTGCTCGAGATCGACGAGCTGCGGTGCTCGCCGTTTCCGATCGGCCACGGCAGCATCGGCATGGCGCACGGGCTCTATCCGAACCCTCCGCCCGCCGTCGCGTACTTGCTGATCGGTTGGGCAACGCGTGCCGTCGATGTCGCGGGCGAGCTCGTCACGCCGACCGCGGCGGCGATCCTCACGACGCTCGCGCGACCCGGCCGCCCGGACATGATCATCGAAGCAATCGGCTACGGCGCGGGCCGCAGCGACTTCGCGGTGCCCAACGTCACGCGCGTCGTGATCGGCACGTCCGTCGACGCGGCACGCGAGGGCGCGAGCGGCGCGCCGGGCGGCGACGACGTCGTCGTCGTGCTCGAAGCGAACATCGACGACATGTCGCCGCAGCACTACGAGCTCGCGACGGAACGCCTGTTCGCCGCGGGCGCGCTCGACGTGTGGCTGACGCCGATCACGATGAAGAAAGGCCGCCCTGCGATCACGCTGTCGGCGATTGCCGCGCCGCCCGACGAGCACGCGGTCGCGCGCGCGGTCCTCACGGAGACGACGACGATCGGCGTGCGCGTGCGCACCGAGCGCCGCCACGTCCTCCCCCGCACGCTCGCAACGGTGGAGACGCCGTTCGGTCCGGTCCGCGTCAAGCGCGCGGGGACGAACGGCGAGACGCGCGCGCGCGCCGAATACGACGACGTGCTGCGCATCGCGCGCGAACGCAACATGCCCTTGCCGGAAGTCGCGCGCGTCGTGGACGCCATTATCCAAGGAGACCGCGCGACGTGATCGATACCGCCACGGAAACCACGCTCGACGCCAAAGAAGCGCGCCTGCGCGCGATCTTCCGCGAGCTGGGCAGCTGCATCGTCGCGTTCTCCGGCGGCGTCGACTCGGCGCTGGTGCTGCACGTCGCGGCGCAGGAGCTGGGCGAGAACGCTGTCGGCATCACCGCGCGCAGCGAGTCGCTCGCGGAGCGGGAATACGCGGGCGCGGTGGGCTTTGCCCGTGCGGTCGACGCGCGCCACGAAGTGATCGAGACGCGCGAGCTGCACGACCCCTCGTACGCGGCGAACCCCGCGAACCGCTGCTACTTCTGCAAGAGCGAGCTGTACGGCCGCCTCGCCGAGATCGCGCGCGAGCGGAACATCCCGCACATCGTGGACGGCTACAACCGCGACGACGAAGGCGACTGGCGCCCCGGCCGCCAGGCCGCGCGCGAGCACGACGTGCGCAGCCCGCTCTACGAAGCCGGGCTGCGCAAAGCCGATGTCCGCGCGCTCGCACGCAAGCTCGGCCTCGAAGTCTGGGACAAACCCGCGCTGGCGTGTCTGTCGTCGCGCTTCCCGTACGGCACCCCGATCACGCTCGAGCTGCTGCGCCAGGTGGACCGCGCCGAACAAGCGGTGCACGACGCAGGCTTGCGCGCGTGCCGCGTCCGCCATCACGGGGACATCGCGCGCATCGAAGTCCCGCCGGACGACATTGCATCCGCGGCCGATCCCGACCGCAGGCGGCGCATCGTCGAAGGCGTGCGCGCCGCGGGCTATCGTTACGTGACGCTGGACCTCGGCGGCTACGTGAGCGGCGGCTTCAACCTCTAGCCGTCAGCGCTGCTGCCGCGACAGCGCCGCGCTCAGCGCTTCGCGCGAGCGAAGAGCGCGGCGACGTCGAGCGCGAATCCCGGCAGCGACGGATGCGTCAGCACATCGCCGGCGCGCAGGACTCGAGCGCCGTCGCCATCGTGCATGGTGATCGTTTCGCGGTGCGGGTCGACGACGATCACGGCGCATGTTCCGGCGGCGCGATACGTGGCGATCTTGTGATCGACGTAGGCAGGGCGGTCGTCGGGTGACAGGATCTCGACGGCGACGGTCGGCGCACCGAGCGGCACTTGGACGAGATCGCGCGCCGCATCTTCCGGCAACGCGTGATACGACAAAAACGCGACATCCGGAACGAGCGGGCGAACGACCGCGGCTGGCGGAGCGATGCGAAAGCGCCATTCGGACGCCACCCGTCCGTGCGCGCCTGCCTCGGCCCACATCCACAATGCCATGTACAGCTGCCCTTGCAGCGCACCATGGTCGTACGTCGGGCTCACCTTCTGGCGCGCCCGGCCGCGGATCCACTCGGTTTCCGGCTTCGTCTCCGGCAGAACGATCTCGTGAAGCGACATTGTCTCACGCAAGTCTATCACGCACGCTCCTGCGCACGGCAATACCGAACTCGAGCGCTCGTCAAAAGCGCTTTGAACTTCTCCCTATTCGGACCGCGGCGCAGCCGCGGGAGGGTTTGAGCGCTGGTAAAGAGCGCTTTGAGCTTTATCCCTATTCGGACCGCGGCGCAGCCGCGGGAGGGTTTGAGCGCTCGTAAAGAGCGCTCAAACCTCCATGACCACCGGGATCACGATCGGCCTGCGGCGCGACTTTTCGAAGACGGCCTTGGCCAGGCCCGAGCGGATGTGTTCTTTCACGTTGCTGATGTCGCGGATGCCTTCGACGCTGCAGTCCGCCAGGATCGCGGACAGCTTCGCCTTGAGCTCGTCGACCAACTCGCCAGACTCGGGCAGGTAGAACACGCCGCGCGAGATCACGTCCGGTCCGGCCACGACGCGTGCCTCTTCCGAATCGACGGTGACCACCACCATCATGATGCCGTCGCCCGCCAGGTGCTTGCGGTCGCGCAGGACCGCTTCGCCGATGTCGCCGACGCCCGACCCGTCGACCATCACGTTGCCGCCGTAGGTGCGGCCGATCTTCTGCGCCTCGTCCTTGGTGAACTCGAGCACGTCGCCGTTTTCGGCGACGAACACGTTGTCGCCCGCGACGCCGGTCTGCTGCGCGAGCCGGCCGTGCGTGACGAGCATCCGGTATTCGCCGTGGACCGGGATGAAGTACTTGGGCCGCACGAGGTTGAGCATCAGCAGCAGCTCTTCTTGCGAGGCGTGCCCCGACACGTGCGCGTTGCCGGAGCTGCCGTGGATCACGTTCGCGCCCAGGCGATAGAGGTTGTTGATCGTCTTGGACACCGACTTCTCGTTGCCGGGGATCGGCGTCGCGGAGATCACGACCGTGTCGCCCGGCACGATCTTGAACTGCTTGTGATCGCGCACCGACAAGCGCGTCAGCGCCGACATCGGCTCGCCTTGCGAACCCGTCGTCATCACGCAGACCTGCTCGGGCTTGTGCTGGTCGACGTCCTCGAGCCGGATGACGAGGTTTTCGGGGATGTCGAGATAGCCGAGCTGGCGCGCGAACTGCACGACGTTCTGCAGCGAGCGCCCGAGGAACGCGAGCTTTCGTTCGTAGCGCTTGCACTGATCGACGACCTGCTGGATGCGCGGCACGTTCGATGCGAACGACGTCACGATGAGCCGGCCGTTCGCGCGCGCGAAAATGTTCGAGAACGCTTCGCCGACGATGCGCTCGGAAAGCGTGTGGCCGGGCCGCTCGGCGTTGGTCGAGTCGGACAGCATCACCATGACGCCTTCGTCGCCGACGCGCGCGATCGACGCGAAGTCGGCGGGATCGCCGTCGATCGGCGTCTGGTCGAACTTGAAGTCGCCGGTGTGGAACACGGTGCCGACGGGCGTGCGGATCGCCAGCGCGCACGCGCCCGCCAGCGAGTGGTTGATGTGGATGAACTGCGCCTCGATCGTGCCGTATGCGACCTTGTCGCCGGGCTCGACCTCGCGCGCGTTCCACTCGCCGGGCTTGTGCTCTTTGAGCTTCGCCTTGATCAGGGCGAGCGACAGCGGCGTGCCGACCACGGGAACCTTCGGAAACTCGCGCAGCAGGTACGGGATCCCGCCGATGTGGTCTTCGTGCCCGTGCGTGACGAGCAGCGCGCGGAACTTTTCCTGGCGCTCGCGCAGGTAGGTGAAGTCGTTGATGACGATGTCGACCCCGAACATCTCCTCGTCGGGGAACATCAGGCCGCAGTCGACCACGACGATGTCGTCGTTGGTCTCGATGACCGTCATGTTGCGGCCGATCTCGCCGCAGCCGCCGAGCGGGACGATGCGCAGGTAGGGCTCCGGGGGCGGAGCCGGGATGACGAAGGTATCGGGGTTCAAGCAGGGTCCTAGTCGGTGGGAGGCGCGGTGGGAATGATGAGCGTGAGACACGCGATCTTCACCGGCGCCGGGCTGGTGCTCTTCTGTTGTTCGACGCTCGCGACCCCGGCGGAACCGGCTACGGTTCCACGTCGAGCGCCCAGCCCGCACCCGAGCGCCTCGAAGCGACCGCTCGCCGCGAGCGCGCTCTACTCGCGGCGCTCGATACGCTTGGTCCGGTCGTACCTCCGCCTGAAGCTCCTCGAGATGCGCGAGGCCGATCTGGAGCGCGCGCGCAAAGTCGTCGAGCGGAAGCTCGGGATTCGCGCCCTCCTCGGCGAAACACCGCCTCCGCAGGCCCGGTAGAGTCCGGTGTCTATCGCTCGTTTACGGGAGAGAGCTTTGAGCACGTCCCTGCCGACCGTCGAACGCCGTAGCGGCCTCGCCAACGTCGTCGACATCATCATCGCGCCGAACGCGGCGTTCGACCGCATCCGCCAGGTACCGGTGTGGGGCTGGGCGTTTCTGGTCGCGACGCTCCTGGGCATCGCCGGAGCCCTGCTGTCTGGACCGGCCGTTCAGCACGCGCTCGACACGGGGTTGCCCGCGACGCTCGCGGCGAACGAGAACATCGCGAAGCTCCCGCCGGACCAGCAGCAGAAGCAGATCGCGGCCTTCGTGAGCCTCTATAAGAACATCGCGAAGTTCTCGTGGATCATCACCCCGGTCTGGATCCTGCTGCTCGGCCTGATCCAAGGCGTCGTCATGCTGATCGCCAACGCGGCCGGGCGCGGCACCGGAACGTTCAAGCAGTACTTCGCGCTCAGCATCACGGTCGCCGTCGTCGGCTTCGGGCTCAGCTCGCTCGTGCTCGGCGTCATCGTGGCGGTGCGCGGGGCCGATTCGTTCGACTCGCCGAGCGCGGTGCAGAGCGTGGTCCCCAGCTTGGCGATGCTCGCGCCCGGCATGAAGGGCGCGCTGGCCGGTTTCCTCGGCGCGTTCAACGTGTTCGTGCTGTGGGCCACCGCGCTGCTGGCACTCGGCATGGAGCGCGTCGGCCGGATCTCGCGCGGGCCGGCGTGGGCGACGGCGATCATCATGCTGCTGCTGACGGCCTGCTTCGCGGCCTACGGCGCAAAACAGAACGGTTGACCGTGCGCGCCTTCGCCTCGGGCGCCGCGTTCGTCGCGTTCGCCATCTTCGCCGCGCCTAGCGCGGCACCGGCCGCGCCGGCTCCGCTGGACCTGCGCGCCGCGGTGCGTTTCGCCCTCGACCACGATCCCACGGTACTGAACCGGCGCGCGACGCTGGCATCCAACGAAGCGACGTACGCGCGCGAACACGCGGCGGAGTTTCCGACGCTGGCCGGCACGCTGCAGAACCAGCTCTCGAAGAGCCACAACGCCGGCGGATCCTTCAGCCAGTTCGGGCTCCAGCCGCCGACGGTGTTCTCGCAAAACGTCGCCCAGATCGGCTCGACGTACAACCTCTACAACGGTTCCCTCGCGCAGCTCCAGGCGCAGCAGGCGAAGCGCCAAGCCGAGTCGTCGCGCGAGGACGTGCGGCGCGCCGAGCAGCAGCTCGCCACCGACGTCGCGGCGGCCTGGTACAACGCGGTGCAGCAGCGCGAGGCCGCCCGGCTCGCCGAGAGCGACCGCGGCTACCAGCAGCAGCTGCTCGACGTCGCGCGCGCCCAGGAGCGCGTCGGGCGCGCCGCCGGCGTCGACGTGCTGCGCGCGCAGGTCAACGAGCTGCGCAGCGAGGCGAACCTCACGTCGGCGCGCGCGAATCAGGTCAACGCCGTCGAGTCGCTCGCGCTGCGCATCGGCGCACCGCCCGACACGCCGTTCGCGTTGCCCGCCGTGCTGCCGGAACCGCCGTTGCCGCAGACGCCGGTCGACACGCTCGTCGCCGCGGCGCTCGGTGCGCGCGCCGACGTCGCCAGCGCCCGGCAGCTGATCGCCGTCGCGCGGCTCGCGGACGCCGCGATCGAATCCGACCGCCGGCCGCAGATCGCGCTCAACGGCGCGTTCGGCAACACGGAGAGCCCGGCGTCCGCGTTCGGCGCGGGCCCGCCGCAACGGCCCGGCTTCTGGCAGATCGGCGCCACCGAGACGCTCACGGTCCCGTTCATGGAGTACGGCTCGCGCCGCGCCGCGCACCGTGCGGCGCGCGCGCAGATCGCCGCCGCCGAAGGGTCGCTCGCGTCCGTCGAGTCGGGCGTCGCGACGGACGTGCGCCAATCGCTGCGCGCCGTGCAGACCGCGAGCGCAAACCTCGCGACGCAGCGCGAGGCGCAGCGCCTCGGCACCGAGTCGGCGCGCATCGCGCAGCTGCAATATCGCAACGGCTTGATCTCGCTCACCGACGCCACCGCCGCAGAGCAGAGCGCGCTCTCGGCCGCGAACGACCTCGTCGCCGCGCGCGTCGCCTATCTCAACGCGCTCGCGCGCCTGCGCGCGTCGGTCGGCGTGGCCGACCCGCTCGCCATCGCCGAACCGGGGGCCCCGTGAACTACGCCAGCACCACGACCACGCAGACGACGGTCGCGCAGCCGCGCTCGAACCGCCGCCGCAACGTCATCATCATCCTCGTCGTGCTCGCGGCGATCGTCGGCTTGGGCGCGCTCGCGGCGCGCCCGCACAGCGACGCGGTCACCGCGCGCGTCGTCAAGGTCGCGTACACCCGTTATCAGACGAAGCTCCCGGAAACCGGCGTCGTGCAGCGCCCGCGCACGCAGACGCTGGCGGCGCTCGTCGGCGGAAACGTCAACCAGATCTACGTCCATCCGGGTCAGCACGTCTCGGCCGGCCAGCTCCTTGCGACGATCTCCAACCCGCAGCTGATCAACGCCGCGCAAACGGCCCACGACGCATACGTCGCGGCGACCGCTCGCGCGCGAACGGTGGCGTCCACCAACGGCGCGCTGCCCGCGCAGAACCGTTCGGCCATCGTGCAAGCCCAAGCGGCGGTCGAGAACGCGCGGTTCACGCTCAACCAGTCGATTCAGGACGAGCGCGCCGGCGCGCAGTCCGGCCTCGGGTACGGCGGTCAGTCGGCGGCGGCTCAGCGCGCGTCGGCCGAAGCGGCCGTCGCGACGGCGCAAACGGATCTGCGCGAGGCACAGCGCATCGCCGACGCCAACCGCGATCTCTTCGCGCAAAAGGCGATCTCCCGCGACGCGCTCGACCAGTCGGTCGCGAAGCTCGCGCAGACGAGGGTGGCGTACCAGCAGGCGCAGCGCCAGCTCAGCGAGGTCAACGCCTCCCTGGCGCGCCAAACGCCGGTGCTGTCCGACCGCGTGCGCGCCAACCGCGACGCGCTGAGCCAGGCGCAGGCGCAGCTCGCCGCCGCGCAGGCCAACGCCGCGCAGGACAAGAGCGGCGACGTTCAAGCCGCCGGCGCCGACGCGGCGCAGCGCTACGACGACTGGCAGTACGCCACGGCGCAGGTGAGCCGGATGCGCATCGTCGCACCGTTCGCGGGCGTCGTGCAAACGGTCGCCAACCAGACCACCGACACGCTGCGCGCGCTGCAGCCCGGCGACACCGTCACCGTCGGCCAAGCGGTGATCGTCCTGGCCGCGGAAGGCGGCTTCGTCGTTCGCGCTCGCGTCGACGAGCAGGACGTGGCCAACATCCGTTCCGGGCAGCCGGCGGTCGTCTCCGGCGAAGACCTCGGCACGACGAAGCTTCCCGGGCACGTCGCGATGATCGGCGCCGTCGCGCAGAAGAGCGACGATCCGTCGAACACCGCGCGCCAGGTCATCACCACGATCGCGCTCGACAAAACGGTTCCATTCCTGCGCGACGGCATGACCGTCGACGTCGACATCGTCACCGTCGACATGCCGCGCGTGCTCGCCGTCCCCGGCGACGCGGTCCGGCGCGACGCCGCCGACAAGCCGTACGTGCTCGTCGTCCGCGACGGTAAAGCCGTCAAGCGCAGCGTCACGCTGGGTCCGGCCAACGACGCGCAGGCGGTCGTGAAGAGCGGCGTCAAGCCGGGCGAGGTCATCGTCGCCGAGCGCAACGTCGGCATCGTCGACGGGCTGCGCGTGAAGCCGACGACCGCTCCTACCGCGGCGCCGTCCGCCAAACCGTGACCCGGCTGAGCGCGTACATCGGCGAAGCGTTCGCCGCCATCTGGCGCAACCGCACGCGCTCGATCTTGACGCTGCTCGGCATGGTCATCGGCACGTCGTCGATCATCGCGGTGCTCGGCATCAGCAAAGCTGCGTCGGGCGGTATCACGGGCACGCTCAACTCGTTCGGCGATCTGGGTATCTCGGTCGGCGTCGATCCCAATCAGGACGACGCGAACGCAGCGACGATCCAGTACCGCGACGTCCGCACGATCGAAGCGCAGCTCGGCCCGCTGCTGGAACACATCGAGCCGGCGTACATCCGGTCGCTGCGGCTGCGAGCGAACGGCGTCACCATCAACACGTTCGTCGTCTCGGGCAGCGACTTTCACAAGGACAGCCAGGCGATGGCCGAAGGCCGGCGGCTCGACCGCGCCGACATCGACAGCGGCGCGCGCGTGTGCTTGCTCACCGAGCCGCTCGCGAAGCGCCTCTTCAAGGGCGCGCCCGCCGTCGGAACCACGATCGAGGTGGGCGGGACGCGCTGCACGCTCGTCGGCGTGTACGCCGAGCTCAAGGGCGGCCTGTTCAACGCGGGCGGCAACGAATATCTCGAGCTCCCGTACACCACGTTCCACGAGATCGCGCCCGGGCCGACCGACGGGCTCACGGTCTACGCGGCGCCCGGCGTCTCCGTCGGCGAGCTCTCCACCGCGATCGTCAACGTGCTCCAGCGGCTGCACGGACCGCGCTCGAAGTACATCACGCAAGACAACACCGCGCAGGTGCAGAGCTTCAACACCGTGCTCGGCGTCATCGCGCTGGGCCTGACCGGGATCGGCGGCGTGGCCCTGGTCGTCGCCGGGATCGGCATCATGAACATCATGCTGGTGTCGGTCACGGAGCGGACGCGCGAGATCGGTTTGCGCAAAGCGATCGGCGCGAACCGCGGCGACGTCGCGCTGCAATTTCTGCTGGAAGCCATCCTGCTGTCGTTCATCGGCGGCGGCATCGGTACGGCGCTCGGATTCCTCGCGACGCTGGGCGCGTACTCCGCGGTCGAAGCGCTGGTCGGGCCTGCGCCGATCCCGTATCTGCTGATCATGTCGGTCGCCGTCGGTTTCTCGACGCTCGTCGGCTGCGTGTTCGGCACGTATCCCGCCATCCGCGCCGCGCGGCTCGACCCGATCACGGCATTGCGAGCATGATCCCGGCGAACAGCGTGCCCGCGTGAACGTCGGTCAGTACGTCGCCGAAGCGCTGGCGGTGCTCAACGCCAACCGCATCCGGTCGCTGCTCACCGCGCTCGGGCTGATCATCGGCGTGATGGCGGTCATCTCGATCCAGGTGCTGGGGGCGGGCATGGCCGGCGCCGTGAGCGGGATCCTGGGCGGCATCAGCGACCGGGCATTCACGGTACGCCCGAACGCGCAGCAGACCGACTTCACGCGCGCCGCGATTCGGCTGACCGACCTGCAGCGCGCGAAGGACGCCGTGCCCAACGTGATCGAGGCGATCCCCGCCGGCGGCCAGTCGCTGCGCGCGAGCTACGGACACCTCACGCGGCGCATCTTGCTCGGCGCCGGGACCGACGAGCGCTTCACGACGTCGACGCCGCTGCGCTACGGGCGCAAGCTCACCGTCGACGACGTCGTCCACGGCCGCCCCGTGGCGGTGGTCTCCGACGACACGTACACGCGGCTCGGGATTCAAGGTGATCCCACCGGCGGATCGTTGCGGGTCGGCGATCATCGCTACACGATCGTCGGCGTGCTCGGCAAATCCAACGAGGGCATCCTCCCGATCCAGATCAACTACGACGTCTCCATCCCGTGGACGACGTACGAGCGCCAGTTCGCGCGAAGCCGCGCGATCTATGCGGCGCGGTTCCTCGTCGACGACATCACGCAGCTGCCCGACACGGAGACGGCCGCGCTGGCCTGGCTCACGCGCGTCAAAGGCGGCCACGTGCAATACCAGACGATCGACCGCAAGTCGTTCTCCGCGGCGGTCGACCGGATCTTCGGCGGCATCACCCTCGTCATCGCGCTCATCGGCGCCGTGTCGCTGGTCGTCGCCGGGATCGGCATCTTGAACATCATGCTGGTGAGCGTCGCGGAGCGAACGCGCGAGATCGGCTTGCGCAAGGCGATCGGCGCGACCCGCTTCCAGGTGCTGCTGCAGTTCTTCATCGAGGCGCTGACGCTGTCGGTGTTCGGCTGTTTGGTCGGCATGGTGCTGGGCGTCGGCATCGGCGCGCTGGTGAACGACGTCGCGATCGTCAAGATATCCGGCGTCGTCGCCCCGATCCCGTGGCTGCGCAGCATCGTCATCGCGACCGGTTTCGCAACCATCGTCACGCTGGCGTTCGGAACCTATCCGGCGTGGCGCGCCGCCACGCTGGATCCTATCGAGGCGCTCCGCTATGAATAACGGCCAGACCGCGATCGACGTGCGCGCGGTGACGAAAACCTATACGCTCGGCGACATGAAGGTCGAGGCGCTGCGCGGCGTGACGTTCACGATCGCGCGCGGCGAGTACGTCGCGATCATGGGCCCCTCGGGCTCGGGCAAGTCCACGCTGATGAACACGCTGGGCTGCCTCGACCGCCCGACGACCGGCTCGTACCGGCTCGACGGCACCGACGTCTCCACGCTGAGCGACGACGCGCTCGCGCAGATCCGGCTCAAAAAGCTCGGCTTCATCTTCCAAGGCTTCAACCTGCTCGCGCGCACGAGCGCGCTCAAGAACGTCGCGCTGCCGCTGTTCTACGCCGGCGTCGGCACCCGCAAGCGCAACGAGCTGGCGACGGCGCAGCTGAACGAGGTGGGGTTGGGCGACCGCATCGGCCACAAGCCCAGCGAGCTTTCCGGCGGGCAGCAGCAGCGCGTCGCGATCGCGCGCGCGCTCGTCAACGACCCCGCGGTGCTGCTCGCCGACGAGCCCACCGGCAATCTCGACTCGCAGACCAGCGCGGAGATCATGGCGCTGTTCCACCAGCTCAACGACGGTGGCCGGACGATCATCATGGTCACCCACGACGAAGACGTGGCGAGCCACGCGAAGCGGATCATCCGCGTGCGCGACGGCCGCATCGTGGACGACCAGCTGACGGCGCGCGGTGTTTAGCTGCCGACGGCCGCGCCGCGGGACGACGCGCCGGCGCGCGCGGAGCCGCGTATCGCGGAGTGGAGCTGGAATACCATCTGGTTGCCGACCGCCTCGGCTCGGCCGTCGACACCGTAGCGGTTGAATTCCATGTGGACGATGCTGGCCACGAGGTCCGTGAACGGAATCGTCAGCGCGCCGCGGCGTGCCGCCTCGGCGAGTGGCGCGTAGCATCCGGCGCCGGCGGGTGCATCCCCGTCGCTCGCCACGGATGCGCGCAGCCGCCGGACCGCCTCCCACGACGGGCGGTCGAGGCGGAGCGGCTTGCGGCCGTTGCGCCGAAACCAACGATCGAGCTCTTCGGCTCCGAGCAAGCTGCGCAGGAACGCGTAGACGGCGCCGGCGGCGAGCTCGGTGCGCCGCACGGCACCGTCGAGCCCGCCGGCGAGAGCGGCCGCGGCAACACGGCTATGCGCGCAGAAGATCTGTTCGACGGCGTGCATCGCCTCGACGCCGCCGTAGCGCTCAACTTCGCGTTCGTATGTGTCGAAGCTGAAGCGTTCGAGCTCGCCGTCGGCGATCAGCGACTGCATCGTGTGCGCGAGCAGCGTCATGACGTCCGCGGCGTTCGCCCCGCACGCGATACGAATCCGGAGGTGAAAGCGCGGGTCGGCGTAGCGAACGAAGAACCACGGCAGCGGGCCGCAGCGCTGCTCCGCGTCGGCAAGGACCGGCGCGATCACGCGCGCGATCATGTCATCGGCACGATCGCGCGGGGCGTAGCATTTGAGGTAGACCCAGTCGCTCAGCGGAGCGCGAATTCGCTCCGCCGCCGGCACCAGCCGATCGCGCGGCCGCGCGTCGACGGCCGCAAGCTGCGTGCGCTCCATGGAGAACACGAACTCGACCGCGTACGGCCGGTCGTTCGCGCGCAACCAGTGCGACTCGACAGGCACGAGCATCTCCTCGAGGACCACGCCGGTGACGCCATGGCGAGCCGTTTGATCGCGGAGCAGCTCGCGGCCGAGCGCGGTGCGCACGTCGAGGACCAGCCGGTTGTCGCCCGCGCACAGCACGTTGACCGGATCGACGGCCCACCTTTCGAACCAGCGCGACAGCGCGGCCTCGTCGCGCACGGTGTCGACCGGCAGGTTCCACCGGGCCGGCGAAAGCAGCAGGCGCCCGCAGCGCACCCGCGGCAGGTACGGCGCTTTTGCCACCTTGTGCCAGCGGAACCCCCCGTGCATCAGCGACGGCCTGCGCGCGAGCAGCGAGAGAAAGCGTATCGGGCCGGGTGCGAAGTCGGGCGTGTTCGTCACGTGGCTCTCGCGCACGAGGACGCGCTTCCCGAGCGAGCGCGAGTACACCGCGAAGCCATCGGCGTTCAGACCGACGACCAAGTCGCTCAGCGGCAGCCGCCGCGGATCCGAACCGGCGGCGAATCCCGCGACGATCTCGTACTCCACCATCGGCGGCCGCTGCGCGACGTTCACGATGCGAGCGAACGCGGTTGCGTACACGAGCTCCGCTTCGACGCAGCCCGGCGCGGCGTTGCGGCGGAGCATCGCGAGCCCGCGCCCCATGATCTCCGGGCTGAGCAGCTCGGCGAACCGGCCGAAGCTGCGCGCCGCTCCGTCCGTCACGAAGCCCCCGCACCGGCCGATCAGATACTCGCCGCGGTCGATCGCGGCCGCGTCCCGCGCCGCGATGACGACGCCCATCTCCATCGTCGGCGAGAATGCCCGATCCGGGAGGGGCGGCCCGATGTATCGAGCGAGGTCTTCGGTCCGAAGAACGATCTCGCGCTCTCCGTTTCGCGCCGCGGTCGCATAGAGCTCGAGCAGCGCGGTTTCGCGCTCTGCGTCGATCTCGGCGGAGCTGCCCGTCGAGTCGGGCGGCGCACCGAGTCCGAGCTCCGGATCGGTGAGCTCGAGCAGCGGCACGAGGCGTTCCATGCCTTCGTATCGCGCGAGAAAGCTCTGCGCGTAGTCTTTGAGCGGATCGACGAGCTCGCCGTGGCTGCTGATCCGCGCCAGCTCCTCGACGTCGCGCAGCACGGCTGCGCCGAGGGCTCCGTGCATCACGCGCGCCGCGTCGATCTGGAAGGGCAGCGCGTCGCCGGACGGCGGTTGCGGCAACGCTTCCACGGCCCGCGCCAAAACTTCCGCCGTACGCCCGCCGGCGCTTTCGTCGAACACGGCCGCGGCGCGCATGGCGGGGGCGAAGTCGGCGGCGAGCACGGCATCGGCTCCGTCGAGCGCGTGGCGCGAACCGCTGATCGGGTATGGACGGATCGTCGAGAGCAGCAACCCTGCATCGTAGAGCGCGTCCACCAGCTTCCTCGCGCGCTGGTCGCCGATCGCGAACCGTTCGCTCACCGCCGCGACGATCTCGCCGAGTCGCCGAGGCGTTACGGCGAACTGGCGCACGAAGTCAACTGCAGCCGTGCGCCGCACCGAGATTGCCGTGTGGTCCATGGCGCCCGGCACGGTCCGCGACGGCGCGGTGCGGCGCGCGTGGACGATATGCAGCCGTGCACCGCGTTCGATCACCGCCTCCGACGCGACGACCTCGAGCTCGTTCCGCCGCTCCGGCAGCGCCTCGACGGCGGTGGCGTACGTTTCCACGTACGCCATGTCGACGCGCGTGCGCGTCACCATGACGTCGGGATCGAACGTCAGGCTGGTCTGCGGGCCGATCTCGACCGCACCGACCATTGCGAACGTCCCGAACGGCGTGCAGCGCGACGCCATCCGAATGGCGTACGCGAGAGCACGGAGCGCGGCGCGGCGCTCGGTGCGCGCACCACCGTCGCGGTCGAACTGCCGAAAAAGGACCGGCGACGCGATTGCGAGCGCCGTCCGGAACTCGGGCCGCTCCGCGACGAGCTCGCGTGCAAGCACGAGCGGGTCTTCGGCCGCGAAGATCGCACCCAGCTCGTCGAGCGAGAGCTGCGGCACGCGGGCATATACGAGGGGATCGTCCGGTACGCGGTAGACCGGTGCCGTCACCGCGTGCGATCGTCAGCCCCGGATGCCGAAGCACCCGGGGCCGCGCCGGCGTCGATCAACCGCACCAAAGGGACGCCCACGTTCCGAACGGCGTGCATTGACCCATCGTACACGTCTGGCACGTGCACGATTGCGTGTACGTCGGCGGTGCCGTGGGGTTGATGGGCATCGCCATCGGCGCTGCGAGATCGGTCGCGGACCCGACACGCAGATCGATGTCGTCGACGTCGGCCGACGGGCGTTCGAGGGTCACGGTCATAGTCAGCTCCTTTCAGCGTGGAGGTGAGACGAGCGGATTCCGAATGAAATCCGTGACGCCGAATGGTGATGAGCGCGTTGCGCTCGGGTCGCGGCGGCCTAGCACAAACATGAGAAAAAGGTTGCGAGCGTTCCGAATGGCCCGCAGTTGCCGAGCGTGCACGACCAGCACGTACACGAATCGGTGAGGGTCGGGATAGGCGGGTTGATGGCCATCGGGGCTGCAAGATCGGTCGTGGAGCCCACGCGCAGGTCGATGTCGTCCACGTCGGTTGCCGGGCGTTCGAGAGTCACGGTCATGGTTGTGTCCTTGTAGCGTCGGAGGTGAGAGGATCGGATTCCGAGCGGAATCCATCGAGGTGGAACGGTGCCAAACACGCCACGCCCGCGTCGCCTGCGGCAACGAGCAGCGCCAACGCGATTCCGGTGCTGCCAGTCAGCAATCCGGCGTCGTCGTACGATGTGCCGTCCGGGGCAGCGGCGCGATATCCGTGCGGAAGCGCCGGTTCGAAGCGGCCGACGATCGCCGCGAACATGCCCGTGCTGCGCGCGCGCAATGTCGCGGAGCGGAACGCGTCGGCGCCGAGCGCGAGCGCAACCGCGACGCCCGCGCGACCGTGGCAAAGAGCGTCGTCCTGAATGCCCAGCTCCTCATCCGTGCGGTTCGCGACGTGTTCGAGAAGCTCGCGGGCGGCTTCACGCGCGTGCGGCAGATCGAACGCATCGCCGGCGGCGAGCAGCGCGACGGCCATCCCGGGTGCGCCGTAACACCATGCGCCGCGGCCCGCGGCCACGTCACCGTCCGCGCTGACGAAGCTGGGCGCGTCGACGGCGACGCCGTCACGGGTTCGGCAATGGGCGAGCGCGTATCCGACGAGCGCCTCGACTCCGGCTGCGACGCCGTCGACGTCGGCGCACCGCGCGAGCGACGCGATCATCCCGGCCGCGCCGTGCGCGAGTCCGAGATTGTTCCCGACCACGTCAAGCGAGCCGAAACGCGAAAGCGCGCGCCAGCCGCTCCCGCCCGGGTCCGCCGCCAACGCGGCGATGGCACGGGCGAGCCGCGCGCGCGCCGCGGGTGCTCGCGTTTCGCGCAACACCCCGCTCGCGCCTGAGATCAGGTCGTAGTCCGCGTCGCGTTCGACCCCGCGCTCCAGCCGTTCGGCGAATCCGATCGCGAGCTCGTCGACGACGCCCTGCAGCACCTCGATGAGCCGCGGGTAGTGTACGCCGCGAGCCGCGATGCGCGCGGCCGCGAGCAGACCGGCCGTCCCGCCGAAGAGCGACGGTCCCGCACCGAGGGGCTCGTAGGCGGTCGCCGCGCGCAAGTGCGCGTCCGCGGCGGCATGCCTGTGCTCGTCGCGCTCGGCGAACGCGCCGAACATCAGCGCCGCGCCGGCATTCCCGCCCGCGAGACCGCGCGGATCGAAAGCGGACTCGTGCAGGTACGTCGTCTGCGCCCGTGCGGTGTCGAACGCGCGCCGCAGCAAATCAGGCTCGGCGATGCGGTCCGCGAGCGCCCCTGCGACCGCCCGCGCCTGCGCGCACAACGCCTCGTCCACAAGCGGTACCGTCAGCTCGCAGGCCGGCACGCCGATCGTCAGTTCGCGAAGCCGCGCGTGCGCGCGAGCCGCTCGAGCAGCACGGCGTCGCTGGAGTACGCGATGCGCTCCAGCGTCGTGCGCATCGTTGCCGGCTGCGAGACCAAGCGGGTCACGCGCTCGAGCGCGACGAGATTCGGCGCGCCGTAGTCTCGGCAGTCGCCGGTGCCCGCGAAAACGTCGCTTAGGCTCACACGTAGTTCGTGATGTCGGTGTTCGCGCCGTCGACGAAGAACGAGGCGAGCGCGTACCGGCGGCGGAAACAAATCCCGCCGGTTTGGGTCAAGCCGTCCAGGCTGGGATCGATGACTTCCTCGAGCGGCTCGACGCGGAACTGCTGGTCTTCTCGCATTGCACAACCCTCTTCAAAACCAGAAGTCCGCGGCCCAGAAAAGCCTCGGGCCGCGTGCTTTGAATTATACCGAGCCGCGAAGTGCGAAATCAAGGCGCCGTGGGCCGTGAAACGTACGGTCACCGGCCCGCTTGCTTTCAGCGCTGCCGGGCATTAGAATCGCGGGAAAAGCAGCGCCGCAACGTCACCATCAACCAAGCCGGCCGGTAATGCGGCTCACCTAAACCCTCCTAGGAGCATAGTCCAACGTGAAGCCTCGCACCAGCATCTTCGGGACCGCGGTCGTAGGGCTCATCGGCGCGATCATCGGGAGCTTCTCGATGATGGTGTACGCGAGCACGCATTTCGCGGGCGTCGCCGGTCCCGGCAACACGCCGCCGGCCGTCAGCGCGGCCCCCCTGCTCGCCACGACCGGTACCACCGACCAGGACCGGATCATCAACGCCGTCAAGCGCGTCGAGCCGTCCGTGGTTGCGCTGCAAGTCATCGTCAACGGGACGCAGGTCGTCCCGCAGGACCCGTTCTCGCAGATGTTCGGCGGGGCCGGCCCGATCCAGCGCCAGCGCGTCCAAGAGCGGGCGTCCGGCTCCGGCTTCGTCTACTCGCGCGACGGGCTGATCGTCACCAACGCCCACGTCGTCCCGCGCGGCACGAGCAAGATCACCGTCGTGTTCGCGAACGGCGAGCGCGTCGCAGGGCACGTCTTCTCGTCCAACCCGGCCGCGGATCTCGCGCTGGTGAAGGTCGACGGCTACGCCAAGCTGCCGCCGCCCGTCGAGTTCGCCGACAGCTCCAAGGTCCAGGCGGGCCAGTGGGCGATCGCCATCGGCGAACCATTCGCTCTTCAGCGCTCGGTGTCGGTCGGCGTCGTCTCGGGCTTCAACCGCGACGAGCCCATTCAGGGCGAAGACCAGCAGCTCCACCTCTTCCGCGGCATGCTGCAGACGTCCGCACCGATCAACCCCGGCAATTCCGGCGGACCGCTCGTCGACTACGACGGCCGCGTGATCGGCGTGAACCAGTCGACGGCCAACCCGGCCGCCGCCCAGGGCATCGGCTTCGCGATACCGGCCCAGACCGTGATCCAGACCGCCCAGGTGCTCGCCAAGAACCAAGGCAAGACGCTCAACGCTACGGGCACGGGCACCGGCAAAGGTTTCCTGGGCATCGCCCCGATCGACATCACGAACAACGTCCGTACGCAACTCGGCGGCTATCACGACCAGGGCGGCGTGGCCGTGGCCCGCGTCGTGGACGGTACCCCTGCGGATCAAGCCGGCGTGCAGCCGGGTGACGTCATCCAAGCGATCAACGGCAAACCCGTGAACTCGTCCAGCGACTTCACGTCGGTGATCAGCGCGCTCAAGCCGGGCACGGAAATCACCCTGCGCGTGTGGTCGCAAGGCATCAAGAAGAACGTGCAGGCGAAGCTTGCCGAACAGCCCGTCGAAACGTACTTGCAAAATCAGCAGCAGCAGAGCCCCTAACCGGCCGGCTAGCTCGCACACAGCGGAGGGCGCCCACTCGGGCGCCCTCTTTGTCTTCAAGGGCCTGGTCGGCGACTTTGCGCATAGCGCCGCCGCGCTCATCTTGCATGCCGGCGCCGCAACCAACGTGACAGAAATGCTGTCACACCGGATGAAGACTGGAACACGACCGCCCGAACATCGTATGATAGGCGGTGGCGTCGCCGAGGGCGGCGTCCAGGCTCACAAACCCTTGAGCGGCGGTAAGCGGCAAGGCCAGAGCGGAGCGATCCTGACGGCTGGTCCACGCGGCTCGGAAAGCGAGAACTATTTTTCATGGCTAAAACGGTCGGAATCGACCTCGGCACGACGAACTCCGTCGTCGCCGTGATGGAAGGGCAGAGCCCGACCGTCATCGCCAACTCCGAAGGGTCGCGCACGACCCCGTCGGTGGTGGCGTTCACGAAGACGGGCGAACGGCTCGTCGGCCAGCTGGCGAAGCGCCAGGCCGTGACCAACCCGGACCGCACGATCAGCTCGATCAAGCGCGAGATGGGCACGGACCACAAGGTCAAGATCGACGGCAAGGATTACACGCCGCAAGAGATCAGCTCGATGATTTTGCAAAAGCTGGTCAACGACGCCTCGTCGTACCTCGGCGAGCGCGTGACGCAAGCGGTCGTCACCGTCCCCGCGTACTTCAACGACGCGCAGCGCCAGGCGACCAAAGACGCCGGCAAGATCGCGGGCCTCGAAGTCCTGCGCATCATCAACGAGCCCACCGCGGCCGCGCTCGCGTACGGCCTCGACAAGAAGGGCAACGAGACGATCCTCGTGTGGGATCTCGGCGGCGGCACGTTCGACGTGTCGATCCTCGAGGTCGGCGACGGCGTGTTCGAGGTGAAGTCGACCAACGGCGACACGCACCTCGGCGGCGACGACTACGACGCGCGCATCCGCGAATGGCTGGTGACCGAGTTCCGCAAGGAGCAGGGCATCGATCTGTCCGGCGACCGCCAGGCGCTCCAGCGCCTCACCGAAGCCGCGGAGAAGGCGAAGATCGAGCTGTCGGGCACCGTCACGACGTCGATCAACCTGCCGTTCATCACCGCGGACCAGAACGGTCCCAAGCATCTCGACATGACGCTCACGCGCGCCAAGTTCGAGGAGCTCACGCAAGACCTCACCGATCGCTGCGTGCAGCCGTTCAAGAACGCGCTGGCCGACGCCAAGCTCGACGTGAGCAAGATCGACGAAGTCGTCATGGTCGGCGGCTCGACGCGCATGCCCGTCATCCAGGAGCTCGTCAAGAAGCTCACCGGCAAAGAGCTCAACCAGTCGGTCAACCCCGACGAAGTGGTTGCGATCGGCGCCGCGATCCAAGCCGGCGTGCTCGCCGGTGAAGTGCGCGACGTCGTGCTGCTGGACGTCACCCCGCTGTCGCTCGGACTCGAGACGCTCGGCGGCGTGAACACGAAGCTCATCGAGCGCAACACCACGATCCCGACGCGCAAGACCCAGGTCTTCACGACGGCCGAGGACGGCCAGACGTCGGTGGACATCCGCATCCTCCAGGGCGAGCGCGAGATGGCCAACGACAACAAGGAGCTGGGGCGCTTCCGGCTCGAGGGCATCCCGGCTGCGCCGCGCGGCGTGCCGCAGATCGAAGTGACGTTCAACATCGACGCCAACGGCATCGTGAACGTGTCCGCCAAAGATCTCGGTACCGGCAAGGAGCAGCAGATCCAGATCACGGCGTCGACCAACCTCAACAAGGATGAGGTCGACCGCATGGTGCGCGACGCGGAAGCGTTCGCGGCCGCGGACAAGGCCAAGAAGGAAGAGGCCGAGATCCGCAACACCGCGTCGTCGCTGCTCTACTCCACCGAAAAGTCGCTCAAGGAAGTCGGCGACAAGGCGGAAGCGGGCGTGCGCGGCGACGTCGAGACGGCGCTCGCGGAGCTCAAGAAGATCAGCGAGAACGGCAGCGCCGACGAGATCAAGGCGGCGACCGAAAAGCTGCAGCAGGCCTCGTACAAGATGGCCGAGACGCTGTACAAGTCGACGGGCGCGACCGACGGCGCGTCGCACGACGGCGATGGCGCCACCGGCGCGCAGCACGAAGGCGCTTCGGCGAACGGCGCGAGCGCGCCGCACGAAGACGTGATCGACGCCGAGTTCAAGGAAGCGAAGTAACGCGACCGTGAACGACGACACCGCGACGACCGCGGCCGCCGACGAGGCGGTCGCGCACAACGGCGCGGCGGCACCGGAGCAGAACGGCGAGGGAGCGGACAGCTCCCTCGCCGCCGAGCTCGCCGCGGCGCGCGCCGAAGCGGAGGAGAACTACAAGAAGTTCCTCTACGCGATGGCCGATTTCGAGAACTACAAAAAGCGCATCGAGCGCCAGCTCGGCGACATCGCGCTGCACGGCAAGAAGTCCGTGCTGACCAAGATGCTGCCGGTGCTCGACAACCTCGAGCGCGCCGTCGCGTTCGACGACTCCGACGGCCTGCGCGGCGGACTCCAGGCGACGCTGCGCATGTTCGAGTCGGCGCTCGCCGCCGAAGGCGTGAAAGCGGTGTCGCTCAAGGGCCTGCCGTTCGATCCGCGGCTGGCGGAAGCCATCGCGACGCAGCCGGCGCCCGAAGGCATCGCCGAGGACACCGTGCTCGACGAAGCGCACAAAGCCTACACGATCGGCGACGAGGTGCTGCGCCCAGCGCAAGTCGTCGTCGCGAAAACTGCGTGAACTACAAAGACTACTATTCCATTCTCGGCGTGCCGAAAAATGCGGCCGAGAAAGACATCAAGAGCGCGTACCGCAAGCTTGCGCGCAAATGGCATCCGGATGCGAACCGCGACAACCAGCACGCGGCCGAGGAGAAGTTCAAGGACATCCAGGAGGCGTACGAAGTTCTCGGCGACGCCGAGAAACGCAAGAAGTACGACGTCCTGGGCTCGGATTGGCAGCGCGCCGCGCGCGAGGCCGAGCAGCAGCGGTCGTACCGCCAAGCGCAAACCGCCGACTTCGGCGGCTTCAGCGGTTTCGGCAACGCCGGCGGTGCAGGCGGTGCCGGCGGCGCGAGCGGGTTCTCGGACTTCTTCGACATGTTCTTCTCGGGGATCGGCCGCCAGCGCGCGGCCGGTGCCGCGGGGTTCGGCGCGTCACAGCAGCGAGGTGAGGATTTGGAGTCCACCATCGAGCTCACTCTGCACGAAGCATTCGAGGGCGGCAAGAAATCCGTCGCGCTGCAGGTCGAGGATCCGTGTCCGCGCTGTCACGGCAGCGGCACCGACCGCAATCGCATCTGCCCGCAGTGCCACGGCACGGGGCGCGTGCGCGAGACCAAGCGTTTCGACGTGACGATCCCGCGCGGCGTGAAAGACGGCCAGCGCATTCGGCTCGCGGGCCAAGGCGCAAGCGGCGCGGGCGGCGGCCCGCGCGGCGACTTGTACCTCGTCGTCCACCTCAACGGCGACGACCGCTACGAGCGCAAGGGCGATGATCTCTACCTCGATCTTCCGGTAAGCATCTACGAGCTGATCCTGGGCGGCGAGGTTCGCGTGCCGACGATGACCGGCGACGTCACGATGACGATCCCCGCGGGCACGCAGAACAACAAGATGCTGCGCCTGTCGGGCAAAGGCATGCCCAAGCTCAAAGACGGCGGCTACGGTGACGAGTACGTGCGCCTGATCGGCCAGCTCCCGACCAACCTCACCGACAAAGAGCACAAGCTCTTCCGCGAGCTGTCCGGCCTGCGCAACGGGAAGCAGCGCGCATGACGGCCGCGAACGACACCGTCCGCAGCCGCGAGGTGCGGCTCGCGTCGCGGCCGCACGGTGAGCCGACTGAAGCGAACTTCACCGTCGCCACCGCCGAGATCGGTCCGCCCGGCGACGGCGACCTTCTCGTGCGCAACACGATCATGTCGGTCGAACCGTACATGCGCGGCCGGATGAACGACGCGAAGTCGTACGTGCCGCCGTTCGCCCTGGGCGAACCGCTGAGCGGCGCCGCGGTCGGCACCGTGATCGCGTCGCGCATCCCCGACATCCCCGCGGGCGCGACCGTGCTGCACGACCGCGGCTGGCGCGAGTACGCCGTCGTGCCGGCAAAGAGCGCGCGCATCATCGACACGGCGCGCGTACCGGCCGAGACGTATCTGGGCGCGCTCGGCACGACGGGCTTCACCGCGTGGGCCGGTCTGCGCATCATCGCCGACGTGCAAGCCGGCGAGACGCTGTTCGTGTCCGCTGCCGCCGGTGCCGTCGGCTCGATGGCGGTGCAGCTCGCCAAGCGGTGGGGCTTGCACGTGATCGGCTCGGCGAGCTCCGCCGAGAAAGCGCGCGTCGTCCGCGACGAGTTCGGCGCCGACGCCGCGTTCGACTATCACGACGGCGCGCACGAGCAGCTGCAAGCGCTCGCGCCGGACGGGATCGACGTCTACTTCGACAACGTCGGCGGCGCGCAGCTCGAAGCGGCCCTCGCCGCAGCACGCATGCGCGCGCGCATCGTGCTGTGCGGCGCGATCTCGCAGTACAACGCGTCGGCCGCCGAGCCGCCGCCCGGCCCGCGCAACCTCGTGCTGGCCATCGGCAAGCGCTTGCGCCTGCAAGGCTTCATCGTGAGCGATCATCTCGCGCGGTTCCGCGATTTTCTCGCGGAGGTGGCGCCATTGGTCGCGAGCGGCGACTTGCGCACGCCGACGACGTTCGTCGAGGGGCTCGACAACGCGCCCGGCGCGCTCATGGGGATTCTTCGTTCGAACGCGACCATCGGCAAGGTCGTCGTTCGCGTGGGCTGACCGTGCGCCGCACCGTTCGCACGCTCGCATGGTGCGCCGCCTTGACCATGTGCTGCACCTGTAGGCTCGCCCCGGCAGGCGGGAACCTCGCCGGGCGCGCACGGTTCATATGAACTGATGTTAGGCGGCGGCCCTCCGGTCCACTTGATGTGGTCCAGTATGTTCAGTCCCGATCGACCGAAGGTGACCAAGCGCGTCGACGCGCGGCGCATCGCGGCCTTCTTCCGTCCTTACCTGGTGCAGCAAGCCCTCGTTCTCGTCTGCATCTTCGTCGGGTCGCTGCTCGGGCTGATGCCGCCGCTCTTCACGAAGTGGCTCATCGACGGCGCGATCCCGGCGCGCGACATGCACGGCGTGTGGCTCGATGCCGGCGGGATGGTGGCGACCGCGGTTCTCTCGGGGCTGATCGGCGTGTACCAGGGCTACCTCAACTCGCTCGTCGGCGAAGGCATCATGCGCGACATCCGCACGAGCCTCGTCGGGCATCTGCACAAGATGCCGCTCTCGTTCTTCACGGGGACCAAGACCGGCGAAATCATGAACCGCGTGTCGAGCGACGTCGACAACATCGACAACGTCGTCACCGGCACGCTCGTGACCATCGTCACCAACGTGTTCATGATGATCACGACGGTGGTGACCGTGTTCATCCTGGACTGGCGGCTCGCGCTGGTCGCGCTCGCGATCGTCCCGCTGATGATTCTGCCGCTCTCGCCGGTCGGGCGCAAGATGTTCGACATCCGCAAGCAGACGCGCGAGAAACGCGACGAGATCGAGTCGATCACTCAGGAGACGCTATCGATCAGCGGGATCACGCTGATCAAGTCGTTCGTGCGCGAGAACTTCGAGCGCATACGTTTCTACAAGACCGGCACGGAGCTGATGGGGCTGGAGATCCGGCTCGCGATGGTCGGGCGCTGGTTCATCGCTTCGCTCATGGCGATGGTCGTCATCGGTCCGGCGATCGTGTGGCTCGTGGGCGGCTGGCTCGCGATCGCGCACGCCGTGACCATCGGCACCATCGTGACGTTCGTCATGTACCTCGGCCGGCTGTACGGCCCCGCGTCCGCGCTTGCCGGCGTGCAAGTGCAGATCGTGTCGGCCTTCGCCGTGTTCGAGCGCATCTTCGAGTACCTCGACATGGAGCCCGAAGGCGTCGCGACACGTCCGTCCGGCGCCGAGCAGCCCGCTTCGGTGCTCCACCACGTCCGGGGCGAGATCGTCTTCGAAAACGTGCACTTCTCGTACACGCCGGAACGCACGGCGCTCGACGGCATCTCCTTCCGCGTCCCGCCGGGGCAGATGGCCGCGTTCGTCGGACCGTCGGGCGCCGGCAAGACCACGATCACGCAGCTCGTCCCGCGCTTCTACGATCCGCAAGCGGGCGCGATTCGCGTCGACGGCCGCGACATTCGCGACGTCACGCTGGCGTCGCTGCGCGAGAACGTGGGCATCGTCACGCAAGAGACGTACCTCTTCCACGACACGATCAAGGCGAATCTGCTCTACGCGCGCCAAGACGCCACGGAAGCGGAGGTGATCGCCGCCGCGCAGGCCGCGAACATCCACGACTTCGTCGCGTCGCTGCCCGACGGCTACGACACGATCGTCGGCGAGCGCGGGCACAAGCTCTCCGGCGGCGAGCGCCAGCGGCTCGCGATCGCGCGCGTGCTGCTCAAGAACCCGCGCATCCTCATCCTCGACGAAGCGACCAGCGCGCTCGACTCCGCGAACGAAGCGGCGATTCAAGCCGCGCTCGTGCCGCTGATGGAAGGCCGCACGAGCCTGGTGATCGCGCACCGCCTCTCGACGATCCTCGACGCCGACGTCATCTTCGTCGTCGAGCACGGCCGCATCGCGGAGCACGGCACGCACGGGGACCTGCTCGCGCGCGACGGCGTCTACGCGCGCCTGTACTGGGAGCAATTTCGCGACCGCACCGCCGGCGCGACTGCCGAGCCCGCCGAGACGGTCGTCTGAGCCTCGGCGTTCGCGGGCTCACGAAACGGTTCGACGGCAAGACGGCGGTCGACGACCTGTCGTTCGACGTCGCGCGCGGCGAGATCGTGGCGGTCGTCGGACCAAACGGCGCGGGGAAGTCGACGACGTTTCTGTGTTTGTCGGGGCTCGTGCGCCCGGATGCCGGGACCATCGCGTTCGAGGGTGCGCTGCTGGGCGCACAGCGCGGCCGCACGATCGCACTGATCCCTGAGACGCCCGAGGTGTATCCGCTGCTCACCGTCGCGGAGCACCTCGCGTTCGTCGCGGCGCTCACCAAACAGCCCGCGGGCTGGGAAGCGCGCGCCGAGGCGCTGCTCGCCCGGCTCGCGATGACGTCCGAGCGCGATACGCTGGGCACTGCGCTCTCGAAAGGGATGCGCCAGAAAACGCTGCTCGCCGCGACGGTGCTCGGCGGTGCGCCGGTGCTGCTGCTCGACGAGCCGATGATCGGGCTCGACCCGCTCGGCCAGCGCGAGCTGCGCGCGATCCTCGCCGACCTGCGCGCGGCCGGCCACGCGATCCTCGTCAGCACGCACATGATCGAGAACGCGGCGGCGATGTGCGACCGGATGCTCGTGCTCGACCGCGGCCGGCTCGTCGCGAGCGGCACGATCGAGGAGCTGCGTGCCCGCCGCGGCGACGGTTCGATCGAAGACGTCTTCTTCGACGTCACCCAGCGGCGCCCGTGAACGCGTTCGTCACGCTCTCATACGGCGACCGCCGCGCGCTGGTCAACGCGCTTCGCGCGCTGCTGCGCAAGCCTTGGCGCGCCGTGATGTGGGCGCTGTACGCGCTTGCGATCATCACGTTCGCCGTGCTCAAGACGGGCCCGTGGGCGCGGCGTCCGGGTGGTGCGCCGATGCCGTACTCGCTCGAGCTCTCCGATTTGTGGGTGTGCGGGCTCACGATCGCGTTCGGCGTCGTGCTCGCGACCGGCACCGCGCGCTGGCTCGGCGTGTTCTCATCGCGCGCCGAAGCGCTCGTCCTGATGCGCGCCGACGCCGCGCCCGTGACGGTCGCCGCATACCTGCAGCTGCGCGCCGTCGCCGCCGCGCTGGCGCAAGGCATCGCGCGGTTCGCGTACCTGATCGTCTTCGGGCTGCCGGGCGGCGCGACGCTTGGGGCGCTCGCCGCGCAGCTCGTCTTCTTCGCCGCGGCCGGCGCGGCGATCGCGAGCGTCGCGCTGCCGCGCGCGCTCGCCCGCGGCGGGACGCGCGTTGCGGTGATCGCCGCCGGGTGGACGATCGCGGTGGCGGCGGCGCTTCCGCTGCTCGCCGACGCGCTGCGCGTCGCGCAGATTCCGCGCACGGCGGTGCTGTTGCACCGCATCCCGGCCGTGCGTCCCGGCTCGCTGCTCGCCGCGCTCGCGGCCGGGGACCTGCGCGCCATCGCGTTTCCCATCGCGATCGCGGCGTGCGCAACGGCAGCGTTCGCGTTCGCGGCGCGCGACGCGTACCCGGAGCTCTACACGATCTCGCTCGCGAACCTCGATTGGCGCGAGCGCGTGCGCACGCGTCGCGGCCGGCGCGGCGCGGATGCTGCGGCGCCCCGCGTGAAGATCGCGCGCAGCACCACGCGCACGTGGCTGCGCGGAGCCTTCGCGTTCGTCTGGGTCGACGCGCTGATGTTCGGGCGCCGTGTCTCACCGCCGGTCGCGGCGCTGGTCGCAGCGGCGGCGCTGGCGACGGGTGCGGCGCTCGCAGCGCTGGCGCGCACCGACAACGGCGAAAAGATCTTCGGCATCATGTTCGGCGCCGCGCCCGCGCTGTACATCACGGTCGCTTCGACGATCGGCGTCCGCATCGCACCGGTGCTGCGGCTGCCGCTGTTCTGGCTCGGGGACGTTCCGCTCGCTGCGCGGCTCGCCGCGTGGACGTTCGGCGGCTACTGGCGCGACGCGCTCTTGGTCGCGCTCGCCGCCGCGGGCTACGTGGCCATCGCGCACGACGTGCGCGTGCCGCTCGTCGTCTTCGTCGCCGCGCTCGGGCTGCTGGCGCTCACGCGCACCGCCGGGCTCGCGGTGTTCGCGATGCTGCCGAACGCACTCGACCAGCGCGGTCCGGGCGTGGTCCTGCGCGTATGGATCTGCTTCGCACTGCTCGTCCCGGCAATCGTCGCCGGCACGGTCGCGGCGTTCGCCTCCGGCTTCATGGTCGGCGCCGCGACGACGGCGGCGACCGTCACCGCCTTCGCCGAATCCGGGCTGCTGCTCGCGTTCGCAGCCTGGCGTCTCGCGGGCCGCGTCGACTCAGCTCTCGGCCGCTCGCGTTAGCGCACTGCTGCCGAGCTAGGTGCCTTCTTCCCAGCCGAGGACGCGGGCGGTGAGCTCCGTGCGGTTGCGCGAGCTCGTCTTGCGCAGGAGCTGCTTGAGGTGGAACGTCGCGGTCGAGCCCGAGATGGACAGCGATTCGCCGATCTCCGTGCTGGACGAGCCGCGCAGCACCTCGCTGAGGACTTGGCCTTCGCGGCGGCTGAGGCCGTAGCGCGTCATCGCGCGCAAGATCGTCGCGCGGCGGCGTGCCGGCTCGACGGCGACGAGGTAGAACGGCGCCGATCCGCCGGCGAGCCGCGCCAAGCGCACGAACGCGAACGGCAGCGCGCGGGTGACCGCCGCGCCGGGCGGCGTGCTCTCGAGCTCGCGCACCAGATGCGCCAGCGTCTCGGCGAGCAGCGGCGGGGTGTGGCCGTCGCTCGGCCGGTAGAGCGCGTGCAGCGGCGAGTCGTCGACCGCGGGCTCCTCGGCCAGCACCGGCCGGAGCTGTGCGTCGATCACGAACATGACGGGCGCGCTGCTGCGCCGCCAGCCGGGGGCTGCGCCGTCGACGATCCAGTGGGTGATCGCGGCGCCGTGCTCTTCGAGGAAGCGGCGCGTCTCGGCGATCTGCGCGGGCCGGAAGCCGCGCGTGCCATCGACGTGCAGCCGGATCACCGCCAGCGGGCCGCCGTGGCGCCCGAACACCAGGAACATCGCGCCGCCGCTGCGGCTGCGCACGACCAGCGCCGGCAGGGCCTCGTCGCGCAGCTGCAGATCGCGCAGGAGCGCGGCCCAGTCGCGGTCGGCTTCGGGGCAGTCGCGCTCGGCGGGCGCGCCGTCGACGAACGTCCGCACGACGTAGCGGTCGGCGCCGGCGATCGCGGCGAAGACGTCAGCGGCATAGCCGAGCGCCCCCGACGAGCGATCCTCGCGCACGGTGAACTGCGGCTCGCTCAAAGCGATCGCACCACGGATCATGACTCGCTCCACTCGGTCGTCAGGCTCCTTCCTTGTTCGACTTCGCAGCGGAGGTACCCGAAAACCAGGCGAGCGCCCTACGGGATCAAGGAAACTGGCCCAGACTTAACAGAGCCCTAGGCCGTTTCAGTCCTTTGGGCCTGGGCGCGCAGAGGCTACCAGGCGTCGCGGACGCCGGAACGGCCCGAGCGGAGCCAGTCGGCGAAGTCGGGCGCGGTCATCGGCTGCGCGATCAGATAGCCCTGAAGCTGCTCCACGCCGTTGGCCACCAGCCACTTCGCCTGCTCGCGGTCCTCGACGCCGTCGGCGATCGTGCGGATCTGCAGCGTTTGCGCGACGCCGATCGCCGCGCGGGCCAACCGCTTCCACTGGCCGTCCTCGGCCGTCGGGTTGGTGACGCGGCGGTCGACCTTGATGAAGTCGAGCGGGAGCGAGGCCATCGCGGCCAGCGAGGTCGGCGCGGCGCCGAAGCCGTCGAGGCCGACCGGGATGCCGAGCCGGCGCGCGTGGCGCACGAACGAGCCGCCGGCGTCGGTGTCGGCGAGCATCGTCGCTTCGCGCACTTCGAGCGCGAGCCGGTCGGCGGCGTCCTCGACGTCGCGGATCATCGCTTCGAGCTCCGACCACACGACGGAGTTGGCGTTGGAGATGTTGATGTGGATGCGCGACTCGAGCCGGTCGTTCGGCGTGCGCAGCATGTCGGCGATCGCGCGGATCACCTTGACGTCCAGCGCCGACGACGCCATGGCGCCGCCCCGGAAATCGAGGAACGTGCGCGGCGTCAGCCAGCCGCGCGACGGGTGCCGCCAGCGCACCAGCGCTTCCGCGCCGACGACCCGCATCGTCGACGTCGAGACGATCGGCTGATAGCAGAGCATGAAGTCGCGCTCGAAGTTCGCGTCGCGCAGCCGCTCGCGGAACTCGCGCCGCGCGCGCACTTCCTGGCTGACGCCGTCGCGGTACCAGCGCACGCTGTTGCCGCCGCTCTCCTTCGCGGCGTAGAGCGCTTCGTCGGCGTGCTGCAGCAGCTGCTCGGGCGTCGTGCCGTCGTCGGGCGAGACCGCGATCCCGATGCTCGCGCGGACGAGGCTGGTGAAGCCGCCTTCCTGCACCTCGACGAGCACGCGTTCGAGGAACCGCTGCGCGGCCTCGACCATCTCGAGCTCGTCGTCGACGACGGTCAGCACCGCGACGAACTCGTCGCCGCCCAGCCGGCCGACGAAGTCGTTGCGCCGCACGCTTTCTTTCATGCGCCGCGCGGCTTCGATCAGCGTCTGGTCGCCGACCGCGTGGCCGAACGTGTCGTTGATCGCCTTGAAACCGTCCAGGTCGATGAACAGCACGCCGACGCGGCCGCCGCCGCGCTGTGCGGCCGCGAGCACGTTGTCGAGATGGTGCAGCGTCGCGGTGCGCGAGGGCAGTTCGGTGAGCGGATCGATCGCGCCGTCGCGCACCGGCTCGACGGCTTCCTCGGTGCGCAGCAGCAGCCGCGCGATCGCGCCGCGCGACGGCGCGCGCGACCTCGTGGCTGCGCCGAGCGCCCGCGCGCCCAGCGCAGCGCGATCACGTACGGCGCCGTCGCGGTGAGCCGCGCGACGTAGCGGTCGTCGTCGATGCTCTCGCGCACCGGCGATGTGGGACGCTTCGGCCGCGAGCGCGTCGCGCCGCGTCGTCGTCTTCGCCGTCGGACGTCGCGAAAGAAACCAGCGCGCCGTCGGGTCCGCAGACGAGCGCGACGTCGGCGCCGGCGAGCGGGAGCGCGCCGGCGAGGAGCACGTGCATCAGGTCGGGCGACGAACGTCGCGACTCGACCGCGGCATGAAATAGCTCCGCGAGGCCGTCGGTATCGGCACGTTCTCGTCGCCGCTCAGGCGTCATCATGTCCACGTCCTTGGGTTTCGTACGTTCCCGCCTCGACGGCGGCGCGCCCTTCGTCACGCCGTGAGGCACCGAAAATCTCCCCGCCCGGAGAGGGCCCGATCAGTTCTTTCACGGTTCCACCGGGCCCGGCTGGTTACTTGCCCACCGAACGAGCTCTTGCAAACCCATCGGAATCTGCAAGTCCCGTCGCCGCGTACCGCGGTCGCACCGTGTCGCGCGAGCCAGCGCGCGCGCTCGGGATCGCCGACGCCGCCCGCGATGACGACCGGAGCGAGCATCGACGCGAGCGCGAGCGCGGCCAGCGACCGCGCGTCGTCGCGCTCCTCGACGGTCACGAAGTCGAGCAAGCCGGTATCGACCGCGTCGAACGGCGGGCGCGACGTGCGCCAAGCGCCGACGCCGACGTTCGCGCCGAGCGCGCGCAGCCGGCGCGCGAACGATGCGACCGCGCCCGGCGCGGCATCGTCGGCGGGCGCGATCTCGATCCAGACTGCCGCATCGCGTCGCCGGCGCCGAAGCCGTCGGCGACGCGCGTCGACCGTGGCGTCGTCGTGCGCCGCGAGCGCGAGGTGAATGCGCAGGTCGAAGCCCGCGGCGCGCCAGCGTGCGGTACGCGCTCGCGGCCGAGGCGATCGTCCAGCGCTCCAGCGCCTCGCGCGCCGCGCGGTCGGGCTCGCCGGCCAGATACTTCGAGCGGGTGCACCGCGGCGAGCTCGCACTGCGCGTGCCAGCGCGGCGTCGCGCTGCACCGCGCACGGCGCTCCGGTGCTCGCGTCGAAGAGCGGCTGGTAGCGCACGTCGACGAGCGTCGGCGGGATCGCCGTCGGACAGGCGCGCGCGCAGCAGCGAGCGCTGCCGCAGCATGCGCCCGGCCGATTCGCGGTACCAGTACGGCTGCGTCCCGCCGACGGATGCGGCGGCCATCGCTGCCGCGCTCGCCTTCTCGACGAGCCCGTCGGGCTGCAGGCCGTCCTGCGGGCAGATCGCGACGCCCACGTTGGCCGATGCGTCGGGGGACGCGGCGGCCGCGGCGCGCAGCAGCCGCTGCGCCGCCGGATACGCCTCCGCCTCGCCGGCGCTCGAGCGACACGAGCACGAGGAACGCGTCGTCGCCGAGGTGGCCGATGTGATCGTTCGCGCGCACCTCGCGGCGCAGCCGCCGCGCGAGCGCGTCGCGCGCCGACGCCGCCGCGTCGCGGCGGCGGCGCCTCGACGTCGACGTAGATCACCGCGAACGAGCGCTGCATCCGGCGCGCGTCGTGGACGAGCTGTTCGAGACGGTGCAGCGTCTCGGCGCCGTCGGGCAGGTCGCCGCGGGCGGCGGGCCGCGGCGACGCCGTTCTCGAGCGCCCACGCGCAGCTCGCGACGATCGCGCGCGCCGCTTCGAGCGACGCCGCGCTCGCGCCGCGCCAGCGCAGCGCGACGCGCTCGGGGCGCTCCGGCGCGATGCGCGCGACGTACAGCTCGGGCGTGACGAGTTCGTCCTCGAGCACGGCCCGTGCCCGTTCGAACAGCCGCTGCACCGCGGGCCCGTCCGGCGCACCGGGCGCGGCGGCAAGCACGCGGTCTTCGTCGAACACGAGCGCGCGCTGCGCGCCGGCGAGCGGCCGGGCGAGCGTGAGGATCGCGCGCAGACGCTGCTCCGGCTGCGAGATGTGCTCGAGCGCGCGCGTCCATGCGCGCGCGAGATCACGCGGCCGGCGCGCGTCGCGTTCGTCCCCGGCCACTCGAAGTCTATGATGTCGCACGAAGTTGTCTTAGCGCTACCGCGCGCAGCCCGGTCGCGTCACCTCTGTGCTCGGGCAGTTTGTGCGGACCGGCGGACAGGCCCACGCGCTGCGCGTGGCACTACTCGTGCTCGTATGGACAAAGTCGTCGCTTCGTGTGCCGAAGCGGTCAAGGACCTTCCGAGCGGCGCATCGATCGCGGTCGGCGGCTTCGGGCTCAACGGCATCCCGCACAACCTCATCGCCGCGGTGCTCGACGGCGGCGCGACCGATCTCGCCATCGTCTCCAACAACTGCGGCGTGGACGGCTGGGGGCTCGGCGTGCTGCTCGACGCGAAGCGCATCCGCCGCATCACCGCCTCGTACGTCGGCGAGAACAAAGAGTTCGAGCGCCAGTACCTGTCGGGCGAGCTGGAGGTGGAGCTCACGCCGCAAGGCACGCTCGCCGAACGGCTGCGCGCGGGCGGCTGCGGGATCCCCGGCGTTCTACACGCCGGCCGGCGTCGGCACGCAAGTCGCGGACGGCGGCTTGCCGTGGCGCTACGACGCGGACGGCTCGGTCGCGCTCGCGTCGCCGAAAAAGAGACGTGCGCGCGTTCGGCGGCCGCGAGTACGTGCTGGAGGAAGGCATCGTGACGCGACTTCGCGCTCGTGCGCGCCAGCATCGGCGACCGGCACGGCAACCTGATCTTCCACAAGGCGACGCGCAACTTCAACCCGCTGTGCGCGATGGCCGGCAAGATCACCATCGCCGAAGTCGAGGAGCTCGTCGAGCCCGGCGCGATCGATCCCGAGCAGGTGCATCTGCCGGGCATCTTCGTGCAGCGCGTCGTGCAGGTCGGTCCGGGCGGAAAGCGCATCGAGCGCGTCACCACGCGCAAGCGCGACGGAGGGCGCTGACGTGGCGCTCACCCGCACGCAGCTCGCCGCGCGCGTCGCGCGCGAACTGCAGCGACGGCCAGTACGTCAACCTCGGCATCGGCTTGCCGACGCTCATCCCGAACTACGTCGCGCCCGGCATCACCGTCGTGCTGCAGAGCGAGAACGGGATCCTCGGCATGGGGCCGTACCCGTACGAAGGCGAGGAAGATCCCGATCTGATCAACGCCGGCAAAGAGACCGTGACCGTGCTGCCGGGCGCGTCGTTCTTCGACTCGGCGACGTCGTTCGGGATGATCCGCGGCGGGCACATCGACGTCGCGGTGCTCGGCGCGATGCAGGTCGCGCAGAACGGCGACCTCGCGAACTGGATCATCCCCGGCAAGATGGTCAAGGGCATGGGCGGCGCGATGGACCTCGTGCACGGTGCGAAGCGCGTGATCGTGATGATGGAGCACACCGCCAAAGGCGGCGCGCACAAGATCCTCACGGAGTGCACGCTGCCGCTCACCGGCGCGCGCGTCGTGCACCAGATCATCACCGACATGGCCGCGATCGACGTCACGCCCGACGGCTTGGTGCTGCGCGAAGTTGCGCCGGGCGTCAGCCTCGACGACGTGCGCGCCGCGACGGGCGCGCCGCTGCACGTCCCGCGCGACCCGGTCGAGATGGAGATTCCGGCGGGGTAGCCGCGTCGAGTCGCGATGACGCGTCTAGAGGCGCACGGCGTCGATGATCGCGCTCAGACGCGGATCGATCAGCAACGGCGGATCGTTATTACCGCCGGAAGACGCGATCCACTCGCACGACCGGCGCACATCGCCGTACCGCACATAGACGGCCCGATAGGTGAGCGGAACGATACGGCGCGGTTCCGGGCAAGGCGGCAGCGCGCTCCCGTCCCCGATCGCCGCAACGAGCCGAGCAAAGGCCGCTCCGCCGACCACCCGGCACGTAATCTTTCCATGCTCGTTCGTGTCTGCGAGCGTGCCGTCGGCGTCGACCATGACGGTCGTCGTGCCAGGGACGACGTCGACTGACGGCAACTGACCAAAGGGCGGGGTGGCCGGTGCCTTCGAGCCGAACACGCTTTCGTCGCGGGCGCGGTTCCGGTGCAGAACGACGTCAGCGTCGCCAGCGCGCCGGCATCGGCGGTCGTCCCTCGCGCGGCTGTAGGCGTTGGAATAGCTCCAACCGCGCACGACGCCGGAAACGAACTCCATGATCGTTCCGTCGTCCGAGGTCGCCGTGACGCGGCGGATCGGCACGTCGCCGCACGTCGTAGCCGCTCTGCCGTCACCGTCGCCTTGGCTCGAAACGGAGCGGGCTCGCCGTAGATCGCCGAGTCAGACCGGGAAACCGTCTGCGTCACGCTCGCCGTCCGATCCGGCGCGAGCCATGCGCCGGCGTTGGCAGGATACGGCGCGAGGATCTGCCAGCCCACGGGCCCCGCGGGCTGATGAATCCGCTGCACAAGGTCGTGAGCGATAGGCTGCGACCGGGTCTTCCGCAGCGGCGGCCTGCGCGTAGCTGGCGATGAGCACGCCCGCCGACGGCAACGTAGCGGTACTCGTAGCGGAGCTGTTTCCGATACGCGTAGCTGACGCGAATCGAAGGTGCGCCGCACAGCGGCTCCGCCTCCTCTCGCACCACGTCGATCGCGTGGCGCGACTTCACGGCGGCCAGCTCCACGTCGACCTGATGCCCGAGATCGCCCTTGAAGGGCGACGCCGTTACGACGAAGCTATGCCGCTCGCCGTCGATCGTCGCGGACCAGCGGCGGTAGATCGTGCCGGGCGGCAGCTGTAGCCCCGGCGGGCGGGGCCTCGACCTGACGCTTGCGGTGACGGTGAAGTCGACGCCGTGGGCGCGCGCGGCCATCGGCAACGCGACGAACGCGAGCATCAGCAGCATGCCCGCCGCGCATGCGCCGTCGCGTTCGGCACCGACGCGTCAGTGCGCGGATGGCACGGGTGTCGGCGTAGCGCAGCGCCGACGTCGGGATCGCAGAACGATGCGAGAGCGCGCTCGGCGGCGGGATCGAGCGGCGTCGCCTCGGGCCGCGAGTACGCATAGATGTAACTTCCGCCGTGGCGGTAGCCGGACAGCGTCTCGATCAGCAAGGTGTCCGCGCCTGACTTCGGTACGATAGTGGGCGCGGCGCACGTGCGTGGTCCCGCACGTCTCGTCGCTCTCGTCGATCATCGCCGCGCCCGCGCCGAGCTCCGCCGGCGCAAGCGCGCGCGGCGGCGCGCCGGCGGGCGCGGGCGCGACGCGAGCGATCAGCTTCGCGCCGCCGGACGGCGCCGAGAACATGTCGATCGTATTTTGCCCGATGGACGTGATGTGAGCGCTGCGCCACGATGCCGGCACGCGCGGTACGTAGAACTGCTGCTCGCACAACGTCGTCAGCGCATCGCGCGCATCGGCGCGCTCCGCGGCCTCCGGCGGATGCGCATAGCTCACGTCACCGAGCAGCGAGCCGACGTCGACGAGCACGTGGCGGATGATCATCGGATGACCCGGGGTTCGTTCGGAGCGGTAGGTGAACGAGTACGCGGGGACGTCGCCGCAAACCGTCGCCGGCCCGGACTCCAGCAGCGTCACGCCGGCCTCGTGCGTAAGCGCTTGCGCCGATGCGGGCCCGTACGTTGCCGCCGGGCGGCTCTCGCGGGTGAGGGTCAGGACGATGGAGTGCACGACGCTGCCGTCGCGCATCAGCCAGTTCCACGTGCCGGGCCGGCCGCCGGCGACGCGCCGTCCAGCCCACCGGCGGCGCGAAGTTGAGCCGGACGTTCGCCGGCAGCCTGGATTGCGCGCTCGCGGGCGGCGCCAGAACGGCAGCGAAGGCGACCAGCGAGCCGCGGCGAGCGCGGCACGAGTGTCGTCATCGAGCCGGTTATCGGAGCCGCCGCGGGCGCGGCACCTGCCGGGGCGGCGTCCGGCGCGCGTCGAACTCGTCCGGGCTATGTCGATCGCACCGCCGCCACGCCCCGATACCTCCGACGAAGAGGCGATGATCCTCGACGTCGTCCGCCAGCTCGTCAAGGAGCGCGTCGAGCCGCGCGCCGCCGAGATCGACGCGAACGGCGAGTTCGCCTGGGACATCAAAGACCTGTTCGCCGAGAACGACCTGCTCGGAATCCCGGTTCCGGCTGAGTACGGCGGCCTGGGCGGCTCGTTCGTCACCTACGTGAAGGTCGTCGAGGAAGTGGCCAAGGCGTGCGCGTCGTCGGCGCTGCTGATCGCGGTGCAGGAGCTGGGGGCGCTGCCGATCATGATCGGCGGCACCGACGAGCAGAAGCGGCGCTGGCTGCCCGATCTCGCGAGCGGCAAGAAGCTCGCCGCGTACGCGCTCACCGAACCGGGTTCGGGTTCCGACGCTGCCGGCTCGATGCGCACGCGCGCGGTGCGCGATGGCGACGACTACGTGCTCGACGGCTCGAAGATCTGGATCACCAACGGCAGCGTCGCCGACGTGGTGACGGTGTTCGCGGTCAACGACGCGACCAAAGGACCCAACGGCATCAGCGCATTCGTCGTCGAGAAGGGCACGCCGGGCTTCAACGTCGGCAAGCTCGAGAAAAAGATGGGGATCCGCGGGTCACCGACGGTCGAGCTGACCTTCGAGAACTGCCGCGTGCCGGCCGCGAACATGCTCGGCGAAGAAGGCCAGGGCTTCAAGATCGCGATGAAGGTGCTCGACAAGTCGCGCCCCGGCATCGCGGCGCAGGCGCTCGGCATCGCGCAAGGCGCGCTGGACTACGCGACCGAGTACACGAAGCAGCGCGTCGCGTTCGGCAAGCCGATCTCGCAGCAGCAAGGCCTGCAGTTCATGATGGCCGACATGAAGACCGAAGTCGAAGCGGCGCGCCTGCTGCTGTACGAAGCGGCGCGCAAGTGCGACGAGAACGCCGCCGACGTCACCACCTGGGCCGCGATGGCGAAGCTGAAGTGCGGCGACGTCGCGATGAGCGTGACCGTGGACGCCGTGCAGCTGCTGGGCGGCTACGGCTACTCGACGGAGTACCCGGTCGAGCGGATGATGCGCGACGCCAAGATCACGCAAATCTACGAAGGCACGCAGCAGATCCAGCGCATCGTGATCGCGCGCTCGATGGTCGGCAAATGGAGCCCGCCGAAACCCTGATCCGCGCGGTCGGGGTAACAGCCTAGCGTGAACCCCGTCGAGGCGCCGGCTCTCCCGCACGTGCGGCTGAGCCGGCCGCAGTGGCTCCGGATGGTGGTCGTCGGCACCCTCGTCGTGCTCGCGCTCGCGCGCGTCATCCCCGATCTCGTGCGCGTGATCTATCCGCTGACGTTCTTCGGCTACAGCACCAACGGCGACGGAGTGGTCGTGACCGCCGGCGCGGCGGCGCCCGCGCCCAAACCCGGCGCGACGGCGGAACCTGCGGCCGGCCCGGCGCTGAAGACGAGCCGCAAGGGCGGTTCCGCCGCCCCCGCCGCGCGCTCGACGGATCCCGTGGACCGCATCGCGGTCGGTGACCGCGTCCGCATCGACCGCGTCAAGCCGTTCGACCGCAAGCCGGGCCTCGTCGGCGGGCGAACCTACACCTACGACAATCCCGACCGGCGCTTGCCGATCGAGCGGGCCGGGCGGGAGCGGATCCTGCACCTGCAAGGCCGGCACGAGTCGGTGCAGGTCCGGCTGACCGACGTGCTGCGCGTGCTCCTTTGCATCGTGGGCGTCGGCCTGGGCGCGATGCTGTTCCTGGTCAAGCCCAGCATCGCGACGGCGGCGTACTTCGTGTTCTGCCTGGGCGCGGTCGATCCGCCGACGACGTATCTCGACACGATCTTGCCGATGCCGTGGCGCCAGTATCCCGAATGGATCTACGACACGATCCGCGGGTTCGTGCGGCCGGCGCTGCTGCTGTTCGCGCTGTGCCTGATCGACGGCGACGCGGATTTCAAACGCGAGCGCATCTTCGCAGGGTTTGCGGCCGCGACCGGCATCGTGCTCGGGACGCTCAACGCCTACGCGCAGTGGTCGCTGACGTATGCGGCGCGCCCGGCGGAGCAGATCGACCACGTCGTCCGCAACGTTCAGGTGGGGCTGAGCGCGCTGACCGTCGCCGCGCTCGCGATCGCGTTCGTGCGCGCGCCGGGCAACGACCGCCACCGCATCAGCTGGATCGCGGGCGCGTTCGTGTTCGCGGGGATCGCGCGCACGATCTCGGAGGCGCTCTTCCCCGGGCACATTCAGTTCTTCACCAACAGCCTGCTGGTTTCGGCGACGATCGTGCCGATCGTGACGATCTGGATCGCCGTCGTGCGCCACCGCTTCTTCAACGTCGACTTCGTCGTGAGCCGCGCCGTCGTGTACGTCGCGCTCACCGCCGCGCTCGTCGGGGTTATCACGCTGATCGAAGAGGTCGGCACGTACACGTTCATCATGAACACCGACATCGCGTACGGCGTCGTCATCCTCATCTCGATCGGCATCGGCCTGGTGAGCGCGCGCATCACCGACGTGTTCTACCGCATCGTCGACCGCTTCATCTTCCGCAACCGGTACGCGCAGCGGCAGGCGCTGGAGATCATCGCCGGTTACATCCTCGACGCCGAGACCGCGGAGGACGTGTACCGCGCCCTGCTGTTCGACGCGGCGCACGCGCTCGATCTCACCTTCGGCGGGATCCTCGAACGCCGCCCCGACGGCGGGTTCGCACTGGGCCCCGAACGCAACAACTGGCCCGAAGATTTCGAGTTCGCACTGGCTCCGAACGACGAGCTCACGCGCACGATCACCGCCAACCGCGGCGCGATCACGGGGCACGACACGCGCGCGATCCAGCGGTCGTTTCCCAACGAGCGGCTCACGTTCGCGGCGCCGCTGTTCTACGGGCGCACCATCAGCGCGATCGTCGTCTACGGGCACAACGTCAGCGGCCTCGACCTCGACCCCGAGGAACGCGAGCACCTGGTCCGCATCGTCGCGCACGCGTCGATCGCCCTGAACGCGATCGAGCTAGCCCGCTACCGCAGCGCCGCCGCGAACGCGGCACCATCGGAACCACAACCACTGCCGGCCACGTAACCGTTCAAATTATGGATAGCGCCCGCGGGCGCGGCTTTAGCGACAAAGATTTGCGCAGCAAAACTTTGGCTGATAAAGCCTAGTTTCCGACGCCTGAATAGCGGTTGAGGCCGAGGCGCCAGAACGCATACGCGACGGCGACGAACACGATGCCGATCGCGGGGGTCAGCAGGCCGACGCCGGCGGGAAGCATCGCACCTTCGTGCGCCTTGTGCAGGAAGAAGCGCGCCGGGAAGTAGTTCATGAAGGCGAACGGCACGACGAACGTGAGCAGCAGCCGCACGCCGCGCGAGTAGATGGTGATCGGGTAGCGGGTGAACTCCTGTTCGAGCTGGATGACGATCCAGCGCAGCGCGTCGACGCGCACGAACCAGAACGCGACCGTCGAGATGAGCAGGTTGAACGCGAGGTCGATCAGCGCGCCGCCGACCACGATCAGCGGCACCATCACCACGAACGTCGCGTCGACGCGCACGCCGGCGAACCAGGTGACGACGCCGAACGTGATCAGCGCGAGCAGCAGCTCGTCGGGGAAGATCTGCCCCGGCGTCGCGATGGCCTGGAACAGGGTGTCGAGCGGCCGCACCAGCAGCCGGTCGAACTCGCCCTCGCGGATGTGCTCCGGGATGTCGCCGACGGTCGAGAAGAACGTGTTGTGCAGCGCGTGCGCGAGCATCCACAGCCCGTACAGGAACGCCATGTCCCGGAACGTCCAGCCGTTCATGGACGGGAAGCGGTTCAGCACGATCCACAGCGCGAGCACCGCCGTGCCGTGGTAGATGAACGTGAAGGCGAACCAGATCAGGAAGTTCTCGCGGTACTCCAGCGTGGTGAGGATGTTGATGCGCCAGTACTGCTTGTAGACGCCGAGCATCACCCGCAGCGACCGGCGGAGCCGCGCGAGCACCGTCAGCCGCCCTGCACGATGACGCGCTTCGCGCCGGCGCGCCACATCACCGTCGCGATGAGCCCGAGCACGACCACCCAGAACAGCTGCGACCCCAGCGCCCACGCATAGCGCGCCGGCGGAATCACGCGGACGTAGATCAGCAGCGGCGTGGAGAACATCGCCGCGAACGGCAGCACGAACGCGATCTTCTGCAAGAAGGCCGGGAAGATCACCAGCGGGATGACCTCGCCGCCGAACAGGTCGCTGACCCACGTCACGATCAGCCGCGCGGCGTGGATCTCCAGCGTCCAGAACGCGATGCAGTTCATGATGAAGTTCACGCAGAACCCGACCAGATAGCCCAGGAAGAAGCTGACGAAGAACGTCGCGAGCACGAACGGGGGCGGCACGTCGATGTGGACGATCAGCAGCGAGAACAGCAGCGACGGCACGATGAGCACCGCGTGGAAGATCACTTCGCCCGAGCCGTCGCTGAAGAAATAGAGCGGCACGTTGATCGGCTTCATGAAGTCGGTCGCGATGGCGCCGCTGTGCAGCTTGTCGTGCAGCATGCGCGTCTGGTCGATGTCCATCACGAGCCCCATCAGCAGCGCTACCGTGGAGTACGTGATGATCGCGTGCAGCGGCAGGTCTTCCGACGTGACGTTGCGCGCGTACAGCGCGACCCACACCATGCGCAGCAAATAGACGCGCACCAGGACCGACGCGATGGTGGTGAAGACGTCGAAGCGATAGGTCGCCTCGCGGGCCGCGGCCTTCTTCGCGAACTGGACATAGGGCTCGAGCCGGAAGCGCGGGCGGCGCGCGACGGCGGCGTCGGCCGGTGCGGTCACGACGGCGTCCCCACGCTGCCGTCGTGATAGCCCTCGAGGTAGATTCGGCGCACGATTGTCTCGATGTCGGGCTCGATGATCGCGACGTCGGTGATCTGGTAGCGCTCGGTGACGCGCCGGATCAGCGCTTCGGCGGTGATCTCGCGGCGGTTGAAGCGCAGCCGGACCGTGTTCGCCTCGCGGCCCTCCAGCTCGGTGCCCTCGACCGCGACCTCGGGATACGCCTCCGCGAGGGTCACGACCAGCGTGCGGTGCGTGCCGTACTCCTCGCGCAGCCGTTCGAGCGGGCCGTCGTAGATCACGGTCCCTTCGTCGATGAGGATGATGCGGCGCGAGAGGCGCTCCACGTCGGCGAGGTCGTGGGTGGTGAGGATCACCGTGGTGCCGTTCTCGCGGTTGACCGTCCCGATGAACGCGCGGATCGCTTCCTTGGCCACCACGTCCAAGCCGATCGTCGGCTCATCGAGGTAGACGATCTTGGGATCGTGCAGCATCGCCGCGGCGAAGTCGCCGCGCATCCGCTCGCCCAGCGAGAGCTGCCGCACCGGCGTGCCCAGGAACCGGTCGAGGTCGAGGATCTCGGCGAAGTGCTTCATGTTCCGCAGATAGCGGTCGCGCGGGACGTCGTAGATGGAGCGCAGCAGCTCGAACGACTCGCGCAGCGGCAGGTCCCAGTAGAGCTGGCTGCGCTGGCCGAAGACGACGCCGATGTTCGTCGCATTAGCCATGCGGTGCGCGTGCGGGACGATGCCGGCCACCCTCAGCGTGCCCGAGGTCGGCACGAGGATCCCCGTCAGCATCTTGATCGTGGTCGACTTGCCGGCGCCGTTGGGCCCGATGTAGCCCACCAGCTCGCCGGGGTCGAGCGTGAAGTTGACGTCGTCGACGGCGACCTTCTCGACGTACGTCCGCGAGAACAGCGCCCCGATCGCGCCGCCGAGACCCGGCTGACGGTCGATGGACCGGAACACTTTGCGCAGCCCAATCGCCTCGATGATCGCCATGCTCGCCCGCGGATTCCGCCGCCGACCGCACGCGGCCTTTACGAATGGGAGAGGGAGGCGACCCGGGCGGGGGGAACTGCCGCCATACCAGCACACGTTGGGACTACAGATCCGCTGCTTCAAACAGCGGTTCGAGTCTGACTACGAGAGGGGGTGAGATTACAACATGGCCGCTAAGAAGAAAGCCTCGAAGAAGAAACCGTCGAAGAAGGGCAAGAAGTAAGCCTTTCCCCAGCTAGATAGAACGAATTTCAGAACGGATTCTCTCAGTCATCATTCCATCTCGATATTGCGCGGTCGGCAACGACCGCGCTTTTTTCTTAGGCCGGCGCGAGCGCGACCGCTCGCACGGCGAGCCGCGCCAGGTTCGCGGGCAGCGCGTCCGCGATGCGCTGCCCGGCGCGGCGCAGCAGCAATCCGCCTAGCGGACCGCCGATTCCGACGGTCTGTACGATCGTCGTCCCGCCCGCTTCGGGCGCGAGCTCCCAGCGCAGCCGCATCGTCGCGACCGGGCCGAAGCGCACGGCGAGCGCGAGCAGGCGTTGGGGCTGCACCGCTTCGATGCGAAACGCCGTCTGCCGCCCGCCCTTGGGCTTGAACGTCACGAGGCCGCCGGGCTCCAGCGCGCCTTCGACCGTCATCCAGTCGACGTCCGGGTTCCACAGCGACCAGCGCCGGCCGTCGAGCAGCACGTCCCACACGCGCTCCGGCGGCGCGGCCGAGCTCGCGCCGGCGGTCCGTTCCCACGTCATCGCGAAGACTCTTCCATGGACCAGCCGCAGAACCCGATCGTCGCGATGGCCGAGAAGATTCGGGCGCGCCGCGACCTCGGCGCCGCGATCGACTCCGCCACGGCGGACGCCGCCCAGCCGCGGGCCGACGATGCGGACGGCCGCTTCGCCGCGCTGGGCGACGTGCTCGCGGTCGGAGTGAGGCGGCTCAACTCGATCCTGGGCGCGCGAACGGGCGTGACGATCGTGCGGCTGGCGAACCCGCCGCGGCTGCGGCTGCGCTTTCGCGACAAGCGGATCGCGCTCGACCTGGACCCGGCGCGCCAGCTCGTCGTGGTGAGCGGCGCCGGGCTCGACGGCGAGTACCAGTTCGTCGACGCCGAGACGCCGGCGCTGATGAACCTCTCGAAGTTCTCCACGGACGCCGGCTACCGCGACGCGCTGACCGGCGCGGACTTCCTCAAGACGATCGCCGAGGACGCGCAGCTGCCGCGCCCCGCCCACCTGGACGAGCCGGGGCCGATGCGGTTTTGAGCGTGTTCTTGGCGGCGAGGTAGCGCGCCACCAGCGGGCGCGACGGGCACATCGTCACCGGGCAGCGGCCGCACTGCGGGACCGGCGCTTTGCAGATCTCGCGGCCGTGCAGGATCAGCCAGTGGTGCGCGTGGCGCCACTGCTCGCGCGGCACGAGCTTGGTGACGTCCTCTTCCACGCCGCGCGGCGTCGTCGCGAGCGTCAGCCCGAGCCGGTGCGCGACGCGGAAGACGTGCGTATCGACGGCGAACGCCGCTTCCTCGAACGCGACCGACATCACGACGTTGGCCGTCTTGCGCCCGACGCCGCGCAGCGCTTCGAGCGACTCGCGGTCGCCGGGCACCTGCCCGCCGTGCTCGGCGACGAGGTTCTGCGCGGCGGAGATGATGCTCTTGGTCTTCTGCCGGAAGAACCCGCACGACTTGATGATCACCTCGACGTCCGCGGGATCGGCCTTTGCGAGCGCGTGCGCGTCGGGATATTTCGCGAACAGGTGCGGCGTGGTGAGGTTGACCCGCGCGTCGGTGTTCTGCGCGCTCAGGATCACCGCGATCAGCAGCTGGAACGGGTTGGCGTACTGCAGCGCGGTCACGGCGTCGGGGTAGGTCTTCGCGAGGATCGCGAGCTCCTCGGCCGCGACGGCGCGCGTCACCTTGCGCTTGGGAAACGGGATGGCCACGGAGCGGAACCTTCGGGCCCGCGGCGCGAATCCTGTCTCACATGCCGTTCCTCAAGCAGAAAGACCCGACCGTCCCGCCGGGGCAGACCGTCACCGACGGCTTCCCCGTCCTGCACGTCGGCGACGTTCCGCGGATCGATCCGGCGACGTGGCGCCTGCGCGTGTTCGGCCAGGTGGAGCATCCGTTCGAGCTGACGTACGACGAGCTGCGCGCGCTCCCGGCGAGCGAGTTCCGCGGCGACATCCACTGCGTGACGCGCTGGAGCAAGAAGAACACCTACTGGGCCGGCGTGCGCTTCGCCGACCTCGTCGCGCGCGCGAAGCCGCTGGCTTCGGCGAAGTTCGTGGTGCAGCACGCGGACAACGACTACACGACGAACTTGCCGCTTTCGGTGATGCTCGATGACGACGTGCTCGTCGCGTACGAGTTCGACGGGCAGCCCGTGGAGCCGATCCACGGCGGCCCGGTGCGCATGGTCGTGCCGAAGAAATATTTCTGGAAGAGCGCCAAGTGGCTGCACGGCATCGAGTTCCGCGACGCCGACCAGAAAGGCTTCTGGGAAGTGCGCGGCTACAACAACGACGCGGACCCGTGGAAGGAAGAGCGCTACGCCGACCTGCCGGCGTGGTTCAGTTGACGCATTCTGTCACCCGAGCCTGGGCTCATGTCACCCTGAGCCTGTCGAAGGGTGCGCCACGATCGTGGCCCATGCTTCGACAGGCTCAGCATGACACAGCATGAACTACAGCGTGTCGAACGTTCCGACGAGCGCTGCGCCCTGGTTGCACTGCACGCCTGGGAGCGATGCGACCGCGGCGGCCGTGCAGTCGATCGCGAAGACCGAGGTGCCGGCGGTGCTCGGGAAGTTCAGCGAGCCCGCGCTGTTCGGTTGCGTGAGCGAGCCGGACGCGAACAGCGACTTCGCGTCGAGCGTGTCGGTGGCGACGATGTTGCCGCCGCTCGTCGTCGTGCCGATCACGAAGACGGGATCCGACGTCGGGTTCTGGATCGGACCGGCAGGCTGCACCGTCGTGTATGCGGCGCCCGTGGCGAGCGCGCTGCTTCCGAGCATCGCGGTGTTCGAGGCGCTGAACGCGGCGGGCGTCGCGCCGTTCGTCGTGCCGTACTCGATCGAGCCGCCGAGGCTCGCGGCCGCGTCGTGCACGCGGTATTGCGCGGTCGTTGCGTAGTCGAAGTCTTGGAACAGCCGGCACGTGTGGCCGGCGGCGTTCGTTCCCGAGATGACGACGGTGTACTTCGCGTTGGCGGCGAGCTGCGGGATCGGGCACGCCAAGCCGGCGAGTGCCGAGGAGCCCGACGGCGCGCCGGCGGCGCGAACGATCGCCGTGTACGCGACGATCGGTTCCGCGAAGAACAGCGACGTCTCACCATACGGCATGTTCGTCGTGCTCGGTGCGGCGGGAGCACCCGGCGCGGCGGCGCCCGTTGCTTGCAGATAGATGTCGATGTTGCTGCCGAGGTCGGGCGAGCCGTTCACGAACCGGATGTTCGCTTGCTGGCCGCCGGTACCGATCGTGTTGCCGAGCACGCCCGACGAACCGCCGGAACATGCTGCCAGGGAGAGAGCGGCGGGCACGACGACCAGCGCGGCGAGACGAGTGAGCTTCATGTGATTCCTGTGTGGCTGCGAAAAAGTGGTGTAGGGCGAACGAAATAATACCCGCGCGTGGTCTGCGCAAACTGGCAAGCACGAAGAGTGAGATTAACGTACGCTGGGTTTTAGCTGAGGCGGATCGAAGCAGCGACGCGCGTCACGATGCCGTCGTGCACGAGCGCGTCGACAACGCTCGGTATCTCGTGCAGCCGGTCGGCGGGCACGACGTCGGCGAGATCGCGTTGCAACGCTTCGACGGCGAGCGCCTCGCGTGCCGGAACGTCGCGCAAGCGGTCGATGATCCGCCCGCGCAGGAAGCGCGTCGTGCGCTCGAACGGTATGGCGCTCTGCGGCGGCCTGCGCGGTGCGTGCGCACGCGCGCGCTCCGCGAGCACCGCGGGGTCGACCGGCGCGGCGGCGCACGCTTCGCGCAGCGGGCACACCAGGCAGCGCGCCGCGCGCGCGGTGCAGATCGTCGCGCCGAGATCCATCATGGCGGAGTTCCAGTCGTGCGCGGCGCCGCGCGGCACGGCCGCAAGCGCGAGCGTGTCGAGCGTGCGCGCATCCGCGCGCGGCGGGTATTCGAGCCCGAACGCGACGCGATGGATCACGCGGCGAAGGTTCACGTCGACGGCCGCGTCGTCGAGTTCGAAGGCGAACGCGCGCAGCGCGGCGGCGGTGTACGCGCCGATCCCCGGCAGCGCGCGCAGCGCTTCGGTATCGCGCGGCAGTTCGCCGCCGTGGCGCTCGACGACCGCGCGCGCAAGCGCGTGCAGGCGCATCGCGCGGCTGTTGTAGCCCAGCCCGCGCCACGCACGCACGACGTCGCCCGCGTCCGCCGCGGCGAGCGCATCGAACGTGGGGAACCGGGCGAGAAACGCCTCGTAGAGCGGGATGACGCGCTCGACTTGCGTCTGCTGCAGCATCGACTCGCTCACGACGATGCGGTACGGATCGCGCGTCGCGCGCCACGGCAGATGCGTGCGCCCGTGGCGTTCGTACCACGCGAGCAGATCGGCCGACGGAAACTCACTGTCGGAGCCTGTCCTGAGCTTGTCGAAGGCGCCGCCTCCCCGATGCGGCGAATGCCTTCTTCGATCGCGTCGCGCGGCACGGGTGTGAGCGCGAGGCGGAAGTTGTGGTCGCCGCCGGACTGCGCGAAGAACGCTTCACCGAACAGAAACGACGCGCCGCTCCGCTCGGCGTTCGCGAGCAGGGCGCGTGCGCGCGTCTCGCGCGGCGACGACGCCCACAGATAGTAGCCGCCGCCGTGCTTGGGCACGCGCATCGCCGCGGGCCAGTGGCGCTCGATCGCCGCGTATGCGAGCGCACGGCGCCGCGCTAGCTCGTCCCGCAGCGCGATGAGGTGCGCGTCGTATGCGCGCTCGAGATAGTCGCGCACGCCGGCTTGGATGTACATCGAGGTCGCCATGTCGTACGACTGCTTGCGCAGCAGCAGGCGGTCGTAGATCGTGCGCGGCGCAACGAGCCAGCCCAGCCGCAGCGACGGCGCGATCGTCTTCGAGAACGACGACAGGTAGATCACCGAGTCGGCATCCCGCGCGAGCAGCGGCGGCGCGGGCGCGGCGAGCTCGCCGTACGGATCGTCCTCCACCAGCGGAACGCCGTGCCGTTTCGCGAGCGTCACCAGCCGGTCGCGGCGGTCGGCATTCATCGTCACGCCGGTGGGGTTGTGGATCGACGGCATCGTGTAGATGAAGCGCGGGCGCCGCGTGCGCAAGATCGCCTCGACGTGATCGACCCGCATCCCGTCCTCGTCGACGGGCACGGTGATCGCGCGCAGTCCGGCGATCTGAAAAATCTGCAGCGCGCCGGGATACGTCGGCGCCTCGACGACGATCTCGTCGCCGGGTTCCGCGAGCGATTGCGCCACGAGCGTGATGCCTTGCGTCGAGCCGGTGAGCACGAGCACGTCGCGCATGTCGACCTTGCAGCCGCGCGCGCGCATGCGCGTCGCGATCGCCTCGCGCAGCGGGCCGTAGCCTTCGCTGTCGCCGTAGGTCAGCACGAAGTTCACGTCGCCGCCGGCGCGCGCGAACGAGCGCGAGAGATCCGCCAGCGGCGACGGCTCGGCCGGCGGCACGCCTTGCACGAACGCGATCAGGTCGCCGTGCTCGCTCGCCGCGAGCTCGCCGAGCACCGAGGGGAACTGGCCGACGCGCCACGGCGGCAGCGCGACCCACCACGGCACCCCGGGCGAACGGTCCGGGCGGCCGCCGTCCAGCGAAGCGACGCGCGAGCCCGAGCCGACGCGCTGCGAGATCAATCCGTCCGCGGCGAGGTCGCGGTAGGCGTGCACGACGGTCGAGCGGTTCACGGCCAGCCGGTCGGCGAGCGTCCGTTCCGGCGGCAGGCGGGTGCCTTCGGGCAGCGCGCCGGCGAGAATCCCCTCGCGCAGCCGTTCGTAGATCTGGCGGTAGATCGGGACGATGCTGTCGCGGTCCAATTGGAGAGCCGGCTCCGGCCAGGCGGTGGACATGACCATCCATTTCGCATGCCAACCCCTCCAATCCCCGGTTTGGCGCCCGAAATTTCTCGCAATTGGATGGGATGGACCGCTCTTTGGCGGACGAACGTCGGATGAGCGCGCGCTATGATAGGCGCCACGCGAAGCCACCATTCGACGAAGCTCAGCCGCGGCTGACGATCTCGTCAGGGTGACTTGAAAGCAAAGACCTACCGCATCGTCACCCTGAGCCAGTCGCAGGGTGAACCTATCGAAGGACCGCCATGATCGACTCGTCCGTCGAAGCCGTCCCCGCCTCCAACGGCGCCGCCGCGAAGCCGGGGGCACAGCCCGATCCGCAGGAGACGCGCGAGTGGCTCGACGCGCTCGACGGGGTGATCGAGGCCGAAGGCGCCGGGCGCGCGAGCGAGCTCGTGCGTGCAATCGTCGAGCGCGCCGCGACGCGCGGCGTCCGCACGCCGGCCGCCCAGACGACGCCGTACGTCAATACGATCGCGCCCGAAGAGCAGGCGCACTTTCCCGGCGATCCCGAGATCGAGGAGCGGCTGCGCCACTACATCCGCTGGAACGCGATGGCGATGGTGGTCCGCGCGCAAAAAGACCACAGCGAGCTGGGCGGGCACGTCGCGACGTTCTCGTCGGCGGCGACGCTGTACGACGTCGGCTTCAACCACTTCTGGCGCGGCCCGTCGCACGCCGCGGGCGGCGACCTCGTGTACTTCCAAGGCCACTCGTCACCCGGCATCTACTCGCGCGCGTTCATCGAAGGCCGCATCACCGAAGAGCAGGTCGACAACTTCCGGCGCGAGGTCGACGGCAAAGGGCTGTCGTCGTATCCGCATCCGTGGCTGATGCCCGACTTCTGGCAGTTCGCGACCGTGTCGATGGGGCTCGGTTCGCTGCAAGCCGTGTACCAGGCGCGCTACATGCGCTACCTGCACGACCGCGGGCTCGCGGACGCGAACGATCGCAAAGTGTGGGCGTTCTTGGGCGACGGCGAGATCGACGAGCCCGAATCGCTCGCCGGGCTCGCGATGGCCGCGCGCGAGAAGCTCGACAACTTGATCTTCGTCGTCAACTGCAATCTGCAGCGGCTCGACGGCCCGGTGCGCGGCAACGGCAAGATCATCCAGGAGCTCGAAGGCGTGTTCCGCGGCGCGGGCTGGAACGTGATCAAGGTGATCTGGGGCTCGCGCTGGGACCCGCTGCTCGCCGCCGACCACAGCGGCATGCTCGTCAAGGTGATGAGCGAGACGCTCGACGGTGACTATCAAACGCTCAAGTCGCGCGACGGCAACTACGTGCGCGAGCACTTCTTCGGGAAATATCCGGAGACGCGCGCGCTCGTCGAGCGCATGACGGACGACGAGGTGTGGGCGCTCAACCGCGGCGGCCACGACCCGTACAAAGTCTACGCCGCGTACAAGGCCGCGACCGAGCACAGAGGCGCGCCGACGGTCATCCTCGCCAAGACGATCAAAGGCTACGGCATGGGCTCGGCGGGCGAAGGCATGAACATCGCGCACCAGCAGAAGAAACTGCTGATCGAGCAGCTGCGCTCGTTCCGCGACCGTTTCTCCATCCCGATCTCCGACCGCGATCTCGAGAACGTGCCGCTCATCAAGCCAGCGCCCGATTCGCGCGAAGCGAACTACCTGCGCGAGCGCATCGCGAAGCTGGGCTCGGTGCCGCAGCGCCGCCGCAACGTGGAAGCGCCGCTCGCCGCGCCGGAGCGCAAGGCGTTCTCCGCACTGCTGGAATCGACGGGCGAGCGCGAGATCTCGACCACGATGGCGTTCGTGCGCTCGCTCTCCACGATCTTGCGCGACAAGACCGTGGGGCCGCGCGTGGTGCCCATCGTCGCCGACGAATCGCGCACGTTCGGCATGGAAGGGATGTTCCGCCAGCTCGGCATCTACTCGTCCGCCGGTCAGCTCTACCACCCGCAAGACGCGGACCAGCTGATGTGGTACCGCGAGGACAAGGCGGGTCAGATCCTCCAGGAGGGCATCACCGAAGCGGGCGCGATGTGCTCGTGGATCGCGGCGGGCACGTCGTACTCCACGCACGGCGTGCAGACGCTGCCGTTCTACATCTTCTACTCGATGTTCGGGTTCCAGCGCATCGGCGATCTCGCATGGGCGGCGGGCGACATGCGCACGCGCGGCTTCTTGCTGGGCGGAACGTCGGGCCGCACGACGCTCAACGGCGAAGGCTTGCAGCACGAGGACGGCCACTCGCACCTGTTCGCGGCGTCGATCCCGAACTGCGTCCCGTACGACCCGACGTACGCGTACGAAGTCGCGACGATCGTGCAGGACGGCGTGCGGCGGATGCTCGCGGAACAGGAAGACGTCTACTACTACATCACGCTGCTCAACGAGAACTACCAGCATCCCGCGCTGCCGGCCGGCGTGGAAGACGGGATCTTGCGCGGGCTGTATTTGCTGCGCGACGGCGGCGCCGCGAAGCAAGACCAGCCGCGCGTACAGCTGATGGGCAGCGGCGCGATCTTGCGGGAGGTGCTTGCGGCCGCCGATTTGTTGCGCGATGATTTCGGCGTCACCGCCGACGTCTGGAGCGCGACCAGCTTCACGCTGCTGCACCGCGACGGCGAGTCGGCTGCGCGCTGGAACCTGCTGCACCCGAACGAGACGCCGAAGCGCGCGTACGTCGCGGAACAGCTCGACGGGCACGACGGCCCCGTGATCGCCGCGACCGACTATGTGAAGACGTTCGCCGAGCAGATCCGGCCGTTCGTCGAGCGGCGCTTCCACGCGCTGGGCACCGACGGTTTCGGCCGCAGCGACACGCGCAAACAGCTGCGCGCGTTCTTCGAAGTCGACCGCCGCTGGATCGCGCTCGCCGCGCTCAACGCGCTCGCCGCGGAGGGCACGATCGACCGCGCGAACGTCAGCGACGCGATCACGAAGTACGGTCTCGATCGCCAGCAAGCCCGAGCCGACCACGGTTTAGCTGCAATGGCCCAGATAGAGCTGACCGTCCCCGACCTCGGCGGGTTCAACGACATCCCCGTGATCGAAGTGCTCGTCGCGCCCGGCGAGACGGTCGCGAAGGACGCGCCGCTCGTGACGCTCGAGTCCGACAAGGCGACGATGGAAGTCCCGGCGTCCGAAGGCGGCGTGGTGAAAGAGCTGCGCGTCAAGATCGGCGACAAGGTGTCGCAAGGCACCGTGCTCGCGACGATCGAGGCGGCTCGAGTTCGAAGCCGTCGCCCGCGCCGGCGCTCGAAGCGGTGGAGAAAGACGTCGCCGGCATCGTCGCATCGGACGCGGGCGCGAGCGAGGAAGTCGCGGCACACGGCGCAATCGTCCCCCCGCCGGCGAAACCGGCGGTCCAGACGGCGGAGAAGATCGTCGACCTCGTCGTCCCCGACATCGGCGACTTCACGGACATCCCGGTCATCGAAGTGCTCGTCGCGCCCGGCGACACGGTTGCCAAAGAATCCGCACTCGTCACGCTGGAGTCGGACAAGGCGACGATGGAAGTCCCCGCCTCGACGGGCGGCGTCCTTCGCGACGTGCGCGTGAAAGTCGGTGACCGAGTGTCGAAAGGCACCGTGATCGCGACCGTTGCGACGACGAACGCGGCTGCCGCCGCACCGGTCGCCACGGAGAGTTCGCCGACCGCGGCCGTGGAACCGAATGCTCGCAACGGTGCCAACAGTGTCACCCTGACCCTTCGACAAGCTCAGGAGAAGGGTACGAACGGTTCCGCGCCGGGTGCGCTCGTGCAAGGCACCCCGGTGCACGCGTCACCCGCGATTCGGCGCTTCGCGCGCGAGCTGGGCGTCGACTTGAGCCGCGTGCACGGCAGCGGCCCGAACGGCCGCATCACGCGCGACGACGTGCAAGGTTTCGTCAAGTCTGCGATCGCGGCGCCCGCGACGAGCGGCGGCGGGGTCCACGCCGGCACGACGAGCGGGCTCGGGCTGAACCTCCCGCCGTGGCCGAGCGTCGACTTCGCGAAGTTCGGCCCGGTCGAGCGCGTCGCGCTGACGCGCATCCAGAAGATCAGCGGCCCGGTGCTCGCGCGCAACTGGGTGATGATCCCGCACGTCACGCAGAACGAAGAAGCCGACGTCACCGACCTCGAGGCGTTCCGCAAGCAGATCAACGGCGAGCGCAAGGACGTCAAGGTGACGATGCTCGCGTTCTTGATGAAGGCCGCGGTCGCGGCGCTCAAACGCTTCCCGCAGTTCAACTCGTCGCTCGACGGCGACGAGCTGGTGCTCAAGAAATACTATCACCTCGGCTTCGCGGCCGACACGCCGAACGGGCTGCTCGTCCCGGTGATTCGCGACGTCGACAAAAAGGGCGTGATCGACATCGCGCGCGAGACGTCGGAGCTCGCCGCCAAAGCGCGCGACGGCAAGCTCGGCCCCGCCGACATGAGCGGCGCGACGTTCACGATCTCGTCGTTAGGCTCGATCGGCGGCACGACGTTCACGCCGATCATCAACGCCCCCGAAGTCGCGATCCTCGGCGCGTGCAAAGCCGACATTCGCCCCGTGTGGGACGGCACGGCGTTCGTGCCGCGCCTGATGCAGCCGCTGTCGCTGTCGTACGACCACCGCGTGATCGACGGCGCGAACGCGGCGCGCTTCGCCGTCGAGATCAAGCACGCGCTGGCGGATCTGCGCCGCACGCTCTTGTGAGCGGCGGCGCAGCGAGCGTCTAGCCTCCGCCGGTCCCGCCGGGCACCTGCATCGCGTTCTCGAGGAACTGCACCCACGCGGCGTTGGCCTCGGCAGCGGTGGCCATCTTCTTCGCCTTTGCCGCTTCAGCCATCATCGCGTCGTGGTTGAGCTTCATGCAGACGAGCTTCTCGGTGCCCATCGTCGCCATCATGACGTGCGCCTTTGCCATCGCGTCGGCGGATGCGGCGGTGTCCTTGGCGGTTGCGGGCCGGCAAGCCATCGTCGCCATTTGGCCTGATGCGCCGGCCATGTGGTCGGACGCGGGCGTGTCGGCCGCCAGCGCCGCGACCGGCATCGCCAGAAGCGCAAGCGTCATCGACACGTGCAGGATCGTTGATTTCATCGCGTACCTCAATACGGGTTCATGGAATGGACGGTGTTTGCGCCATCATGGCGCAAATCGCCTCGGCTCGTCGGTAAGGCTCCTTACGCAACGGCGCGGTTTCCGGCCGCGACCGGTCGGGTACCTGATAGCCCGCCTGCCTCGACCGTGCCCGGAGGACTTTGTTGGCCGCCAACGCCGCGCATATCACGACGGACATCCCGTTCCGGCTAGACCGCCTGCCGTGGGCGAAATGGCATTGGGTCGTGGTAATCGGCCTCGGGATCACCTGGATCCTCGACGGGCTCGAGGTGACCATCGTCGGGACCATCGGCCCGACGCTCACGTCCAAGAACGGGCTCGGCCTCAGCGACGTGCAAGCCACCGCCGCGGGCACCACATATCTCATCGGCGCGTGCATCGGCGCGCTGGTGTTCGGCTATCTCACCGACAAGCTCGGGCGCAAGAAGCTGTTCCTCATCACGCTCACCTGGTATCTGGTCAGCACGCTGCTGACGGCGTTCGCGTGGGACTTCTGGAGCTTCGCCATCTTCCGCATGCTGGCGGGCGCGGGGATCGGCGGCGAGTACAGCGCCGTGAACTCCGCGATCGACGAGCTGATCCCGTCGGCGCGGCGCGGCGTCGCCGACATCGCGATCAACGGCTCGTGGTGGATCGGCACCCTGGTCGGATCGCTCGTCTCCGTGCCGCTGCTGAACGGGCACTTCATATCGCCGTCGCTGGGCTGGCGGCTCGCGTTCGGGCTCGGCGCGTTCCTCGCGATCGCCGTGCTCGCGGTGCGGCGCGGCATCCCCGAGAGCCCGCGCTGGCTGCTGACGCACGGCCGCCACGACGAGGCCGAAGCGATCGTGGCCGACGTCGAGGCGGAGGTCGCGCGCGAGACGGGCGAGGAGCTGCCGCCGGTCGCGGACCGCAAGCTCACGTTCGACGCGTCGCGCAAGCACGGCATGCTCGACACGGTCATCACGATGGCCAAGACATACCCGCAGCGTACCATTCTCGTGATGACGCTGATGATCACGCAGGCGTTCCTGTACAACGCCGTGTTCTTCACCCAAGGCCTCACGCTCACGACGTTCTTCGGCGTGAAATCCGGCGACGTCGGGTTGTACATCATCCCGTTCGCGATCGGCAACTTCGCCGGCGCCCTGATCCTGGGTCACTTCTTCGACGTCGTCGGTCGCAAGATCATGATCTCGGGCTGCTACATCGTGAGCGGCCTGCTGCTGGTGCTCACGACGATCTTGTTCCTGCACCACGATCTCACCGCGACCACGATCGCGCTGTGCTGGTCGGTGATGTTCTTCTTCGCCAGCGCCGGTGCGAGCGCGGCCTACCTCACCGTGAGCGAGATCTTCCCGCTGGAGACGCGCGCCGCCGCGATCGCGGTGGTGTACGCGGTGGGCACGCTCGTCGGCGGCGCCGTCGCGCCGCTGGTCTACGGCAAGCTGATCGCGAGCCACGAGCCGCGGATGCTCGCGGCGGGCTGGCTGTTCGGCGCCGGGCTGATGATCGCCGGCGGCATCGTCGAGATCGTTTTGGGGATCGACGCCGAACGCAAGTCGCTGGAGGACGTCGCCGCACCGCTGACGCTGGCTGCCTGATTTTGCAGAACGATCCGCTCTGGTACCGCGACGCGGTCGTGTACCAGACTCACGTCAAAGCGTTCCAGGACTCCAACGGCGACGGCGTCGGCGACGTCGCGGGGCTGACCGCGCGCCTGGACTACCTCGCGGACCTGGGCGTCACCGCGCTCTGGCTGCTGCCGTTCTTCCCCTCGCCGCTCCGCGACGACGGCTACGACATCTCGAACTACGAAGGGGTGCACCCGTCCTACGGCACCCTCGAGGACGTGCAGCGCCTGGTCGAGGAGGCGCACGCGCGCGGGATCCGCATCATCGCGGAGCTGGTGGTCAACCACACCTCCGATCAGCATCCCTGGTTTCAGCGCGCGCGCCGCGCGCCGCGCGACTCGCCCGAGCGCGACTTCTACGTGTGGTCCGACGACGACCGCAAGTTCGCCGGCACGCGCATCATCTTCACCGACACCGAGACGTCGAACTGGGCGTGGGATCCCGTCGCGGGCCAATATTTTTGGCATCGCTTCTTCTCGCACCAGCCGGACCTGAACTTCCAGAACTACGAAGTCGTCGGCGCGATCATCGACGCGATGCGCTTCTGGTGCAACGTCGGCGTCGACGGCTTCCGGCTCGACGCGGTGCCGTACCTGTGCGAGCGCGAAGGCACCAACAACGAGAACCTGCCCGAGACGCACGGCGTGATCAAGATCTTGCGCGCGGCGCTCGAACAGGAGTTTCCCGACCGCATCTTCCTCGCCGAAGCCAATCAGTGGCCCGAGGATCTGTCGTCGTACTTCGGCCAGGGCGACGAGTGCCACATGTGCTTCCACTTCCCGCTGATGCCGCGCTTGTTCATGGCGGTCGCGGACGAAGACCGCTATCCCGTCCACGACATCCTGCGCCAGACGCCGCCGATCCCCGAGGACTGCCAGTGGGCCGTGTTCTTGCGCAACCACGACGAGCTCACGCTGGAGATGGTGAGCGAGCGCGAGCGCGAGCGCATGAACGCGGTGTACGCCGTCGAGCCGAAGATGCGCATCAACGTCGGCATCCGGCGCCGGCTCGCGCCGCTGCTCGAGAACGACCGCCGCCGCATCGAGCTGATGAACGGCTTGCTGATGTCGATGCCGGGGACGCCGGTGATCTACTACGGCGACGAGATCGGGATGGGCGACAACCTGTTCCTCAAGGACCGCGACGGCGTGCGCACGCCGATGCAGTGGTCGCCCGACCGCAACGGCGGCTTCTCGAACGCGGAGCCCGTGCGGCTGTATGCGCCCGCGGTGACCGACCCGACGTACGGCTACGCCGCGGTGAACGTGGAAGCGCAGGACCGCAACGGCAGCTCGCTGCTGAACTACATGCGGCGCATGATCGCCGTGCGCAAGGCGACCAAAGTGTTCGGCCGGGGAACGCTCACGCTGCTCTATCCCGACAACCGGCGGGTGCTGGCGTACCTGCGCGAGCACGAGGACGAGACCGTGCTCGTCGTCGCGAACCTGTCGCACGCCGCGCAGGCGGTGCAGCTCGACCTCACCCAGTTCACGGGCCGCACGCCGTTCGAGATGCTCGGCGCTTCGCCGTTCCCGCCGATCGCGACGGGCCCGTATGCGGTGACGCTCGCGCCCTACGGTTTCTTTTGGTTCTCGCTGGTGCGCGATCCGCACGAGAACGCGGCGCCGGTGCGGTCGAGCGCGCTGCCCGAGCTGCCGACGATCGTCGTGCCGCGCTACGGCGTCGCGTTCGACGCGTTCGCGCGCGCGGTGATCGACAGCGATGTCGTGCCGGCCGCGCTCGGCTCCGCGGAGCACGGGCACGTCGTCGACGCGTTCGTCGCCGAAGAGGTCGACCCGTCGCTGGCGTTCATCGTCGTCGGCGAGGGCGCGAACCGCACGTCGCTCGTGCTGCGCTTCGTGTGGGACATGCCGATCCGCGAGGACGCGCTGGCGCGCGCGCGCACCGGGCCGCGCGAAGGCTGGATCGCGGACGCGGCGTCCGACGCGACGACGGCGCGGCTGGTGGAGCGCGCCATGCGCGCGGGCACCGTGCTGCACGACGACGGTCAGGTCACGTTCGCATGGGAGGGCGATCCGCGGCCGGACGCCGGCACGTCGCAGCGGTTCGGCTACGCGCCCGGCGCGCAGCGCTTCATCCTCGACGACTCGCGGCTGCTCACCATGCACCGCCGCATGCCGCGCGTGCAGAACAGCGCCGTCGCGTTCCTGAGGCACCTGCGCGAGCGTGGTTTCACCCAAGCGCCGCAGCTCTTCGGCACGGCACTCGTCACCGGCCGCAGCGGCGAGACGTGGGTAGCGGTCACGTCGCAGAGCTTCATCCAAAACCCGACCGACATCGACGCGGCGCTGCGCGAGATCCTGCGCACCGGAACCGCCGACGAGCGCCTCGTGCTCACCGCGGAGCACGTCGCCGACGGGCTCGCATCGCTGCACCGCGCGCTGACGGCGCCCGGCAGCGACCCGACGTTCGGGACGCACCCGCTCACGCCCGACGACGTCGCGGCATGGCGCTTCGCCGCGCACGACGATCTCGGTGCGATCGCCGCCGCCGGCGTCGCGAGCGTCGCGCCCGTGCGCGAGCAGATCGCGGCGGCGATCGACGCGCTGCCGCGCGCGATCGGCGCCGCGTCGGCGCGCGCGCACGGCCGCCTGACGCTCGGCCGCGTGCTGCTCGTCGACGGCGTCCCGGTGTTCGTCGGCTTCGGCGAGGCGCTCGCGCGGCGCTCGTCGCCGCTCAAGGACGTCGCGCTGCTCGCGCGGTCGTTCGACGCCGTGACGCGCGAGACGATCCAGGCGACCGCGTTCGATCCGACCGCCGATCCCGGCATGACGCGCGCGACGATGCTCGAGCTGACGGCGCGCGTTCGCGAGGCGTTTCTGCGCCGCTACGCCGCGAGCGCGAGCGATCTCGCGACGACGCCGCAGGACCCGGCGCAGCGCGACGCGCTCATCGCGTTCTTCCGCCTGCAGACGGCGCTGCGCGACGTGCGCGACGCGCTGCCGGGACATCCGAGCGCGCTGGCCGCCGCGGTCGACGCGCTGCTCGCCGAAGTCCCGGCGATGCCGGCGTGACGCGCTACGCGCACGCGATGCCGTTCGGCGCCGAGCTGCGCGACGACGGCGTCGCGTTCCGGCTGTGGGCGCCGTCGCGCGAGCGCGCCGCGGTGATCGTCGACGGCGCCGAGCACGCGCTGGAGCCGCGCGCCGGCGGCTGGTTCGAGCGCACCGTGCGCGGCGCGCGCGCGGGCTCGCGCTATGCGTTCACCTTTCCGGGCGTCGACGTGCGCGTGCCGGACCCGGCGTCGCGCTTTCAGCCCGACGGCGTGCACGCGCCCAGCGCGGTGATCGACCCGCGCGCGTTTCGCTGGCACGAGTCCGCTTGGCGCGGGCGCCCATGGCACGAGATCGTGCTGTACGAGCTGCACGTCGGCACGTTCACGCCCGAAGGCACGTACGCGGCCGCCGCCGCGCGGCTCGACGCGCTCGCCGAGCTCGGCGTCACGGCGGTCGAGCTGATGCCGCTCGCGCAGCCCGCCGGCGACCGCAACTGGGGCTACGACGGCGTGCTGCCGTTCGCGCCGCAGCGCGCGTACGGCGCGCCCGACGAGCTCAAGGCGTTCGTCGACGCGGCGCACGCGCGCGGGCTATGCGTGTTCCTCGACGTCGTCTACAACCACTTCGGGCCCGAAGGGAACTACCTGCACGCGTTCGCGGAGCCGTTCTTCACCGAGCGGCACCACACGCCGTGGGGCGCCGCGATCAACGTCGACGCGAACCATGCCGAGGTCGTGCGCGAGTTCTTCGTGCAGAACTCGCTGTACTGGCTGCGCGAGTACCGGTTCGACGGCTTGCGCTACGACGCCGTGCACGAGATCCGCGACGACGCGCCGCGCCCGTTCCTCGACGAGCTCGCCGCACGCGTGCGCGCCGGCGTCGAGGCGGGCCGCGAGGTCCACCTCGTGCTGGAGAATGACGCGAACGAAGCGCGCTGGCTGGGCCGCTACGATGCGCAGTGGAACGACGACGCGCACCACGCGTTCCACGTGCTGACGACCGGCGAGACCGACGGGTACTACCGCGACTACGCGCGCGAGCCGGCGCGGCTGCTCTCGCGCGCGCTTGCCGAGGGGTTCGCGTACCAAGGCGAACCGTCGCAGCACCGCGGCGGCGCGCCGCGCGGCGAGCCGAGCGCAGCGCTGCCGTCCACCGCGTTCGTCGACTTTTTGCAGAACCACGACCAGATCGGTAACCGCGCGCTGGGCGAGCGGATCTCCGCCCTCGCGCCGGAGGACGCCGTGCGTGCGGCGACCGCGGTGCTGCTGCTCGCGCCCGCGATCCCGCTGCTGTTCATGGGCGAGGAGTGGGCGGCGTCGACGCCGTTTCTGTTCTTCGCGGACTTCGGCCGCGAGCTCGCGCTCGCCGTGACGGAAGGACGCCGCCGCGAGTTTGCCGCGTGGCCCGCGTTCGCAGACCCGGCGCGGCGCGACCGCATCCCCGATCCGCAGGATCCCGCGACGATGCGGGCATCGGTGCTCCGCTGGGACGAGCGCGCGCAGCCAGGCCACGCCGCCGCGCTCGCGCTGCACCGCGAGCTGCTCGCGCTGCGCGCAGGGTTGATCGTGCCGCGGCTCGCGAGCGGCGCGCGCGGCGACGGCTACCAGGTGCTTGCCGAGACGGCATTCAGCGTGAAGTGGCGGTTCGGCGACGGCGCGCGGCTCACGCTGATCGCGAACCTCGGCGCAAAGCACGCCGTCGTGTCGTATGCCGCCCGCGGCGCGCGCATCTTCGCCGCCGGCGATGTTCCTGCGGACGCCGACGCGACGGCGCTGCCGCCGTGGAGCGCCGGCTGGTTTCTCGGCTCGTGACGCCGCGCGCGACGTACCGCCTGCAGTTCCACGCGGGCTTTCGGTTCACCGACGCGACCGCGCTCGTGCCGTACCTCGCGTCGCTCGGCATCTCGCACGTGTATGCCTCGCCGTACTTGAAGGCGCGGGCCGGCTCGACGCACGGCTACGACATCGTCGACCACGCGTCGCTCAACCCGGAGATCGGCACGCCCGCGGAGTACCGCGCGTTCGTCGATGCCCTGCGCGCGCACGGCATGGGGCACATCCTGGACTTCGTGCCCAACCACATGGCCGTCGGCGGCGACGACAACGCGTGGTGGCTCGACTTGCTGACGTGGGGCGAGGACTCGCACTACGCCGACTACTTCGACGTCGACTGGAAGCCGCTGCGCGCCGAGCTGCGCGGCAAGGTGCTGCTGCCGTTCTTGGGCCAGCAGTACGGCGACGTGCTGGACGCGGGCAAGCTGCGCTGGGAGTACGCCGATGGCGGCTTCGCGCTGCGGTACTTCGAGCACCGCTTCCCGCTCGCGCCGCCGACCTACGCGCTGATGCTCGCGGATGCCGAGCCGGCGTCGCTCGCATCGTTCGCGCCGCTGTTCGCGACGCTCGACACGATGCCCGATCACGTCGCGCGCCGCGCGGCCGCGGCGTCGCTGCGGCGGCTGCTCGGCGAGACGGAATCTGCCAGCGCACACGCGCACGCGGCACGGCTCGATGCGGCGCGCACCACGCCGGAGGGCAAGGCGCTGATCGAGCGCGTCGTCGACGCGCAGCACTGGCGGCCCGCGTCGTGGAAGGTCGCCGCCGAAGAGATCAACTACCGGCGCTTCTTCGACATCAATGCGCTCGCCGCGATGCGGATGGAGAACGCGAACTGCTTCGGCGACGCGCATCGCCTCGTGTTCGAGCTCGTCGCGCGCGGCGACGTCGACGGGCTGCGGCTCGACCACGTCGACGGTCTCTTCGACCCGATCGGCTACTGCGAGCTGCTGTGCTCGCGCGCCGAGATGCTGGATCAGCCGATGTACCTGGTCGTCGAGAAGATCCTCGCGCCCAACCAGGAGCTGCTCGCGCGCTGGCACGTCGACGGCACGACCGGCTACGAGTTCATGAACGCGGTCACCGGGCTCGCGGTCGACGGCCGCAACGCGCGCGCCGTCGACATGGTGTACCGGCGGTTCGCGCGCGACGCGACCCCGTATGCGGAGATCGCGTACGCCTCGAAGCGGTTCGTGCTCGAGACGGCGCTGTCGGCGGAGCTCAACGTGCTCGCGCTGCGGCTCGACCGCATCGCGCAGCGCGATCCGCGCACGCGCGACTTCACGCTGGGCGCGCTGCGCCGCGTGCTGGTCGAGACGATCGCGGCGTTTCCGATCTACCGCACGTACGTGACGGGCGCCGCGGTCGAGCCCGCGGACCGGTTGTTCATCGAGCGCGCGATCGCGATTGCCCGCGCGCGCGACGCGACCGACGAAGGCTCGACGTACGAGTTCCTGCGCCGCGTGCTGCTGGCGCAGCATCCCGACGACGCGGTCCGCGAGCGCTACGTCGAGTTCGCCATGCGGTTCCAGCAGCTCACCGCGCCGGTCACGGCCAAAGGCGTCGAGGACACGGCGTTCTACCGCTCGGTGCGGCTCGTCGCGCTCAACGAAGTCGGCGGCGATCCCGCGCAGTTCGGCACCTCCGTCGCCGACTTCCACCGCCAGAACGCGCGCCGCGCGGCGCACCATCCGCACGCGATGCTCGCGACCGCGACGCACGACATGAAGCGCGGCGAGGACGTGCGCGCGCGCATCGCCGTGATCTCCGAGCTGCCCGATCAATGGCGGCGCGCCCTCGCGCGCTGGTCGCGGCTCAACCGCAAACATCGCGGCGCCGTCACGCACCTCGCGGAGTACCTGCTGTACCAGACGATTCTGGGCGCGTGGCCCGCCGAGCTGCTCGGCGGCGAGATCGGCGCGGACGCGCTCGCCGCGTTCGTCGAACGCATCGTCGCCTACATGGTCAAAGCCGCGCGCGAGGCGAAGCTGCGCACGAGCTGGACGAACCCCGACGCGGCGTACGAGGGCGCGCTCGAGGAGTTCACGCGCGCGATCCTCGATCCGGTGCGGTCGCCGGCGTTCTTCGAAAGCATGCAGACCGGTGCGCGCAGCTTGGCCGCCACCGCACTGACGAACAGCCTCGCGCAGGCGGTGCTGAAAGCGACGGCGCCCGGCGTGCCCGACACGTACCAAGGCACCGAGCTTTGGGATCTCAGCCTGGTCGATCCCGACAACCGCCGCCCGGTGAATTTCGAACTGCGCGCGGACGCGCTGCGCGCGCTCGACGACGCGCTCGCATCGGGCACCGCCGCGCGAAACGCTCGCGCGCGAGCTGCTCGCGGCGTGGCCCGACGGGCGCATCAAGCTCTACGTGCTCGCCACGCTGCTGCGGCGCCGCGCGGACGCGGTCTGGCCCGAGAACGCATACGCGCCGCTCGACGCGTTCGGCGACAAAGCCGCGCACGTCGTGGCGTTCGCGCGCGGGCGCGCACTGGTCGTCGTGCCACGCCTGCCGCGCACGCTCGCGGGCGAACAGCCGCCGCTGGGCGCCGAGGTGTGGGGCACGACGGCGCTCGCGCTCGGCCCCGACGGTGCCGCGCGGTACCGCGACGTCCTCACCGGCCGCATCGTCGAGGCGCTCGACCGCGACGGCCGCCTCATGCTGCCGCTCGCCGCGGCTCTCGCGGTCTTGCCGGTCGCCGTGCTCGAGCCCGTCGAAGCGGCGGACGCCTAGGGCGCCGCTACGTGCCGCCGAGCAGCTTGGCTTTGACGGCCGCGAACTCGGCCTCGCTCAGCGCCCCGTCGGCGCGCATCCGGTCCAGGTCCGCCAGCAAGCGGACCGTGTCGGCCGTACCCGGCGTCCCGGCAGCGCCGCCGCCGAACGAGACGGACGACGTCGTGATCGTGCGGCTCCCGTCGGCGTTGACCACCGCGGTCTCGCCCGCCGCCAGCCCCGCCTGCCGCAGCGCTTCGAGGACCGCCGCCTGCACGTGCGGCGCCGCGGCCGGGCTTGCGCTGCTCGCGGCGGGGCGCGGGCCGTCGTCGCCGCTCAGGACGACGTGCTCGCGCTTGAGCGGATCGACCCGGACGCCGAAGCTCGCGCCGTCGTCGGGGGGGTTGTACGTCAGCAGCTTGAGCGACGTCTCGTACGGCGCGCCGGCGCCTTCGATGCGCAGCTGCAGCTTCCACTGCGGCACGTTGTTGACCGTCCAGTTCGTCGTGTTCACGGACAGCACCGTGGCGGTGGCGACCGTGCCCTCGCGGCGGATGCGGTCGTCGTCGGCGCCGCCGCGGAGCGCCCGCAGCGAGAAAAATGCCATGCCCCCGAAAACGACCAGCCAGATCCCGCCGACGATGGCGCCCGTCGGCGCCGGAACGAAGAAGATAAACCCGAAGGCGCCGATCACGAAGCACACGCTCATCACGGTCAGCATCACGTAGGTCCAGCGCGGGATGGTCTGGTAGCGCATGCCGTCCTCCAGAGCGATGGAAGCGGCCACCTTCCGGAGCTGGGCCGGGGGCTCCCGCGCAGCGGCGCGAAGAGCGCCGAAACGGTTCTTCTTACGAGCGGGTCGTGCTCAACGGCTCTCCCTTCACCCTTCGGAGTTTCAAAGAACTAACATGGCATCGTTCACCGTCGACGCGCTCGTCATCGGCGCCGGTCCGGGCGGCTATCACGCCGCGATCCGGCTCGGCCAGCTCGGCAAAAAGGTCGTGTGCTTCGACCGCGACGAGGTCGGCGGCGTGTGCTTGAACTGGGGCTGCATCCCCACCAAGGCGCTGCTGCACGTCGGCGAGATCTCGCGCCAGATCGATCACGCCGGCGAGCTCGGCCTGAAGGTGCCCAAAGCCGAAGTCGACCGCGAAGGCGTCGCGAAGTTCGCCGACAAGGTCGTCAAGGCCAACGTCGGCGGCGTGAACCAGCTGTTCAAAGCGAACAACGTCGAGTTCGCGTACGGCGACGCGTCGTTCGTCAGCAAGAACGTCGTCTCGCTGAAAAAGAAAGACGGCACCACCGACGAGTACACCGCGCAAGCCGTCGTCATCGCGACGGGCAGCGCGCCGATCAACGTGGGCGCGTGGCCGCACGACGGCGACACGATCATCAACTCCGACGACGCCGTGAAGATCAAGCGCATCCCCAAGAACATGCTCATCGTCGGCGGCGGCGTGATCGGCCTGGAGTTCGCGACGGTGTACACGCGCATGGGCGCCAAGGTGCTCGTCGTCGAGGCGATGCCGCAGCTGCTCACCGGCACCGACTTGGAGATCAGCAAGACGCTGGGCCGCATCCTCAAGAAGCAGGGCATCGAGATCGCGCTCAACACGAAGGTGGAGACGATCGAGAAGACCGGCCCGCAAGCGGCGAAGGTGACGATCAACGGCGAGTTCACCAACAACAAGCCCGAGACGCGCGAGTTCGACCAGGTGCTCGTCGCGGTCGGCCGCAAGCCGATCACCGACACGCTGAACCTCGCCGCGGCGGGCTTGCAGACCACCGACAAAGGCTTCCTCGACGTCGACGCGCAGCGCCGCACGAAGGTCGACGGCATCTTCGCGATCGGCGACGTGACGGGCGCGCCGATGCTCGCGCACAAGGCGATGAAAGAAGGCGTCGTTGCGGCGGAGGTAATCGCCGGCGACCGCGCGAGCGCGTTCGATCCGGTCGCGATCCCGAACTGCGTGTACACCGACCCTGAGGTCGCCACCATCGGCCTCTCCGAGGAAGAGGCGAAGGCCGCGGGCTACGACGTGAGCGTCGGCAAGATGAACCTGATCGCGTCGGGCCGCGCGCGCACGATGAACGAAACCGACGGCCTCATCAAGCTGATCGGCGACAAGAAGACCGACTTGCTGCTCGGCATGCACATCGTCGCGCCGCAGGCGGAGTCGCTGATCGGCGAGGGCGTGATCGCGCTGGAGATGGGCGCGACGGTCGAGGACATCGGCCTCTCGATCCACCCGCACCCGACGCTCACGGAGTCGATCATGGACACCGCGGAGTTCATGCACGGCAAGGCGATCCACATCGTCAACCCCAAGCCGGCGAAGCAGCCCGCCGCCGTCTGACCGATCGCCCGCGCGCGGTCAGGCCGCGAACGCGTCCTCGCCGGCGACGTAGTCGCCGACGAGCGGACGCGAGCTTCGCGTCCAGCGCCGTCGGGACGATGCGCACGTCGCCGAGATCGTGCGCAAGGATCAGCGCGACGGTGCCGCCGGCGGCCTTCTTGTCGCGCCCCATCGCTTCGACCAGCGCCGCCGCGTCGTAGCGCCGGCCCGGGCGGTACGCAAAGAAACGCGCGATGAACGCGTGCACGCGTTCGTACACCGCGCGCTCGAGCAGCCCGGTGCGCCACGCCACGAAGTTCGCGACGTCGACGCCCCACGCCACCGCGAGCCCGTGCGGCACCGCGTTCTCCGTCACGGCCTCCAGCGCGTGGCCGAACGTGTGGCCGTAGTTGAGGATGCGGCGCAGGTCGCGCTCGTGCTCGTCGAGCTCGATGATGCGGCGCTTCGTCGCCAGGCTCGCGCGCACGTGCGCGCCCAGCGACGGCCCGCCGAAGCCGCGGGCGCTCACGTCGTCGCGAAGCTGCGCGAACGCCGCCGCCGATTCCACGATCGCGAGCTTGAGGATCTCGCCGTACCCGGAGCGCACGTCGTCGGGTGCGAGCGTGTCGGCGAAGCGCTCGCACACGAGCACGCGCCGCGGCGACTGGAACGTCCCGATCTGGTTCTTGAACGCGCCCAGGTTGACCGCCGATTTGGCGCCGATGCAGCTGTCGGCCATCGCAAGCAGCGTCGTCGGGACGTAGACGTACGGCACGCCGCGGTACCACAGGTGCGCGCTCAGCGTCGCGACGTCTTGCACGATGCCGCCGCCGACGGCCGCGATGGTGGTGCGCTTGTTGCCGCCCGCCGCCTGAAGCGCGAGCAGCGCGCGCTCCACGCCCTGCAGCGTCTTCTCCGTCTCGACCGCGGGCATGACGTGCCGCGCCATCGCCGCCAGCGGCGCGAACGCATCGCCGTACAGCGCGAGGACGCGTTCGTCGACGATCAGGAACGGCTCGGCGATCGCTTCGAGCGCGGCGACGACGTCGCTCACGGCCGCGAACGGTTCGACGGCGTAGTCGCCTTGCGACGACGCGACCGTGAACGAACCGTCGCCGGCGCTCACGCGATCAGCAAACCGCCGTCGATGACGACGGTCTGCCCCGTGACGTACGTGTTCGCTTCGCCGCCGAGCCACGCCGCGAGCACGGCGATCTCATCGGTCGATGCGAGCCGCCCGAGCGGCACCGCTTCGAGCAGCGCGGCGATCTGCTCCGGCGTGTTGTTGCGCCGGGTGAGCTCGGTGTCGACGAAGCCCGGCGCGATCGCGTTGACGAGCACGTTGCCCGCGCCGTACTCGATCGCGGCGGTCTTGGTGAGCCCGATGAGGCCGGCTTTGCTCGCGGTGTACGCGCCCCGCGCGGCGCGGCTCTTGATGCCGTACACCGAGGCGACGTTGACGATGCGGCCCCAGCGCCGCTCGGCCATCGCGCCGGCGAAGCGCCGGATCAGCGCCCACGCCGACAGCAAGTTGATCTCGCACCATGCGCCGCAGGTCGGCGTCCGGCAGCGCCGCGATCCGGCCGAGCACGTTCTCGCCCGCGTTGTTGACGAGGACGTCGATGTCACCGAGATCGGTGCGCGCGCAGAAGCGCTCGACGGCGGCCGTGTCGGACAGGTCGAGCTCCGCGCGCGACGGCGCGACGACGCGCCAGCCGTCGGCGCGGTAGCGCGCCGCGATCGCAGCGCCGATGCCGCGCGCCGCGCCGGTGACCAGGACGCTACGAGGCGGCATCGTCGAAGCCGTGCCGCGCGGACTCGATGAACGACGGCCGCCCGCGGACCTCCTCGAAGATCATGCCGACGTACTCGCTGATGATGCCGAGGAACAAAAACAGCAGCCCGAACATCAGCAGGATGAGCGCGACGATCGTGCCGTAGCCGGCGAACGGCACGCCGAACAAGATCCAGTCGACGGCGAGCACGACGATCGCGACGAACGAAAGCGCCGACAGCCCGAGGCCGAAGAACGGGATCAGCTTCAGCGGCGCGACGGAGCTGGCGACGATCCCGCTGAGCGCGAAGCGAACGTTGCGAAAGAACGCATAGGTCGACTTGCCGCCGTGGCGCGGCGGGCGCTCGTGCTCCACACCGACCGACGAAAAACCGATCCAGCTCCACATCGTGCGCATCATCCGGTTGCGCTCGCGCATCGCGTTGAGCGCTGCGTACGCGCGGCGGTCGACGAGCCGGAAGTCGCTGACGTTGCGCGGCACGGGCCGGTCGTTGAGCTTGTCGATGAGCCAGTAGAACGCGGCCGTGGCCGTGCGGCGCACGAGCCCTTCGTCCTTGCGGCGCGTGATGACGCCGTACACGTTCTCGTATCCCTGTTCCCAGCGCTCGATGAAGCGCGGGATCACTTCGGGCGGGTCCTGCAGATCGGCGCACATGATCACGGCGGCGTCGCCGGTCGCGAGCCGCAGCCCGGCCGTGACCGCGCCTTCGGCGCCGAAGTTGCGCGAGAGGCGCAGGATCTTGAAGCGCGGATCGGCGGCGCGGATCGCGAGCAGCTTCTCGTACGTGTCGTCGGCGGAGCCGTTCTCGACGATGATCGCTTCGAACTCGTAGCGGGGTGCGAGCGGCGCGAACACCGCGCGGAGGCGCGCGGCGAGCTCGTCCACGCACTCGGATTCGTTGTACGCCGGGACGACGATCGAGATGAGCCGCACCGCCTCAGCCGACGGGCTGGCGGAGCACGTTCCAGCGCCGCTCCAGCATCTCGATGCGCTTGTCGTCCTCGCTGCGGATCGTGTCGTAGTACGCGCGTTTGTTGATGAGCCACAGCAGCTCGAAGTGCACCGCGTTGAGCAAGCCCTGCTCGATCGACGGTTCGTCGAGCGCCGACGCGGCGAACACCACCTTGCGCGTCTCGAAGCGCGTGAGATGCGCCGCGCGGATTCGGCGCAGCGCCGGGACGGCGTCGCGGGAGACCCCGCCGCCGACGACGAGATCGATGCCCCGCGCGCGCGCAGCGCGCTGCGACCTCGACGACCTTCTCCGTCACGTCGTCGTCGTTGATGCTGTCGCGGTCGCGACCCATCGAACCGACGAAATCCACCCGCCCGAACACGACGCCGTCGGTGCCCGGTCGCCGCGCGGCGAGCTCGACGAGCGCAACGCGGTTCTCGTAGCCCGTGATCGTCTCCATGTTGAACAGGAACTGCGTGTCGCGCGCCTCGTCCGCGCTGAACACCTGCTCCTTGGCGGCGACGTACTTGGAGAGCGCGTACGGCGTCTCGACCATCGGCGCGACGATGTAGCGCACGCCGATCTGCTTGGCCTCGAGCAGGTCGCGGATCGCCTCGCAGCCGCCGATCTTCACCGTGAGCTCGAGCTGCGCGGCGTGCGCGATCTCGACCAGCCGGAGGAGCTCGTCGGTGCGCGTCCCTTCCGCCTCGAACTCCGCTTTGACGGCGACGTAGCCGTACGCCGCCACGCCGCGGCGCAGAATCTCGACCATCTGCGCGTTCTGTCGCGTTCATCGGATCAGACGAGGTTTGCGGTCAAGTACGGCATCACCCGCGCCGCGACGTCGTCGGGCAAGCCCGGCGTCATCAGGTGCAGCGGCGCCGACTCCATCGAACCCGTCGCGGTGATCCGGCTCGTGATCTTCGGAAAGTACGTCTGCTCCGGGTCGACCGCCAGCACGAACGCCGCAGGGCCCGGTGCGTCGAAGAGCGCGCGAAAACCGTCCGACTCCAGGCCGTCGGGTCCGAGCTCCATCACCGGGATGCCGTACGCGGAGAACAACGCGTCCCAGCGCGGGAAACCGAGCCCGGAACGGACGTCGCAGCCCACGTACTCGCCGCCGAAGTAGCTGCGCTGCGTCATGCGGATCGACGCGTAGCCCTCGTTGCTCACGACGAACATCTTCACGCGCAGCGCGTTGACGGACACCGTCGCGAGCTCTTGAAGATTTTGCGAGAACCCGCCGTCGCCCTCGAACAGCACGACGCGCCGGTCCGGTCGCGCGAACGCCGCTCCGATCGCGCCCGACAAGCCGTAGCCCATCGCGGCGAGCCCTTTGTTCGTCACGATGATCTGGCCCCAGCGCTGCCCGAACGCCTGCATCGCGGTGGTGAACGCGCCGCCGCTGGAGCACGGGATCACGACGTCGTCGGCGCGCATCGCGGCCGAGATCTGCTGGTTGAACACGAACGGGTCGGCGTAGCGCGCGTCGTTGCGGTTCGCGGGGTCCGCGAGCGGCAGTTCCGCGCGGACGGTGCGGCAGAACGCGAGCCATTCGCCGTGATCGCCCAAATCCTCGGCGAGCAGCGCTTCGAGCATCGCATCCGCGTCGCCGCGCACGGCGAGCTCGACGTGCGGGTGGCCTTTGTGCAGCTCCGCGTCGTCGACGTCGACGTGGACCACCGTGGCGAGCGGCGCGAACTCGCGGTGGTTGAAGCCCGTCTGCTGCAAGCCCAGCCGCGAGCCGAGCGCGACCAGCACGTCGGCCTGCTGCATCAGCACGTTCGCCGAGCGCTGCCCCCAGGTGTTCGGCGCGCCGGCGTAGTTGGGGTCGCCGGAATCGACGCGATCCAGACCGTTCCACGTCGCCATCACCGCGACGCTGGCATCCGTCAGGCGCGCTCTGACGCGCGCGGCGGCTGCACGCGAGAGGCCGCCGCCGATAAGCAGCACGGGCCGGTGCGACGCTCGGATCAACCGCGCGACCTCCGGCGCCGCGGCGCGCGACGCCGCGGCCGCGGCCGCATGGTCATCGGCTGCCGGGCGGTAGGGCACGTCGAGCGCGCTGCGCTCGACCGGCGCGGCTTGCGCGTCCAGGCAGATCTCCAAAAACACCGGGCCCTTGCGCGCCCGTCGCGCCCGCGGCGATCGCCTCTTCGAGCTCGGGCCGCGCGAGCGGCGCCTCGATGCGCAATGCCCGCACGCAGACGGGGCGCACGATCGCGACGCCGTCGACTTCCTGGATGCCGCGCTGGCGGATGCCGCCCGTCGCCAAGTCGGTCGACTTCACTTGCCCGCCGATCACGAGCAGCTCCCGGCTTTCGAGCCATGCGCCCGCTACGGCCGTCACGATGTTGGTGAGCCCCGGGCCGGCCGTCACGAGCGCGAACGCCTTGCCCGAGCCGCCGACCTCGTTGAAATACTCCGTCGCGATCCCGGCGGCGACCTCATGCACGACCGGGATGCACGCCATGCGAGTCCGCAGCGCGTCCAGCAGGTGCATGATGTTGCCGCCGGCGACGAAAAAGCAGTGCGTGTAGCCGAGCTCGGCCAGCCACTCCGCGAGCAGGTTGCTGTATTTCGTCACGGTCTCCGGCACGCACGAGCGGGTTCGCGAATCGCTCGGGACGCTCCCCGTCCGGCAACTGCAAGGGGTCGCAGGCAGGTCATGGCCCCGGAATGGCTCCTCGAACGCGCCTGCTGGACCTCGGGCGCCGGCGCTACGCGCCGGTGCTGGAGTTGCAGCGCGCCCTCCACGCCGCCGTTGCGCAAGGCCGCGAGCCCGATACCTGGCTCGTGGTCGAGCACGACCCGGTCATCACCTTGGGCCGCAACGCGAAGGAGGCGAACGTCCTCCTGCCGCGCGCGCTGCTCGCCGCGCGCGGCGTCGACGTCGCGGAGATCGAGCGCGGCGGCGACGTCACGTACCACGGGCCGGGCCAAGTGGTGGTTTACCCGATCCGCCGGCTGGAGCGCTTCCGCGAGGTCGTGCCGCTGGTATCGTCGCTCGAGACCGCGGTGACCGGCGCGCTGTACCGCTTCGGCATCGCCGCACAGCCGCGCAGCGAGCACCGCGGCGTCTACGTCGGCGACGACGCGATCTGCGCGATCGGCATCGCCGTCAAGCAGATGACGTCGCTGCACGGGCTCGCACTCAACGCGAGCACCGCACTCGACTACGACCGCCTGATCACGCCATGCGGCACGCCGCAGTTCGGCATCACCTCCATCGCCGCGCAGCTCGGCCGCGACGTGTCGTGGGCCGAAGCGCGCGACGCGCTGCTCGACTCGCTGGAAGGCGCGTTCGGCACGACCTTCGCGCGCGAGACCATCCCGCCGGGGGCACCGCTCCCGTTCCCGTCGAACCAAATCCCGGAATCCGCATGAACACGATCGACCTCACGAAGGCCCGCCCTGAGCTTGTCGAAGGGCCCGAACCTCCAAAGCGCAAGCCCGAGTGGCTGAAAGTTCGCCTGCCGTCGGGCGAGTCGTACGAGCACGTGCTCGGCGAGGTGCGCCGGCTCGACCTGCACACGGTGTGCCAAGAGGCGATGTGCCCGAACATCGGCGAATGCTGGGGCGCCGGCACCGCGACGATCATGATCCTGGGCGACACATGCACGCGCGGCTGCCACTTCTGCAACGTCAAGACGGGCTCGCCGAAAGGCGAGGTCGATTGGATGGAACCGCTGCGCGTCGCGCAAGCGGTCGCGGAGCTGGGCTGGAAATATCTCGTGCTCACCGCAGTGGACCGCGACGACCTCGCCGACGGCGGTGCGGCGATCTTCGCCAACACCGTGCGCATGATCCACAAGAAAGTCCCCGACGCGAAGGTCGAGTGCCTCACGGGCGACTTCGCGGGCGACCTGACCGCGCTCGACATCGTGCTCGACGCGCAGCCCGAAGTGCTGGCGCACAATCTGGAAACAGTGAACCGCCTGCAAGGATCGGTGCGCGACCGCCGCGCGAACTACGGCCAGTCGCTGAGCATTCTCGAGCACGCGAAGAAGTCCGGCAAGGTGACGTACACCAAGACGTCGCTGATGCTGGGCCTGGGCGAGACGGAAGCCGAGATCGAGCAGGCGATGGACGACGCGCGCGCGATCGACGTCGACATCTTCACGATGGGCCAGTACCTGCAGCCGACGAAGCGCCATCTGAAGGTCGAGGAGTTCGTCACGCCCGCGAAGTTCGCACGGCTCAAAGCGATCGGCGACGCGAAGGGCTTCGTGCAGGTCGTTTCGAGCCCGCTTTCACGCAGCTCCTACCACGCCGAACAAGCGTTCACATGACGTACACGGTTGGGAAATACGAGTCGGTGTCTCCTCAGAGCGTGACTGACGAAATCATCCTCGAAGGCTTCCGAAGCCTTCACCAAGCCGTGGCGGAAGGATTCGATGCCATGTATCGGCGCATGGACGAACGCTTCGCCGAATTCGAGCACCGCATGCTGCGGCATTTCGACGAGCGTGACGATCGCCTCGACGACCACGAACGCCGCATCACGACCCTCGAAGCGCAGCGCTGACCACGCCCGCCGAGCGCTCCGACGGTCTGCCGCTGCCGCGGCGGCGGATCGCCTACGTCGCGATGGCCCTCGCGACCACGATGTCCGTGCTCGACGGCTCGATCGCGAACACCGCGCTGCCGACGATCGCGCGCGAGCTGGGCACGTCGCCCGCGGAGTCGATCTGGGTCGTCAACGGCTTTCAGCTCGCCGTCACCGCCTCGCTGCTCGCGTTCGCCGCGCTGGGCCAGCTGCGCGGCCCCTCACGCGTCTACCGCGCGGGCGTCATCGTGTTCGTCGCCGGCTCGCTCGCGTGCGCGGTCGCGCGCTCGTTCCCGCTGCTGATCGCGGCGCGCGTGCTGCAAGGCATCGGCGCGTCGGCCGTCATGGCGATCTCGCCCGCGATCTTGCGCGAGATCTTTCCGCGCGCGCAACTCGGCCGTGCGCTCGGGCTCAACGCGCTCGTCGTCGCGACGAGCGCCGCGGCGGGTCCGACGCTCGGCGGTTTCATCCTCGCCGTGCTGCCGTGGCCGTGGCTGTTCGCGATCAACGTCCCGTTCGGCGCCGTCAACATCGCGCTGAACAGCGCGTTGCCGAAAGAAGCCCGCAACCGCGGCTGGCTCGACATGCCCAGCGTCGTCACGAGCGCGCTGGGCTTCACGCTGACGATCTGGGGCCTGGACGGCTTCGCGCGACACGAACCGGCGTGGACCATCGCGGCGCGCGTGCTCGCCGGCGTCGCCGCGAGCGTCGTCTTCGTGCGGCGGCAGTTCGCGCTGCCGCAGCCGATGATCGCACTCGACCTGTTCCGCAGCCCGGCGTTCTCCGCCGCGAGCGCCACGAGCTTCGCGACGTACGCCGCGCAAGGGCTCGCGTTCGTCGCGCTGCCGTTCTTTTTCCAGGAAGCGCTGGGCAGGACGCCGCTGCAATCGGGCCTGCTGCTGACGTCGTGGCCGCTGGCCGTGGCGATCGTCGCACCGCTCGCAGGCCGTCTATCGGACCGCTTTCCGGTCGGCATCCTCGCGACGTCGGGTCTGGCGGTGTTCGCCGCGGGCCTCGCGCTCTATGCGGCGCTCCCGCCGAACCCCACCGCCGCGGACATCGTGCTGCGCGGGATCGTGTGCGGGCTGGGCTTCGGCTTTTTCCAATCGCCGAACAACCGCGAGCTGATCGGCAGCGCACCGCGCGAGAAGAGCACGAGCGCGTCGGGCCTGCTCGCCGCGATGCGCGTCGGCGGTCAGACGACGGGCGCGGCCTTCGTCGCGATCGTGTTCGGCGTGTTCGGCGCGTCGCTCGCCGCGGGGACGGCGCCGCACGACGCGATCGCACGCGCCGCACCCGCCGTGCTGTGGTTCGCCTGCGGCTGCGCGGCCGTCGCGGCGGTCGCGAGCGCCCTGCGCATGCGCGGGCTCACGGCCGGCGCATCAATCCCGGGCTCGCGAGGTCCAGTTCCGCCGCTTTGACGACGAGCACGCCGGGATGCGCCTTGCGCACCGCGTCGATGAACTGCGACGAATCGCCGACGAGCACGATCGTGGGCGGCGCAGCGAGCGCGGCGCCCGCAAAGCGCGTGACCGCAGCCGGCTCGACGGCATTCAGAGCCGCCGGTCCGGTGGCGAGCGCATCGAGCGGCAACCCGGCGAACGCGTTCGCGGCGACCGTGCGCACCAGCCCGCCGATCGTTTCGATCCCGGTCGCCATGCCGCCGAGCAGCGACGTGCGCCGCACGACGAGCTCGTCGGAAGCCGCCGGCGCGCTGCCGCCCAGCGACGAGATGGTGCTGAGCATGATGTCGAGCGCTTCGGGCGCTTTCGCATGCTCGACGAGCGTGCTCGCGAGGATGGCACCGGCGTAACGCCCGGTAACGTACGACGAGCCCGCCCCGTACGAAAGGCCGCGCTTGACGCGAATCTCTTCGTTGAGCCGCCCGGAATATCCGGACAAGACCGAGTTGGCGACCATCGCGGCGGCCCAATCCGCCGACGTGCGCAACGGCGCGGCATGCGCAACGACGATCGCGGTGCGCCCGGCCGCAGGCTGATCCACGACCACGATCCGCGGCGCGGCAGCAACCGCCGGCGACGGCGTCGTCACCGCGCCGGGCGGCGCAGCCCAATCGCCGAACGCCGTCTGCGCGAGCGCGAACGCATCGCCGGGCGCAAGATCGCCGCCGATGGTGAGGATCGCCCCATCCGGCCGGTAGTGCGCACGGTGATAGGCTACGATCGCGTCGCGATCGATCGCCGCAACGGACCGCGCGGTCCCCGGCGCAGGACGCCCGAACGCACCGGCAAACAGCGCGCGCTGCGCGACGAGGTTCGCAAGCGCAGACGGCGACCCGCTCTGCAGCGTGATGCTGCTGGTCGCCCGCTGCTTCGCAAGCGTGAGCTCCGGCGCGGCAAACGCCGGCTGCCGCACGACTTCCGCAAGCAGCGCCAACGCCGCCGGAAACCGCGCCGCAACCGCGTCGGTGGTGACATCCGTACGATCGGGCAACGCGCGCGCGTCGAGCGTCGCGCCGAGCGCATCGAGCGTGAACCCGATCTCCTTCGCAGTGCGCTTCGCGCTCCCACGCGTCAGCAAGGACGCGGTCAACGAAGCAACGCCCGGCATCGCATCCGGATCCGCGACGGCCCCGCCGGGCAACGTGAGATCCGCCGCCACGAGCGCGTTCCCGGGCACGCGCACGGCGACGACGCGCAACCCGTTGGGCAGCACGGTCGCAACGGGCGTGGGATATTGCACCGCCCGCGCCGGCCCGGGCGGCGGCGGCGTGCTCGTCGCGCCGGGAACGATCTGACTCTCCTGAGCGACAGCGAACGCACGCGCCCCGCCGAAACCGGCGGCCGAAACCACGAACGCTGCCAGCACCATCGCGCGCGTCACTTCGAAGCTCCCGTCGCGCCCGCGGACGCAGCCGTCTGATACGAAACGACGGTACTGTTGGCCGTCGTGAAATACTTGCGCGCCACGCGCTGCACGTCGGCAGCCGTAACCGCCGAATACGCCGCGGCCTGCCGGTTCACCGCCCCGGGATCGCCTTGCACGACGGCAGCGCGCACGAGCGCTTGCGCGACGTTGTCGTGCGTCTGCAGCTGCCGAACGAGCGCTGCGATCGTCTGCGTTCTCGCTTTGTCCAGCTCATCGGCCGGCACCAACTCCTCGCGAAGCCGCGCCATCTGCTGCTCGAGTGCAGCCTGCAAGTCCGCAGTCGAATGCCCCGCATTCGCGATCGCATACACGTCGAAAAGCCCGGCCTGCTGCCGGCCGTCCGCGTTGGCAACCGCCTGCGAAGCAAGCCCGCCGTCCACGATGGCCGTCCGCAACCGCGAGCTCGGCCCATGCCCCAGCAGCACCTCGATGACGTCGAGCACCGCGGAATCCGCGGCCTTGGCCGGCGGAATGTGATACGCGATCAGCGTCGCGGGCAGCGGCGCATTCTTACTGACGTACGCAATCGCCCGCTGCGCCTTCTGCTCGGGCTCGACGACGGTCACCCGCGGAATCGCCGCCGAAGGCTTGCGCAGCGCGCCGAAATATTTGTCCACCCACGCATTGGCCTGCGAGGGATCGAGATCCCCAACCAGCACGAGCACCGCATTGTCGGGCCGGTAGAACGTCGTATGAAACGCGATGACGTCCGAAAGCGACGCCGCGTTGAGCTGATCGGGATTCCCGATCACCCCGCGCAAGTACGGATGTTTGGTGAACGCGCCGTTGGCGAGCTCGTACAGCATCCCGTACGGGCTCGAAAGAATCGACTGATCGTACTCCCCGATGACGACCTTTCGTTCCGTCACGAAGTTCGGCTGGTCGACGGTGAGGTTCGCCAAGCGGTCCGCTTCGGCCCACAGCAGCCGCTCGAGGTGGTTCGAAGGAACGACCTCGTAGTAGTTCGTGATGTCCTCGGCGGTGTACGCGTTGTTGTAGCCGCCGACGTCCTCGGTGAACCGGTCCATCGACTCGGGCTTCACGTTCGCGGTGCCCTTGAACATGAGATGCTCGAACAGGTGCGCGAACCCGGACCGCCCAGCCGGATCGCTCTTCGCCCCGACGTCGTACCCGACATCGACCGCAACGGTCGGCGTCCGGTGGTCCTCGGCGATGACGACCCGCAAACCGTTGGGCAGCGTGCGCTGCGTAAAAGCGATCGGCGCGACGACGATGGGCGCCTGCTGCGCCACGCCGACCGACGGCGCAACCAGCACGGCGAGCATCGCAAGGGCGAGCGCGCGGCAGAACCTATGCATTCTTCCGTACTGCGCGGCCATGCCCCGCGGTCCCTCGCAGCCCCGCCACCCGACACGAGCGGTCGCGCTGGGGCTCGTTCGGTTCGTCCACCCGCCGGGTACGATGCCGGAGATGGACATCACGGTCGAAGAACTGCGCGCACTGGCCGACACCGGTGCGACGATCCTCAACGTCGGCAAACACGGCGGCCACCGCGAGATCCGCGGCGCAGTCCGCTACCGACCGCACGACCTCCTGACGCCGGACCACCTGGCAATCCCGATCGCCCCGGACAAGCCGGTGATCCTCTACGACGAGCACGGCGACGGCGACCTGACGAAACAAATCGCCGAAAAGCTGCAAGCGAACGCTTTCAAAGACGTCCGCATCCTGCAAGGCGGCTTCGCAGCCTGGGAAAAAGCCGGCGCCCCCACCCAAGAATCAAGCATAGAACAAGTGGTCCCCCCAACCCGCCCGTCCCAAGTCCAAGAACTCGACCGCCGGATCTAACCCCATCGCGCACGACGAGCAGGCGCCCCGAACGCGAACCCTCTACCGCCCGGTAGGCCGCCACGAGTACGCCCTGATCGCGGAAAGCGGCTTCCGCCGCTTCCCGCCGCGCCTACCGGAACAGCCGATCTTCTACCCGGTGCTCACCGAAGAGTACGCCCACCAAATAGCCCGCGACTGGAACACCAAAGAACCGGAAGCAATCGGCTACGTAACGGCCTTCGAAGTACGAGCCGACGTCATCGAACGATACGCCCCGCAACAGGTAGGCGGAAAAACGCACACGGAGTTATGGATCCCCGCCGAAGAACTACCAGCGTTCAACGAAGCAATCGTGGGCGAAATCCGAATCCTAGCGGAATACCACCACCAACCCTAACGCCGGCGGCCACGAAATCGAGCGCAGCGACGATCGTGCAGTCGCTGGGGCGGCGCACTGCTACGTCGGGGTCTGCGAGCGAGTGAAGCGCAGGATGCGCGAGAACGATGCGAGCACGAAGCGGCCCTCGCACACGAAGTGCGAGGGCCGCGTCCCCGACGTAGCAGTGCGCCGCCCCCGCGACAACGCCAGGATGTCAGAGCCTAGGCGTAAACCCCACGAGCCTTGAGCGACTTCACAACCCGATCGATCGCCACCATATACGCAGCAGTCCGATACGAGATCCCACGCCCGGTAGCAATCCCCCGCAGCACGGTAAAATTCTCGAGCAGCACTTCCTGGAGCCGGTCGTTGACCTCGGACTCTTTCCAGAAATAGCCCTGCCGGTCCTGAACCCACTCGAAGTACGACACGGTCACCCCACCGGCGTTCGCCATGATATCCGGGATGACGACGATGCCGTTCTTCGCAAAGATATGATCGGCTTCCGGCGTGGTGGGCCCGTTCGCGCCCTCGACGATCAGCTTCGCCTTGATGCGCGACGCATTGTCGACGGTGAGCACTTTCTCGAGCGCAGCCGGCACGAGGACGTCGCACTCGACCTCGAGCATCGCCTGGTTCGACATCTTGTCGCCACCACGGTATCCGTCGAGCGAATGATGCTCCTGCGCGTACGCGATCGCGCCGTCCAGATCGAGCCCGTTGGGGTTGACGTACGCGCCGGTGACGTCGCTGATGCCGACGATCTTGCAGCCGCGGTCCGCGAACATCTTCGCCGCGATGGCGCCGACGTTGCCGAAGCCCTGCACGACGATGCGCGCACCCTTCGGATCGATGCCGAGCCGCGCCATCTCGTCGAGCGCGACAATGGACACGCCGCGCCCGGTCGCCTCGACGCGCCCGCGCGAACCGCCGATCTCGAGCGGCTTACCGGTGACGACGCCCGGCGTGTTCTGCCGGACGTGCATCGAGTAGGTGTCCATGATCCACGCCATGTGCTGCGGCGTGGTGTTGACGTCGGGCGCGGGCACGTCTTTGTCCGGCCCGATCACCTCGACGAGCTCCGCGGCGTAGCGCCGCGTGATCCGCTCGATCTCCGCCATCGAGAGCGTGTTGGGATCGCAGGTGACGCCGCCTTTGCCGCCGCCGAACGGCAGGTCGACGACGGCGCACTTCCACGTCATCCAGAACGCGAGCGCGGTGACCTCGTCCAGCGTGACGCCGGGGTGGAAGCGGATCCCGCCTTTCGCCGGCCCGCGAGCGAAGTTGTACTGCACGCGGTAGCCGGTGAAGACTTCGATCCCGCCGTTGTCCCGCTGGAACGGGATCGAGAAGATGATCTGGCGGGACGGGTGGGTGAGGATCGCCTTGATCCCGGGGTCGAGGTTGAGCAGCGCGGCCGCTTCGTTGAAGTACGCGATCGCGTCACCGAAGACGCTGACTTCACGAACCGCCGTCGTGCCGGTTACGGCTGTGGACATCGAGACAATGGCCTCCTGAGCCGTCCGAACTCTTTAGGACATTCGGCGAAAACCCCTGGCACCGCGTTCGCCATCTGGCGAACCCGCCGCCGCGCGGCGCCCGCTTGCTCCGCGGCCCGCCCTCGTCAGACGTTGAAGCGGAACTCGACGACGTCGCCTTCCTGCATCACGTACTCCTTGCCCTCGGAGCGCAGCTTGCCGGCGCTGCGAATCGCGTCCATCGTCTTGTACGTGACGTAGTCTTCGTACGACACGATCTCGGCGCGGATGAAGCCGCGCTCGATGTCGGTGTGGATCGTGCCGGCGGCCTGCGGCGCCCTGGTGCCTTTGTGGATCGTCCACGCGCGCGACTCTTTCGGGCCTGTCGTCAAGAACGTCATGAGCCCAAGCAGGTCGTACGCCTCGACGATCAGCCGGTCGAGCCCGCCGGACGTGATCCCGTAGTCGGACCGGAACTCGGCGACGTCGGCGTCGCTCATGCCGGCGAACTCGGATTCGATCTTGCCGTTGAATGCGATCGCGCGGCTGTTCTCTTTTTTGGCGTGCGCGAACACCGCTTGCGCCATCGGCCCAGGGTTCGTGATCTGCGCCTCGTCGACGTTGGCGACGTAGAGCATCGGCTTGGCGGTGAGCAAGAACGCGTCGCGCGCGATCTCCGCCTCGGGCGAGCCGGGCGCGAACGCGCGCGCGGGCGTGCCGTTCTCCAGCGCCGCGATGAGCACGTCGAGCGCCGCGAGCTTGGGCGCTTCCTTGGGGTTCGCGCGCACCTCGCGCTGCAGCTTGTCGCGCCGCTTCTGCAGCGACGCGAGATCGGCCAGCGACATCTCGATGTCGATGATCTCGATGTCGCGCAGCGGGTCGGGATCGCCCTCGACGTGCGTGACGTTCGAATCCTCAAAACATCGCACGACCGTCGCCACCGCGTCCGTTTCGCGGATGTGCGACAGGAACGCGTTTCCGAGCCCCTGCCCGCTGGATGCGCCGCGGACGAGCCCCGCGATGTCGACGAACCGCATCGTCGCGGGGACGATTTTCTCTGACCGGCTGAGGTCGGCCAGCACGCCGAGCCGAGGGTCGGGTACGGGCACCTCGCCGACGTTGGGCTCGATGGTCGCGAACGGGTAGTTCGCGGCCAGCGCCTGCGCGGAGCGCGTGAGCGCGTTGAAGATGGTGGACTTTCCGACGTTGGGAAGCCCGACGATACCGCACGACAATGCCACGGAGCGCCTTCGTACGCGGAGGAGTCGGTACCGACCCCCCAGGAGTACCATCCGATGCGGCAGATGAAGGTCGACAAGCTGGGAATCGATCTCCTCACGCACGACCCGGTCGTCATCCTCAAGGATCTCGAAGGCAAGCGCTACCTCCCGATCCTGATCGGACCGTTCGAGGCCACGGCGATCGCGTTGGCGCTCGAGGGGACCGCGGTGCCGCGCCCGCTGTCGCACGACCTGATGCGCACGCTGCTCGAAACGCTGTCTGCGAAGCTCGAGCAGATCATCATTCACGACATCAAGGACTCGACGTTCTTCGCCAAGCTGATCGTGCGCACGAACGGCGAGGTTCAGGAGATCGACGCGCGCCCGTCCGACGGGATCGCCCTCGCGCTGCGCATGCAAGCACCGATCTTCGTCAGCGACAAGATCGCGCTCGAGGAAACCGTCCCCGACAAGGCGGGCGACACCGAAGACCCCACCAAGTTCAAGAAGTTCATCGACGAGCTGAAACCATCGGACTTTTTGGATTAGCGCTCGTTAGCCGAAGCGCAGCTCCCGCAAGAAGTCGTCGAGCGCGTCGCGCGCGCCGGGGGTTTCGTCCGGGAGCGTGCTGCGCTCGTGCGATTCCATCAACAATGCCTCGAGCCGCGCGTACTCGCGCTCGTAGAACGGCAGCTGCTTGTCCGCCGGGAGCTCCGCCGCCTCGCCGTTCGCGCGCTTCGCCGCGACGAGCTCGGGGACGTAGGGCAACCCGTACACCTCGTTGAGCGTTAGCAGGTTCGCTTCGACCTCGCCGGTGCGCAGCAGATGGATCCCGGTCAGCATCACGCGGAACACGTAGAGCAGCCGCTTCACCGTCTTCTCCGGGCGGCGGTGAAACTGCGCCCACTCGTTGCGCGCGAAGCCGAGGTAGTGCTGGACGTGTTTGCGCGCGATGCACAGCCGGGCGAGCTCACGCCAGCGCGCGAGGTCGCCTTCGACCGCGACCAGCGGCGAGAAGATCTGCTCGAGCACGTAGCCGTTGTTGCGCAGCAGCAGCTGCGCGTACTTGCGCGCGTCGTGCGTCACCAGCTCGTCGAGCGGCCCGTCGTCCCAGGACTCGGCCTCGATGGTCTCGCGCGGCGGCTTCAGCGACAGCAGCGGCGCGGGCGGCGTGACGTGCACGCCGCGCAGGTCGAAATCGGAGTCGTCCGAGGGAAACCCGTACAGATGCGCGCCCGATACCGTCACGAAGGACAGCGGGTACGGCTGGCGGTCGAGGATGCTGAAGCGGGCGCGGCCGAGGAGCACCGACCGGGCGTTCGGCGCGGCCCGCTCGCGCCCTCGGGGCGGAGATTGCGGCTCCGCTGTCCTACATAGGGCGCGCAATGTACACGACGGACGAACGCGCCGACATCGGCGTCTACGGCGGGTCGGGGTTCTACTCGCTCATCGAGAACCCGCGCGAGATCTGGGTGGAGACGCCGTACGGCCTGCCATCGGACAAGATCGCGCTCGGCGAGATCGCGGGCAAGAAGGTGGCGTTCCTGCCGCGCCACGGCAAAGATCACCGCTACCCGCCGCAATCGATCAACTACCGCGCCAACGCGTACGCGATGAAGGCGCTGGGCGTGACCCGCATCATCGGACCGACGGCGTGCGGCTCGCTGCAGGCGGACGTGAAGCCGGGCTCCATGGTGGTGGCCGACCAGATCGTCGACCGCACGACCGGCCGCAAGGACACGTTCTACGACGGCCCCATCACCACGCACGTGTCGTTCGCCGATCCGTACTGCGCGCAACTGCGGCCGCTCGCCGTCGACGCGCTGCGCAGCCTCGACATCGACACGCACGACAAGGGCACGATCGTCGTGATCCAAGGCCCGCGCTTCTCGACGCGCGCGGAATCGAAGTGGTTCAGCTCGCTGGGCTGGGAGGTCATCAACATGACCAACTATCCCGAGTCGTACCTCGCCCGCGAGCTGGAGATGTGCTACGTCAACATCTCGCTGATCACCGACTACGACGTTGGGCTCGAGGGCGTGTCCGGCGTCGAGCCCGTGTCGCACGCGGAAGTGATGAAGGTGTTCGCCAGCAACAACGAGCGCGTGAAGAACGCCATCTTCAAGATCATCGCCGCGATCCCGGCCGAACGCACCTGCGGCTGCGGCAGCGCGCTCGCGGGCGCGCGCGGCTGAACGAGCGGCGGATGCGCCGCTCACCGGCCCCCGAGGTCGACCTCACGGTCTACGCCAAAGCGGTGCCGCTGCTGCTGCGCAACCCGGTGATCGTCGTCATCCCGCTGCTGGTGGCGGTGATCGGCGTACTGCTGCAGCTCGTGATGACGCCGTACGGCGGCGGCGGCCTCAACGGGTTGACCGCCCAGCTCGCATCGCTCGTCGCACAGCTGCTTGAACTGTTCGGCCTGGGCGCGGCGTGCATCATCGCGGACGACGCATGGCGCCACGGCCGCGCGTCGTTCGACAAGGGCTGGTCCGAAACGCAGCGCCGCGGCGGCGACATCCTCTACGCCGCGATCGGCTACGTGCTGGTCATGTGGGTGGCATCTTTTGCCGGCTCGCTGATCGGACCGCTCGCGATCGTCCTCACGGTGGTCGCCGTGGTGTTCTTGGTGTGGACCGTGCCTGCGGCGGCGATCGGCGGCGTGCCGGGCGGTGCCGCGATCCAAGTCTCGGTCGAGCGCGTCCGCGGCGCACCGATTGCGGCCGCCGTCGTCGCGATCGTCTCGTACGCGCTGCTCCACATCGGCGTACCGCTGCTCTCGGCGTACCTCGGCGGCTGGGTCCTCCCGCTGGCGGGCACGAGCATCATCCCCCTGCTGCTGCTGAGCGCGCTCTTGCACGCCGTCGCGACCGGCTACGTGGCCCTGCTGCTCGCAAAGACGTACGCCGACACCGCATTCGCAACGCGCCGCTGGTAGCGGGATCGTCGCCGAAGGCAAGTTCAACAGCACGATCGAGCCGGCCGCGAAGGCGCCACGTGTGGCGCTCGGTCCACGTTGCGTCGCTTGCGACGCAACATACACCTCAGCGCGACGACGGTGCGAGCGCCATCCGCACCAGCTCCGCGACGAGCGGCGGGCTGACGTTCGTGCGCGCGATGCGCTCCGCGTCGCTGATGGCCGCGAGCATTTTCGCGAACGCTGCCGGTTCGCGCGCCGGCAGCGCTTCCAGCCGCGCGCGCTGATCGCGCGCGAGGATCGGCACGCTTCCGCCCAGACCTAACGCGATCCAGTCGCGCGCGAGCGTCTTGACCGTTTCCAGCCCGGACTCGAGCGCGGGCCGCGTCGCCCAAGCAGTCGCGTCGGCCTCCTCGCCGTGCGCCGCCGCGAAGAACCATTCGACCGCCGCGTCGCGCGTCGCGCCTTCGCCTTCGTTGAGGTACGCCAGCGCGCGCGCCGCGCTGCCGTTCGCCACCGCCGCGGCGCGCAGCGCGTCGTCGTGCGGGACGTCCCGGCGTTCGAGGATGCGCACGACGTCGTCGTCGCTCAGCAGCGGAAACGTCACCTCGACGAGCCGCGAGCGGATCGTCGGCAGCACGCGGCCGATGGCGTTCGTCGTGAGGATCAGTACGACGTGCGCCGGCGGCTCTTCGAAGAACTTCAGCAGCGCGTTCGCAGCCTCGCGCGTGAAGTCGGCGTCGCCGAGGATGAAGACGCGTTTGCCGCCGGCATACGAGTGCAGCGAGAGCTGGCGCACGAGATCGCGCGCGGTCGCGTCCTCGGCGTCGTGAAAGCCGCCGCCGTCGCGGTCGCCGATCTTCACCTGGCCTTCGGTGAAGTAGAAGTCCGGATGCGTCCCTGCTTCGACGCGCGTGCAGCCCGTGCAGACGCCGCACCAGCCGAGCAGCGTGCGCTTCGGCGTGACGCACAGCAGCGAACGCCCGAGCTCGCGCGCGAACGTCTTCTTGCCGACGCCCTGCGGCCCGGTGAACAGGTAGCCGTGCGACAGCGTCGCGGCCGTGAGGTGCTCGAAGAACGCGCGCGGCCCCGCCGCGCCGATCGCGTCGAACTTGCCGTCGATCACTCGAAGAGTGACTCCGTCATGCGCCGCGTGACCCCGTCATGATGCCGCCTCGCGCCGGTCGTGGAACACGCCCCACGTCGCCGCCGCGAGCACCTCCGGCGGCTGCGTGCCGTCGAGCACGACGTAGCGCCCGGGGAAGCGTTCGGCGAGCGCGAGATACCCCTCGCGGACGCGCGCGTGGAACGCCGTACCCTCGCGTTCGAGCCGGTCCGCGCCGCCGCGGGCGCGCAACCGCGCCTGCGACAGCTCGACCGGGATGTCGATCAAGAACGTGAGGTCCGGCGCGATGCGATGCGTGGCCGTCAAGCAGATCTCCAGCAGCGAGTCGACGTTGAGCCCGCGGCCGTACCCCTGGTACGCCACCGTCGCGTCGAAGAAGCGGTCGCACAGGACGACGCTGCGCGCCTTGAGCGCCGGCGCGATGACGTCGGCGACGAGCTGCGCGCGCGACGCGTTCAAGAGCATCACCTCGGCGATCGGGTCGACCGCGAGCGCGGGATCGAGAAAGACCGCGCGCAACGCGTCGCCAAGGGGAGTACCGCCCGGTTCTCTGGTAACTAGGACGGAATTACCGCGGGTGGTAAGCTCTTCGTTCAGCGCCGCGATCAGCGTCGACTTCCCGGCGGCTTCGATCCCTTCGAAGGTGACGAGCACCAGACGTTCTTCGCGACACCAGGGTCCCGGCCATCGCGGAGGTCAGATTGTTCAACGAGTTGCTCAAGCGGCTCGGCGCGCAGAAGTCCGAACGCCGCAGCGCCGATCGGGTGCGGCGGCGCTTCCCGGTCGGATGGATCAAGAACGGGACGCTGATCCCGGGCCTCGGCTTGGAGATCAGCGAAAAAGGACTCCTCTTCGCGACCAAGGAGAGCCCGCCCGGCGCGAACGTCGAGGTCGCCCTCGACCTGCACGGGCGCCGCGTGCGCGCGCGCCTGAAGATCGTGCGCAAGGGCGCGATGACGCGCGACGGCGTCGAGTGGGCCGTGATCGCATGCGTCTTCGAAGGCATTGCGGCCGACGACTGGGACCTGATCGTCCGCTTCTGCAAGAACCTCGACGACCCGGGCAACAAAGCCGCCCAAGAGCTCTCCGCGCTCGCCGGCTCGGACGACGACGCGTACCGCCTGCTGCCGCTGAAGGTGCAGCAGCGCGTCGTGGCGCTCTTGGTGAAGGCGGGCCGCCTCGCGCCGGCCAGCGACGCGAAGAACCCGCTCTTGCGCATGTCGTACGACGGCTCCGACCCGCACGGGCGAGCACCGTCTCGCCGTCCACAGCCGCCGGCTCGTCGACGGCGAGCTGCTGCAGTTCGACTCGATCGTCATCGTCGACGACTCCGGAAACGTGACGCTCGACCGATAACCGTACCGATGGACCGATATCGCACGATCGCCGGCCGCTTCTCGCGGCGGCGCCTTCTTGCGATCGCCGTGTCGTTCGCGGGTGCGCTGGCGTTCGTATTCCTAGGCGGCGACTTCACCCCGGCGGAGATGCGCGCATCGGTGCTCGTCGCACTGGCCGCAGTCCTCGTTTTTCCGCTGACCCAAACCATCGCGCTCAAACGCGCACTGGCCCCGGTCCGGGCCGCGATAACAACCGGAACCGGCGACGCTACGGCGATCGCCCTGCGCCTGCGCACACTGCCGCTCCCGTTCATCATCTCCTGGCTGATCGCATTCGCCGCGATCGCGGGCGTCGCGTGCACCGGCGGCAACGCGATCGCGGGTCTTCCGCTCACGCGCAACCTCGCCGACACCGCGATCGGCGCGCTGTTGTGCTGGGCCATGTACGCAACGCTGCTGGGTCTGGCATTCGAACACACGCTGGCGGATTTCGCAGCGCTCGCAGCTGAGGCGCTCGGCCAGGCAGTGCCGCCGCCGCGCATCGCACTGGGCGGCATCGCCGGCCGAATCGCGCTGGTGATCGTCGTAACGGTAACGTTCGTCACCGCGGTAACGGGCATCATCACGCTGCACGGCGGCAACCGAATCGCGTTCGCGATCACGGGCGCGGTCGTCGTGATCTACGGCGCGCTCGCAGCGATCTTCCTCGCCGAATCGATCGCCGCACCGCTATCGCGCATCGCACGCGCGCTCGACCGCGTCAGCGAAGGCGACCTCGAAGCGCTCGCGGAGCTCCGCACGCTGCCGCGCGTCCCGCACGAAGCAGGCGCGGTCCTCCATGCACTCGCCGGCGCGGAATCGTCGCTGCGCGACAGATCCGACGCAGCAGTGCGGCTCGCGAACGGTGACCTCACCACGCGGATCGAACCCCGCTCGACCGGCGATTTCCTCGGGCACGCGCTCGCATCACTGCTCGCGGCCGTCCGCGACGTCCTGAACGACGCTCGCAGCGCAGCCGTCGCCCTCGACGACGGCTCATTGCAGGCCGACGCAAACGCCGCCCGCCTGCATGGCGTCGCCGCAGGCATCTCGGACGACCTTCGAGCGGCATCAGCGAGCGTGGAACGCCTGGAACGCGCTACAGCGGACGCCGGCGGCGCCAGCGTCGACGTAGCAACGGCCGTCGCGATAGTCCGCACGTCCGCCGACCACCTGGAAGACACGGTGCGCACCACGGCGGCAGCCCTCGAACAACTGGCCCACTCGGTAGAACGCGGCGCGGACATCGCAGCCGCAATCCGCACCAGCGCCCATTCCGCTGCCACGATCGCAGGCGACGGCGCGGAAGCCTTGATCGCGGCGACATCATCCAGCGACCGCGCCGCAACGGCGCTGGCAACCACACTGGAAGGCATCGAAGCCCTCCACGCCGCCTCCGAACGCATCAGCGCGATCACGCAAACGATCGACGAAATCTCAGGCCAAACGAACCTACTCGCCCTGAACGCCGCAATTGAAGCCGCTCGCGCCGGCGAACACGGCCGCGGATTCGCCGTCGTAGCCGACGAGATCCGAGCGCTGGCCGAACGCGCACTGAAAGCGAACAGCGAGATCGCGGAATTGGTCCGAGACGTCCAACGACGCACCCGCTCGGCGGTAGCATCCACGCGCGAAGGCGACGGCGCCGCCCGCACCGCACGCGACGCGACGAGCGCCGCGGCCCGCGCGCTCGAAACGATACGCACCGACGTAGGCGAAGTAGCGCGCCAACTCGATGACGTCGGCCACGCCACCGCCGAACAGCAAAGAACCACGAATGCGCTCGTCCACGCGACGACGGCCGTTCGCGATCAAGCTGCCCAAAACCGCAACGTCGCCGGCAACCTGGGTGCTCTCGCCCAACAACTCGCAAGCACGGCAAACGAGGGCGCGCAAGCAGCATCAGAAACGAAAGACCGCGTAGCAGCGGTCGTCCGCGCAGGCGAGAACGTCGCCATAGAAGCTGCGGTGCTGGCGGAGCTCACCGCAGCACTACGCGGCGCCTCAACAACGCTGACGGCCGCAATAGCCCGCTTCCACGAAAACCCGGCCGCCCGCAAAACAGCAGTCGCCCCGGCAACCGTGCCTGGCGTGGGAGCGACTAGACGTCAGGCCCCTTGAAGATCCGAACCCGGCGATTCGGCTCGAGCCCGGTACTCCGGGACTGCACCCGATACCGCTCCGCCAGCTGATGCTGCATCCGCCGAATATACGAAGACTGCGGCGTCAGCTCGATGGCGCGAGAATCGAGGAGCACCTGGTAGACGGCCTCCTCGGCCTCGCGCATCGCGATCTCCTCGACGTCGAGCGAAGGCAGGTTGAACACGTCCTTGAGCGCGTTCTGGATCTGCGTCGTGGTGTTGGTCTTGATCGAATAGATCGGCACGTTCTCGGCCGCGATCTGCTTGAGCCGCTCGGACTCCTTGCGCTCCAGCGTCTTGAGCGTCAGCACGACGTCGGCATCGTCCCACTTGCGCGCGATCGACGCATGGACGCGCAGGTTGTGCACCGCGCGCTCGATCTTGTTGCGCGACACGCCGTAGGGGAAGATGAACAGCGGCTTCGCGTCGTCGGGGACCGACTCGCCGGTGGCGCCGAACAGCGCCGCGTCGTCGTCGCGCGGCTGCGTGCGCAGCTCGCGCACTTTCTCGACGGAGATCGCTTCGGGGTTGGCGTGCTGTACGATGTCGATCGTGCCGCCCACGGTCCGCTGCCGGACTTCGGGCTGCGGCTGATACCCGCGCAGCAGCGCGTCGACCACCTCGCCCACGTTCTGGTGGATCGCGAGCCGGTCGCGGTCCTGGATCTCCACGAGCACGTCGAACGTCGGCGGCTGCTTGCGCTCGAGCACCGTCTTGCGCGTGCCGCGGCGCCGCGCTTCCTCGTCGGAGAGCGTCACCGCGCTGATCCCGCCGAGCAGGTCCGACAGCGTCGGGTTCATCAGCAGGTTCTCGAGCGTCTGCCCGTGCGCCGTGCCGATGAGCTGCACGCCGCGCTCCGCGATCGTGCGCGCGGCCATCGCTTCGGCTTCGGTGCCGATCTCGTCGATCACGATGACCTGCGGCATGTGGTTCTCCACCGCTTCGATCATCACGTTGTGCTGCAGGTGCGTGTCGGCGACCGGCATGCGGCGCGAGTGGCCGATGCCCGAGTGCGGCACGTCGCCGTCGCCGGCGATCTCGTTCGACGTGTCGACGATCACGACGCGCTTGCGGTCTTCGGCGAGCACGCGCGCGCACTCGCGCAGCATCGTCGTCTTGCCGACGCCGGGCCGCCCCAGCAGGCAGATGGATTTCCCGCTGCGGATCACGTCGAGCACGATGTCGATCGTGCCGTACACGGCGCGCCCGACGCGGCACGTGAGGCCGACGATGCGGCCCGTGCGGTTGCGGATCGCGCTGATGCGGTGCAGGGTCTGTTCGATCCCCGCGCGGTTGTCGCCGCCGAACGGCGACAAGCGCGCGGTCACGTGCGCGATGTCTTCCGACGTCACCGGCGTGTCGCCCAAGAACACGAAATCGTCGTCGAAGCGCGCTTCCGGCGGGCGGCCGAGATCGAGCACCACTTCGATGACGTTGTCGAGGTTCGGTAGACGGACGAGCGCTTGGCGGATCGGGAGGGGGAAGATGTCCAGGAGCTGAGTGAGCTCCCAGTTCGGCACGAAGGACTCGGCGCTAACTGCCAACGCGGCTCCTCGTCGACGTCTGTCGATTGTCGTTCGCCGCCGTCTCCGTCGCCGGAGAACCGCGACGGGTTGTGCGCTTCCCGCTCGCCTGCTCGATCACCTGGGCCATACGTCCCTCCAGATACCCGCGGCTCCGGGCCCGGTTTCGGTCGCTCTGGTGACGTGATCGGCGAACGCCGAGAAGCTCTGGAGGATTTGCGAAGCCCCGGCCGATCCAAGTCGTCCATGGCCACCCGGTATCTCGAGGACTTCCCCATCGGCAGCAGCGCCGAACTCGGCAGCATCCACGTCACCGAGGACGAGATCCGCGCGTTCGCGACGCGCTACGATCCGCAGCCGTTCCACACCGATCCGGAGGCGGCGAAGCGCTGGCCGTACGGCGGGCTCATCGCGAGCGGCTGGCACACGGCGGCGATGATGATGCGCGTGATCGTCGACGAGTTCATCGACCCGGAGACGAGCCTTGGCTCACCCGGCCTCGGGCCGATTCACTGGATGCGCCCCGTGCGGCCCGGCGACGTGCTGCGCGTCCGCGCGCGCATCACGGGCAACCGCCGCTCGCAGAGCAAACCGGATCGCGGCACGGTGACGATCGAGGTCGAGGTGCTGAATCAAAACGACGAGGTGGTGATGACGGTCGAGAACTGGCTCGCGATCGTGCGCTCGCGTCCCGACCCGAGCGGCTACAACGCGCCGAGCGCTACTGGTGAATCGTGATGTCGGTGATTTTGCCGTCCGGTCCCACGGACATCGTCAGCAGCGTCGTCTCGATCGAGAACTCGACCCGATAGTCGTACGACGTCATGCCGCCCCTCACGGTCCTGCCGGTGAACGTCCATGCCGTCGGCACGCCCATTGACGTGAATTCCTTCGTCACCCGCGCGAGCACGGCCGGCGTGAGCTCCGCGTTGAGGCTGGCGCTGAGCTCCGAGCGATCCGGCCTACCGGACCGGAACGCGTCCACCACGCGTTTCAGGCGGGCCGTGACCTTGGGATCCTCACCGGCCGCCGGCTTCGCGGCGGCGGCGGCAAGCGCCGGGTGCAACACTTTGAAGACCGCGTTTGCGACGGCGTCGGTGTCCGAGTTCCGCTTGTTCGCGAGGACGACGATCGTTTCGGACAGGCCCCGATAGATCTGATTCGTCGCGTGGAACCCGAGCGATTCGCCGTTATGCCAGACGCGGCTCTGTCCCTCGTACGCGTCGACGTTCCAACCGTAACCGTAACCGTAATGCGACTTCGGCCCAGACCCCGGCAGCGTTCCCGGTCGCAGCATCGTCGCGAGGTCGTCGGCGCCCAGGAGCTTTCCGCCGATCAGCGCCGCGTCCCACTTGGCCAGGTCGCCTGCGGTCGAGACGATCGCGCCGGCGCCGTCGCCCCAGCCGTTCATCGTGCCGGCCCGCGCGAGCGAGCCCTTTTTTTGGTTCGATAGCCGGTGGCGACGTCGGCCATCGTGCCTTCGTCGTCCATGAAAGCCGATTCGTTCATGCCGGCCGGCCGGAAAATGTTCGCGCGAACGTACGCGGCCCACGGCATGCCCGACGCGATCTCAACGATGCGCCCGAGCAGCGCGTAGTTCGTGTTGCTGTATTCCCCTCGCGTGCCGGGCGGGAAGTCGAGCGGTTTGTCCTTCACGAGCGCGATGACGCGAATGACGTCGCCGCGTTGCCGGATCGTCACCGTGCCGCCCTTCGTGACGCGCAGCGCCTTGAATGCGGGCGAATCCGTATAGTTGGGGATGCCGCTGACCATTCCGAGCAACTGCGCGATCGTCACGTGTTTGGCGGCGGCGTAGTTGGGGACGTACGTCGCCAGCGCGTCGGTGAGCTTGAGTTTGCCGCGCTCCTTGAGCTGCAGGATCGCCGCGGCGGTGAACTGCTTGGTGATCGAACCGATCTCGAACCGCGTGTGCGCGTCGACCGGCGCTTTGCTCGCGACGTCTTTGACGCCGTACGAACGCGACGCCGTGACGCGCCCGTTGTCGATGACGAGCACTTGCATGCCGGGGATATGGTCGGCCGACATGATCTTGGTCACGGCGTCACCCAGCGGATCGGCGGGGGCGGCTGCGACAAGAGCCAGACAGAGTGCGGCCGCGCCGATGCGAAGAACGTCCATCGTGGCTCCTTGGAAAGGGTTCTTTTCGTGTTCCGGACGGGCGCGCCACGCTCCCGCGGGGTACAACGACCGCGCATTTGACACACAGAACGAAATCGCGCGTTTTATCCGTTTGACCGGTAGGGCTGCTACACGCGCTCGATCGTGTCGGCGGTCAGCGTGCGGAGCGCCTCATCGTACTCTCCGGCGAGCCGCGCGACGAGCTCAGCGGCGGCGGGGATATGGCGCACCGCGCCGATCCCTTGGCCCGATCCCCAGATATCGCGCCACGCTTTGGTCTTCTCGGACGCGAAGCTCATCTTCGACGGATCGCTCTCGGGCAAATTTTCGGGATCGAGTCCGGCGCGCTCGATCGACGCGCGCAGATAGTTGCCGTGCACGCCGGTGAACAGGTTGGTGTAAACGATGTCCTGCGCGCCGGACGCGACGATGCTCTGCTTGTACTCGTCGCTCGCGTGCGCTTCGCGCGTCGCGATGAACGCCGAGCCGACGTAGCCGAAGTCCGCGCCCATCGCGCGGGCCGCGAGCACGGCGCGGCCGTTCGCGATCGCGCCCGACAGCGCCAGCGGCCCGTCGAACCACGCGCGAATCTCTTGCACCAGCGCGAACGGCGACCACGTGCCCGCATGTCCGCCGGCGCCCGCGGCGACGGCGATCAAGCCGTCGGCGCCCTTCTCGATCGCCTTGCGCGCGAACGCGACGTTGATGATGTCGTGCAGCACGACGCCGCCGTAGGAATGGATCGCTTCGTTCACCTCGGGCCGCGCGCCGAGCGACGTGATGACGATCTTGACGCGGTGCTTGACGCACACCTCGAGATCGTGCGTCAGGCGCGGGTTCGACTTGTGCACGATCAGGTTGACCGCGAACGGCGCCGCCGGCCGTCCGGGATGCGCGGCGTCGTGCTCCGCCAGCTCGCGCGCGATGCGTTCGAGCCACTCCTCGAGCACGGGCTCGGGCCGCGCGTTGAGCGAGGGGAACGCGCCGATCACGCCGGCCTTGCACTGCGCGATCACGAGCTCGGGCTGCGAGATGATGAACAGCGGCGCGCCGATCACCGGCACGACCAAACGGTGGAGCGAAAGCGCGTCGGGCAGCACCGTCAGGCCTCTTGCAGCGCGAAGTCGACGGCGACGGTGTTGCCGCCGCTGATCACGACGCCGACGTGCTCGTCGATCCGGGGACGAAAGCGCCCGGCGAGCAGTGCCGCGAGAGCGGTCACGCCGCCGGGTTCCGCGACGACGCGCATCGCGTTCCAGAGCGCGCGCTGCGCCGCGCGGATTTCGTCGTCCGACACGAGCACCACGCCGTTGACATAGCGCCGGACGATCGAATGAGCGATCGTCCCGACGCGCTTGGGCGCGAGCGAGTCGGCGGCGATGCTGCCGGTCGGCGCGTCGACCGGACCGCCTGCGGCCCGCGCGTATGAAAGCGTCGGCGCGCCTTCGGGTTCGACGCCAAAGACTCGCGTGGCACCAGCATACCAGGCTGCTATTCCACCGATCAGGCCGCCGCCGCCGACCGGCACGAGGACCGTGTGGAGCTGCGGGGCCTGTTCCGAAAGCTCCAGCGCGACCGTGCCCTGCCCGAGCAGCGTCTCGACCTGGTCGTATGCGTGCACCGAGAGCGCGCCCGACGTTCCCAACCATTCCTCCGCCGCCGCCAGCGCGTCCGCGTAACGTTCGCCGGTAACGACGAGATCGGCGTCGTAGCTTCGAATTCGGTCCACCTTCGCCGCCGACGAGATCGTCGGGACGAAGATCTTCGCCGGCAAGCCGAGACGCTTCGCGGCGTACGCGACGGCGGCGCCGTGATTGCCGCCGGATGCCGCGACGACGCCGGACGCCGGCACGTCGCGCAGCAACAGGTTCGCGAACGCGCCGCGCACCTTGAACGAGCCCGAGTGCTGCAGCGACTCCAGCTTCAGCGTGACGGTCGCGCATGTGACGCCCATCTCGCTGCCCGGCAACGAGATCACGGGCGTCCGGCGGACGTACGGGCGGATCATACGCTCGACTGCGGCGATGCGTTCGGCGTCGATCGCGGCGACGTGGTTCGGGGGCACCTCCGGTTGTCCGCAGGCCGCCGCCGATATCCTCCGTCCGTTCAGAGCATCACGAGCCCAAGCCGAACCCCGATCGTGACGGCTTCGGTGCGCGTCGTCGCGCCGAACTTGGCGAGGATCGCGGCGACGTGCGCCTTCACGGTGTTCTCGCTGATCGCCAGCCGTTCGGCGATGCGGCGGTTCGAAAGCCCGTTCGCGAGCATCGCGAGCACCTGGCGCTCGCGCTCGGTCAGCGGCTCGGTCAGTTCCGAAGCGCGCGCCGCAGTAGCCGCGGGCGCGAGCGCGTCGCGCACGGACGCGTCGAGCACGACGAGCCCGGCGCGCACGGCGTCGAGCGCCGCCCCCAGCTCGCGCGCGTCGCTCTGGCGCGCGAGCACGGCCGACGCGCCCGCGCGCAGCGCGGCGAGCGCGACGTCGGCGTGCGGGTCGTCGACCAGCAGAATCGTCGGGACGCTGAAGCCTTCGGCGATCGCGGCGAGCGCGTCGCGCAGGCCCGCGACGTCGCGCACGACGAGCGCGGCGCCGTCGCGGGGGACGATCTCGACGCGGTCCGCGAGCGTGCGCGCGATGCGCTCGCGCGACGCCGGGTCGGCCTCGATCGCGAGCCGCAGGCGGTCAGGCAGCGCGCGCGCTCTCCGCGTCGCTCGGGATCGGGACGACGATCGCGACGCCGCCGCGCAGCACGTCGAGCGCGCTCGCGAAGCGCAAGCGCTCGACGTCGCGCGCGAGCACGACGTCGCCCGCGATGAGACCGGCGCGCGCGGCGCGGCTCTCCGGCTCGACGGCGACGATCGCGAGCGCGTCACGCCCGTCGCGCAAGCGCGCCGGCGCGAGGTGCACGCCCAGCCGCGACGGCGTCGCGACCGTGCCGGCGAAACGCTGCACGTCGCTCGCAGGAACCGCAAGCGCAAGCCCGCCGACGACCATGCTGTTGATGCCGACGACGCGCCCGTGCACGTCGGCGAGCGGCCCGCCCGAGTTTCCCGGCGCGAGCATGAGATCGGCTTGCACGAAGCGCGAGCCGGCGGTCACGGCGGCGTGCGCGATCCCCATCGTCAATGCGTTCGGGATCCCCAGCGGATGTCCGACCGCGACGAGCACCTCGCCGACGCGCACGTCGCGCGGGTCGCGCACGGCGGCCGCGGGCAAACCGCCGGCGTCGATGCGCAGCAGCGCCAGATCGCGCCGCACGTCGCGGCGCTCCACCCGCGCGCGGAAGCTGCGCCCGTCGCTGAGCACGACCTCCGCGAGCGGCCGGCTCGCGACGTGCGCGTTCGTCACGATCGCGCCGTCGCTCGCCCAGATCACGCCCGAGCCCGCGCCCCCGCGTCCCAGCCGCACCGCGACCGTGCTCGTCCGCAGCTTCTCCGCGAGCGCTTCGAGGTCGCGCTCGATCGTTGCGTTCATGCTAATCGTGCTCCGGCCGTTCGCCGACGGTTACCTGCACCTGAAGCGGCGAACCGCCGCGGCGCACGTCGAGCGCGAGCTGCTTGCCGGCGGTGCCGGCGCCGAGCTGCGCGTGCACGTCGTCCGCGTCTTCCACCGCTTTGCCGCCGAGCGCGGTGATGATGTCGCCGACGATGAGCCCGCCTTGGTCGGCGGGGCTCTTCGGCTCGACGCCCAGGATGATGACGCCGCCCTGCACGCCTTGCAGCGCGACGCCGAGGTAGCCGCGCGGGATGCGCCCGCCCCGCGTCAGCAGCGCCTCGACGACGCGTTCGATCGTCGATGCGGGCACCGTGAGCGTCTGATGCCGCGAGAGCCCGCCGGTGTTGAGCCCGATGACGCGGCCGCTCACGTCGACGAGCGGGCTGCCGGAAAAGCGCGGATACAGCGAGAGGTCGGGGCGGATGAAGCGGTCGACGTCGCCGCCTTGCCACGTGCGCCAGGCGTCGCCGACGGCGCTGATCACGCCCATCGTCGCGGCGAGATCGCCGTCGTCGTCGCGCGCGACCGCGAGCACGATCGCGCCGACGCGCAGCGCGTCGGGCGACGCGAACTCCAGCGGCACGCCGGCGTTCTCGACGCGCAGCAGCGCGAGGTCGGTCGACGGATCGCGGCCCGCGATCGTCGCGGTCTCCGTCTCGCCGTTCGCGCGCACGATCTCGATCTCGTCACTCTCGAGCGCGTGATCGGCCGTGAGGATCAGATCCGGACGGATGTAGAACCCGCTCGACCCGATGCGCGCACGCCCTTCGACCGCGACGATGCCGCTCGCTACGCGCTCGACGGTCGTCGCGATGTCGTTGGACAGCGCGGCGAGCGCGCTGGTCTCGGTGATAGCCATGCCCGCATCCTACGCCCGGCGCCGGCCGCGCGCATCACCCGATCGGGTAACTCAGGCGCGCACGGCAGTCGTTTCTGCGCGCGGGCGCTTCGGTTTGCGGTAATGGACGTTCGCCCACGCGATGAGCAGCGTCCCGATCACCGTGGGCCACGTCCAGCGCGCGACGAGCGGAAGCATGTGCAAGTTCACCGCGGAGAACGCGGTGACGGCGGCGATATACGCCGCAAGCATCAGCGTGAGATGGCGGTACATCCACGCTTTGCGCGGCGCCGGCCGCGATTGCCGGTACAGATCCCTTCCGCCGAGCACGACGCAGATCGCGCCGAACATCGTGAGTACCGCCGCGAACTCCGAGTGCTGCACCGCCGCGAGCACCAGCAGCGCGCAACCGGCAACGACCACCGCGCCCGCAGCGACGACATCGACCGGCGCGACGCGGTCGTGCGCGCGTGCCGCGCGCCATGCGCCGAACACGAGAAAGCCGCTCAGCACGCCCACCGCGACCAGAAATAAGTCGCCGAAATAGGGCCCGAGCCCGAACGCCGTCACCGACACGGTCGCCATCGCCACGACGAACACCGTGCCCCACCGCCGGTGCCACGTGCCGCCCTTGCGCGCGACCATCGCGAGCGGCGCGATCACCAGCGCCAGCGAGCCGGCCACGATGTGCACGAGCAGCAGGAGCCGGATGACCAGGGGCGCGTCGGGGTGCGGCATAGGAACGCTCCGATAGGACACAGTAGACCGTCCACAATGGAACGTAGCGCAGAACGGCCGGGCCGTCAAGCGGCGCCGGCCGACGACGGCCTCAACGCCACCGCCGCATCGCTGCTCGGCTTCCTCCAAGAGGCGCCGCGCTCGGGCTACGACCTCGAGGTGGTGATCGACGGCTCGATCGGGCGGTTCTGGAACGTCACCCGCAGCCAGATCTACCGCGAGCTGCGCGTGCTCGAAGACGCCGGTCTCGTGTCGTCGGCCGAGCCCGGGGCGCGCGCGCGCCGCGTGTACGCGCTGACCGCGCGCGGGCGCAAGGCATTCGGCGCCTGGCTGGCGCGCGAGCCGGGGCGCGATCTCACCCGCATCCCGTTCCTGCTCCAAGTGTTCTTCGCCGACGCGCTGCCGCCGGACGTCCTCGCCGCGCGCGTGCGCGAACGCCGCGCGCTCCACGAAGCCCAGCGCGACGAGTATCGCCGTCGTCTCCCCGAGGTCGAAGCGGAAGCGCCGTTCCCCGCGCTCACAATGCGCTTCGGGCTGCGTTACGCCGAGATGTGCCTCGCCTGGCTCGACGACATCGACGCGCTCGTGGCAAAGCGCAAACGCAAACGGCCGACCTCGTCATCGCGGCGATAAATGGCTGACGCGCTCCCCCGCATCACGCGATCGGGTTACTCAGCCTATGCAACACCTCGGCAACGCGCGGGCCGAAGCGCTGCAGGCTTTCCGACGTCTCCACGGGCGGAACACCCTGGACGAACGATCGCGCGACGAGCAAGAGAAACAGCCGGCCGTCGCGGACACCCAACAGCGCGATGTCGCTCGGGATCGCGCTCGCCGTGCGGGCGATCGCGAGCAGCGATTCGGCGGGCGCCTCGTCGTCGAGCTCGAGCAGAAATCCGATCATGCCGCGCGACGCGTAATCGCCGTCCGGCGCGACACCGGGCCGCAGTCCGGCGTGGATCGTCGCACCGGCGCGAACCGCGCGCAACGCACGGCTGAGCGCCGCGTCGTCGGCGGCCCGCGAGCCAAACCCGCGGCATGTCCGTGCCGATCGTCACGTCGCCCCGCTCGTACGAGTCCTGTCCCATGACGTCGGCGAGCGCGACTGCGATCCGATCCAGGGGCAGCGCCGGCTGGTAGCTGCGGCCATTCATCGCGACGAAACCCGGACCGCCGGCCGATTCGACCTCGGCGTAACCCCAATCGCGGACGCCGCGATCGCGCCGCAGCAAGAATTCAACGATGATCGCGCGCATCTGCGGACCCGCGAGCTGCGCGGCAGCCGAGAGCAGCGGCTCGGGCGGCGTGCCGATCCTCCGAGCAGCGTGTTCGAGCAATCCGAGCGGCGCGCGCGCGTCGCGCTCGTCGATGCGCCGCGGGTCGATCATCGCCATCGCGGTCAGGCCATCGACGATCCGCTCGGGCCTTTTCTCGCGCATCGCGAAGACCGCGGATCGCATGGCGAACCGGCGGAGCATGTAGAAATCGTCCATGCTCGTCGCGGCGGTTTGCTTGGCGCGCGACTTCGCGCTCGCCGCTGCGAATCGCCGGCAGACGTCGCGCAACGCCGCGTCCGCGGCGCGCGGGACAGGATCCGCCAAGTCGTTGTCCCCCACCCAGCGGTCGTAGCGCACGTCGGGTGAGATCGGTCCACCGCCGCTCAGACCGCGCGCGATGCGCGCGAGCTCCCTGCGCGCCGCGCGCGCCATCTGGACGCCGATCACGTACGCGATCAGCGCACCACCCGGATGAACTTGAGCTCGTCGTCGTACGGGCCTTGCATCTTCACGCCCGCTTTCTTCTCCAGCGTGCAGTACTCGATGATCTCCGTCGTGATCTCCTCACCGGGCGAGATCACGGGGATGCCCGGCGGATACGGCGTGATCACCTCGGCGCAGACGCGGCCCGCCGACAGCTTGAACGGCACGAACTCCGTGTCGGCGAGGAACGCTTCGCGCGGCGCGAGCCGGATCGGCGGGATGCTCGGAAGCTTGTACGTGCCCGTGTTCATGCGCCGCTCGAGCACGCCCGACGGCGAGAAGATGTCGACCGGGCGGTCTTCGCGCGCCAGCTCGCGCACGCCGTGGATCAGCACGTCGGACGCTTCGGGCGTCGTGCCGATCGTGTACAGCGCGACGACGTTGAACAGGTCGGCGAGCTCGACTTGCACGTTGTAGCGGCGGCGGAGAATCTCTTCGGCTTCGTATCCGGTGTAGCCGAGGTTCTTCACCGTGACGGTGATCTTGGTCGGATCGATGTCGTACACGCCCGGGCGCCCTTCGAGCTCCTCGCCGAAGCAGTACACCTTCGGGATCTCGTTGAGCCGCGTGCGCGCGTCCTGCGCGATCTCGATCGTGCGCGAGAGCAGCGCCGGCCCGTCGAGCGCCATCTGGCGCCGCGCGACGTCGAGCGACGCCACCAGCACCAAATTCGGCGACGTGGACAAGAACAGCTTGTAGACGGCCTTGAGCCGGTCCAAGCGGATCCGGTTGCCCTGCACGTGCAGCATCGCGGTCTGCGACATCGAGCCGAGCATCTTGTGCGTGGAGTTGATGCACATGTCCGCGCCGGCTTGCATCGCCGACAGCGGCAGCGCCGGATGGAAGTGAAAGTGCGGGCCCCACGCCTCGTCCACCAGCAGCGGGATGTTGTGCTCGTGCGCGATCGTCGCGATCGCTTCGAGATCGGCGGCGACGCCGTAGTACGTCGGCGACACGATGTAGATCGCTTTCACGTCGGGCTCGCGCGCGATGGTCGCACGCACCGTCTCCGGCGTGATCGTGTGATCCATGTGCAGCGCTTCGTCGACCTCGGGCTGCATCCACACGGGCACCGCGCCCGACATGATCAGCCCGCCCATCGAGCTCTTGTGCGAGTTGCGCGGCAGCGCCAGCTTGTCGCCGGGGTTGAGCGCGGCCATCATCATGCACTGGTTGCCGCTGGTCGACCCGTTGATCAAGAAGAACGACTGCTCCGCGCCGAAGCACTCCGCCGCGAGGTCCTGCGCCTCGACCAGCGCCTCTTCGGGCTGCAGCAGGTCGTCGAGCCCGCGGATCTGGGTGAGGTCGATCGCCAGGACGTTGTCGCCCACGAAGTCGCGGAACGCGCGCTCCATCCCGATGCCTTGCTTGTGGCCGGGCGTGTGGAACGGGATGACGCCCGCGTCGACGTAGTCGAGCAGGACCTGGAAGTACGGTGCGCGCGTCTGGTCGAGCGCGGTCGCCGAGGGCTCCCGGAAGTTCACAACGCGAGCGAGTATAGCACGCTCGCGACCCGAGCGCTGGGTCCGGTCGGAACTAGGCGCCGAGCCTCGGGCCGGCGGCGAGCCGCAGGGCCGGCAGACGCACGGGCAGGCCGTCGGCGCTGAAGCCGTGCGCCGCGGTGTACGCCGCGAACGCGGTGTAGGCCGCGAAGCCGGCGCGGCTGATCTCCACGGTGTCGACGCCGTTCGAATACCGCAGCGCGAGCTCGGGGGCAGGCGCCGGCGCCGCGACCGGCGCGACGGCCGGCGTCCGCTGGGCACCGCCGAGGCGGACGGGCCGGGCGAGGACGTTCGCGTCGAGCGGGGCGATCATGCTTGGGTCATCCCCGCGGGGCCCGCGGACCAAGCCTCCACGACCGCATAGTGTCGGGCGTCAGACCTCGACCCGCTCCTCGATCGAGACGTTGTAGAGGAACAGGAACTGGTGCCACTCGCCCGGCAGCGTGTTGCGCTTGACCCGGATCCACGGGATGTACTTGGGCGCCTTGGGCTTGCGCTTGAGCTTCATGTTGGCGTGCTCGGGCGTGCGGTTGTTCTTGCGGTTGTTGCAGCGCATGCACGCGCACACCAGGTTTTCCCACGTCGACGGGCCGCCTTTGCTCTTGGGCAGCACGTGGTCGACGGTCATCATGCGCTCGCCCTTGAGCTGGCAGTACTGGCACGTGTAGTCGTCGCGCAGCAGCACGTTCTTCTTCGTCAGCGCGACTTTTTGCATCGGGCGCTTGATGTAGTACAGCATCCGGATGATCGACGGCAGCTTCATCTCGTACGACGTCGACTTGATCACGTCGTCGCGCTTGTGCACGATCTCGGCCTTGCCGGAGAACAGCAGCTTGACCGCGCGCTGAAACGACGTGATGTTGAGCGCTTCGTAGGTGAAGTTCAGCACGAGGACGTCGGTCACGTCCGGCGCACCGCAATGCAAGAAGCGAGCCACTAGAGTGCCTCGCTTCTCGAGAACGACATGGGGCCGCGCGGGAACGGACTGCAAGAGTCGTTCCATTCGGCTGGCCTGAGTCGTTGGACGCGGGCGCCGGGCGACGGCATGCCGGGGCATTCGCTCCGGCGGCCCGTTTTGACCTGTCCGGCCCCGAGCGAGTCGCTTCACCCGCGGGCGTGAAGCCCGCCCGGGGCGCTACGCGACGCTGGGGATCGAGGCCAGCATCGATAGGAAATAGGCGTGCACGCGATCGTCGCCCGTGAGCTCCGGGTGGAACGACGTTCCGAGCACGTTGTTCTGGCGGACCATCACGCCGTGGCCGCCGCGCTCCGCGAGCGTCTCGACGTTCGGCCCCGTGCGCTCGATCCACGGCGCGCGGATGAAGATCGCGGGGAACGGCACGGCACCCAGCGCGGGGATCGCGAGCGGGACTTCGGCGCTGTCGACCTGACGGCCGAACGCGTTGCGGCGCACGGTCACGTCGAGCAGATCGAGCGTCGGCTGCTCGAGGTCCGCGACGTCGTGCGCGGCGACGATCATGCCCATGCACGTGCCCCAGAACGGCATCCCCGCCGCAACGCGCGCTTTGATCGGGTCCGTCAAAGCGAACCGGTCGAGCAGGCGGATCACCGTCGTCGACTCGCCGCCCGGCACGACGAGCGCGTCGACCGCCGCGAGATCGTCCGGCGTGCGCACTTCGACGACGCGCGCGCCGGCGCGTTCGAGCGCGTGCACGTGCTCCACGACGTCACCTTGCAGCGCTAACACGCCCACCGTGCTCATCGCCGAGATCGACCGCGCGCAGCGAGTACCGCGCGCTTAATTTCCGCGCGACGCGAGGAGCTGATGGTCCGCGAGCTGGCGGATGTCCAGGCCTTCCATCGCCTTCGCTTCTTCGGGGATCGACTTGTGCGCTTTGAGCACCACGTCGGCGTCCTGCCAGTGGGTGGTCGCGTCGACGATCGCGCGCGCGAACGCCGCGGGGTTGGTCGACTTGAAGATGCCGCTGCCGACGAAGATGCCTTCGGCGCCGAGCTCCATCATCAGCGCGGCATCGGCCGGTGTCGAAACCCCGCCCGCGCAGAACAGCACGACCGGCAGCTTCTTGTTCGCCGCGATCTCGCGCACCAGCTCGAGCGGCGCACCGAGGTCGCGCGCTCGCGCGACGAGCTCTTCTTTCGGAACGGCGGCGAGCGTCGCGATGCCGTCGCGGATGGCGCGCATGTGGCGCACGGCCTCGACGATGTTGCCCGAGCCCGCTTCGCCCTTGCTGCGGATCATTGCGGCGCCTTCGGCGATGCGGCGCAGCGCTTCGCCCAGATCGCGCGCGCCGCAGACGAACGGCACGGTGAACGGTGCCTTGTCGAGGTGGAACAGGTCGTCGGCCGGCGTGAGCACCTCGGACTCGTCGATGTAGTCGACGCCCAGCGACTGCAGCTGCCGCGCCTCGCCGATGTGGCCGATGCGCACCTTCGCCATGACGGGGATCGTCACGGACTGCATGATGCGCTCGATCAGCGCCGGGTGGCTCATGCGCGCCACGCCGCCGTCGGCGCGGATGTCGGCCGGGATGCGCTCCAGCGCCATCACCGCAACGGCGCCCGCCTCTTCGGCGACCTTGGCCTGCTCGGGCGTCACGACGTCCATGATGACGCCGCCCTTGAGCATCTGCGCGAGCCCGCGCTTGACCGTGTCGGTGCCCGTCTGCTGCGACTGTCCGTTCATATCCGCTCCATTGTCCTGCTCGAATCGCTTGCCATCAATGCGGACAATGCGAACAATCGCTATCGAGGCCCGGGAGGCCTCGTCGCGCCCACCGACGGCGCGACGTTGGCACGCTCCTCCGGGGAGAGGGTCGGCGGCTCGGTCTCGGTTGCGCCCGGCTCGTGCGAGACCAGCGGGATCGGCAGCGGCGGCGACGTGTAGATGCCGCGTGACGGCGGCAGCGGCTTGAGCGTGACCTCGGGGATCGGCGTCGCGCGAAAGGGCGGCGGCGTGTACGGCGCCTGCGTCGGGCGCGGCGGCGGCGTGACGCGCGGATCGGGGAACGCCGGGTCGGTCGCCACGGACACGACCTGGAGGCGCTTCCAGTTCTTCAGCTCGCCGTGCGCTGACGCATCGCCACCGGCGCCGGGCACGGGCGTCACGCCGGATCCGATGATGGGGACGCGGCGCTCCGTCTGCAGCAACACGCGGTCGCCGAGCTTCTGCCCGATCAGGATGGAGATCACGAGGACGATCGCGCCTCCGGCCAGGAGCGCGGACAGTCCCGGGCGGCGGGTTGGCGGCACGGCGCCGTGGCTTCTAACCGACCGGGGCGGCGGCCTGTCGCGGGTCGTGGGTGGGCATCGCGTCGACCAGGACCGGCTCGCCGATCCGGATCTCCAGCAGCCGGCCCGGCTCGACGCTGCGCCGGAACGTCTCGCCGCGGAAGTCCACCGTGACCTCGCGGGCGGCGCCGCGGTCGTTGCACAGATAGATCAGGATGCCGCCGCGGCCGTCCTCGAAGCCGACCGCGCCGACCTCGACCGGCGACGTGCGGATCTCGTCGGAGACGTCCGTGCCCGCAAAGTACACGCGGTACGGCTCATCGGCCGATGCGAAGTCCATGTCGCCGACGATCACCTTGCGCTCCGCGTCGATCACGTAGCTGTGGCGGCGGCCGCCCCAGTGGACGCGCACCGCGGCGGTCCACGTCCAGTCCGCGGGCAGCAGCGGCGCGATGTGCGGCCGGCCGCTGGTGCGATAGCCGTCGAGCCCGCAGACGGTCTCCGCGACCGCCCACAGATACTTCGCGCCCGTCCACGGCGACAGGTACATGCCGCGATTCGTCAGCGAGCCGCCGTCGAACCACTCGCCGAACTGCCCCGGCACCGTGTTGCGCGACGCGCCGGCTTCCATCGTCTCGTAGATCACCTCGAGCCAGTGCGCGGCTTCGTGGTACGCGCCGTTGCGCGCGAGCGCGACCACGAACCACAGCGTCAGGTCGGGCCACACGCCGCCGAGCAGCCCGAAGCCGTGCGACGGAAAATACCACGAGTCGGCGGTGGAGATCGTGCGCAGCCCCACGGGCGTGGTGAAGTCGGGCTCCATCAAGCGCTTGAGGATCGCCTTGCGCACCGCGGGCTCGGCGACTTCGAACAGCACCGGGAACACTTCGTCGGCGGTGAAGTTGTCCTGGTAGTTGCCGTCGACGTCGTAGTTCAGCACGAACGCCGAGGTGTCGCCGTTGAACAGCTTCGACAGCATCGCTTCGCGCAGCGCGGTCGCTTCGTTCGAGTACTTCTGCCATGCGGCGCGGTCGTCGACGATCGCGGCGAGCCGCGCCGTCGCCTCGAGCGCGAAGTACGCCTCCGCGTTGATCTCCGTGACCGCGCCGTCGAGCTTGTACAGCGGGATGATGTTGCGCCACGACGTGATGCCGAACATGTCCTCGCCGCCGGCTTTGCAGAACAGCAAGCCGTTGGCGTCGCGCTGCGTGAGCATGTAGTCGGCGATCTTCGTCACGAGCGGAAACACGCCGCGCAGCCACGCGTCGTCGAGCGTCGCGTTGTAGTGGTGGAGGATCGCGATGATGTGCAGCGGCGTGTCGTCGTTGACGTTGAGGTCGTAGAACGTGGAGAAGCCGTTCACGCCGCGCACGTACTCCACCACTTGGCCGGTCGGTTCGACGAACCGGTTGAACAGCTCGATCGCGTCGCGCGAGAACTGCGGCATGAAGTAGTCGTAGCCGTGCACGAACCACGACGTGTCGCGCGAGACGAGGATGTCGGACGGCGGCGAGTTGGTGGAACCCCAGCCCTGCGGGTACTCTTTGACCACGCGCAGCATGTTGACTTTCGCCCACGTCACGCCGCGGTTGATCAGCGGCGACGGCGTGAGCAGTCGCGCGTCGGCCAGCTTCTCGGCGTAGTAGCGCTCCGTGGCGGGCAGCGCGTCGGGATCGCGCAGCAGTTGCTCGAGCACCGGCTTCGTCTTCTCGTCGCCGCCCTTGTTGTACACGACGGCGAGCCGCAGCGACGCGCGCTCGCCGGGCGGCACGTCGATGCAGTACTCGAACGCGCCGAAGATGCGGCTCGACGAGAACTCCGCGAGGTGCGGCGTGATCTCGGCCAGGTGTGCGACGTCATCCAGCGTGCCCTGCATCATCCCTTGCAGCAGCGTCTGCTCGCGCAGCGCGACGACGGCCGCGCGCGGCGTGCGCGAGCCGCCCCACCACCGCACGCCGCCCGACTCTTCGCCGTACGAGCGGATGAAGCGGTCGCCGGTGCTGGCGCGCACGTGCTTCTCCGGCTCGCCGTAGAAGCGCTGACCGACGAGCAGCGCCCACGGGAAGATCTGCACGCTGGCCGGCTCCGTCGCCGCGTTGTGCACCGTGACGTCGACGACGAACGACACGACGCGGTCGTGCAGGGGCCCGTGCGGCACGAAGAACGTCTCGGTGACGCGCAGGTCGGGCGCGATCGCGAACTCCGCGATCTGCGCGTACGGCACGAACGTGAACTCGCGCGTGATCTGGTGCGGGAACAGCGTCTCGCCGCCACCCGCGCGATACGCGATCTGGTGGGCGCCGAAGATGATCTGGTCGGTGTCGGCGTCCCACAGCCCGCGGATCCCGCCCTTGGGCGTCGAGGTCGCGAACGTCTTGAAGTTCCCGAGCGTCAGCCCGAACGGAGTCTGCTCCTCGCGGAGCACGTACGCGCTGAACTCGTTGCGCTGCGCATCAAAGGTCGGTCCCACGCGCCGTCTCTCTACCGGAGGGCGGCGGCGGCGGCCTCCTCGAATCGCCGCCGCGGTGGAAGTTCGCTCGCTCGCCGCGCCGGCCAAGATCAACCTGACGCTGGAGGTCCTCGCGCGGCGCGGCGACGGCTACCACGCGCTGCGCAGCGTCATGGTGCCGATCGCGCTCGCCGACGAGCTCGCGTTCGCACCCAGCGAACGGTTCGCGTTCTCGTGCGATCCGCCGTCGCTCGCGGCGGACAACCTCGTGCCGCGCGCGTTCGCGCAAGTCGGGCTCGGCGACGCGCCCGTCGCGGTCACGCTGCGCAAGCTGGTCCCCGTCGGCGCCGGGCTCGGCGGCGGCTCGAGCGACGCCGCGGGCGTGCTGCACGCCGCGATGCGCGGCGCGTTCGGTGACGCCGGCGCGCGCGACTGGGTCGCCGACGCGCGCGCGCTCGGCTCCGACGTGCCGTTCTTTCTGGTCGACGGCCCGGCGCTCGTCGAAGGCACGGGCGAGCGCGTCACCGCGCTGGGCGCGCCGCCGCCGTGGTGGGTGGTGCTCGTCGTGCCGCAAGCGCACGTCGCGACCGGACCGGCGTACGCGGCGCTCGACGCGGCGCGCGCGCTGAATCCTGTGCCGGTGCGGCCGCGCAGCGAGTCGGCGACGCTGCGCTGCGGCGAAGCGCTGCAGCGCGCCGACTACGCCGCGGTGCTGGCGGCGCTGACGAACGATTTCGCGCCGGTCGTGCGCGAAAAATACCCGGCGGTCGATGAAGCGCTGCGCGCACTCGACGCCGCGGACGCACCGCATCCCGCGATGCTGTCGGGTTCGGGCGGCGCGTGCTTCGCGCTGTTCGCAGACGAAGCGCAGGCGCGCGCCTTCGTCGCGCGCCTGCACGCGCCCGCCGGCGCGGCGGTGCACGTCGTGCCGTTCGCTACGAGCGCTGCATGGCGCTAGACGCGATCGTCCTTGCGGGCGGCGGCGCGGATGCCGTCGCCGCGCTCGAACCCGGTGCGCCGAACAAGGCGTTCGTGCGCATCGGCGGCGTGCCGCTGGTTCAGCGTACCATCATGGGCTTGCGCGCGTCGTCGCGGATCGATCGCATCGTCGCCGTCGCGCCGCCGTCGGCGGCCGCGCACCCGGCGCTCGCGAACGCGAGCGAGGTGCGCGGCGACGGCCCGCGGATGCTCGAAAGCCTGCGCTCGGGGATGGCGGGCTTTACCGAAGACGCGCTCGTGATCGTCGCCGCATCGGACCTGCCCGCGCTGGATGCCGCGGCCGTCGACGAGTTCGTCGACGCGGTGCTCGCGCGCGACCTCGACGTCGCGTACGCGTGTCTGGAACGGCGTTACCACGATGCGGCGTATCCGGAGTTTCCGCACACGTGGGCGCGGTTGCGCGACGGGCGCTACTGCGGCGGCGGCGTCGTCGCGCTGCGCGCGCGCGTGCTGCCGCGCCTCAACACGTTCATGGATGCGCTCGGCGACGCGCGCAAATCTCCATGGCGCCTCGCCGGTTTGTTCGGCTGGGACGTGCTCGCGCGCTTCGCGATCGGGCGCCTCGCGATCGAACAGGCGGAAGCGCGCGCGTCGCGCCTGCTCCACGCGCGCGTCGGCGCGATCCGCTGCACGCAGGCGCAGATCGCGCTCAACGTCGACCGCGTCGAGGACGTCGCGCGCGCCAACGCGCGGTTCGCGTCCCGGTCCGGATGAGCGCACGCGAACATGCCCGCGCCGTCGCGCGTTGGTGCATCATGCGCATGACGTTTGCTGCCGTCGCAGCCCTGCTGCTCGCCGTGCCCTCGCTCGTCGGGATGCCGGAGGCGCCGGTGCTGGCGCAGCCCGCGCCCGCCGCAGCCGCGTGCGATGCGCGCGAGACGACGCTCGGCGGGATCGGGCGCGTGACGGTATTCGCGTTCACCGGCCCGGTGTTCGGCGGGCGCGTGTGCGCGACGGTGGCGAACCTCGGCAGCGACCAGTTCACGGCGCGCGTCGCGGATGCGTCGTCCGACGACGCGCTGGCGATCGCCGCGCTGACGGGCGGCGGCAGCATCACCGCGCCGCTGGGCGATGCCGCCGTGACGGGGGCGGGCCCGTACGTGGTCGCGCCGGGCGGCGGGTTCCCGTCGTTCGGCGGCGACACCGCGGAGCTGCCGCGCGTGGTGCTCGCATACTCCGGTCAGCGCACCTTTCTCATCGCGACGACGCCCGTCGCGCTGGTCGATCTGGCGAAGGAGCTGCGTGCGCAGCCGGGCGCGTTCGGGGCGGACGCGTTCGAACGCGCCGTGATCATCGCGAGCGGCCCGAACGCGGCGCTGTCGCTGCGCACGGCCGACGGTACGGTGGGAGCACCGAGCGTCATCACGCCGCGGCTCTTGCTCTTGATGAAGCGCGGCTGAGAACCGGCGGGGTCGCCGGTTTCTCTCAGCCTCGTCTCAGCCGAGCCGGGTAGCACCGCGGTATGCGCACCATGACGGTGCTGTGCGACCGCGTCGGTGACGTCGGCGGCGCGGAGCGCTACTGGGAGACGGTGCTGCCCGCGTTCGCGTCGCACGGCACGCGCGTGAGCCTGCTCGCGCGCGAGATCGCGGACGGCGCTCAGCGCGCGAGCGCCGCGCGCGCGATCCGCTGGGCGACCGAGGACGAGCCGCCGTCACCCGATGCGGCCGCCGCCGTCGCGGAGGAGCTGCGCCGCGACCGGCCGGACGTCGTCGTCACTGCCAGCGTGTTCGATACCGCGGTGCTCGACGCCGTGCGCGCGAACGCGCCGCGCTGGATCGTGCGCGTCCACGACCACCGCGCGTTCTGCCCGACGGGCGACCGCGTGTACCCGCAGTTCGAGATGCCGTGCACCGCGGCGATGGGCGGCGCGTGCCGCGGCGCGACGATCGTGCGCGGCTGCGTGCACGGCCCGCGCCCCTCGTCGTTCCGCCGCATCGCCGAGCGCGAAGCGGTGCGCGACCGGCTCGCGACGGCCGACGTGGTGCTGGTCTCGAGCGAGCACATGCGCGCGACGTGCGCCGCGAACGGCATCGATGCGGCGCGCATCGCGATCACGCCGCCGCCGCTGCCCGACGCCGCGTACGCGGCGCGGCCGGCCAAGCGGCCCCGCGCGCGCACGCTGCTGTTCGCGTCGCGGCTCACCCCGCGCAAAGGGTTGCGCTCGCTCCTGGGCTCGCTCGCGCACATCCCGGCCGCGGACCGGCCGCACCTCGTCGTGGCCGGCGACGGCGACGCCGAAGAACGCGACGGGCGCGCGCAAGCGGAACGCGACGGTGTGGGCGTGACGTGGCGCGGCCACCTGACGGCGAGCGCGCTGCGCGCGGCGATCGACGCGGCCGACGCGGTCGCGGTGCCGTCGCTGTGGCCCGAGCCGTTCGGGCTGATCGGCATCGAAGCGCAGGCGCGCGGCCGGCCGGCGGTGGCGTACCGCGTGGGCGGCATCGGCGAGTGGATCGACGGCGCGGGGATCGCGGTGCGGCGCGGCGACGAGGGTGCGCTCGCGTCCGCGATCGGCGCGGTGCTCGACGCGCGCGCGTGGCCGGAGCTCGCGGCGACGGCGCGCGAGCGCGCGGAACGCTATCGGCTCGGCGCGCACGTCGAGCGCATGTTCGACATCTTCCGGGGAGCGGCCTAAATGAAGGTCTTGGTCATCGGCGGCGACGGTTATTGCGGGTGGGCCACGTCGCTCTACCTCTCGATGCGCGGCCACGAGGTCACGATCGCCGACAGCCTCGTGCGGCGCGCGTGGGACGACGAGCACGGGCTCGGGTCGCTGGTGCCGATCGCGTCGACGCGCCGCCGTATCGACGAGTGGTCGCGGCTCACCGGCCGCACGATCCGGTTCGACGAAATCGACGTGACCGACTATGCGGCGCTGTGCCGCAGCGTGCGTGATGCCGCGCCCGATGCGGTCGTGCACTTCGGCCAGCAGCGCAGCGCGCCATTTTCGATGATCGACCGCGAGCACGCGCTGCGCACGCACCTCAACAACACGGTCGGCAACTTGAACGTGCTGTGGGCGCTGCACGAGCACGCGCCGCACGCGCACCTCGTCAAGCTCGGCACGATGGGCGAGTACGGCACGCCGAACATCGATGTCGAGGAAGGCTTCATCACGGTCGAGCACAAGGGCCGCACGGACACGCTGCCGTTCCCGAAGCAGCCCGGTTCGTTCTATCATCTCACGAAGGTGAGCGACAGCGACCAGATCTTCTTCGCTTGCCGGGTGTGGAAGCTGCGCGCGACCGACCTCAACCAAGGCATCGTGTACGGTACGACCACCGAGCAGACGGAGCTCTCGCCCGCTCTTGCCAACCGCTTCGACTACGACCACATCTTCGGCACCGTGCTGAACCGCTTCTGCGTGCAGGCGGCGCTGGGGCATCCGCTCACGGTGTACGGTTCGGGCGGCCAAACGCGCAGCTTCCTGGACATCCGCGACACCGTGCGCTGCATCGACATCGCCCTGGAGCACCCGCCGAGCGAGGGCGAGTACCGCGTGTTCAACCAGTTCACCGAGATGTTCGCCGTGGACGAGCTCGCGGAGCAAGTCGCGCGCGTCGCGCGCGCGCATGGCTTGGCGTGCGAGATCGCGCACGTCGAGAACCCGCGCGTCGAGCGCGAGTCGCACTACTACAACTGCGTCAACACGAATTTGCGCGCGCTAGGCCTCGAGCCCACGCTGCTCTCCGACGCCACGATCGCCGGCCTCATCGGCCTGGCCACCCGGCACGCCGAGCGCGTGGATTTGCGGCTCATCCCGCCGCGCGTCGGCTGGCGCGCCGGCGAACCGAAGCCGGCCGGAACGTCGGCGGTCGCGTAGCCGGCAACCTTCGCGCTCGCGCGGGCGTTCGCGAGGATGATGCGACTCGCGCTCGCCGCCGCCGTTCTCGCGTTCACCGCCGCCGCGCACGGCTCGCCGCATCCCAACGCGTCGCATGCCAAAGCGGCGCCGCGCGCCAAACGGCCGCCGGACCTCATCGTCCGCGCCGTGATCGACTCGGGCAACCCTCAGACGGCTGCGGCATACGCTGAGCCCGCGAAGTCGAAGTACGTCACCGAGTTCCCGACATTGCTCAAGGTTCGCGTCCCCGCGTGGTTGCGCGACGGCGGCGCGCGGCGCGTCCGCTTCCAATGCGTGTCGGACGGTTGCGTCTTGGCATCGACGGATCAGCCGAACGACGGGAAGTTCGTCGACCGCGTGAGCCCGGCCGCGTACGACGGCCATATGACGAAGGGAACGGCATTCGTCAAGATCGCCGTCGAAGCCGATCGGCCCGCAGGTGTCTACATCGTGACGGCTACGCCGCGGACCCGAAAGGGCGAACTCGCGGTCCCGGCGACGTTCACGCTCACTTCGCGCTGAGCCGCCTCACGCCGGCGTTGAACCGCCCCAGCGGGCGAACAGCTTCGCGTCGATCCCGAACTGGTCGAGCGCCTTGCCGACGGTGTGCGCGACGATGTCGTCGACGGTCTTCGGGCGCGCGTACATGCCGGGCACCGGCGGCAGGATCACGGCTCCGAGCTCCGCGAGCTGCGTCAGCGTGCGCAGGTGTCCGAGGTGCAGCGGCGTCTCGCGCACGACGAGGACGAGCCGGCGCTTCTCCTTGAGACAGACGTCGGCGGCGCGCACGAGCAGGTTCGCGTTGAACCCGTAGGCGATCGCGGACGCGCTCTTGATCGAGCACGGGATCACGAGCATGCCGTCGGTCTTGAACGACCCCGACGAGATGGACGCCGCCAGATCGCCGTCGCGATGAACGACGGTCGCCAGCTTTTCGAGCTCGCCGCCGGTCGTGTCGGTCTCGAGCTCGATCGTTTGCCGCGCTTGCTGCGAAAGCACGAGGTGCGTCTCCACATCGGCCATCCCGTGCAGAACGCGGAGCGCAGCAACCGCATACGCGCTGCCGCTAGCCCCGGAAACCCCCACGACGAGTCTGCGCATCGGTCCACCGATTCCACGTCCGTCCACAAAGTCCGCACCGATCTGTGGACCGTCCCGCGGGTCGCGCGGCTCGCGCGACCGAACTGGTGTGCGTGCTCCTCGTCGACGAACGCCGCTTGCCCGTCCTCGACCAGGCCGGTTTCGGCGACGCGCTCGCGCCGGCGGCGTTCCTCGCGCGGCTGGTGCGCCGGCGCGTGCTCGGCGAGGGCGAGCGGCGCGCGATCGTCCGCCGGATCGCGGCGACGCACGAGGACGCCGCGCTCGCGCCGCATCTCCGGGCCAGCCCGTCGTTCGCGGGGCGCGTGCTCGACGCGCTCGACCGCGACGCCGTGCCGGCGCCGTTCGAGTCGCTCGCACAGCACGTGCGGTCGCTGATCGCGTTCGCCGACGCGCTCGACGTGCGCAGCGCGCTGCAACACGCCGTCGCCGCCGAGCCCGTGCCGAGCGGCGAGACGCTGTCGATCGACGCGGCGCTCCTCGCGAACGACGACGACGCGTTCGCTTGGCGGCGGCTCGCGGCCGAAGCCGGGTTTGCGCTGGAAGTCGTGGAGCTCGGCACGCCGGGGCCGCCGCCGCTGGATCTGCGCGCGGTCGACGGCGTCGTCGCGCTGCTCCGCTACGCCGGCTCGCAAAGCGACGCCGACGCGCGGCGCGCGCTGCTCTCGCCGCAGAGCGGCGTCCGGCCCGATGACGCGCGCACGCTCCTCGCGACCGCCGGGGACCGCGCGAACTTGCTCGACGTGATCGCGAAGGGCGCCGTGGCGGACGCCAACCGGTTCGCGCACGGCCTCGCGACGATCACTGCCGCGTACAAAGCGCCGGACGCTTCGGCGTGCACGCTCCTCGCGGCCATCGCGACCGCGTTCCCGCCGAACGACGCCGCGGCGCAGGCCGCCGTCGAGCGCGTGGCGCGCGACTTCGACGCCGCGCGCGAGTTCGCGGACCCGTGGGAGGCGCGCGAGCTCATCGCGGAGATCGAGGCGGAGCTGTCGGCTGCGGCGCGGCGGACGGCGCCGGTTCCGGACGTCGCGCCCGCGGAGCCCGTCGCCGACGAGCCGGGCGCGCCGGTAACCACGCGCAAGCTGACGTTCAGCGCGTCGTCGCTCAACACGTACGCGGAGTGCAAGCGCAGGTGGTGGTTCCGCTATGCGTGCGCGGCGGTCGAGGACCGCGGCTCGTCCGCGTCGTTCTACGGGATCGCGTTCCACGCCGCGCTGGAAGACTTTCACGCCACGCACACGCGGTTCGCCGACGGCGACGGGGCGATGCTCGCGCAGGCGCTGGATTACTGCGTCGTGACCGCGTTCGACCGCCACCGCACGCGCTTCGACGCACCGGTCGAGTTCGAGCTGCAGCGGCGCCGCGCGCGCCGCACCGCCAAGAAATATCTGTCGTGGCTGCTGGAGCGCGCGCGCCGCGCGCCGTTCGAGGTGATCGGCTGCGAGACGCAGGCCGACGTGGAGCTGGGCGGCCACCGCTTCATCGGCTACATCGACCGCCTCGACCGCGACGAGCGCAGCGGAACGGTGACCGTCGTGGACTACAAGACCGGCTCGATCGCGACCAGCGCCGACGAGTACTTGGACGACGTGCGCGCGTTCCGCGAGTTCCAGCTGCCGTTCTATTACTGGGCGCGCACCGCGGCCGGCGACGTCGTGTCGCGGCTCGCGCTGATCCCGCTCAAAGACGCGCTGCTCGACGTCGCGCCCGTCGAGCTGGAAGTCGTCACGACGTCGCGCGCGCCGCGCAGCCGCGGTGCGACCGGCGAGATCGCCGTCGCGGAGCTGGAGCGCGCGCGCGAGCGCATGATCGCGCTTGCCGGCGAGCTCGCGTCGGGGGCGCTGCGGTCGTTCCCGGCGACGGACGACCCGGACGCGTGCCGCTACTGCGCGTACGCGCAAGCATGTCGCGAGCGGCCGCTCGCGCTCGAGGAGCGGTTCGGCCGATGACGCTGCCCAACGTCAGCGTCCTCGCGCTGGAACGCGCGCTCGCGCTGCCTGCGGAGCACGGGCTGCTCGCGTTCACCGGCCCGCCGACCAGCGGCAAGACCGAAGCGCTCGTGCGCCGTTTCGCCGCGCTCGTCGCGGCGGAGCCCGCGCTCGCGGAGGCGGCGATCGTCACCGCCGCGCGCGAGGACGGCGCGCGCGCGCTCGCGGCGCGCATCGCGAACACGACCGGGATCGCCGTGCGCGGCGCGCCGCTCGACGCGCTGGCGTTCGAGCTGCTGCGCGCGCACCCGCTTCAGACCGGGCTCGCGCTCGATTTGGAAGTGGTCGATTCGCTCGACGCCGAGGAGATCTTCGAGCGCGCCGCCGCGCCGCTGTTCTCCGCCGAGTGGAGCGACTGGCTGGGAACCGACGTCGATCCGGAGATCGCCGGGCTGCGCACGCCGGCGCGCTTTGCCGATGCGGCGCTGCGCCTGATCCGCAAGCTGCGCGACAGCGGGATCGACGACATCGAGTTCCTGGCCGTCGCGCAGCGCGGCGCGACGACGTTCTACGCGAACCCGCCCAACCTCGCGTCGCCGGTGCTGCTGTCGGCGACCAAGGACGAGCACCGCGCGTCGCTCGCCGTCGGCGCATCGGAGCTGGACCGCCAGCGCAAACGCGAGCTGGACCTCGCCAAGATCCTCGCGCGGCTCTACCGCGCGTACGTCGACGAGCTGGTGCGGCGCGGCTGCCTCACCGCGAGCGACGCGCTGACCGAGGCGACGCGCCTGCTCGAGAACAACCCCGCGATCGTGCGCGCGCTGCGACGCCGCTTGCGGGTCGCGTTCATCGACGACGCGCAGGATCTCTCGGCAGCGGCGCTGCGGTTCCTGCGCGCGCTCTTCGGCGACGCGCTCGACGGCGTCTGCGTCGCGGGCGATCTCGACGCCGCGACGCAGACGTTTAGCGGCGCGCGCCCCGAGCGCATCTTCGGCCGCGCCGCGACGACCGTCGTGCTCGGCGCGCGCACGCTGCACCCGCAGATCGCGGCGGTGATGCGCGGCGTGATCGATGCCGACCCCGCGCGCCCCGTCCCGCCGGGCGACGCCGTGCACGTGCTGCGCGCGACCGACCGCGCGGCGGAAGTGAACGAGGTCGCCGACCGCGTCGTGCACCTGCTGCGCGGCGGGACGCCGCCCGCGCGCATCGCCGTGGTGCACCGCGCGCTGCGCACGCTCGCCGACTACGACGACGCTCTGACGGCGCGCGACGTGCCGGTCGCGCTCGCGGGCGATCCCGCGCTGTTCGAGCGCGCCGGCGTGCGCGACGCGCTCGCGCTGCTATGGACCGCGATCGATCCGTTCCACCACGTCTGGACGCTGCGCACGCTGCAGACGCCGATGCTGCGTCTGTCGGATGCCTCGATCGCGATTTTGTGCGGCGAGCCGGCGAGCCCGCAGCCCGCGCTGTTCGCGATGCCGGAGGGAGAAGCGGACGGCGACCGGCGCTGGGACCGCAAGCGTGACCTGCGGCTGGGCACCAACGTCTTGACCGGCGAGCGGGACGCCGACCTCTCCGACGTCGCGCGCGAGCGGCTGATCGGCTTCCGCGCGCGGCGTGCGCGCTGGAGCGCGTGGCTGCGCGCGACGGACGTCGAAACCGCCGCACGCGCGATCGTCACGGACGGTGGCTTGCTGCTCCCGCGCGCCGGCGAGACGCCCGCGTGCGGGCGGCTGCGCGCAACGCTGATCGAACGGTTGATGACGTTGATCGGCGCGTATGCCGCGCGGCACCCGTTCGACGATCTCGCCGCGGCGCTCGCGTACTGCGAACGGCTCGCCGCCGCCGAGCGCGGTCCGGAACTGGTGGACGAGCGCGACGACGCCGTCGTCGTCGCATCGGTCGAACGCATCCTCTCGCGCCGGTTCGACCACGTGTTCGTCGTGGACGCGCGCGCCGGATCGTTCCCGCCGTACTACGTGCCCGATGCGTTCTTGTTCAGCACGACGTACGGCATGATCCCGAAGGAGAGCGCCGGCGACGCCGTCGCGGCGCGCACCGCGAAGTTCACGTGGTACGAGCACCACGCCAAACCGCGCGCCGCGTACGTGCGCGAGCAGCGCCGCCTTTTCGCCGCCGCGCTCGGCCGCGCGGACGTGTCGGTCACGGTCGCCGCGAGCGGCCGGCCCACCCGCGGCGTCGCCGCGCCTGAGCTCGCAAGCGAGATCGCCGCGCTGCTCGCAAGCGCCCGCTAGGGCAAAAACGAAGCGACGGTGATCAGGTCGTCCGGAAACGCCCGCGGTGCGATCGCACCGCCGCGGTTCAGGATCGACTTGCCGGCGTAGCCGAGCTCGTGCGGTTCGGTGTACACCTCGACGTGGCGGTGCACGAGGTTCACGATCCAGAGCTCCGCGATGCCGCTGCGCGCGTACGCGCGGAGCTTGCGGCCACGGTCGTACGCGAGCGTCGACGAGGACACCTCGATGACGAGGAAAATCTCCGCCGAGCGCGGGTGCGCGCTCTTGTACCAGTCGTCATGCCGGTGGACGAGTGAAAGGTCCGGCTGCGGTTCCGAGGTGTTGTCGAGCGCGACGGGGTTGCCGGCGCGCACCATGGCGCGACCCGCGAACCGCTGAACCAGCAGCTCGTTCAGTGCCGTGACGGCGCTGACGTGGAGCGGGCCTTCGGGCGGCATCGCGATCAGCTGGCCGTCGAGCAGCTCGACCGGCTCGCGCTTGTAGACGATCCCGACTTTGAGCATGCGGTGATATTGGGCCACGGTGATCGGCCGTATGCAAATGTCGCGTTGTTCCATCTCACTCATCGCAGTGTCGTGCCTCCGCATGGCCATTTCGTGTCGCACATGCTTCCGCCTTGTGACAAGACCGCCGTTCGAACTCTCACGCCGCTCTCATCCGGATGTGACCTTCCGCCGAGATGATGGGTGAGCCCAGGACGTTCGGAGGATATCGTGCTGCCGCCCAAGATCGACACGTCCACCGATCCGCAGGTCGGTTTCCGCCCGCCCGGTGCGCTCGACGCCGCACCGCTCGCACCGTACGCCGGCCGCTTTTCCACGCGCCACGCCGCGCATCTGCTGCGGCGAGCCGGCTTCGGCGGCTCGGTCGCGGACGTCGCCCGGCTCGCCGCGCTCGGAATGGCGGGCGCGGTCGACTCGCTGCTGCACCCCACCGCGCCCGACGCGGACTTCCCGCTGTATCCGCCGTCCGAGATCCTCTACGATCCGAAGAAGGCGCGGCAGGCGACGCAGCTGTGGTGGCTCGACTGGATGCTGCGCACGAACCGGCCGCTCGTCGAGAAGATGACGCTGTTCTGGCACGGCCACTTCGCGACGGCGCTGGGCAAGGTGCAGCCGCAATACATGGCCGGGCAGATCAACCTGTTCCGGCAGCTCGCGTTGACTCGCTTCCCGGTGCTGCTTTCCGCGGTTACACGCGATCCCGCGATGCTGATCTGGCTCGACAATCGCGCGAACGCGAAGGCGCATCCCAACGAGAACTACGCGCGCGAGGTGATGGAGCTCTTCGCGCTAGGACTCGGAAACTACACCGAGGACGACATCAAGGAAGCGGCGCGCGCGTTCACGGGCTGGACGGTCGACAAGAACCAGCAAGCCGCGTTCGTCCCCGCGCGCCACGACGACGGCCTCAAGACGGTGCTCGGCAAGACCGGCTCGTTCAACGCCGACGACGTAATTGCGATCGTGGTGTCGCAGCCCGTGCACCAGCGCTTCCTCGCGCACAAGCTGCTCGAGTTCTTCGTGTACAGCGATCCCGAGCCGGAGCTGATCGAAGCGGTCGCGCAAACGTATGCGCTCTCAGGGTACGACGTCGCGAAGACGGTCGGCACCATCCTGCGCTCCAGCGTCTTCTTCTCGCCGCGCGCGTACCGCGCGATCCCGAAGTCGCCGATCGAGCTCGCCATCGGGACGCTGCGGTACATCGGCGCGCAGACGGTTCCGCCCAACGTGATCTACCAGCTCGCGCGCATGGGCCAGGAGCCGCTGAACCCGCCCAGCGTGAAAGGCTGGGACGGCGGACCCGCGTGGATCAACACGTCGACGATGCTCGCGCGGTTCAACTTCGTCAACGCCCTCGTCGCTCAGACCGCGCCGGGCAAGAACGGCGTCGCCGCGGTGCCCGCACCCAACGTCGCGCCCGACGACATCGTGCGGCGCGTCGGGATGGACGCCGCGAAAGTCGCCGAGACCATCGTCGGTGGCGTGGTGCAGGACGACGTCACGTCCGACGTGCGCGCGACGCTCGTCGCATACCTGAACTCACAAACGCCAAGCGCCGCGACGAGCGCGACGATGCAGAACCCGATGCCGTTCGGCCCCGAGAACTACCAAGACAAGATCCGCGGCGCACTCGCGCTGGCGCTCAACCTCCCCGTCAACCAGCTCGACTAGAGGCCGCAAATGCAACGCAAGACTTTCGTCACCTCGGCGCTTTCCGTCGCGTTTCTCGGCGGGAACGCGAGCCGCGTGCTCGCACAGGCCGCCGCGAGCTCGCCGCTGCTGCCGTCGTTTGCGAACGGGGTCGATCCCGACAACGTGCTCGTCGTCATCCAGATGGGCGGCGGCAACGACGGGCTCAACACGATCGTGCCGTGGAGCGACGACGCGTACCACCGCGTGCGCCCAGCGATCCGCGTCACCGACACGCAGGTGCTCAAGCTCAACGACCGCATCGGCTTCAACCCCGCGCTCAAAGGATTGCAGGAGCTCTACAAGCAGGGCCGCGTCGCGCTGGTGCAAGGCGTCGGCTATCCGAACCCCAACCGCTCGCACTTCGAGGCGACGCAGATCTGGGAGACGGCGTCGCCCGACCGCCCGCAGCAGTACGGCTGGCTCGGCCGTTATCTCGATCGCCGTTTCTCCGGTACCGCAAGACCCGCGTCGCTGTTCGAAGCGGTGTCGCTCGGCGACACGCTGCCGGCGGCGCTCGTCGCGTCGCACGTGGAAGTGCCGGCGATCGGCGCGCTCAACGCGTTCGCGTACAACACCGGGCGCGACCTCGCGTCCAAGCAGAGCGCGGGCGTGCTGTACGACGGCGCGAAACCCGGCCAGTCGCCGTACCTCTCGATCATCGCGCAGACCGCGCGCGACGCCTACCACGGCGGCGACGTGCTGCGCAAGCAGACCGCGGAGTTCACCAACAAGGCGACCTACGCGCCCAACGGGTTCGCGCAGCAGCTCGCGCTCGCGGCGAAGCTGATCGGGTCGAGCGCGGGCTCGAAGATCGTCTTCGTGTCGATCGGCTCGTTCGACACGCACGCGGGCCAGCGCGCGCAGCAAGACCGCCTCCTCGGGTATCTCGGCGACGGGCTGCTGTCGTTCTACCAGGATCTCGCCGCGCACAACCTCGACAAGAAAGTCCTGACGATGACGTTCAGCGAGTTCGGCCGCCGCGTGTCGCAGAACGCGTCCAACGGCACCGACCACGGCACCGCGATGCCGCTGTTCATCGTCGGCGGCGGCGTGAAGGGCGGCGTCTACGGCGACCACCCGTCACTGACCGACCTCGACCACGGCGACCTGAAGTTCTCGACGGACTTCCGCGCCGTCTACGCGACGGTGATCGAGAAGTGGCTCGGCCGCAACCCGAGCGAGGTCCTCACCGGCACGTACCCGACACTCGCGTTCGTCTAGAATTTCGACGGGCCCATCACGACCGGCTTCTTCATCCAATCGGCTTTCACGGTCCAGCGCGACTCGCGCGTCGTGCCGTCCTTGCGAACCGGACCGCTCTCACGCGCGATGCTGTACGTTCCAGGCTTCGGCGCGTTGCAATGCGGCGGTATGGTCTTGCCGACGGCCGCCAGCATCTGACGCGCGCCGGAGCCCGTCAAGCGATCGAACACGGCGTTCCCGCTGGATTTGTCGAGCGTCGCTTCGCCGACCGTTCCGCCGCCGGAGACGTGCACTGTCACGTCGCTGCGCAAGCCCTGAGGGATCGAGCGGGGCAGCTGCGGCGGCCCCGGCACGATTTTCGGACACCCGTCCGACGGGATCGCGACGGCGACGACGGGCGTTCCGGTCGCAAGCGCGATCGACGGGGCGAACATCTGGATGCTGAGCGCGAGCGCGAGAAGCACGATGACAAAACCTCCAAGGACTGAGCGAGCGAAGGTGACGGCGCCGTTACGGTGCTCGTCTTCGAGCCGGCGAAGCCTGGCGACGGTGGCACGGCCGAACGCCGACACGCCGCACGCGACCAAGGTGCGATACTCCGCCCGGCGCAGCGCGAACGACGCCAAGCTGCGGGCGTACGCGTCGACGTCGCGCGATTGGACCACGGCCCAATCGTCGCACGCGGCTTCGCGCTCGAACGCGATCGCGCGCAGCACCAGCACGACCGCGGGATTGTAGAACAGCACTGCTTGCACCAGACGTTCGAACGCGTTGGCCCACGTATCGTAGCGGCGCACGTGCGCCAGCTCGTGGAGCAGGACGCACTCGAATTCCTCGCCACCGGCCGCGGCGAGCTCGGCGGGGACGATCACCGCGGGAGCGATGAAGCCGAACGCCAGCGGCATCGACAGACGAGGCGACGCGAGCACCCGCACGCGGCCGCGGTCGGCCAGCCGCGTGCTGCGCCGCACGAGCCGCGCGAGCTGCAATGCGCCGGCCCCGACGCGCAGCGCGAAGACGAGCACGCCCGCCAGCCAAGCGCCCGCGAGGGCGAGCACGATGCCGTCGCTGGACGGCACGCGAATGGGCCGCGGCGCCGCGGCTGCGGGCGCGTTCGGAATGGCGGCCGGGGCGCTGCGCAGCGTCACCGGATCGCTGACGGCGACCGCATCGTGCGACCGAAACGCGGAGAACGACGTCGCGAGCGGAACGGCCAGCATCGCGAACAGGATGCCTTGCAAGACGAGGCACCGCGTCGTCGCGTTGAGGCGTCTTCCGCCGAAGTAGAGGATCGCGCCGGCGACGCCCGCGATACACGCGTCTTGCCACAACGCGGCGAGCAAGAACTGCAGCACGGATCGCGCGACGTCGGTCACGACGACCTCTTCTTGCGCGCGATCACGCGCTTGAACTTCGCGATGTCTTCATCCGAGAGGCGCTCGTCTTCCAGCAAGCTCAGCGCGAGAACCCCGGCGAGCTCCCGAAGAACCGCTCGAGCAGCGTGTCCAAGAGCGACGTCGCCGCCTCGGAACGTTCGATCACCGACCGGTACACGAATGCGCGTCCGGTCTTTCCGTGCGTCACGTACCCTTTGTCCTCGAGCGTGCCGAGCGTGGTCATGACCGTCGTGTACGCGAGCGGCGGCGGCGGCAGCGCGCCGACGATGTCCGCCACGGTCGCGTTCTCACGCTCCCACAGGACGTTCATCAGGCGAAGCTCGTGGTTGGTCAGCGTGACTGCGCGCTTGCGCGGCATCGGCAAAGCTCCGAAACGCGAAATACTAGTATGATAGTATTTCGGGATGCTACGCTTTCGGGGCTGCGATGTCAAGCGTTGCGGGCCAAATCGTCGCGCGCGCGCGAACGAAGGGCTGCGCCCGTTCGCCGTCGGACGACGCTGCGATGAACGGCGGACGCTCGGCGCACGCGATCCGGCTCGACGTCGTCGCGCCGGACGAATACGTGCGCGACGTGCTGCCGCATTCCGGCGCGCTGTGGGCCGGCGCGCGCACGTTCGACGAGTACGCCGCCGAGTTTCGCGCGACGGCGGGCTCGACGTGGGGCAAGCGCCGCTTTCGCACGCTCGGCTTGCGCGTCGGCGGTGAGCTCGTCGCATCGTGCAAGCGCTACGACCGCGTGCTGCGCTGCGGCGAGCGGAGCTACAAGGCGGCGGGGATCGGCGCGGTGTTCACGCCGGAGGCGCTGCGCGGGCGCGGGTACGCGACGGCGCTGCTCGGCGCGCTTCTGGATGCGGAGCGCGACGCGGGTACCGATCTGACCTATCTTTTCAGCGACGTCCATCCCGCGTTCTACGAGCGGCTCGGCTTCGTCGCGCTCCCGTCGCGCACGATCGCGCTGCGCGCCGACGCGCTGCCTGCCGAGCGCATCGAGGTCGCCGCGCTCGGCGAGGCCGACACCGCGTCGATGCGCCGGCTGCTCGGCGCGCTCGACGCACGCCGGCCGTTCGCGTTCGTGCGCACGCCGCTCGACTGGGAGTGGCAGCGCCTGCGCGCGGCATCGCGCGAGCACGCGGCGCAGCTGATGCGCTTGGGCGTGCGGCGCGGGCGCACGCTCGCGGCCTACGTGATCGGCCGCCGGATCCCGGCAGCCGACGCGTTCGTCGTCGACGAGCTCGCGTTCGCGCGCGACGACGACGCGCGGCTGATCGCGCCGCTGCTGCGCGCCGGCGCCGGCGACTTGCGCACGATCCGCGGCTGGCTGCCGCCCGCGGTCGCGCGCGACGCGCTGCCGCGCGGCGCCGTGCGCGCGCGCAAGGATGCGATCGCGATGCTGCTTCCGCTCAGCGCGCGGTTTCGCGCGGCGTTCCGCGCGCGTCCGCCGGACCGGCGCGACAGCGCCGACCCGTGCTGGAGCACCGACCACATCTGAGAGGCGCGCGGCTACGATCCCGCGGCCGCCGACGTGCTTCGCCTGTTTGTCGCGTGCTCGCTTCGTCGCAGGTCGCGACGGGCTTCATGCCCGCCATGCGGACGGGCACCACTTGCTTGAGCAGATCGAACCAGAACGGCGCGCCCATCAGCACTGCGAGCCAGGTGATCGCGAGCCCCGCGATCTTCATGAGCCATGCGCCGGCGCTCTGCGGCAACGTCGACCATCCGACGGTGACGCCCGCATCGGAGAGGCCCGTCAGGAGCTGTCCCGTGGACTGGCCGTTCGAGGCGTGGACGGCGTCGATCAAGGCCTGGCCGTTCACGGACTTCCGCAGCGTCCATGAGTACCGGCGCGTTCGCGACGCCGTGCAGCTGCGTGATGAGGTTGAGCGTATCGCTGTTCAGCGCCGCCACGACGATCAACGCGATGATCGCTTGCACGATGCCGCTCCAGCGTTTGTACGCGCCGGAGACGCGATCCATCTGCGCGTCGAACCAGCCGTCGATCGCCGCGAGCGCGGCGTCGTAGTCGTTCTTCGTGCCTTGCAGCACGGTGACGAGCGTGGTCTTGAGCGAGTCGTCCGGCAGCGCGACGATCCGCGCTTTCAGATCGTCGAGCAGCACGTCGGGCGTCGAGAACGGCGGCAGCGCTTTCGCGGCCGTCTCCGCGGCCGCCGATGACGCCAGTGCGGCCGTGTAGTCGCGCAACGCCGCGACCAGCGAGATGGAGAACGTGCGCGCCGGGATGTAGCTCGGCAAGCGCGCCTTCGTCGCGCCGAGGTTGCCCATGAGCGGGTGTTCGTAGAGATGGTCGACGAGCGCTTTGCTCGCGGCGGCGCGCGTTGGGTCGCGCTGCACGCCGCCGACCAGCGCCACGATCGCCCGTTCGAGCAGATGGCCGCGCTGGTTCGTGAACGCGGAGACCCACTCGCACACGTGCGACGTGATCAGCGCGAGCAAGATGTAGACGCTCATCACGCCGCCGGCGATCGTGAGCAGCTGCGTCATGAAAACGCTCCTCGCAAAGAGAGGTCGAAGCTGGATAACTCCGCGAGGTAAGCGCGCTTTCCTGCGGGAACGAAGGCGGCGGACATCCGGAGGGTTCCATGACCGAGACGGCACCTGCCCTCAAGCTCCACGCGCTGATGCTCGGCGTCCGCGACGTCGACGCGTCCGTCGCATTCTACACCGAGCGGCTCGGCCTGAAGCCGTGCGGCCGCTTCGAGGAATTCGCGTTCGTGGAGATGAGCGGGACGATGATCGTGCTCAGCGGCGATCTCTCGCGCGCGCGGCCGCCGGCGGGGCCGGAGCCCGTGGAGATCGTGCTCGCGGTCGACGGCGTGCGCGACGCCTACGAGCGGCTGCGCGCGCGGGGCGTGACGTTCCTGAACGAGCCGCACACCATCGACGGCACGAACGACGGCGCGAATTTCGAAGACCCCGACGGCCACCTGTTCTCGCTGTACGGCAAGCCGTAGCGCACCGCACGCGCCGCGTCAGAACAGCCGCAGCTCGCGCGACTCCTCGTCGGTGAGCGACGCGACGCGCGTGCCGAGCAATCGGATCGGCACGCCGTACAATCCCGCGCGCTGCCAGCACCACACCGCCGCGTCGTGGATCGCGTCGGCGTCGTTGGTGGCGACGGCGAGCGACGTCTGGCGGCCCGTGATCGTGTGGTCGGCTTTCTTGATCTTCACGCCGACGGTGAACGCGCGCAGTTGCTTCGCCTGCAGGTCGTGCGCGAGCTCGTCGGCCTGCGCGCGCAGCAGCGCGAGGATGCGCGCTTCGTCGCGCTCGTCGTACTCGAACGTCTCTTCGGTGGAGATCGACTTGCGCTCGCGCGACGGGTCGACCTCGCGGTCGTCGACGCCGCGCGCGAGATCGCGGTAGAACGTGCCGCCGCGCCCGAACAGCTCGTACAGCCGCCGCTCGTCGAGTGCCGCGACGTCGCCGATCGTGCGGATCCCCGCCGACTCCAGCCGCGGCTGCGTTTTCGGGCCGATGCCCCACAGCCGCCCGACCGGCATCGGCGCGAGAAACTCCGCCTCGGTGCCGGGCGGCACCACGGTCAAACCGTTCGGCTTGTTCACGTCGCTCGCGATCTTCGCCACCATCTTGACGGATGCGACGCCGGCGCTCGCCGTCAACCCGACCTCATCACGGATGCGCGCGCGCACGCGGTGCGCGAACGCGACCGCGTCGTCGAGCGAGGCGTCCGGCAGGCCGACGAAGGCTTCGTCGAGCGACAGCCCTTCGACGGCGTGCGCGCCGTCCTCGAAGATCGCGAACACGCGCTCGGAGCTCTCGCGGTACGCCGCGAAGTTCGGCGGCACGACGACGAGCTGCGGGCAGCGCTCCAGCGCATGGTACAGCGGCATCGCGGAGCGCACGCCGAACGGCCGCGCTTCGTACGACGCCGTCAGGACGACGGCGCGCCGCGACGAGCCCGAGACCGCGAGCGGCACGCCGCGCAACGCAGGATCGTCGCGCTGCGCAACGGACGCATAGAACGCGTCGAGATCGAAGTGAACGATCATCGCATCATCGCATCATCGCATCGGCATCGGCTGCGCGATCACGCCTGCGGCGGGGAGTCCTCCGAGTCGACGATCGCGTCGATCTCCGCGCCGTCGCTCTCCGCGATCGACACCGCGACGCGGCCGTCGGGCGTGGAGCGAACAACCTCGGCCATGATCTCGCGCTCGCGGCCGTCGAGCCCGGTGACCGCGACGCGCAGCCGCGTCCCGTCCGGCGCCGCGTCCTGCGCCACGAGCAGCATGCCGCGGCGCGACACGTTCTCGGTCGTCGCGTGCTTGGCCGTCCCGTCGGGCCCGCGGTAGACGACGGGCAAACGGATGGCGATGCGTTTGGCGCTGCGGCGCTCGGAGGGCGTTTCGCCCCGCTCGGCGGCTGCGCCGCGCTCTGGCGTTTCGCTCATGGTCTCCCCTCCGTCGTCACGCGGCGACACCTTGAAGCACGGTCTGCATCGTGCGGAAGTTGCGAAGGTCGTCTTCCTCTTCACCCGGCGTCTCGAGGATCGCGACCTTCCCTTGGACTCCGGGATGCGCGACGATGGCGCGGAACCCTTCGATCCCGATCCGTCCTTCACCGATGTGCCAGTGGCGGTCGCGGTGGCCGCCCAGCTCGATCTCCGTGTCGTTGAAGTGGAACATCACCACCCGGTCGAGCCCGATCTCGCGGTCGACGAGCTCGAAGAAGCGGTCGACGTTGTCCTTCGTGTCGATCGCGTAGCCCGCGGCCCACGTGTGCGCGTTGTCCAGGCAGAAGCGCAGGTTCGGATGACCGATCGCGCGCACGAACGCGCCGAGCTCCTCCATCGTCCCGCCGCACAGCTGGCCCGCGCCCGCGCTGTTCTCGATCACGAGGGAGACGTTGGAATCAATCCCGGCGAGCGCGGACTCCAGCGCTTCCACCACGCACGCGAAGCCGTCCTCGCGGTCGCGTTTGCCGTACGAGCCGAGGTGCGTGTTGACGTACGCGATGTCGCCCACCGCCGCAACCTTCAGATCGTTCTTCAGCAGCTTGAGCGAGCTGGCGACGGTCTTGCGGTCCTCGCTCGCGAGGTTGATCAAGTACGACGTGTGGATCACGGCCGGCGCGATCCCCGCCGCCGCGCGCGTCTTGGCGAAGCGCTGCAGCGCGGGCGCGTCGATGCCGCCGACGCGATACGTCTTGGGGTTACCGGCGAAGAACTGCAGCGCGCCGGCGCCGAGCTTTTGCGCGTACTCCACCGCCGCGTCGTATCCCGCGCCGACGCGGACGTGCGTACCGAGCCGCATCGCTGCCGTCAGCGGCGGCCGTAGTTGAACTGGCGCGCGCGCGTGCCGCGCGGCATGAACGACTTCGCCTTGGGCGACGCCATCGCGCGCGACGGGTTCTTCTCGAACGTCGTACCCGTCAGCAGCACCGCATCGGACGGCCGCTCGCGGCGGCCGACGCGGCCGATGAGCTGCTCGATCTCCGACTCGCCGAACGCGTCGGAGTCGGTGATGACGATCAAGTCGGCCGCGGGGATGTCGATGCCGCTGCCGATCAGGTTCGTCGCCGCGAGCACCGCGGGCGCTTTGCCGCGGAAGCTATTCATCATCTCGATGCGCGTGCCGACCTCGTTGACGCGCACGCCTTTGCGGCGGTGGCGGCGGCCCTGCTCTTCCGTATCCGCCATGTCGCCGCGCAGCTGCTCGACGTCGATGTCGTACGTGTTCTCCAACCGTTCCGCGAGGCGCGGCACGTCGCCGCGCGTGCGGCCGATGACGAAGATGCGCGAGCCGCGCGCGAGATGGTCTTTGATCAAGTCGCCGGCGCGCGTGAGCTGCTCCGCGGGCGGTTCGCCCCACACGCCTTCGACCTTGTGGATCTTGGTCGGCAGCACGTCGAACGGCATGCCCTTCATCGCGACGACGTTGTCCATCGCGCCGATGCGGTCGAGGAAACGCCGCAGTTCGTCGGGCGTCGCCGTGGCGAACAGCATCGGGCAGTCGAGGTCTTGCAGCAAACGCAAGTGTTCGCGCTCGTCGAACGCGTTGACGTCGTCGACGATCAGCAGGTCGCTCTTGTCGAGGATCTCCCAATGGCGGTCGATCGTCAGCATCATCGCCGAGCCGACGACGACGTGGATCGCGCCGCTCTCGATACCGGCTTCGACGGTGCGGCGTTCGCCGGGCGAAGCGCCGCCGTGGATCTGCCCGACGCCCAGGCCCGTGCCTTCGAGGCGTTCGCTGAAGTACGTGACGTGCTGGCGGATCAAGTCGCGCGTGGGCGCGAGGATCGTGACGTAGCCGCCGGTCGCGAGGATCGTGTCGACGGCGACGCGCAGCATGACTTCGGTCTTGCCCGAGCCGGTCGGCGCTTTGAGCAAGAACTCGAACTTGCCGTCGTCCAGCAGGCGGGTCAGCTTTTCGACCGCCTCTTTTTGGCCGTCGGTGAGGCTGAATTGCTCGCCCGGTTGGATGAGCTCGTGCATCAGCGCGACGCGCTGGCAGTTCTTGTCGATCTGCGCCCAGATATCGGCGGGCGCCATGTCGGATGAAGGGCTCGCCGGTGGCGAGCTCGCTAGACGGGTGATGGTTGTGGCTCCGTTTCTTGCGCGACGGTCGTCTCGACCGGCGTCTCGTTGCGGTTCTCTGCTTCCGCTTCGTCCTGTAGGACCGCGTCCTCGTCGCCCGGGGTTGCCTCGATGGCCGTCTCGCCCTCGTGAGGCGCCAGGATCGTGGGGATCGGAAGGGCGAGCGCCAGCTCTACCGGACTCGTGCCGTCGACGTCGACCGGCGGCAGCTCCTCGAGCGAGCGCAAGCCGAACGCCTCCAGGAACTCCGGGGTCGTCTTATACAGGATCGGCCGCCCCGGCACGTCCTTGCGTCCGGACTCCGTCAAGAAGCGCCGGTCCACGAGCGTCGCGATGACGGAGTCGGCCGAGACGCCGCGGATGCCCTCGATGTCGCCCTTGGTCGTGGGCTGGGTGTACGCCACGATCGCGAGCGTCTCCAGCGCGGCCGGCGACAGGTTCGTCTTGGGCGGCATCAGGTATGCCTCGACCGCCTCGCGGGCCGCGGGGGCGCTGGCGAAGCGGTAGCCGCCGGCGATCTCGCGCAGCACGATGCCGCGGTGGGCGAACTCTTCGTCGATCCGCTGGAGGGCGAGCGAGACCTCGGCCTCCTCCGCGCCCGTCAGCTTGGCGAACTGCTTGATCGAAAGCGATTCGGAGGCGACGAACAGCAGCGCTTCGAGGTCGCGCTGCAGCTTGCCGGTGTCGACGAGTTCAGGCTGCACGGTCTTCTTCAGGGACGGCGAGGAGCTCGATGTCCCCGAACGCGTCGTCCTGCGCGACGCGGATGCGCTCGCGGCGGACCAGTTCGAGGACGGCGAGGAAGGTCACGATGATCGCGATGCGGTCGAGCCCGGCGCACAGACCGAAGAACGACGCGCGCCCGGCGCGGCGCACCGCGCGGCTCACCACGTCCATCTGCTCGTTGAGCGACACGCGCTCGCGCACGATGGTCCGCTTCTCGGGCTTGGCGGCCCGCAGCGCGGCCGCCAGCGCGCCCGCGAGCTTCGAGGCGTCGATCCGGTAGCGCTGAACGAAGTCCGCGCTGGCGTCGCCGCCGTCGGGCCGCAGGAAGTACGCGGCGGCCTCGGCGGCGCGGCTCTTGAGCTCCTGGCCGGCGTCGCGGAACTTCGAGTACGCCAGCAGCCGGTCGCGCAGCCGCGCCTCGACCGCTTCCGCGGACTCCTCGGGGTCGCCGGCCAGCTCGATCGGGATCGGCGGCAGCAGCGCCTTGGACTTCAGGAACACCAGGGTCGCCGCGACGACGAGGTAGTCGGCGGCGAGCTCGACGTCGAGCGCTTCCATCGCCTGGATGTAGGCGAGGTACTGGTCCGCCACGAGCGCGAGCGGGACCGTGGCGATGTCGAGCTGGCGTTCCTTGACCAGGTTGAGCAGCAGGTCCAGCGGTCCGTCGAAGACGTCGAGCGAGACGTGCAGCCCGGTCTCGCCGGTATCGGGTTGGGTAGCCGGGTGCGTCAACAGAATTAGGCGCTCGTGTCTCCGACCGACTGGGCCGCGGGCACGATCTCGGGCTCGAAGATGCCGCCGCCCTCTTGCTCGAGCCATTCCAGGCCGAGGTCGACCAGGCGCTTCTCGTTCACGTACTTGAGCGCTTTCTTGGCCGCTTTGATCTCGAACCAGCGCGCTTCATCCACCTCGTGGTCGTGGTTGGCCGTGTCGCCCGAGAGATAGCGCATCAGGTAGAAATGGACCGATTTCTTGTGCTTGGTGCGGTTCAGGTAGAACCAGTACGCGATGTCCGACAGCTTCGAGAGGATCTCGGCCCAGCAGCCCGTCTCCTCGCGCACTTCGCGCAGGGCGGCCTGCTCGTGGGTCTCCTTGGCCTCGACGTGGCCCTTGGGGAGCGACCAAACACGCGGCTCGCCCCGCCCGATGAGCAGCGCTTCCAGCGAGTTTCCGTTCCGCCGCAACACGAGTCCGCCGGCGGAGACTTCGTACTTGATCCGCATGATTGTCCCCGGAGACAGTGACAGCCCGACGTCGGGCTGGTTTTCTCTAGTATAGCGCGCGGTCCCAAGAGGACGAAGCGCCGGTCCGGCCGATTACGGGCCGAAGACGCGTGCCGGCAGGCGGTACCAGATCAGCCCCGAGCCCAAGTCGACCGGGCCGGAGCCGCCGTCGTCGGCCACGATCGCCGCCGTGCCCCCGCCGCCCGCCGGGGCCGGTTTGCCGGCCACGAACGAGTCGACCGGGATGTCGTCCGGGGTGCGCAGCGGGCCGAAGCAGGTGCGGCACTTACGGTGCGGGGCGACGAAGGCGAGCGTCTCCGTGGGGGCGCCGTCGGCGCGGATGGCGGGATTGCGGCGGCCGTGCTCGCCGCGCCACGGCGACTCGGTGCGGACCCGCGCAACGGAGCGCGCAGCGACGGTGACGATGGTCTGCGGGACCGCGCGCTCGCCAGCGGCCGGATGTGACGGCGCCGCGACCGAGGCCACCAGCAGCGGAGCCTCGACCGCCTGCGCCGCATAGGCCACCGTCTTCGCATGCAGCGCGGCCTTCGGCCGGTGCGCGCGGTTCGCGACGCGCGCGACCGCGTGCCGGACGGTCGCGTGCGCACCGGCCCGGACGTGCGCCGTGGTGGACGCGACGCGCACGCCGGTGCCGGGCACGGCCAGCACGGCCCCGACGACGACGCCGAGGACGGCGGCCGTGAAGGCGCCCAGCGCGGCGGCGCGGACGACGGGTCCGCGCTCGGCGGTCGGCCGGACGAGGCGCTCGACGCGGATCGCGACGTGCGAACGGCGGGCCCACAGCCCCGGGGCGAGGGCGTCGGCGCGGTCGGTGGCGAGCCGCAACAGGCAGGCGGCGTAGCGGCGCGGGCCGGTCTCGCAGGCGGCGCGCTCGTCGCTCGCGAGCTCGCGCTCGAGGTCCAGCGCGCGCGACAGCAGCCACAAGCCGGGCATCCACCAGCCGGCGCGCAGGATGGCGCTCTGGACGGCCTTGGCCCAGTCGTCGCCGCGGGCGAGGTGCGCGCACTCGTGCGCGACGACGGCGTCCCATTCGCGGTCGTCGACGCGGGCGCGGAAGCCTTCGGGCAGCACGACGGCAGGGTGGAGATAGCCGATCGCCGTCGGCGTGGTGACGGTGCGCGACAGCCCGATCCGGGCGCGGCGCACAGGCACCGAGCCCAGCGGGACGGCAGTCCGCTTCACGCGGCGCAGCCGGACGACGTCGCACGCGAGGCCCAACAGCAGCACGGCTGCGACGACGGCCGCGCCCGCGAGCGCGGGAGCCGCCAGCAGGCGCAGCAAACCGCCTGCGGCTGCGGTCGCGGCGGCCGGCGCCGACGAGTCGGGCGCCGTTCGCAGCATGGCCGCGACGAGCGCGAGCGGCCCGACGCAGGCGGCGGCCAGAAATCCGGCGGCAACGATACGGTAGCGGTCGGCGGCGCGGGCGAACGGACGCGCTGCGATCAGCGCGCCGGCGGCGAGCGGGACGCTGGCGGCCACCGCGGCGAGGGCCGCGAGCGCCGCGACCGCGGGGTTCAGCCTTCGGCCTCGAGGAGCGTGCGCAAGCGCCGCTCCTCGTCGGCGCTCAGCCGCTCGGACGCGAGCAGGTTGAGCATCAGCGCGCGGGGCGAGCCTTCGAAGAACGTCGCCAGGACGTTGTCGACGACGGTCCGCCGGGCCGTGTCGCGCTCGACGCGCGGCTTGTAGACGTTGGCCTTGCCGCGGGTGGTGTGGCGGACGTAGGCTTTGCGCTCGAGGATCGTCAGCGTCGAGAGCACCGTCGTGTACGCGATCGGGCGGTCGTCGAGGCGTGCGTGGATATCGGCGACGGTAGCGCTGCCGAGATCCCACAGGATGTTCATGAGGCGGTACTCCGCCTCGGTCAGAGTCGGCGTTGGGCGCCTGGCCATGTCCGGCTCATACGACGCCGACTCCGCATTCTCCGCGAGGTTTCGTCAACAATCGGTTCGGTCGAGCCAGGTGGCCACCCGGCGCTCCAGGACGTCCAGCGGCAGCGCGCCCTGCTCCAGGACCACCTCGTGGAAGTCGCGGACGTCGAAGCGCGCGCCGAGCCGCGCCTGCGCGCGCTCGCGCAGCTCGCGAATCTTCAGCTCGCCGATCTTGTACGCGAGCGCCTGGCCGGGGCGCGTGATGTAGCGGTCGATCTCGTTCTCGACGTCGAGCCGCGTCTTGGCCGCGTTGTCCAGAAAGTATTCGGTCGCGCGCTCGCGCGTCCAGCCCCGCGCGTGCATGCCGGTATCGACGACGAGCCGCACCGCGCGCCACATCTGGTACGTCAGCGCGCCGAACTTCGACTTCGCGTCGTCGTACAGGCCCATCTCGTCGCCGAGCGATTCGGCGTACAATCCCCAGCCTTCGATGTACGCCGTGTACGCGAGCGACGCGCGCCGGAAATCGGGCAGCCCGTCCAGCTCTTGCGCGAGCGCGATCTGCAGGTGGTGGCCGGGCACGGACTCGTGCAGCGAGAGCACCATCATCTCGTAGATCGGGCGCTGCTCGGGACGGTACAGGTTGACGTAGTACAGGCCCGCGCGCGAACCGTCGATCGCGCCCGGATAGTAGTACGCCGTCGTCGTGTCGGGCGCCAGCGCGGCGGGGATCGGCACGACGCCGTACGGCAAGCGCGGCAGCGTGCGAAACATGCGCACGAGCTCCGGGTCGATGCGCTTGGAGATCGCGCGGTACGCGTGCAGCAGCGCGTCCGGGGTGGCGTGGTAGTTCGCCGGGTCGGCGCGCAGCTGCGCGAACACGTCGGCCAGCGAACCGCGGTAGCCCGTGTGCGGCGCGAGCGCTTCCATCTCGCCGCGGATGCGCGCGACCTCGCGCAAGCCGAGCTCGTGGATCGCGTCGGGCGTCAGATCGGTGGTGGTGTAGGTGCGCACGAAGTACGCGTAGAGCTCGGCGCCGCCCGGGACGTGCGCGAGTCCCGCCGCTTCGGGCGCCGCCGGCAAGTACACGCCGGCGAGAAACGCGCGCAGCTCGCGCAGCGCGGGGTTCACGCGTTCGGCGATCGCGACGCGCGCACGTTCGCGCAGCGCGCCGGCGGCCGCAGCGGGGATCGACGCGGGGATGCGCGCGAACGGCGCGTAGAACGGCGAGCGTTCGGGTTCGGTGAGGAGCCGGTCGAGCTGCGCGGGCACGCGTTCCATCGATGCGCGCGGCCACAGCAGCTTGCGCGCGACGGCCTCGCGCAACAGCGCGATCGCGTCGGCGACGGCGCGCGGGTACGCGTCGAGGCGCTTCAGCCAGCTCGCGTAGTCGGCCGGACCGGCGAACGGCAGCTGATCGGCGTACTGCGCGTACGTCTGCACGCCGTCGCGCGGGTCGAGCGCGAGGTACCGCGTGCCCAGCTCGTAGCCGCGCACGGCGTCGGCGAGCAGGCCGCCGTAGAGGTCGCGGTTGAGCTTGCCGGCGTCGCCGAGCGCGTCGCGCGGGATGGCGTCGAGGCGCGCCATGACTGCGCGGTGCCGGGCCGTCTCATCGGCGAGCGCTGCCTCGGACCGGTCGTCCCAGCGGTCGTCGCCCGAGCGGTCGCCGTCGAGGGACGCCGCGATCGGGTGCCGGCGGCGGTCGTCGCGCCAGTCGCCGGCGAGCAGCGCGTCCAGCTCGGCGTCGGCAGTTTCGGCGCGATTCATGCCGCCTGCTTCCCGAGGCGTCCCTCCCGGCCCCCGCGAAAATAACCGTGATGCCCCACGTCCTCGCCACCACCGCCGCGCTCGCGATCGCGTTCGCGACGGTGCCAACGCCCAAGCCCACCCCGTTCCCGCTGGGGACGCTGCAGCCGTTCGGAACCGAAACGCCCGCGCCCGCGCCATCGTCGGCGCTGCCTGAGATCGGACGCGTCCGCGCGGCAAGTGCCGCCTGCGCGGTGATGCGCGACCTCGTCATACCGTCGTTCGCGGCTGCGCGGCGCGCCGACATCCGCTTCGCGCAAACACGCGTGCGCCTGCCGCAGTACGTCGACTTCATGGACGACCCCCAGCACTCGGCGGACATCTTTCGTGAGTCGGCGCTCGCAAAGCTCGATGCCGACGCGACCGCGATCCTCAACGAAACGCTCGTGCTCAACAAAGCCCTCGGCGATCCGCGTTTCAAAGACACATCGGATCCGCAGGTCGCCGCACAGAAAGCGCAGCTCCAGCAGTTGTACAATACGCAGCAGGCGCGCGCGAATCAGCTTCAGGAGTTCGTGATGCGCCAGCGCAACGCGATCGCCAAGAACGGGATGGAAGATAACGGTGCGCTCCGCGGCAGAATGCAGCCCGCGACGCCGCTCACCCAAGATGTGCCGCTACCCACGCTCACGGCACCGCCCGGGATGCCGGTGCTCAACGGAAAGATCGCGATGGCCGACAAGAATGCGATCAACGACTGGAGCGGCTCGATGGCGGCCGCCGTCCGCTCGAGTGAGAACCTGGCTGCGAGAGCCTTCCTACCGATCGCGCACGGCTGCCGCTAGGGCTTACGTCGCAGCGGCCGGGCGCCAGCGCAGATCGGGCTGGCGCGCCGCGCGCGTCTCGTCGATCCGGCCGACCGCGGTGTTGACCGGCGTCTCGAGGACTTTTTCCGGATCCGACTTCGCGGTCGCGATGATGTCGCGGAAGTCGGCGATGAACGCGTCCAGCGTCTCCTTCGACTCCGTCTCGGTCGGCTCGATCATCAGGCACTCGGGGACGATCAGCGGGAAGTAGACCGTCGGCGCGTGGTAGCCGCGGTCGAGCAGCGCCTTGCCGATGTCGAGCGCGCGCACGCCGGTCTCGCGCTTGAGCGACTGCGCCGACGCGACGAACTCGTGCCGGTTGATCTCGTCGTACGGGATGTCGACGACGTCGCGGATCGACGCGCGGATGTAGTTCGCGTTGAGCACGGCGAGCTTCGACACCGTGGTAAGCCCGTCGGCGCCGTTGGCGTACGTGTACGCCAGCGCGCGGATCATGTGCGCGAAGTTCGACCAGAACGAGCGCATCGGGCCGATGGAATCAGGCCGCTCGAAGTCGAGCGCGAACGTGAGGTCGGCGGTTTCACGCCAGCCGGTCGCGTCGACGTCCTTGCCGTCCGCGTCGTACGCGCGCACGACCGGCGTCGGCAAGAACTCCAGCAGGTGCGCCGCGACGCCGACGGGACCCGCGCCCGCGCCACCGCCGCCGTGCGGGATGGTGAACGTCTTGTGCAGGTTGAGGTGCATGAGATCGAAGCCCATGTCGCCCGGGCGCGTGTTGCCCATGAGCGCGTTCGCGTTCGCGCCGTCGTAGTACATCAGGCCGCCCGCTTCGTGCACGACGTCGGACACCTCGTGGATGCGCGGCTCGAACAGGCCCAGCGTGTTCGGGTTGGTCATCATGCACACGGCGGTGTCGGGGCCGACGACCTTGCGCATCTCTTCGGGATCGACGCGGCCCTGCGCGTCGGACTTGAGCGAGAGCACCTTGAAGCCGACCATCGCCGCCGACGCCGGGTTGGTACCGTGCGCGGTGTCCGGCACGATCACGACGTTGCGCTGCGGCTCGCCCTTCTTCCTGAAGTACGCCTTCGCGATCAGCAGGGCCGCGAGCTCCGCGTGTGCGCCCGCCGCGGGGTTGAGCGAGAACGCCGCCATGCCGAACAGCGACGCCAGCGCGCGCTCCAGCTCCCACATGATCGCGAGCGCGCCTTGCGACGCATGGTCGGGCGCGAACGGGTGCAGGTCGCGCAGCGCGGGGACGTTCGCCATCGCGTCGTTGATGCGCGGGTTGTACTTCATCGTGCACGAGCCGAGCGGATAGAACACGGTGTCGATGCCGAACGTCTTCTGCGAGAGGCGCGTGAAGTGGCGCACCACGTCCAGCTCGCTGTTGTCGGGCAGCGGCAGGTCGTCGCGCAGCGCGTCTTGCGGCAGCAGCGTGTCGAGCGCGGGGCCGTGCGGCAGGTAGCAGTTCGCCCGGCCTTCCTGACCGGTTTCGAAGATCAGGGGCGTATCAAACGACGGCAGCGGCACGAACCGGGATCTCCGAAAGCGCGGTGACGAGACGGTCGACGTCGGCGCTCGACGTGAGCTCCGTCGCCGTCATGAGGATGCAGTCGTCGAGCTCGGGATAGAACCGGCCGAGATCGACGCCGCCGAGGATCTGCTTCTCTTCGAGCGTCGCGAGCACGGCCGCGGCGCGGCCCGGGACGCGGATGACGACCTCGTTGAACGTCGGCGTGCCGTCGAAGCGCGCCGCGAAGCCGGTGAGCGCCGAGACTTTGTCGCGCAGCTCGTTGCTGCGTGCCACGTTGAGCGCCGCGCAGTCGCGCAAGCCGGTCTTGCCCATCGCGGCGAGGTACACCGTGGCGCATAGCGCGCAGTGCGCCTGATTGGTGCAGATGTTCGACGTCGCTTTCTCGCGGCGAATGTGCTGCTCGCGCGCTTGCAGCGTCAGCACGTACGCCGTCTTGCCCGCGCTGTCGACGGACTTGCCGACGAGCCGGCCCGGGATGCGCCGCAGATGCGCGGTGGTCGCGGCGATGAAGCCGACGTGCGGCCCGCCGTACGCGATCGCGTTGCCGAACGACTGCGCCTCGCCGGCGCAGATCTCGGCGCCCCATGACGCCGGCGCGGCGAGCGCGGCGAGCGACATCGCCTCGGCGACGACGCCGATGACGACGGTCTTCGTCGCCTTGATCGTGTCGGCGACACCCGCCGGCAGCGCGTCGATGACGCCGAAGAAGTTCGGCGACTGCACCACGACCGCGGCGTACCGCTGATCGGCGAGCGCGGCGTCGAGCGACGACAGATCGGTGCGCCCGTCGGCGCCGTACGGCAGCTCCTGGACGTCGAGCTCGAGCCCTTCCGCATAGGTGCGCAGCACGGCGCGATAGTTCGGATGCACGGCGCTCGACACGAGCACGCCTTTGCGGCCCGTCGCGTTGACCGCCATGATCACGGCTTCTGCGAGCGCCGTCGCACCGTCGTACACCGATGCGTTCGCGACGTCGAGCCCCGTGAGCAGCGCGATGTAGGTCTGCCACTCGTAGATCGCTTGCAGGTAGCCCTGCGAGACTTCCGCCTGGTACGGCGTGTACGAGGTGAGAAACTCGCCGCGCATCGCGATCGCGCCGACGACCGGCGGCACGTAGTGGCGGTACGCGCCCGCGCCGAGGAACGACGTGTAGTCGCCGGCGGTGGTGCGCGCCGCATGGCGGCGGAAGCGTTCGGCGATCTCGATCTCGCTGAGCTGCGGCGTGACTTCGACGGGCTGGCGCAGCGCGACGGCGTCGGGGACGCGGACGAGGTCGTCCAGCGAATCGACGCCGATGACGCGCAGCATCGTCTCGATGTCACGATCGGTGTGCGGCGTGTAAATGTTAAAGGCGCTCCGGCCCTGCCTCCGCGCCCCACTCGCGAGCGAGCGGGGCCCCGGAAGCGCGGGCCCATCACGAATAGTTGTTTGTGCGAGATTCCCCGAGGGGGCCCGCAACACCATTTCTCGACCGCGGCGGTCGACCGATGGTTCCGCTACGCCGCGGCGATCAGCTGCTCGTACTGCTCGGGGGACAGGAGGTCGCCGGTCTGGCTGACGTCGGCCAGCTGGACCTTGTAGAACCAGCCGTCGCCGTACGGGTCGCGGTTGACCGCGGCCGGATCGTTCTCGAGACCGTCGTTGATGCCGACGACCTCGCCGCCGACCGGCGTGAAGATGTCCGAGACCGCCTTGACCGACTCCACCACGCCGATGCTGCCGAACTGCGTCAATCCGGCGCCCACGCGGGGCAGCTCGACATAGACGATGTCGCCCAGCGACGCCTGCGCGTAGTCGGTGATCCCGACCGTCGCGACGTCGCCGTCGAGCTTCACCCACTCGTGTTCTTTGCTGTAGAGCAGCCCCGCCGGTACGTTCGCCATCTCGACGCTCATGGTAGCGCTTACGATGCGGCGGAACCTTCCGGCTTATGTCGCCCTTCGACAGGCTCAGGACCGCTTGTAGAACTGGACCGGGACGACGACGGCCGGGTGACGCGTGCCGCGGACCTCGACCTCCAGCGCGGTGCCTTCCGCCGCGGCCGACGGCTCGACGAGCGCGGTCGCGATGTTCTTGCCGACGGCGGGGCCGAACGAGCCGCTGCGAATCTCGCCCACGCGCGCGCCGCCGGCGAACACCGGGTAGCCGGCGCGCGCGGGGACGCGGCCTTCCATCGTGAGCCCGACGATGCGCGCGTAGTCGTTCGCGTCGCGCTGCGCGACCAGCGCTTCGCGGCCGGTGAATTCCGGTTTGTCGAACTTGATCGCCCACGCCATGCCGGCTTGCAGCGGCGTGATCTCTTCGGTCATCTCGTGGCCGTAGAGCGGCATCCCGGCTTCGAGCCGCAGCACGTCGCGCGCGCCGAGCCCGCATGCTTCGAGACCGGCTTCGCGGTTCTCCGCGAGCAGCGCGTCCCAGACGGGCGTGGCTTCCTCGGACGGGAGAAAGATCTCGAAGCCGTCCTCGCCGGTGTAGCCCGTGCGCGCGATGACGACCGGCTCGCGCAAGCCTTTCAGGCGCGTCTCGGCACAGGCGTAGTATTTCATCGAAGCCAGGTCGGCTTCGACGTACGGCTGCAGCCACTCGACGGAGCGCGGGCCTTGGATCGCGATCAGCGCGCGGTCGCCGTGCAGGTTCGTCGCCTTGACGTCGCCGGAGAGGTTGCCGCTGACGTGCGCCCACATCTTGTCGGCGTTGCCGGCGTTGACGACGAGCAGCCAGCGGTTCTCGTCGAGCCGGTAGAAGATGACGTCGTCGTGCGCGCCGCCGTGCTCGTTGGTGAAGATGTTGTAGCGCGCCTGACCGGGCTTCATGTTCGCGACCTTGTTGACCGTCAGCGACTCGGCCCACGTGCCGACGTCGGCGCCGCGGAGGTCGATCTGCTCCATGTGCGAGAGGTCGAACGAGCCCCGCTCGCTTGCGGACCGCCTCGTGCTCCTTGAGGATGCTCGAGTACTGCACGGGCATCTCGAACCCGCCGAACGGCACGATCCGCGCCCCAAGCGCTAAGTGAGCATCGTAAAGCGCGGTGCGGCGAAGCGTGCCGTTGATCTCGGTGGTCATGTTGAGGCGGTGCTACGCAAAGCCCGCGGCGTCCTCGTCCCCTGCCGGCGCAACCTACGAAGCGACTGCCGCCAAACCGAAACGCGCGAGCATCGCGACGTTCATCCGCGGTTCCCGGCACGGCGGGACGTACAGGGTCGACCGAAGAGCGACCGCCGCGTTCGGCAACTCGCACAACGCGACGCGTTCGATGCGCGCTTCGCCCACCACGAACTGCGCAGCCTCGTAAACGTGCACGACGTGTTCGCCAGGGTACGTACGCGAAAGCGCCTCGGTCAGCGCATGCAGGCCGTCGAGGCTGACTTCGCGCGGCGGAAGCGCCACGCCGATGGCGCCGATCTGCCAGAGGACCAGCGACATGGTCCCGTCCACCATGCGTTCGTGAATGAGGAAATCGGTCGCCTCGACGCTCACGCAGCCGTGCTCCGCGGGATCGATGCCGAGGTCCGCGAACAAGCAATCCTCGGCCGATACCGCCGGGAACATCACCGCCTTATATCCTTCTGCGCGGCAGATCTTGATCGCCTCGTGCGCGGGAAACGCGAAGACGCCCGGGTGACCGTAGAGCACGACGCACACGCGGTGCCCGGCGCGCACGTCCGCGAGGATACGCTCGACCATTCGATCGTATGTGACTTGTCGTTCGAGGTCGGCGGAGTAAAAAACGTCCAATGATTCCGCATCCGGCCGTCGTTCGACGATCACGGTGCGCAAGACCGGGTCGTTGACGTGAAAGAGCACGCGCTCGGCACGGTCGATCTGGGCCCACGCGTGGGCCGTCATGTGCGACCCAAACTGAATCCCAGTTCCGACGACGGTCAGTGACGCGCGCGGTCGCGTAACGTACACGGGCTACTGCAGAGAATCCGCGAGCTGAGCGATAAACCCGTCGATGCGCCTGACGTCCTGTTGAAGCTGGGCCACGAGCTCCTGGGGCGTGAACGGCGCGTGCGGTGGCGGGGGATACGGGAACGTGTAGTCGAGGCCCCACTTCACCGAGCGTGCTTGCACCATTCGAACGAAGTCGTAGTGGGATGGGAGGAAAAACTCCTTGCCGACTTCCGCAGCGACCTGTGCGGTGTCGCGGGAGAGGATCGCCTGCTGTTGGGGCGCGGTGAGCCCGCAAATCGTCATGAGCGCCACCGGGTCTTCGTCGAATTTGTCGAGGAAGCTCGAGTCGTTGACGTCACCAAGGCGGCGCAGGAAATCGATGATACCCGTTTGCGGCGGAAGATTCGGCATGTAACTGCTCCCGGCTCAGCGAGCGGAGAAATTCCCAGGTGGGACCGCCGCGTTTGGTTATGCTCGCCCAAAGAGTGGTGACCCTGTGAACGGGGATCGCGGTAGGACGACCATAACGGCGCGGGGTAACATTTCGGTTAACGCGGGCCGGGCACCCAAACGCATGCCTGGCGACGCACGCAGGTCCGCTGCCGGTCGCCGATCCAAGGTCTCCCGCGCGGCATAGCGGCCCATCCCTAAACGCCAAGCCGCCGCGTGACGTTAACCGAGACGTTACCGCTCCCGCGTAGCATGCATCGATCGCCGGCGGCGAACCCGCCAGCATGTAACGCGAATGAAGGGCCTCCCGAAGATGCACGAACAGATTCAGCAGCCCAATGCCGTCCGCCGCCTCCTCCAACCGGCTCCGGAAGACGCCTTCGGCGAGCTGTTCGCTGTCTTGTGGCATAGCGTTACGACCGGCATGATGGACAATATCAACAAGAAGATTATCACGAACTTCTATAATTCTGCATTGCTGGCACCAGCGGACGAGATTGCCGTACCGATCATCTGGTCGGGCTTCCCGCGAAGGGCGCGCGTCGCAGTCGGACTCGAGGAAGCGATTCGAACGGAAGACGATCCTCAGCCGATTTTTCCCGGTTCCGATATCAAGCTGCGAACGCAAGACGAGTACTTGGAATGGCGCGTCGAACGCAACGCGCGGACCAACCGGATCTCGCGAATCGTCTTCACGTGCGAATCCGAAGACTATTGGGAGGCGCTAGCAAGCTGTGCACCGGACAGGCTCGTCGAACTGTACCGAAAGTTCGTAAGCCCGGACGTACAGCACGCGGACCTCTACCGGCCGACCACGACGAACGCTCCCGAGGAATACGATCCGCACAACAAATGGAATCGAACCCACGGGATCATGCATCTCCATTCCGGGAACAACACGCTTCGCGCTGCGATTGAACTCGTGGCGGCGGCAACAGTGCTTCGCCCGCCGGTCTCCGTGGGCGCGCCGGCTCTTAGCGAGGCGGCTCGGATCGCGTGCGTCGCGGGCGCGACGGATCCGAACCGCTCCGCCGACCTGCAGCTCAACGGTATCGTGAACCGTCTCGTACAAGGGGGAGCACGCGTCTCGCTCGCGATCCCCGCGGCGATCTTTATAGCACATTACGATTCGCGCTGCGTCACGGACGGCAAAGGGGTTCCGGTTCCCGACTTCTGGCGCGTCTTGCGCGGCAGCCCCGGCGTCGCAGGGGATCCGGCTCGCCCGAGCCGGATCCTTAGCCTAGAATATTCGGTGCCGGAAGAATACGGGTGCGACGTCGGCGATCTCTACGTGGACGGACAGCCGATCGAGTACGGCGGCCAGCTGGCACGGCACATCCGGATGCAGCTCATCGTAACGGCATCGTTTGCGAACGCCACCCGCACGGCGCCGAGGTCCTCTGCGGATGTAGCAGATCGGAGTATCATCAACCACGACGTGCTCCAGGCCAGGCGTGTCACGGTACCTCACGAGCCGGGTTACGAGGAAGCGTTTCCGCACGACCAGCAGCCGGCGGTGCGTCCCAGCGAACCACTTCTCGATCTGGATGACATCCAGGGGAACGTCGTCGTCGGGTTCAACACGCCGCATCAAGCGGTTGTGGGCGTATGGTTTCGGACCGTGGCGGCGGCACGCGCGTGGCTGCTCGACCTCGCGCCGCTCATCACGTCATCCGCCGATGCGTTTGCGGTACGCGCAGCCGTGCGCGAAGCTCGCGCCGAAGGCGGCGACAAACCCTTCCGTCGCGATGCCTACGTGAACGTCGCGTTTTCGGCGCCCGGCCTGAAGCAGCTTGGCGTCGCGACCGACACCATGTCGAACGCATTCGTCGAGGGCCAATGGCGACGCGCTCCGGGCATCCTCGGCGATCCGGTCGACGAGGGGCCCGGTGCGCTGAAGGACTGGGTCGTGGGCGGTTCGAGCGTGTCGACGCCCGATGCGCTCGTGATCTGCGCCGCCGAAAGCGCCGCGCTGCGCGACCGCGCACGGGACGAGCTCATCGCGCTGGCGCGGCGGCATTCGCACGAGGTCCGCTACGTCGAGCACGGCGATGACCTGCGGGGTGCGGGCGGCGTCACCGGTCTCGAGCACTTCGGCTTCAAGGACAACATCGCGAAAGTCCGCCTGCGCGGTATGTATCCGGCGGGAACGTACTACAATGCGGACCCGCGGAACATCCCTCAGGCGCCGGAATTGCCGCAATTTTCCGCTCCCGGCGAGCCGCTGGTCTGGCCGGGCCAGATCGTTCTCGGGTACCCGCGACAGTCGACGGTCGACAGCCGCGAGTCGATGCCGGCCGATCCGCAAATGCCGCGCTGGATGAGAAACGGATCGTATCTCGTGTTTCGCCGTCTGCGCCAGAACGTGCCCCTCTTTCGCAGATTCAGTGCGGATGCTGCCCGCACGCTTCAGCGTTCCCTCGGCGCCGGCGCGCCCGATCAGAGCCGCGTTGCGGCGATGATGGTCGGCAGGTGGCCGGACGGTACGCCGCTCATGCTGGCGCCGTCCGCGCAACCTCCGCAGGCGAACGCAACGAACGACTTCGTCTATGGCCGCGTGAACTGGCCGCCCGGCTCCGACTCGCCGGCTGATTTACTCGGGGACCGGTGCCCCGCTGCCGCGCACATTCGCAAGGTGAATCCGCGCGATCAATCCTCGGATCTCGGACCGTCCGCCGAAACGCTCCGTCGCGCGATCCTGCGCCGCGGAATCCCCTACGGGCGGCCGCTTCCGGCGGATAGCACGGACGAGATCGACCGCGGGTTGCTGTTTTTGTCCTATCAGGCCTCGATCGAAGAAACGTTCGAGACCATCATGCAATCGTGGATCAACAGCAGCGCGGGACCGAGTTCGCCGATGGGATTCGATATGCTCGTCGGCCGGGCGCCGGGAGGCGCGCCGCGCTTCTGCACCATGGCCGGCCGGACCGTATCGATCACCCAACCGTTCGTGTATGCGACGGGAGGCGGTTACTTCTTCGCGCCGTCGCTGACGGCGATCCGATCGCTGTCCCACGCCGGCGACACGGCTCCATAGCCCGCGACTTCAGGAGGAACCCAAGTTCGCGACGAGCGCGGCAAGACGTGCCGACGGCGCAGCATCGAGTTCCCGCCGAAGCAGCTTGCAATAGACGCGGTATCGCGACAGGGCCGCATCTCGGTCGCCGGTCGCGGCGTACGCTCGAATTGCCAGCTCGACGGCCGCCTCGCACGCAGGATCCGTCACGAGCAGTTCCTCCGCGACGTCCAGCGCGCGTCGCGGATCTTCACCATTCCACGCAAAACGAGCCAGCAGCATCGCAAGATCGCCGCCGAGCAATTCGATCCGTCCCTCGACCGAGGAGAAGTATTCAAACTCGGAGAGCCGGCGGTACGCGCGCGTCGCAAACGCCGAATAGCCCTGCCGGAAGAGTGCCGCGTCCACGTCCGAAACAGCGAGGTTCGCGCGCGCGGCACGAACGCGCCGCTCGAGATCGGGAAGGTCGACGGTCACGCCCGGTCCCAATTCGTACCCTCGATTCGTCGATCGGACGATATCGGGCTTTCCGAGGCGCGTCCGTATGCGATGCATGTACACCTTGAGCAGATTGGCCGCGTCATCGGGATCGCGTTCGGGCCAAAGTTCGGCGGCGAACGCGCGTCCGATCACGGGTCTCGCAAGCAGCGCCAGTCCGACGAGCACGCCGAACTCCCCGTCGGGGATTGAAACCCCGACTCCTCCGATCGTGACTTCGCCGCTCAAAATCGAGATCGCCGCACTGCCGCTGCGTTCGCTCGGTGTCGCAAAGAGCTCGACTGCCACGCGCGGCGGCGGCCGCAGCTCTTCGCGCAAAAAGGCTTGAAATTCGAGTTTCAACCGCGTGCGGTCGCGATCCGTCGGGCATATCGCCGCACCGGAGTACACTCGCGCGACGCCGGCTTGGCCGCCGACGATGGCTCCGTACGCACACAGCGGGCCTGAACGGACGTCTTCGCGTTCGCGCAACCACGGAAGGCAGCGAGCCGCCCCCGCCATGCCGTCTTCGAAAAGCCGGTTATAGGCTGCTTTCGGCCGGATCGATCGCGTGCCATGAAACGCCACGACGGACACGGGCGACCTTGCCAACGAATCGAACCACGCGAGAACGGCAATGGATGAAGAGTCGCTGCGCTTCGCCCCGCGCGCGTCGGCCAGTTCGGGAACGGCGGACATGTGGATCGGAGACCTCCCGCAGGAAGGGAAAGTGCGAGACCGGCCGCGGCGTGCGCCGCACGATGGCCGGGACCGTGGCACGACCGTAGCGAAGCGGGTGTCCGAAAAGTGTCCGAGGGCCCGTTCGATGAACCCCTTTCTCCGCCGCGTTCTCGCCGCCGCGCTGGCCCTCGCCTTCTTTGCCTGCGGCCGTGCCGTGGCGAGCAACCGCTGGACCGAGCATCACGTTCTGCGCTTCGCCATCGGCCTCGACCCGCGGAACTTGTCGCCGCTCCAGGCGACGAGCTCGGACGAGCTGCAGCTGGAGCGGCTGCTGTTCGACGTCTTGCTGACGTATGACGACCATGGGCGGCTGATTCCGGACCTGGCCGAACGCGTCCCGAGCCTTGCGAACGGCGATATCTCGCGCGACGGCACGCGGCTAACGTATCATCTGCGGCGCGACGTTCGATGGCACGACGGCGCGCGCTTTACGAGCTCGGATGTTCGCTTCACCTTCGACGCGATCATGAATCCTAAGAACACCGTGTTTTCGCGTGACGGCATCGACCAAGTCCGCCGGGTGCAAACTCCGGACCCATATACGATCGTCTTCACCTTGAAGCGGCCGTTCGCTCCGGCGCTCGACGTTTTGTTCGCCGACGGCGCGTGGCCGTACGGCATTCTTCCGGAGCATCTCCTGCGCGGGCGGACAACGCTGGATGGCGCGCAGTTTTTCGCGATCCGCCCGATCGGGACCGGCCCGTTCAAGCTCGATCGCTGGCTGCGCGGCGACCGCATCGAACTGCGGCGGAACGACGCCTATTTCCGCGGGCGACCTCGACTGGAACGCATCGTCGTACGGATCGTGCCCGATCCGCAAACGCGCATGATCATGCTCCGCCGCCACGAGATCGACTGGTACGCCGACGTACCGCCGAACCTCTTTGGCCAATCAGCGCGGCTGCCCGGCGTACGGACCTTGCTGAACCCTCAGAACCGATTCTTCGCGCTGAACCTGAACGTCACGCGACCGCCGCTCGACAACCGCGACGTCCGGCGAGCGATCGCACTCGCACTCGACAAAAACGCGCTCGTGCGCACCTATTCGTTCGGCACTGCTCGCGCCGCGGTCGGCGACATTCCGCAGGAGATGTGGGCGTATCCGCGTGCGCTTCGGCCGACCCCGTATGACGTGGGCGCGGCTCGCGCGCTGTTGCGAAAGGCAGGCTGGCGGCTCGATTCCGGCGGAATTTTTACATCGCGCAGCCGCCGGCTGTCAATCCAGCTTGCGTACATCGCGCAGGATCCGGTCCAGGCGAACCTAGCTCTCGGCATTCAAGCGCAACTTCGCGCGGCGGGCGTGGAAGTCGAGCCGCGCGCGTACCCGAGCGCGGCCTACTACGCGGCCTCGGATGCGCATGGCCTCATGCGAAGCCGGAGCTTCGATCTCGCATTCTCGTCATGGGCCGGCGGCGGCGATCCCGACAACTCGTCGCTTTTCGCCTGCGCGTACGTTCCGCCGGCCGGCGCGAATTACGCCGGATACTGCTCGCCGGCGATGGACGCCGCGCAGGCCGATGCTGTGCGGTCGTTCGACCGTCGAGCGCGGAAGCGCGCATATGCCAGAATCGAGGCGCTGCTGCTCGCGGACGTCCCCGTCATCGTCCTCTGGTGGCCGCGAGGAACACACGCGTTCAACAGCGATTTCACGGGTCTCGCGCCGGCTCTGCTTTCGGACGTGTGGAACGCGGAGCGATGGGACATCTAGGCGACGTCGCCGCAGCGCACGCGCTGCGCTTCGAATTACACATCCGCTTGCTGGGGCCGCCGTCGCTCGCGTTCGAGGGTGAAGCGGTGCGATTTCGCGCGCCCGCCCGGGCGATGGCGCTGCTCGCATATCTGCTGCTTCATCCCGAGCTGCTGCGCCGCGATCACGTCGCCTGGGCGCTGTGGCCCGACGTTCCGGAACAAACCGCACGCGCGAACCTGCGGCGCCATCTCCACCTGTTGCGCGACACGCTTCCGGACATCGGCATCCCCTGGTTCGACGGCGACGGTCAAACGGTCGCCTGGAATCGCGTGGCTCCAGCGCGTGTCGACGTGTACGACTTCGAGCGGCTCAGCGAAGAGGCCGAGACCAGGGGCGCGGCCGCGAATCTCTATACCGGCGACCTTGCCCCGGCCATCGATGATGAGTGGATCGGTCCGATCAGAGAACGGCTGCACGATCGCCAGGTCGCAAACTTGTTCGAGCTGATTCAGCAGAATCAGCGGCGCGGGGATCTTTCGCAAGCACTCGAGTACGCACAACGCCTCGTCCGCTTCGACCCGTGGCACGAGCCCGGTATCCGGTCGTTGGTCGTCCTGCGCCACGCCGCCGGGGACCGAGCCGGTGCGCTTCAAGAGTACCTCCAATTCGTGCAGCGCGTACGAGACGAGCTCGGCGTGGAACCGATGCCTGAAACAGTCGCGGCGTATCAGACGATTCTTGCCGACGGTCACGTCGCCGTCGATGGCGGCCAGACTGGTATCGACAACTTTCCGCGCCCGACGACGAGCTTCCACGGTCGCGGAGAAGAGGTCGCGCGGATATGCTCGGACGTCGCCAAGCGGCGCATCGTCACCCTCTGCGGCCCCGGCGGTGTCGGCAAGACGCGGCTCGCGACCGAAGTCGGTCTCTTCCTAAGAGAGCGCTTCCGCAACGGTATTCACTTCGTCGACCTCGCTTCGCTCGAAGCTGGTGCGCAGCTTGCGGAGAAAGTCGCCTTTGCGCTGCGCGTTCAGGAACAGCGCGGATCGCGAATCGTCGACAGCATCGTCACGGAACTGCGCACGAAGAACGTGCTCATCGTCATCGACAACTGCGAGCACGTGACTGAACCGCTCGCCGAGTGCGTGCAGGCGATCGCCGAGCACTGCCCCGACGTTCGGATGCTGTTGACGAGCCGCGCGCCGGTGGGTGTCGTCGGCGAGGTCGTTCATCGCATCGAGCCGTTCCTGGTCGAAAGCGGCGACGACACGTCTGCCGACGTTGCGAAGAATCCGGCGATCGCGCTGTTTCTCGATCGAGCGGCCGACCGTCAGCCCGGCCTCGCCTCGACCGCCGATCGCTCGGACGTGGTTCGCATTTGCCGCATGCTGGACGGATTACCGTTGGCGATCGAACTGGCCGCCGGTCTGATGGGAGCGCTTTCGCTCGAAACGCTCGGTCGAAATCTGAACGACCGCATGCGGTTGAACGGCAGCGTTTCGCGCACGCCGATCCAACGGCAGCGGAATCTTCGCGCAACGCTAGCTTGGGGCTATGATTTGCTCGTGCCGGCCGAGGCGCGCTTGTTTCGTCAGCTCGGCGTCTTTCGCGGGAGCTTCACGGCCGAGGGTGTTTGCGCCATCGGCGCCGGAGCGCAGGGTGTAGAGGCTGATGAGAGCTTGCTCCTGCTCGCGGCACTCGTGGACAAGTCGATGGTCTCGTTCCATGTGCTGCCCGGCGCAGCGGCGCGATATCGCATGCTGGATTCGACTCGGGCTTATGCGAGGGAATTGCTCGCGGCCAGCGGGGAGACCGCCGATTGCGAACGGCATCATGCGCGGTTCCACCGCGAGGCGGCGCGGCGCGCAAGCGCGGCGTACGGCGGCACGCCGGACCGTCAGTGGCTCGCGATGCTGGCACCCGCGAATGACGACTTCCTGGCCGCGCTGGACTGGATGCTGGTGCAGGGCCACGACGTTGCGGGCGGTGTGGACCTTGCCGCCTCGTTGACGGACCTCTGGCTCGTGACGGGACGCGAGTCGCAGGGCATCGAGTGGCTCCAACGCGCGGCGATGTGCGAGTGCGACGCGCGTGCGGCGGCTGCGGTCCGGTCAGGACTCGGCGTCCTCTACCGGCGCTCGTATCGTTTCGGCGAAGCGGTTGACGCGTCGCGCCGCGCATTGGGTATCTTCGAAGCGCTGGGCGACGAGCGTGCGATGATGCGCGATCTCACGACCCTTGGCGTTTCCTTGGCGTCGGTTCCCGACAGCGCGGGGACGTTCGCGACTGTTCAGGGACGTCCACTGGTCGAGCGGGCACTGTCGATCGCGCGTCGTCACGGGGACCATTTTCGCATCGCGGAGGCGCTGTTCGGATTGGGAATCATCGCTGCTTACGGCGGCGACGAAGCCGCCGCAATGGAGTGGTTCGAAGCGGCGCTCGCAATGTTCAGAAGTCTTGGCAAGGCCACCCGCCTCGACAATTGTCTCCTGAGCATCGCAATTACCGCTTACGCACTAGGCGACCTCGCGCGGGCCGAAGCGATCTCGCATCAGCTGCTCGAAAGCCGCACGGACTCGATACCGCACGTTCAGCTTGGCGCCGTGGCGGAGGTCCTAGGCTGCGTGGCACTCGCGCGCGGCGACACCCGCACAGCGGCGGCCGAATTTCGACGAGCGCTCATGATGGCCGCCGACACCGAGATGCCTGCATTCGTCGATGTGCGGCTCGCCAATTTTGCGCTGCTCGAAGAGGCATCGCGCAACGACATCGCCGCGGGCCGGTATTTCGGATACGTCGAGCGGCGCGCGGCGGAGGGCAGCTGGTCGGCGATGCCATTCTATCGCCGGCGGGATGAGGCGGTCGCAGCACGCGTCAAGGGCCGGCTCGGCGATGCGGCCTTCGACGACGCGCGCCGCGAGGGTCGTGCGATGGACCGCGCGGCGATGGTCGCCACGGCCCTGTACGAAACCGGCTCGGCAGACTGAGCGGCAGCTCTCCGCCAAGCTGCTGCGCAGCGATCTCGCCCTTCGCTGTTGAGCGGACCGCCGCAACATGTATCACGCGAAGACGTCACCGCTTTTCGCCAGCTCGCGGCGCAGATACAGCGGCAGGGAGAACAAGCGGCGGTGCGTCTCCGCGTCGTAGAACCAGTTCTCGCCGCGCAGCCCGCGGACGTACGCGTCGATTCTCGCCGCATCCGTCGCCGCGACGTCAGCGGCGTCGCTGCAGGCGATGAACGCCCAATCGTTATCGAACGCCGGCACGTGCGTGTAAAAACTTCTTACGTGCCTGAAGTGGGCACGCAGCGACCGCGCCATCTTCGCATGGAGCGCCATGTTCTGGAACCCGGCGGTCGACGCTTGCAGCACGTAGACGCCGCCGGGCGCGAGCCGCGCCTTGACGTCGCGAAACACGTCGCCGTTGAACAGCGGGAACGACGGCGAGTCTGGAAGCGGTTCGGTGAGATCGCTGATCACGACGCCGTATCGGTCGCCGTCTTCTTTGATGAACTTCAATGCGTCGCCGATGATTACCCGCGCCCGAGGATCGTCGTACGCGCCGTCGGAAAATTCCGGCAAATATTTCTTCGACAATTCGACGACCTCGCCGTCGATGTCCACCATCGTGCAGCGCCGCACGGACGGATCGCGCAGCACCTCGCGCAGCGTCGCGCCCTCGCCGCCGCCCAGGATCAAGATCTCGCTGCGATCGTCCACCGACGCCATCGCCGGATGCACCAGCGTTTCGTGGTAGATCTTCTCGTCGGCTTGGGACGACTGCGTGTCCCCGTCCAGGATCAGCATCTTGCCAAAGACCGGCGTGCGCAGCACTGCGACGGATTGGAACGGCGTGCGCCCCGCGTAGTACGTCTCCTCGATCGCGTGTGCGTGCAGCTCCGTCGGCGCGAACTGCTCGGTGTACCACTGATAGTGCTCGGTCTTGGGCATGGCGCTCGTCGGGTTGTCCGAGCGGACGCCAGGCCCTTCAATGAAGAAAGCCCGCTGCTTCACGCAGCGGGCTTCGGGTCTCTCAGAGCCGGGTTTCCCGAGGATGTAAGCGCTAGGCCGTTGCCAGCAGCTCGCGGGTGTCGTGCTCGGTGGTGACGACGTGGGTGAAGCGGTTGTGGCCCGCTTCGACGCCTCGTTTCACCTCGGTGGTCAGCATGGTCTTGGCGTCGAGCGCCTCCGCGGCGTATTCGCACGCCGCCCAGGGATCGGTGTGGTCGCCGCACGTGTAGAAGTCCATCGCGGCGTAGCCGGTCTCCGGCCACGTGTGGATCGACAGGTGCGACTCCTCGATCACCACCACTCCGGACACCCCTTGGGGCTGGAAGCGGTGGAAAGCCGTCGTGACGATGGATGCGTTGGCCGCTTGCGCCGCCTTCTCCATCATCGCACGGACCGCGTCGACGTCGGTGAGCTTGGCTGCGTCACAGCCGGACAGCTCGCAGACGATGTGCGTACCGAGTGCTTTCAATTGTTGGTCTCCTCGGGAGCTTTCGGTTGGGAGAATCCCACCTCCAGGTGCGTCGTCCAGCGCGTGCGGTACACCGTCTCGCTGTCGACCTTTCAGCAGACTCTTGCCGGCGCGGCCTCCTTTGGGCCGAACGGGCGTTCCACTGCGATGGCGCGTAGGGCGCGCCGTCCCCCTCGAACTGCGGCGACCCCATACCCATTAAGAGCACGGGGTCGATGAAGTCCGTCGCCTATGGTACCCCCCGGGGGGTCCCTTGTAAATAGCTTTCATCCACGGCGTGAAGCGTGGGCCGAATGTCGAAGGCGCCGGCATGCCCGTCGATCCTCCGCTCCGTGCGCCATTCCTCAGCTCCAAGGCTGTCCGCGAGCGCGCGGCCGCCGAGGGGCGGTCGATCGAACAGCTCGCGCTCGAGCTGCTCACGTGGGCGAAAGGCTATGCGAGCGCGCCCGTCTCGGACTACCAGGTCGGCGCGATCGCGCTGGGGCTGTCGGGCGCGCTCTATGCCGGCGCGAACCTCGAGTTCCCCGGCGAGTCGCTGAGCTTCAGCGTCCACGCGGAGCAGGCGGCCGTCTACAATGCCTGGACGCACGGCGAGGCCGGCGTCACGCTGATCGCGACGACCGCGCCGCCGTGCGGGTACTGCCGGCAGTTCCTCAACGAACTCGCCGCCGGCGGCGAGTTGCGCGTGCTGGTCGCCGGTCGCCCGCCGGCGAAGCTCGCCGCACTGCTGCCCGAGGCCTTCGGGCCGCCGGACGTCGGCAACAGCGGCAGGCTCATGGAGCCGGCGACCCGCTCGTTGTCGCTCTCGAACGCCGCGACGGATGCCGACCGGGCCGCCGGCGCGGATCCGGTCGCCGCCGCGGCGCTGGCCGCGGCGACCGCCGCGTACGCCCCCTACAGCGGCACCTTCGCCGGGGTCGGCCTGCGCACGACGGACGGATCGGTCTACGAAGGCCGCTACGCCGAAAACGCCGCCTTCAACCCCAGCCTGTCGCCTCTCCAAGGCGCGCTCATCGCCCTGACGCTCGCGGGCGCCACCTATGCCGCCATCCAGGACGCCGTGCTCGTCGAGGCCTCGGAGCCGGCAAGCGGCCACCTCCGGCACACCGCGAGCCAGCGGGCAAGCACGACGGCGATCCTCGCTGCCGTGGCCCCGAACGTGCGTTTGCGCTACCTCGAGGCCCAGCCGGCCAGAGGCGGCGCCACGGTGCAGGCCTCGGACGGGTTAGATAGTACAGATACCTCTGCACTTTCTTGACCGAGCTCGTGCAGACCGAATACGCTGGGAGACCCATGGCCGCCACGACCGAATCCCTCATCGAGGAATACCGACACGGTTTCCACGACCCCGAGGACACGTACGCGTTCAAGTCCGACAAGGGCCTGAACCGCGAGATCGTCGAGCGCATCTCGTCGATGAAGAACGAGCCGGCCTGGATGCGCGACTTCCGCCTCAAGGCGTACGACGTGTTCCGCTCCAAGCCGATGCCGACGTGGGGCGACAGCGCGCTCCTGAACGAGATCGACTTCGACAACATCCGCTACTTCGTCAAAGCCGGCGAGAAGACCGAACAGAACTGGGACGACGTCCCGGACGACATCAAGCGCACGTTCGACCGGCTCGGCATCCCCGAGGCGGAGCGCAAGTTCCTGAGCGGCGTCTCGGCGCAGTACGAGTCGGAGGTGGTCTACCACTCCGTCATCGAGGAGCTCGAAAAAGACGGCGTGCTGTTCTGCGACATGGACACCGCGCTGCGCCAGTATCCGGAGATCGTCCAGAAGTATCTTGCGACCGTCATCCCGGTTCAGGACAACAAGTTCGCCGCGCTCAATTCCGCGGTGTGGTCGGGCGGCTCGTTCGTGTACGTGCCCAAGGGCGTCGAAGTGAAGATGCCGCTCCAAGCCTATTTCCGGATCAACACCGAGAACATGGGCCAGTTCGAGCGCACGCTGATCATCGCCGACGAAGGCTCGAAAGTGCACTACATCGAGGGCTGCACCGCACCGCAGTTCTCCACGGCGTCGCTGCACTCGGCCGTCGTCGAGCTGATCGCCATGGAAGGCGCGTCGATCCGATACACGACGATCCAGAACTGGTACCGCAACATCTACAACCTCGTCACGAAACGCGCGTACGCGCACAAGAACGCGACGGTGGAGTGGGTGGACGGCAACATCGGCTCGCGCCTCACGATGAAGTATCCCGCCATCTACCTGATGGGCGAGGGCGCGCGCGGCGAGATCCTCTCGGCGGCGTTCGCGGGCGAAGGCCAACACCAAGATGCCGGCGCGAAGGTGATCCACGCCGCGCCGAATACGACGTCGGTCGTCACGAACAAGTCGGTCACCGCGCACGGCGGCAAGACGACGTACCGCGGCTTGGTCGAGATCCACGCGGGCGCCGTCGGCGCGAAGACGCGCGTCAAGTGCGACGCGCTGATCATGGACGACAAGTCGTCGTCGGACACGAAGCCGACGATGAAGATCGACGAGCAGCGCTCGACGGTCGAGCACGAAGCGTCCGTGTCGAAGATCGGCGAGGAGCAGCTGTTCTACGCGATGAGCCGCGGCCTCACCGAAGCCGACGCGACCGCGATGATCGTCAACGGCTTCTTCGACTTCTTCGTCAAGGAGCTCCCGATGGAATACGCCGTCGAGCTCAACCGCCTGATCAAGATGGAGATGGAGGGCTCGGTCGGCTAAGCCGACCGAACCCTTCCCCGGTCCTGAACGGACCGGGTCCGCATACGGAAGTCCAAGCCGTCGCGGTTCGAGACATCGCGGTTGTGGAGTCCGAAGACGCGATTTGGGAACAATCGCATCGTGCGTGCTCGGTCGCTCCTCGCCTTGGCAGGCGCTTTGGCCGTCGGTTCGCTCGCGCCCGCGCCGGTGCGGGCTGCGAAGGTGTGCGCATGGCAGATCCCGAGCGAAATGGTCTCGACGGTGTTCTCGGGGAACGCCCATAGCGGCGCGCCGTTCCGGTTCAAGGTCGCCGAGAGCACGGCGCTCGACGACGGTACCCAGATTCCGGCCGGGACGCCGGGCTACGGCATCATCCGCGCGGCCAGCTCCGCCGGGCGCCATAATCGCGACGGCATGCTCTCGCTCGAGCCGCGCTACATCGTGCTCGACAAGGCGAACGGCGCGGAGCGTCTCGTCCCCGTCACGATGAACCCGCTGCTGCCGGTGACGTGGTCGCCGTCGGAACCGCTGCTCAACAAAGCGGCGTCCCATGTGCCGATGCCGGTCCCGGGCCTGGTGATGACGGGGGTGAACATGGTGCGCTGGGGCCGCAACATCACGCTCGGACCCGGCTTCAAGTTCACCGTTTTGCCGGTCGAGAATCTGGCGCGCGGCCCGGTCTGCTGATGATGCGCGGCGGGCGGCGCGTCGTGCGCTGGACCGCGGCGGCGTTCGCGTCGGTTTTCGCCCTCGCCGTTCTCGCGCTCGCGGTGGGCGCACCGGTGCCGGCGGCCGGCCCGGTATCGCCGCGACGCGCGACGACGCGCTTGTGGTGTACGACGCGGTGCGGGCGCGCAGCAAGCGCGTTCCGGTCGTGTACGGGCAATCGTTCGGGACCACGATCGCCGTGCACATCGCGCACGAGCGCCCGGTGCGCGCGCTCGTGCTGCATGCGGCACCGGCGTCGGCCGAACAGCTCTTCGGCGATTTCCGCGACCGCAACTTTCCGTGGCCGTTTCACCGCCTCCGCCCGTGGCCGGCGCCGGACGTGCGCGACGATTTCGCCGTCGCGAACGCCGTGCGCGACGTGCGCGCGCCGACGCTGGTGATCCACGGTACGGCCGACGCGCTCGTCCCCATCGACGAAGGCCGCATGGTGGAGCACGCGAGCGGAGCGCGCGTGAAACGGTTCATCGCGCTCCCCGGCGTCGCGCACGATCGAATCGACTACAACACGACCGCGGGCGCCGGGGTGGCTGCGTTCCTCGCGGCTATTTGACGCCGAGCAATTCGACGTCGAACTTCAGCGTCGCGTTCGGCGGGATCACCGGCGGATAGCCGTGCTCGCCGTACGCGAGCTTCGGCGGACACACGAGCGCGCGGCGGCCGCCGACGCGCATCGTCGCGACCGCTTCGTTCCAGCACGGAATCACGCGCCCGCCGAGCACGAACTCGAACGGCTGGCCGCGGTCGCGCGAGCTGTCGAACTTCTTGCCGCTGGTCAGCGTGCCGGTGTAGTGCACCACCGCGGTCTGGCCCGCGCGGGGCATCGGTCCCTTGCCCACCTTCAGATCGGTGTATTTCAGGCCGTCGGGCAGCGTGACGGTCTTCGCCATCGCCGTTTTCGCGGCGGCCGGTTTGTATGAGGTGGTCGTCGCGGCGGCGGGGCGGAACGGCGCGAGGGGGAGTGCGATCGTGAGCGCTGCGGCGAGCGCGAGCAGGGTCGATGCGGAACGGGTCATGCGGCGGCCTTCGCGAACGACCCCGCGTGCCCCAGCCGGTCGCCAAACTTCACGAGATCGCAGTCGGTACCACCAAGCGTGTGGTCGTCGACGGGGTCGAGGTGCTGCTGTGCAACGTCGACGGCGATCTCTACGCCGTCGAGGACGTGTGCACGCACGACGGCGGGCCGCTCGACCAGGGCGAGCTGCAAGGCCGTCAGATCATGTGCCCGCGCCACGGTGCGCTGTTCGACGTCACGACCGGCCGGGCGTTGACGCTGCCGGCGGTGATCCCGCTCGAAACCTACACCGTGCGCGTCGAAGGCGACGAGGTCTTCGTCGAGGGCGTCTGACGGCGTTCCATTCTAGACGTGCTCGTCCGGGCCGGCCTGGTGTGCGTCGCGCTGGTCGTCCCGGTTCTGGTCCTCGTCGCTCTCGCCGTAGACCACCTCCGGCGTCGTCGTGATCCCGGCGACGTCGGCCTCGCGGCGGCTCAGCGCAGCGTCGTCGTCGGCTTGCGTGCGGAGCTGGCGCGGCATGTCCGAGCCAGGGTGGTCGGTGACTTCCGAGGGGAGCGCGTTCTTATAGTCGCCCTGCTGCTCGGTGCTCGCCGCCGTGTCGCGTTCCATACCGAGGCCGTACCCATCCTTCGACAAGCTCAGGACAGGCTCGGCGCAAATCACAGCATTCAGGCTCGCAGGCGCACCGTTTGTCGAACGACACCGGCCGCGCTTTCGCGCTAGGATCGGTCCATCATGGCGACGCGGTTCCTGGTCTGCCCGCCCGGTCACGACGACGCGACGGCGGACGCACAGCGCCAATGGGCACGGTTCACGGAGCTCGCCGGCTGCGTCGGCGAGGTCGAGTTCGTGCAGATCGACAGCCAAGCGCGCACCCCGGACCTCGTCTTCACCGCGAACGCCGCGCTGATGGTCGACAACCTCGCGATCGTTTCCAGCTTCCGGCACGCCCAGCGCCGCCGCGAGCAACCGGTCTACCGCGCGGCGCTCGCGCGGGCCGGCTACGCGACGACGTTTTTGCGGCAGACGTACTTCGAAGGCGCCGGCGACGCGATGTTCGACCGCGTGCGCCCGCTGCTGTACGCGGGCTACGGCTGGCGCACCGAGCGCGGCGCGACGCTGCAGCTTCAGGAGATCGTCGGCTGCCGCGTGCTGCCGCTGCTGCTGGTCGACGAGCGCTTCCAGCACCTCGACACGGTGCTGTGCCCGCTGTCGAGCGGCCACATGATGGCGTACATGGACGCGTTCTCGCCGCACGCGCAGACGCTGCTGCGCCGCGCGGTCGAACCCGGCTGGCTGATCGAGGTGTCGGTCGACGACGCGCTGCACCTGGCGTGCAACGCCGTCGAGGTCGGCGACGCGGTGATCATGCACGAGTGCACGCGGCGCCTGCGCGACCGCCTGCACGACGCGGGCTACCGGGTGTGCCGCACCGACCTCTCGGAGTTCCACGCGGCCGGCGGCGGCGCGAAGTGCCTGACGCTGCGGCTCGACGACGGTCCGGCCGTCGCGCTGGCGGCCGCAACCGCGTAAACGCCGCCGCGGGTCCCCTGCGAACAAAGGGGGGCCGACCGTGCCCAGTTTGACCATCAACGGCGTCGCGCACGACGTCGACGTGCCCGGCGACATGCCGCTGCTGTGGGTGATCCGCGACGTCGTCGGAATGACCGGGACGAAGTTCGGCTGCGGCGTCGCGCAGTGCGGCGCGTGCACCGTCCACGTGGACGGCGCGCCGGTGCGCTCGTGCGTGACCGCCGTGTCCGATGCGGCCGGCAAGAAGATCACGACGGTCGAGGGCCTGTCGCCCGACGGCACGCACCCCGTGCAGAAGGCGTGGGTCGAAGCGGCGGTGCCGCAATGCGGCTACTGCCAGTCGGGCCAGATGATGTCGGCCGCGGCGCTGCTCGCGAAATCGAAGACACCCAGCGATGCCGAGATCGACGCCGCAATGGGCGGCAACATCTGCCGCTGCGGCACCTATCCGCGCATCAAAGCCGCCATCAAGCGCGCCGGGGCGCTGAGCTGATGCGCCGCGAGCTGTTCCTTCGCACCAGCGCGGCGTTCGGCGCGGGCCTCGCGCTCGCGGCGTGCCAGCGGCACCCGGAGCAAGTCCCCGACTACAAGCCCTCGCCCGAGCCTAGCGTGACGTTCGCGCCGAACGCGTGGGTGCACGTGCGCACCGACGGCACCGTCGCGGTGCTCATCAACAAGAGCGAGATGGGCCAAGGCGTGTACACCGGCCTGCCGATGCTCGTCGCCGAGGAGCTGGACCTTCCGTTCGACCGCGTGCGCGTGCAGATCGCACCGGCGCAGGACCAGTACGCCGACCCCGTGTTCAAGGACATGACGACGGGCGGCAGCACCAGCATCGCCGACATGTACCTGGTGATGCGCGGCGCGGGCGCGGCGGCGCGCGCGATGCTGATCGCGGCGGCCGCGAAGCAGTGGAACGTCGACGCATCCACGCTCACCACGAAAGACGGCAGCGTCGTCGACACCGGCGGCAAGCGCACCGCATCGTACGCCGACTTGGCCGTCGCGGCCGCGACGCAAACGCCGCCGAAGGACGTGAAGCTCAAGGACGCTTCGCAGTTCACGCTGATCGGCACGTCGCCCAAGCGGCTCGACATCGACGCGAAGGTGCGCGCGACGGCGACGTACGGCATCGACGTGATCGTGCCCGACATGGTGTACGCGAACGTGCTCAAGGCGCCGACGTTCGGCGGCACCGTCGACACGGTGGACGACAGCGCGGCGCGCAAGGTCACGGGCGTGTTCGACGTCGTAAAGATCTCCAGCGGCGTCGCGGTCGTCGCGAAGAACACGTGGGCGGCGATGCAAGGCCGCGACGCGCTCAAGGTGACGTGGAAGAACGCCGGCCCGGCCGCGCACGTCAGCACCGCGAAGATGTTCGCGGACGCCGAGAAGGCCGCGCGCACCGCCGGCGTGGACGCCGGCAAACAAGGCGACGTCGACAAAGCGCCGGGCCACCAGATCGAAGCCGTGTACCGCGGCCCGTTCCTCGCGCACGCCGCGATGGAGCCGATGAACGCGACGGCCGACGTGCGCGACGATGCCGTCGAAGTATGGGCGCCGACGCAGGTGCAGACGCGCTCGCGCGACGCGGCCATGAAGATCACGGGCTTCGCGGCCGACAAGGTGACGATCCACACCACGTTTCTGGGCGGCGCTTTCGGCCGCCGGCTCGACCCGGACTACGTCGTCGACGCGGTCGAGATCTCCAAAGCGGTGAAGAAGCCGGTCAAGGTGACGTGGCGCCGCGAGGACGACATCAAGAACGACTTCTACCGCCCGATGAGCGTGAACGTCGTGCGCGCGAAGCTCGGCGCGGACGGCCGCATCACCGCGTGGGAGCAGCGCGTCGGCTCGCCGTCGATCGTGAAGCGCTGGGCACCCGCGATGCTGACGAAGAACGGCGTCGACTTCACGTCCGTCGATTCCGTCGCGCCGGCGTACTATGCGTTCGGCACGTCGCACGTGGTGTACGCCGACTTCGAGCCCGGCATCCCCGTCGGCTTCATGCGCGCGCCCGGCGCGAACTGGAACGCGTTCGTCACGGAGTCGTTCGTCGACGAGCTGGCGCACGCGGCCGGCAAGGATCCGCTGGCGTTCCGCCTCGCGCTGCTCGACCCGAAAAAAGGCGCGCGCATGCACGGCGTGCTGCAACTCGCCGCGCAGAAAGCCGGCTGGGGTCATCCGCAGACCGCCGGCGCGTCGCAAGGCCTCGCGATCTGCGAGTGGGGCGGCAGCTTGGGCGCGCTCGTCGCGGAGGTGACGGTCAAGGGCAAGGACGTGAAGGTGCACCGCGCCGTGATGGCCGCCGACTGCGGCGTCGTGGTGCATCCCGACATCGTCGCCGCGCAGCTCGAAGGCGCGATCAACTACGGCATCGCGATGGCGATGACCGCGAAGATCACCTTCACCGACGGCAAGGTCGACCAGAACAACTTCTACGACTACACGGTGCTGCGCATGCCCGAAGCGCCCAAGATCGAGACCTTCGTCGTGAAGAGCACGGCGAAACCGACGGGCATCGGCGAGCTCGGCACGCCGCCGATCGCACCCGCGATCGGCAACGCCATCTTCAAAGCGACCGGCAAGCGCGTGCGCAGTCTGCCCTTCAGCGACACGTTCGGCTAAGCGCGGTCGGCGGCGGCGCGGGCGGCGCGTTCCGACGCCGCCGCCCACGCGCCGGGCGTGTCCACGTCGGTGACGTACGCGTCGTCGCTCTCGTCGAGCGCGACGGCGTGCAGCGCCGGATTTTTGCGCACCGTCATCGGCGCTTCGCCGGCACGCAGCGCCGGGATCAGCGCGCGTGCCTTCGGCGACCAGACGACCGGATGCCCCGGCGTCGTACCGACGACGGGCCACGCGAGGTCGGCATCAGCGCAGACGCGAGCCACGAAGTCGTCGCACCTTGCGCGCATCGATGAACGGCGCGTCGCACGGCACGACAGCTAGGTACGCGTCCGGCGGGATCGCCGCGTGCGCAAGGGCGAGCGTCTCGCTCGGCCCGGCGGTCGGTTCCGTGACGATGACGGAAACGCCCGATAGGTCCGCGACGACCGCCGCGACCGCGTGCGTCGTGACGAACAGCGGTTCGAGCTCGAGCAAGCCGCGCGCTACGCGGCGCGCGAGCGGCTCACCCGCGAACGGCGCGACGAGCTTGTCGAAACCCATGCGCTGCGAACGGCCGCCGCCGAGGACGACCGTTCGCACGCGCGCAATGTCCACGCGCCGCTACACCGTGAGCGTGCGCGAGCAGCTTCTCCGGCACGATCGGCAGGTCGCGCACGCGCACGCCGGTCGCGTGGTACACCGCGTTCGCGATCGCCGCGGCCACGCCGGTGATCCCGATCTCGCCGACGCCGCGCGCGCCCAGCGGGTTGAGGTTGAAATCCGGCTCTTCGACGAACTCGACTTCGATATTTTCGATGTCCGCGTTCACCGGCACGTGGTAATCCGCCAGGTTGTTCGTGACGACGGCGCCCGCGCGATCGTCGCGAACCGTCTCCTCCAGCAGCGCCATGCCGATCCCCCACGTGATCCCGCCGATCATCTGCGAGCGCGCGGTCTTCGCGTTGAGGATGCGTCCGCAGTCGAACACGCCGAGCGCGCGCGACACGCGCAGCCGCGCGAGCTCCTCGTCGTAGCGCACCTCGACGAACTGCGCGCCGAAGGAGTGGAACGAGAACCGCTCGCCCTCGTCGCCCGGCCCGGTACTGCCGAGCGCCTCGATCGCGCCGCTGCCGCCGAGCCGCACGACGTCCGCATACGCGATCGCGCGCGACGGGTCGTCCTTTGCGCGGAGCACGCCGCCGCGCACCTCGACCGCATCGTCCGGCAAGCCGTGCAACGGCGATGCGCCGGACGACACCGCGATCGCGACCGCGTCGCGGTACGCGCGCTGCGCCGCGGCCTGCACGGACGGGCCGACGCTCGCTGAGCTCATGGAACCGCCCGCGACCGGCGCGACCGGAAACGATGAATCGCCGATGCGCACGCGCACGTCGCGCGGATTCACCCCGAGTGCGTCCGCGGCGATCTGCGCGAGGATCGTGTACATGCCGGTGCCGAGATCGTGCGTCGCGCTCGCGACGTCGATCGTGCCGTCGGCCTCGATCGTGACGCGCGCCTCAGCCGGCGACCGCATCGCCGGATACGTCGCCGTCGCGACGCCCCAGCCGATCAGTTCCGCACCGTCCCGCATCGAGCGCGGGGCGTGCGAGCGCGTGTTCCAGCCGAACGCTTCCGCGCCGCGCTCGTAGCACGCGAGCAGGTGCTTCGATGAGAACGGCAGCCCGTTCGACGGATCGGTGTCCGTGTGGTTGCGCCGCAGCACGTCGAGCGGATCCAGGCCGCACGCGTACGCGAGCTCGTCGACCGCGCTGCCGAGCGCGAACGAGCCGGGTGCCTCGCCGGGCGCGCGCATTGCGGTCGGCGTCGGGACGTCCAACCGCGCGACCCGGTGCGACACGGCGACGTTGGGGACGGCGAACAGCATCTCGCTGACACCGCCCGCCGTCTCGACGAACGTGCCGACGCGCGACGACTCGCTGACGACGTCGTGCAGCACGGCCTGCAGCTTGCCGTCGCGCGATGCGCCCATTCGCAGGTGCTGGCGCGTCTGGCTGCGGCGGCCGACCGAGGTGAACATCTGCTCGCGGCTGAGCACGAGCTTCACGGGGCGGTTCGTGAGCTTCGCCGCCATTGCGGCGATCGCGGTGTGCGCCCAGAAGAATCCTTTGCACCCGAACCCGCCGCCGAGGAACGGCGCGATCACGCGCACGCGCTCCTCGTCGAGCCCGAAGTGCTTGGCGAGCGCGGCGCGCGTGCCGCGCACCCATTGCGTGGAGTCGTGCACCGTCAGCTCGCCGTCGCGCCACTCCGCGACGGTCACGGACGGTTCGAGCGGGTTGTGGTTCTCGGCCGGCGTGACGTAGCTCGCGTCGATTTTCACGTCACTGGACGCGTACGCCGATTCGGGCTCGCCGCGGCGCGGCTGAGCGTCGCCGCCGAACCACTGCTCGGGCAGGTCGACCTGGTGCGCGCTCTCGATCGTCACCTCGGCCGAGGCGCGCTCGTACTCGATGCGCAGCAGCGCCGCACCTTCGCGCGCCGCTTCGAACGTCGTGCCGACGACCGCCGCGACGTGCTGGCCGTCGTAGTGCACCTCGCCGGTCTGCAGCGGCGCGAGCTCTTCCTGGACCGGCATCGTGAACTCGAACGGGATCGCCGGCACGCGCGGCGCGTTCTTGTACGTCACCACCTCGACGACGCCGGGCACGGCGCGCGTCGCGCTCTCGTCGATCGCCGTCATCCTTCCGCGCGCGATCGTCGACTGCACGATCACCGCGAACAGCGGCGCGTCGACCGGCGCGTCGGCGGCATAGCGCGCCGCGCCGGTGACCTTCGCGCGCCCGTCGACGCGGTCGATCGGCTGTCCGACGAACCCGCGCGTCGCGGGACGTTCCGCGGTGACGGTCATGCCGCACGTCCGCAGACGGTGCGCAGCGCGCGCACGATCGCGCGTTTCGCGAGCTCGACTTTGAACCCGTTGTGCGCGCGCGGCTTTGCGCCGGCGAGCGCAGCATCCGCCGCTCGGCGGAACGCGCCGTCGTCGGGCGCCGCTCCGGCGAGCGCGCTCTCGGCATCGATCGCGCGCCACGGCACCGTACCCACCCCGCCCAGCGCAAGCCGCGACTGCGCGATGCGGCCGCCGCTCAGCTCGACGGCGCACGCCACCGAGACGAGCGCGAACTCGTACGACGCACGGTCGCGCACCTTGAGATAATGCGAGCGCGCGTGCAGCGGCGTCACGTCCAGCTCGACGGCCGTGATCAGCTCGCCCGGCGCGACCGCCGTCTCGCGATCCGGCCTGTCGCCGGGCAGCACGTAGAAATCGCCGAGCGCGATCGTGCGCTCACCGGTCTCGCCCTCCACCACGACGCGCGCCGACAAGGCGGCGAGCGCGACGGCGAAGTCGCCGGGGTACGTCGCGATGCAGTCGTCGCTCGTGCCGAGCACCGCGTGGCCGCGGTTGAAACCGTCGAGCGCGTCGCAGCCGCTGCCGGGCTCGCGCTTGTTGCAGCGCCAGCGCGTCTCGCGGAAGTACGTGCAGCGCGTGCGCTGCAGCAGATTGCCGCCGACCGTCGCCGCGTTGCGGATCTGACCCGACGCGCCGCTGAGCAGCGCTTCGGACACGGCGGGGAAATTCTCTGCGATCAGCGCGTCGTACGCAACGTCGCTGTTGCGCGCGAGCGCACCGATGCGCACGACGTCGCCGCGCCGCTCGACCGCCGTCAGCGGCAGGCGCGAGATGTCGACGACCCGCCGCGGCCGCTCCACGTCGCTCTTCATCAAGTCGATGAGGGTGGTGCCGCCGGCGTAGAACCGCGCGCCGTCGACCTCGCGCACCAGCGTGCGCGCCGCCGCCGGCGAGCCGGCGACGACGTACTCGAACGCGCGCATCAGCGCGCTCCCTGCACCGCGGTGATCGCGGCGACGATGTTCGGGTAGGCGCCGCAGCGGCACAGGTTGCCGCTCATCGCCTCGCGGATCTCGGACTCGCCGTGCGCCCGGCCCTCGGCGATCACCGCGACGGCGGACAAGATCTGGCCCGGCGTGCAGAACCCGCACTGGAAGGCGTCGTGCTCGACGAACGCCGCCTGCACCGGGTGCAGCTCGTCGCCGTTCGGCCAGGCCCTCGATCGTCGTGATCTCGTCGCCGGCGTGGGCCAGCGCGAGCGCCAGGCACGAGAGCGTGCGGCGCCCGTTCACGAGCACCGTGCACGCGCCGCACTGCCCCCGGTCGCAGCCTTTCTTCGTTCCGGCGAGGCCGGCGCGGTCGCGCAGCAGGTCGAGCAGCGTCACCTGCGCTTCGATCGTGAAGGTCGCCTCGCGCCCGTTCAGCGCGAGCGTGAGCGGGACGACGGCACGGCCGGAAGCGGGCGGCGGGTCGGTAGTTCTCAAGGTTGAGTCCTCGGTGGAGACGAGCCTGTAGAGCGTGAGACACGACAAGTCGCGTTGACGATCCACCCGGCCGCATGATAAGGTTCCGAGGTTATGTACGCGATCGTTGAGACCGGCGGCAAGCAGTTCCGCGTGTCCGAAGGCTCCGTCATCCGGACCGATCTCATCGAGACCGAGGTCGGCTCCTCGGTGACGTTCGACCGCATCGTCCTCGCCGCGAACGGCGACGACGTGTCGATCGGGAGCCCGCTCGTCAGCGGCGCCACGGTGACCGGCACGGTGCTGCGCCAAGCCAAGGACAAGAAGATCCTCGTCTTCCGCTACAAGTCCAAGAAGCGCGTCCGCAAGCTCAACGGCCACCGCCAGCGGTTCGCCGAGGTCCGGATCGACAAGATCGCCCTCTAATGTCATCCTGAGCCTGTCGAAGGATGGTCGAGGTCCGTTTTCGCAGGGACAGCCGTGACCGGCTGTCCTCTGTCGTTTCTCGGGGCCATGCGGAGCAGGCCGAGCACGGTCAGGACATCGCCTGCGCGGCCGTCTCCGCGCTGCTCCAGGCCGCCTGGGTAGGGCTGACCGACGTCGCCCGCGTCACCGTGAGCGGCCACCGGCGCAGCGGCGACCTGCTGATGCGCTGGCCCGAGGACGCCCGCGACCGCGACGACGTCCGGGCGATCGTGGCCACGGCCGAGCTCGCGATCGAGCAGATCGCGACGCAATACGGCGGCGCGATCCGGTACGTTCGCGAACAGGAAGCCGAACGCACGTAGTTCGCGCGTGGGGATTCCGGGTACACCGGCGTCGAAAGGAATCCCACGATGCACGACACGACCAAACCCCTCAACGGGGAACTTCAGAGCAAGACCGGCGATTCGGCTGCCAACTCCGACGCGGGGCGGACCGTCCTCGTGGGCGTCCTCGGTGGAATCCTCTCAGCCGCCGGCTACCTCGTCTACCAGCGCCTCCCGGACGAGCAGAAAGACAAGCTGCACCGCCAAGTCCGCGGCGCGCTCGAATCCCGCATCAGCGAGATCCGCTCGAACTTTAATTTATAGGCGCGCGAGCGCGCACTAATCCTGGAAAGGGCGGGCACCGATCGTCGTGTGCTCGGCCCTTTCTTTGCTTCCGTGGTCGTTGCGTACGCCACGGCGCTGCGAGCGTTCGATCCGGCGCTCGACGATGCGCGCGCGACGCGGCTCGCGGCGCGTGTCGTCGCCGAATCCGATGCGGTGCGGATCGATGCCCGGCTGGTCGTCGCGCTCGTCGCGGTGGAGTCGGCGTGGGACCCGCATGCCGTGTCGCCGGCGGGGGCGCGCGGGCTGGGCCAGCTCATGCCGGGGACGGCGGCCGGGCTCGGGGTCGACCCCGACGACGCGGAGGCGAACCTCCACGGCACCGTCACGCACCTCGCGGGGCTTTTGGCGCGCTACCGGCACCTGCCGCCGCACGAGCGCTACGCCCGCGCGATCGCGGCGTACAACGCCGGCGCGGGCGCGGTGGACCGCTACGGCGGGATCCCGCCCTATGCGGAGACGCGGCTAGAGGTGCGGCGGGTGATCGGTCTCTGGCGGCGGCTCTGCGGCCGTTGAGATCGGCTCCACCGGCGCTTCCGCGGGCACCGGCGGCGCTTCGGCGGTCCCTTCCGCGGACTCGGCGTGATGCAAGTCGAGCGCGGGCCTCGGTTCGGCGAGCTTCTCCCCAGCGTCGGCCGCGGGCGCCTCGGGTTCCGGCGCGGGCGGTTCGTACTGCGTCATGTCGTATGCGGCGGCGTCGTACGGAACGCCGTCGTACGGCGGCGGCTCGTACGGCTTGGCGTCCTTGACGTCCTCCACGTCCGCCGCGCGCTCGAGCTCGCGGATGAACGACTGGGACGTGTTCTGGATCTCGCGCATGACGTTGCCCGCCTTGCGAGCGACGCGTGGGAGCTGCTCGGGGCCGAAAAACAGCAGCGCCGCCGCGCCGAGGACCGCCATGTCGGGGATGGATAGCATGCAGAGGGTTTCTTCCCGGTCCCGTGCAACGCGTCATGCCCCGCGAGGCGCAATAGGCGGCGCGCGCGGAGATCACCGAAGGCCGGCCCCCACGCCCTGAAGATCATCTACACCCGCGGCAACCGGACCGAGACCTTGGCGTCCATCGCGACGCTTCGGAAGATCCTCAACCGATTCGTCGCGCACCGCGTGTTCTACGAAGTGAGCTCGCGCAATAAGCGAGGGCACGAGTTCTTCTCTGCCAAGAACACCTTCGTGGTCGGCTCGATCGAGATCGTGAACCGCGATTATCTCACGATCACGATCTTCGATGCGAACAATGCGTCGCACTCGATCGAGATCCTCAACCCCGCCGCGATGCGCATCTACGACGACACGCTGGGCAAAGGCTTCGCCGTTTCGTTCCTGAGCGAAGGCACGGGCGGCGTCGAGTCGCGCTGCTACCTGCGCGACGAAGGCGAGGACGGCGACGTGATCAAGGAGCGCGGCGAGCTCGAGAAGATCACGCTGCCGCAGCTCTTCAGCTATCTGGAAGACATCACGACCGTCGACGCGATCGGAACGCACACGATCTAGCCGGCGAAATCAAAGCCCTTCGACGGCTTTGCTCACGCCTTGCGGATCGGCGCCGAAGAGGCTGAGCAGATCGCGGTCTTTCACCGCTTCGGCTGCGAAGCCGTACACGAGGTGCTTCGCGCGGTAGACGCCGACGGCGCGGCGCGCGCCTTCGATGAAAAGCCGGAACGACTCGGCATCGAGATAGAGCGTGCGCGTACCGTCCTGCGAGCGGAACGCCAGCGACTCGTAGCGCGCGAACGGCGGCTCGCCGTCCGGCAGCGGTTCGTCCGGAACGTCGGCGAGCTGCGGCGGTTTCGTGGGCCCTTCCGCAGCGGCTTTGTCGATTTTTTCGCGGGGGACGAGCGGCTTGATGGCCGGGCCGACGACCGGATCGGCCAGCAATCCCAGCAACAAGTGCGGCGGCGCGACGAACTCCGCGCCGTGCGCGAGCGCGTGCGTCACGCCCGCGCGCAGCACATCGAGGAGATCCGCGTCGATCCGCATCTGCTCGCCGTCGGTCACGTGCGTTTGATGCGCCCTTCGAGCCGCGTCGCCTTCCGCAGCATGCGCACCGCCTCGCCGCGCCGGCCGCTGCGGTGGAACGCGACGCCGAGGTTGTGGTACGCCGGCGCGTAGTCGTCGTCGACGAGGATCGCGAACTCGTAGTGCGCGATCGCTTCGTCGACGTCACCGTCTTCCAACAACAGGTTGCCGACGGTGGTCATCGCCGCCGCGCAGCGCGGATCGGCTTCGAGCGCGGCGATCAGCTCCGCGATCGCGAGTTCGCGGTCGCGCCGATGGATCGCGACGACGGCGCGCTTGTTGCGGACCGCGGCGACCTCCGCCGCCGTTCGCGCAAGCGGAAGGGCCTCCGCGAACGCGGCCTCGGCACGGTCGAGCCGGCCGCGATCGAGCTCGCGCGCACCGAGCGCGAACGGCCCCGACGGCGGCCTGCCCGGGACCAGACGACGCAGACGGTCGAAGAACGCCACGTGGGGGTCTTGCACGTCGACGTCGTCTCGCTCTTCCCGGAGATGTTCGCGCCCGTGATCGGGCTGTCGATCGTCGGCCGCGCGGTCGAGCGCGGCCTGGTCGCGGTGCGCATGCACGACTTGCTCGACGCGCTCGAAGGCCGCGAGCGCGCCGACGAGCGCCCCTACGGCGGCGGCCCGGGCATGGTGCTGCGGATCGAGCCGCTCGCCCGCACGCTCGACAAAATCCTGGCCGAAGCGCCGGAGGACGAGCGCCGCCGCATCGTCCTGACCTCGGCGAGCGGCCCGGTCTTCCGCCAAGCCGACGCTGCCGCTTGGGCCGAGCTGGACCGCTTAGTCCTCATCTGCGGCCACTACGAGGGCGTGGACGAGCGCCTGCGCGAGCTCTATCCGGTCGAGGAAGTGTCGCTCGGCGAGTTCGTCCTGACCGGCGGCGAGATCGCCGCGATGGCTTTCCTCGACGCGACCGTCCGCCTCATCCCGGGCGCGATCGACGCGGAGTCGGCTGCTGCCGAGTCCTGGACGGGCGACGAGCTGGACCACCCGGCATACACGCGCCCGCCTCGGTTCCGCGGCGTGGACGTCCCGCCGGTCCTGTTGAGCGGAGACCACGCGAAGATCGCGGCGTGGCGCCGCGAGCAGTCGCGAGCGCGGGCGACGGCTCGGAACAACGCTTCACGCGACGGTGAGCTCGGCGGATGATACCGCGACCGCGCGCACGGCCGTCCGCACGGACCGGCGTGCTCCTCGTGATCGCCGCGACCGTCATCGCCGCAACGATGATCTGGGCGGGCGTCTCCTTGCTCGTCCAGTCCCAGACGGGCACCCGCGCCATGGCGACCGTGGGCGACTGCGTGGGGAACGGCGGCACCCGGTATCGGAGCGTGCATTGCACGGGCACCTGGATCGTCGGCGGGTCGCTGATCGACGGCGGGCACGTCATCTGGGGCACGATCAACGGCGTCGATACCGACGCCGTCGGCAAGACGATCGAGGTGACGCTTCGCGGCGATTCGGCATACGCGCGCGGGCTCACCCTGCCGTTGCTGCTGATCGGCTTCGGCCTCATGCCGGCCGCGGGCGCGGTATTCCTCGCGCGGGGACTGCGAGGCTGAGCGACGCGGATCCTCGGCGGCCTTGGGGACCTCGACGTCTGAGCCGCCACTACCGGAACCCGGCCGCCCTTGCCGGGGTAGGGGCTGCGTGGTACACTACCGGGGTTGCCCGCCGCCCCCGTGCGGCGCTTTCGCTGTTCGTCAGAGAGCTGTCATGAACGTACTCGACCTGATCCAGAAGGAACAGGAGAAGCCGTCCGTCCCGGACTTCCGTCCGGGCGACACCGTCAAGGTCTACTCCAAGGTCGTCGAGGGCGGCAAAGAACGCGTCCAGATGTTCGAAGGCGTCGTCACCGTCCGCCAGGACGGCGGGCTCGCGGAGACGATCACCGTCCGGCGCGTCGCGCACGGCGTGGGCGTCGAGCGCTCGTTCCTGCTGCACAGCCCCCGCGTCGACCGGATCGAAGTCTCCAAGCGCGGCATCGTCCGGCGCTCGCGGCTCTACTACTTGAGCGACAAGGTCGGTAAGGCGGCGCGCATCAAGGAGCGCAAGGTCGACCGCAGCAAGACGGAGCGGAAGACCGCCAAGTAAGGCGGCCTCCCCGTGACCCCGCTCGAACTGCTCGCGCTGATCGCGGTCTTCGCGATCATCCGCGTGGCGATCAGCATCCGCACGGACCGCACGCCGGCCGGGCCCGGCGTCGAGACGGCCAAGGCGCCGAGCACGCGCACGGTCATCCGTGAGTATCTCGACGCGTTCATCGTCGCCGGCCTCGTCGCGCTGTTCCTCATCACGTTCGTGGTGCGGACGTTCTTCATCCCCAGCGGGTCGATGGAGCCGACGCTCCAGATCTCCGACGTGCTGCTCGTCAATGAATTCGAGTACCGCTTCGTCAAGCCGCACGAAGGCGACATCGTCGTGTTCGAGCCGCCGGTGATCAGCCCCAACGATTACATCAAGCGCACCATCGGGCTTCCCGGCGATCAGCTGCGGGTGCACAACGGCACCGTGTACCGCAACGGCGTCGCGATGGTCGAGCCGTACATCTACGACCGCCAGAACTACGAGTTGGAGGTCAAGAACTACGGCATCTACGTCGACGGCACCATGCTCGACCCCGCGACCGCCAACATCCCGCCGCACGAGAAGTGGAGCGCCCCCGACCGCCTCCCGGCCGGCTGCTACATCATGTTCGGCGACCACCGTACGAACTCGGCGGACTCGCACGTCTGGGGTTGCGCGCAGACCAGCGGCACGTTTTACACCGGTTTGCGCAAAGGCGAGAAGGCCTCGTTCACCGGCCACGCGTTCCTTTTGTTCTGGCCGCTGAACCGGATCAGGATTCTGCACTAGCGCACGCGAACATACCGGTCCGTGGCGAAGACGCGGACCATCGTTTCGCTGTCGGCGCAGCTCGCGGTGCTGCTCCTGATCGCAGCGGCGTTCTTCATCCGAACGTCGCCGGTCGACGGTCTGTCGATGGAACCGCGCGTCCCCGCGGGCGAATTGCTGCTGATCAACACGCTCGCGTACAAGCTCGGGCCGATCGCGCGCGGTGACGTCGTCGCCTTCCGCCACGATGCGCCCAACCCCGAGACGTACATCAAGCGCATCGTCGGCCTGCCCGGGGAGCGCGTCGAGGTGCGCGACGGCGTCGTGAGCATCGACGGCCGGCCGCTGCCCGAACCGTACGTGCGCTTCAACGACCGGCGCAGCGCCGCGGCCGTCACCGTGCCGCCGCACGCCTACTACGTGCTCGGCGACAACCGCGCGGAAAGCGACGACTCGCGCACGTGGGGCGTCCTGCACGACACCGACCTCGTGGGCAAAGCGCTCGTCGGCATCTGGCCGCCGAGGCGCATCTGATGGCCGACGATGACGCCGTGGTGGCCGCGCGCCCGCCGTTGCAGGCGACCATCCAATGGTACCCGGGCCATATGGCGACCGCGATGCGCAAGCTCGGGGAGCGGCTCGCCATCGTCGACGTGCTCGTCGAGGTGCTCGATGCCCGCGTGCCGCGCGCGTCGTCGAATCCCGCGCTCGACCGGCTCGCCGCGCGCAAGCCGCGGCTGGTGATCCTAGGGCGTGAGGACCTTGCCGACCCGCACGCGACGCGTGAATGGCTGGCGTGGCATGGTGCGCACGGGCGAACGGCGATCGCCGTCAACGGCAAAGACCAGGGTTCGGTGAAGCGGATCGCGGCGGAGCTCGCGGCGTTCGTCGCCGAGCACGGGACCACGCGGGCGATGGTGGTGGGCATCCCGAACACCGGCAAATCCTCGATCATCAACGCGCTCTTGCGCCGCACCGCGGCGAAGGCCGAAGACAAGGCCGGGGTCACGCGGTCGTTGCAATGGTTCCGCGTTGCGCCGAAACTCGAAGTGATGGACACGCCGGGCATTCTCGTTCCGAAGATCGCGACGCCGGAAGCGCAGTGGCAGCTCGCTTTGACCGGCGCGCTGCCCCGTGCGCGCTTCGATCCCGAAGAGGTCGTGGAGCGCTTTGCCGCGTGGTCGCACGAGCACCGCCCGCAATCGGACGTTCCGGATCTCGAGACGTTCGCCCGCTCGCGCGGCTTCGCGCGGCGCGGCGGCGACGTCGACCTGCACAACGCCGCAGGAGCGTATCTGAAAGACTTCAACGACGGAAAATTCGGGCGGATCACGTTCGAACGGCCGGAGCACGCGCCGTGACGACCGCCGCGGACAAGAGCCGCAAGAAACGCAACGCCACGCAGCGCGAGCGCCGCCGGCTCGACCGGCTGCACGCATTCGAAGAGCGCGCGCGCGCATCGGGTTACCGGCTCGTCGGCGGGATCGACGAGGTCGGGCGCGGCCCGCTCGCCGGACCGGTCGTGGCGGCGTGCGTGGTCACCGACGGCCCGCTGCGGCTGCGCGGGCTCAACGACTCCAAGCAGGTCCCACCCGAGCTGCGCGAGTCGCTCGCCGTCGAGATCAAGTCGACGTGCGTCGCGTGGGCGATCGGCGAGGCGACGGTCGAGGAGATCGACCGGATCAACATCTACTGGGCCAGCATCCTCGCGATGGAGCGCGCGCTCGCGGCGCTGCACGTGGCGCCGGAGTACCTGCTCACCGACGCGGTGCGCATCAAGACGTGGAGCGGCATGCAGCTTCCGGTGATCAAGGGCGACGCGAAGTGCGCCACGGTCGCCGCCGCGTCCATCATCGCGAAAGTGCACCGCGACGGGCTGCTCGTCGCGCTGCACGACCAGTATCCGCAGTACGGTTTCGCGCAGCACAAGGGCTACGCGTCGCCGCAGCACATCGCCGCGCTCAACGCGCACGGCCCGTGCGCCGAGCACCGGCGCGCGTTCTGGCGCGTGCGCGCGGCGTGGGACGCGCTGCCGGGCATGGCGGAGTTCGTCGCCGACGCCGAAGCGCTCGCCGACGCCGACGCCGAGGCCGTGCCGTCGTGAACCGCGCCGCGCGCGGGCGCGCCGGCGAGGAGGCCGCGGCGGCGCTGCTCGAGGCGCACGGCTACCGCATCGTCGGGCGCAACGTCCGCCTCCCGGGCGGCGAGATCGACATCATCGCGCGCGACGGCGACACCGTCGTCTTCGTGGAAGTGAAGGCGCGCGCGAGCGCGGCGTACGGCAGTGCGGCGGGGGCCGTCGACGCGCGCAAGCGCGCGACGCTGCGCGCCGTCGCGAGCGACTGGCTGCAAGTGGCGGCGCCGCGCGCGCACGCGCGTTTCGACGTCGTCACGTTCGACCGCGGGCGCGCGACGCTGCACCGCGGCGCGTTCGCATGACGTCGCTGGAAGGCAAGACGCTCGCCGAGCGCTACCGCGTCGACGCGCTGATCGGGCGCGGCGGGATGGCCGACGTCTACCGCGGCGCGGACGTCGTGCTCGACCGCGACGTCGCGATCAAGGTGCTCACCGAGCGCGACGACGGTGAGCGCGACCGCTTCCTGCGCGAGGCGCGCTCGATGGCGCGGCTCAACCACCGCAACATCGTCGCGGTGTACGACGCGGGCCGCGACGACGGCTGGTCGTACATTGTCATGGAGCTCGTCGAAGGCCGCACGCTGGGCTCGGTGCCCGCGCACGAGCTCACGGTGCACACCGCGATCCGCCACTACATCGAAGTGCTCGACGCGCTGTCGTACGCGCACGAGAACGACGTGGTGCACCGCGACGTCAAGCCGGCCAACGTGATGGTGCTGCCCAGCGGCGCGGTGAAGGTGATGGACTTCGGGCTCGCGCGCCGCACGAGCGACATGTCGAGCGCGACGAGCGCCGGCGAGATCGTCGGCACGATCGCGTACTTGCCGCCGGAACGGTTTCTCGGCAAGACCGCGGACGCGCGCAGCGACCTGTACTCCGTGGGCGTCATGCTGTACGAGACGTTCACCGGGACGCTGCCGTTCAAGAGCGACTCCGACGACCTCGTCGCGGTGATCTACGGCCACGTCAACGAGCCGCCGCCGCCGCCGCGCACCGTCAACCGCGCCGTGCCGCCCGAAGTCGAGCACGTGATCCTCAAGCTGATCGAGAAAGAGCCGGACCGGCGCTACCAGTCCGCGCACGAGGTGGCCGACGAGCTGCGCTCGCTGCTGGGCGAAGGCCCCGCCGTCCCCGGCGATCCCGCACTGCAGCAGCCGCCGTACCGCTGCGGCGGCGGCGAAGTCGAAAGCCGGCACGACCGACGGCGCGGAGCAGGAGCGCCGCCGCAGCACGGTCGAGGCGGACGCGCGCGAAATGCTCGCGCGCACGTTCGGCAAGTCGAAGTCCACGGTGGACGTCGGCTACTCGGAGACGCTCGCCGGCATGCTCGCGACCCGCAAGCGCGACTACCCAGAAGCGGTGCGCGCGTACCGCGCGGCGCTCGCGGCGTTCACCCAGTCGCAGAACGAGCTGGAGCGCGCGAAGACGGCGCTCAAGTACGCGACGATGGAGCTGCAGAAGATCACCGAGTTCGACCGCACCGGCGCGCGCATCGACCGGCGCGAGCTCGCCGACGCCGTCAGCGAGATCGGCGACGCGATCCCGGCGTTCCGCGGGCGCACGATGCTCAAGGAAGTCGAAGAAGCGGAGCGCCTTCTCTACGCGCTGCAGCGAACGCTGATCCGGATCCGCTAGCCCGATGGCGATCGACGCGATCGAGCACCGCGACGCGGGTGCGGCGCTGCGGCGTCTCGCGACGCCCAACGCGCTCGCGCTGGTGGGCGATCAGCTGCTGGGTATCGTCGACACGATCGCGATCGGCGCGCTCGGCACCGCGGCGCTGGCCGGCATCACGGGCGCGGTCGGCGTCTTCATGGTGCTCGGCATCGGGCTGTTCGCATTCGGCAGCGGCGTGCGCATCGTGGGCGCGCAGGCGATCGGCGCGGGTCAGAGCGAGCGCTACGGCGCGATCGTTCGCGCCGCCGTCGTCACGCCGCTCGCGATCGCGCTCCTCGCCGCGCTCGCGTCGACGGTCGCGGCGCGCCCCCTCATGCACGCGATACTCCCGGCCGGCGCGCCGCTCGACGCATCCGCGCACTACCTGATGCTGCGCTGTGCGTGCTTGATCCCGATGGTGTGCAGCGGCATGCTGGCCGTCGCGTTCGCGACCGCGGGAGAGTCGAAGCCGACGCTGCACCTGCTGCTCGTCATCAACGCCGTGCACGTGCCGCTGGTCTTCGTGCTCGCGCTGGGCGCCGTCACGCACCATGCGTTCGGGCTGACCGGCGCGGGGCTCTCGTCGCTCATCGCGGAGCTCGTCGGGCTCGCATTCATGGTGCGCGTGACCATGAAGCGCCCCGACCTCGGCATCTTCTCGTCGCGCGCGATCGACCGCCGGCTGGTCGCGCGCACCGCGTCGATCAGCTGGCCCGAGTTCGTATTCCTCACGCTGCAGATCGCGCCGGAGCCGGTGACGATCGGGCTGCTCGCGCCCTACGGCACCGAGTCGGTCGCGGCGTTTCGCGCGATGTCGCTCGTCAGCGACCTCACGTGGTCGCTGCCGGGCGCGCTCGGGGACGCGTCGGAGGTCGTCCTCGGGCAGCGCATCGGCGCGCGCGACTACACCGGTGCGAAGAAATTCCAGCGCGACGCGACGCGATACGCCGTGCTGGTGTGCGTGGTCGCCGGCGGGATCGTCGCCGCGCTCGCGTGGCCGCTAGCAGCCGTTTGCACCCTGAGCCCCGCGCTCGCGACGCTGGCGGCGTGGCCGCTCGCGGTTCACGTCGGCGTGACGCTGCCGCTCAAAGGCTACGCGATGACCGTGCTCGCGCCGATCCGCGGCGCGGGCGACACGCGCTTCGTGATGGTCATGGGGATCGTCACGACGCTCGTCGCCCTCGGCGGCATTTGGACCGGGATCGAGGTGCTCCACCTCGGGCTTTGGTCGGTGCCGTGCGGCTGGACGGCGAGCTGGCTGGTCCGCGGCGCGATCACGACGCTCCGCCTGAACGGCGGCGACTGGCAGCGGCGCAGGCTGGCCGCCTGAGGCGGCGCCCGCCAAAGTAACCGAAATGTAATAGGCCCGGCGCAGACTGTTCGCATCCCGAGGGAGGGAGACGAATGGACGATCACGCCGGAGCTACGGTTACGGACCTCGCCACGCGGCGGCGCGGCGACGACGTCCTCAACTCGGTCACGCTAGTCTTCGAAGGCGTTCACTACGGGACGTTCCCGGTGCGCGCTCGCTATCCGAAGGGCAAGCCCATGGTGCTGTACGTCGTGCCGTCGCACGGGCACGCCGGCGACGACGACGGCGTCCGCGGCCCGGTGGACTGCCTGATCACGGACGATCCGGGCCTCGCGCTCGCACACGAAGCCGCCCGCTGAGCGATCCGCCGCCGTCAGCGTTCGACCTGCACTTCGACCGACATGCCCGGCCGCAGAATCCCCGGTGACGCATCGTCGATCGCGATGCGCACCGGCACCCGCTGCACGACCTTCACGAACGTGTTCGACGGCGCCGGCGGCGCCGCGCTCGTGATGTTCATCGTCGAGGCGCCGATCGCTTCGACGTGGCCGTCGATGGTGCGGCCGGATGCGTCGACGTGCACGCGCGCCCGTTCGCCCAGCCGAATGTCGCGCAGTTGAGTTTCCTTGAAGTTCGCGGTGACGTAGAGCCCGCGCTCCGGAACGATCACGAACAGCGAGTCGGTCGGCGCGATCGACTGGCCGGCGTTCACGGACCGCACGGCCACCCATCCGTCGACGGGCGCGGACACGCGGGTATCGGCGAGCTGGTCGCGCGCGAGCCGCGCATCGTGCATCGCTGCGTCCAGCGCAGCTTTCGCTTGCGCCGCGTGCGCCGCTTGGGACTGCGTGTGCCGGTCCGACGCGCTCAACGCGGTCCTGCCGGCTGCGGCCGAGACCGCGGCCGTCGCTTCGCGCCGCGCGGCGTCCGCCGCCGAGGCGCCGGCGGCGTCCTGAGCCGTTTTTGCGCGCGCGGCTGCGAGCGCGGCATCGGACGTCAAGATCGCATCGCGCGCACGCTCGACGTCCGCGTGCGCTCGGGCGTACGCGGCATCCGCCGCGGTGACCACGTTCCGTGGCGAATAGCCCTGGTCGACGAGCTCGTGCGCGCTATTCCGATCGCTCGCGGCCCGGCGTTCCGCGGCAAGCGCGGCCGGCAGCTCTTCGTGTGCCTGGCGCACCGCGGCGCGCGCCTGGTTTTCAGCGGCGCGGTCCGCGGTGACGAGCGCCGACGCGGCCGCATGCTGCTCGAACATCGTCGTGACGTGTCCGCGCGCGACGGACTCGTCGCCGGCGGCGGCCCGGAGCCCGTGGACCTCTTGATCTGCCGCGTACTGCATGTCCGCACGCGCCGAGACGAGTGCGGCCCGCTGCTGCGCGACGGTGTCGTCGGCCTGCGCCACACGCGCTCGCGCGTCGCGATCGTCGAGCGTGACGAGCACCTCGCCCGCCCGAACGTGCGCGTGGAGCGACACCGTGACGCGCGAGACGCGGCCGGCGACGCGCGCCGTCACGACGCGCTGCTCGGCGTCGACATAGGCGTCGTCGGTCGCGACGGCACCTTGCACGAAGACGAACCAGCGCACGCCGAGCGCCGCTGCGACGATCGCGATGACCGCAACGAACCACCACAGCGCCGCGCCGCGGGACACGCTCAGCCGAGCGGCCGGATTCGATGCCGTCGTTGCGATGCGACCCTCCAATCCATGACAGCGGAGGAAGAGCGGCTGCGCGCGTGAAGCGAAGCGCGGACGTATGTGCGCGTACCGGCCCGGGCGCGTAGTGTACGGCGGGGGAGGCCGGTGGCCCTTCGGACGGCGGATTGGCTGCGCGTCGCCGCGGTACTCGTGGCGGTCGGTTTGGCGAGCCTCGACCTGAGCATCGTGTTCCTCGCGTACGACACGATCATGGGGGCGATGAGCGCGACGCTCGACGAGATATCCTGGATCACGACCGCGTACGTGCTCGGCGGCATCGCCACGATGCCGCTCAACGGCTGGCTCCACGCGAAGGTCGGGCGGCGGCGTCTGTTTCTCGCTGCGATCGCGGTGTTCACGGTCGGCTCCGCCGCGTGCGCGCTCAGCACCAACGTCGTTGCGCTCGCGCTCGCGCGCGCGTTGCAGGGCGCGGGCGGCGGCCTACTCGCGCCGACCGGGCTCGCGATCCTGCTCGAAACGTTTCCGCCCGAGAAGCGCGGGCGCGCGCAGACGCTGTACGGTTACGGCTTCATGCTGGGTCCGATGGCCGGCCTCTTTCTGGCGGGCGCGGTGCTGACCGTGAGCACTTGGCCGGTCTTGTTCGCGATCAACGTCCCGCTCGGCGTGCTCGCGTTCGTTCTGATCGCGCTTACCGTCCGCGATGCTCCCGCCGCACAGGCGGCGCCGTTTCAGCCGGTTGCGCTCGTCGCCATGGTCGTCGGGCTTTTCGCGCTGCAAGACGTTCTGCAGCGCGGCGAAGCGGCCGGGTGGTTTGCATCCGACGAGATCGTCCTCGCGAGCGCCGTCGCCGTCATCGCGTTGACGGCGTTCGTCATGCTCGAGCTCTCGACCGCGCGCCCGATGGTCGATCTCGGGCTGCTGCGCATACGCACGTTTTGGGCGGTGAACGCCAACGCGTTCTTGTTTGGGCTCGGCGCGGTGGGGATTCCGTTTCTCCTCACGGCGTTCTTGCAGGACGTGCTCGGCTACGACCCGTGGACGACGTCGGTTGCGCTTGCGCCGACCGTCGTCGTCACGGTCGCCGGGATGGCCCTCGGCCGGTTGTTCGGCGTATGGCTCGGCCCATACGTCACGATGGCGCTCGGGTTCATCCTCATGGCCGTGGGCTGCTGGTGGCTCGCCGCGCTGCGTCCGGAGAGCGCGCTGGCGGACGTCGCCGCGGCGCGCGCACTCCTCGGCTTCGGCAACGGCTTGATGTTCGTCCCGATGGGTCTGGTGACGATCGCAGACATCCCGCCGGAGCGCATGCCCGCCGCCACCGGGCTGATCGCGATCGACCGCCAGATCGCCAGCGCGTTCACGATCGCGATCGCCGCGACGGCGTTCGAGCACGCGCTGGTCGTCGAACGGGCCCGCGTTGCCGAGCACATGAATCGCAACTTCCCCGTCGTCGCGCGGCTCGAGCGCGCGAAACCGCTGCGCGGCTCGCCGAGCGGCGCCGAGCGGCTACGGAGCGCGGCGGAGCGTGAAGCGCAGAACGACGCGTACGCCCAGGCGTTCCGCGTCGGCGCCTTCGCGTGCGGCGCGGCGGCACTGTTCGCGTTCGCGCCGCTTCGCCTGTCCGGTCGCGGCCGCGTTCAGATCGAAAACGCCGGCTGATCCGGAAACGACGGAATCTGCGGGCCGGCGCTCATGAGCGTCGGTGATTGCCGGCCCGTTCGGCGCGCGATCGCCACGAACAAATCCTGATAGGATCCCGTAAACGCGCCGCCCGCCCACGCGTCGAGCAGCGCGAGCGTGAACACCCCGCCGCGCTCGCCCGCGTCGAGCGCGGTGCACTCCTCGCGGCACGCGCCGAAGTGCAAGACCTCCGTGCGCAGCGGCGGCGGCGCCGGGCGGATCAGCGCGTCGTAGCGCTCGCGGTGCACTGCGTAAAAACAGTCGAGGTACCCGGGAAACTCGCGCGCGTAGGGATCGTTCGGGTCGGCGGCGATCGGCTCGACTTCCTCGCCGCGGTAGAAGACGGCACCGGAATGACATGCGTCGACGAGCGACACGACGCGAACGCCGGGGCTGAACTCGGCGAACGCGGTATGGAGCTCGTGCGCGAACAGCATCCGGTCGAAGCACGTCAGCGTCGGCGTGCGACGCCCGGCGACGTCGGGATAGCCACCGTGACCGGAGAAGTAAAATACGACGAGATCGCCGGCGCTCGCGGCGGCCGCGAGCCGGCTCAACGCGGATAGGACCGCTTCGCACGTGGCATTCGCAGCGAGGAGCAGCGTGGTGTCGAAGCATGCTGCACGCAGCGCGGCGGCGACTTCGCGCGCGTGGCGTTCGGCGCCGCGCAACGCTCCGTCCCAGACGCGTTCGCCGTCCCGGTAATGGCGCTCGTCGAGCGCGTCGATCCCGACGCACACTGCTAATGCGCGAGCCATCGCAGCGTTCATTCTGTACCCCCTTGCAACGCCCTCCGGTGCATGCTATAACTTGCGAACATCGCCGCGTCGAGCGCTTCACAATGCGTTCGTTGGGTCCGTTGCGATGATCGTGATCGGCCGGCACAGCTACCTCCGTTCTTGAGGATGTGTTCGATGCTTTATGATGACTCGACGTCCGGTCTGCGCGATCTCAGCGCTGCGAACCGGCACAAGATCGATGCGGAGCTCGCGGGTAAAGGCGACGCCGTAATCGCTTCGTCCGTGCGCTTCGACGAAGACGCGATCGGAACCCGAAGCCTGGGACCGTTCTTCCGCGCCGCGTCGGAGCGCTTCGACGAAGACGCGACGGGAACGCGCATTGTGGGACCGCTCGGCCGCTTCGACGAGGACGCGACCGGGACGCGGGCTGCCGGGCCGATGTTCCGCACGATCGGTGACGGCAACGCCCAAAAGATCGCTGCCGAGTTGGCCGGTGACGGCGACGCGGCGACGGCCGAATCCACGCGCCTCGACGAAGACTCGACCGGCACCCGCGTCGTCGGCCCGTTCGGCCGCGACCTCGGCTACGAAAACGCCGCAAAGGTCGCCGCGGAGCTCGCCGCGGGGAACGCCGACGACGAGACGTCGAAGCACTTCGACGAAGACGCGACGGGCACGCGCGTGCTCGGTCCGATGGGCCGCTTCGATGAGGACGCTACGGGGACGCGGGTCTCCGGACCGATCGGCGGCTAGGACTGATGCTCTTCCGCCCTCGCACGCTGTCGGTCGTCACGACGCTGCAGTGCACGGCCGCATGCGATCATTGCTGCTTCAGCTGCACGCCGAAGATGACGAAGCGTATTCCGAGGGAACGGATCACGCAGTCGATCGACGACGTCGCGACGATCCCCTCGATGCGCCACGTCGTGTTCACCGGCGGCGAGTGCTTCCTGCTGGGCAACGAGCTGCTCGAGCACATCGCGCACGCGGCCAGCTTCGGCTTCCTCGTGCGCTGCGTGTCGAACGGCTACTGGGCGGTGAACGAAAAAGGCGCGCGACAGCGGCTCGAACCGCTGGTCGCGGCCGGTTTGCGCTCGCTCGTCGTGAGCACCGGAGGGATGCACGCGCGATTCGTTCCGATCGATCGCGTCCGTATGGCGACGCGAGTCGCGGCGGAGCTCGGATGCAGCGTGACGGTCACGCTCGAAACCTTTGTCGGCTCGGACATCGACCGTGGGACGCTGATGCAGGACGCGGCATTCGCGGCGATGGTCGACGCGGGAAAGATCGTGATCGATGAATCGCCGTGGGTGCCCGAGACCGGCGGGAATGGCACCGCGGAGCTCTCGCATTTGCAGGCCGAGCTGCGTTTCCGCGACGAGTCCGCCGCGACGCGATGCGGCAGCATCCTCGACACGATCTCCATCACGCCCAACATGAACGTGAACGCGTGCTGCGGCTTCCCGATGGAGCATTTCGAAGAGCTTCGGCTCGGCTCCCTCGACGACGGCGGGCTGCTCGAGGTGATCAACGCGTCGGCGGACGACTTCCTGCGCGTTTGGATCCACGTTGACGGCCCGGAACGCATCCTGCGATTCGTCCAGCGCCACGACCCCGGCTTCGAGCTGCCGCTCGACGCCGCCCATATCTGCTCGAGTTGCGCGTACCTGCTCGGCAGCAAGCGCGCGATGGAGATCATCGGCCGGCATTACCACGAGATCGAGGACCGCGTCGTCGACGAATACCTCGCGCTGCTGCGCGCGCAAGAGATGCGACTGCGTGCGCACCCGCGCCGGCCTGTCCCTTCCCCGGCCGCCGAGCTCGCGGCGGTCGCGGTCTAAACGAGGAGATCCTGAATGCTACACGACCAATCGACGCCCGGTTTGCGCGATCTGAGCGCTGAGAATCGCCTCAAGATCGACGCCGAGCTCCACGAGCTCGGAGATCCGGACCGCACCCCATCAGCGCGCGTCGACGAAGATGCGACCGGAACGCGCCTGAACGGCCCGTTCATGCGCTTCGACGAGGACGCAGCGGGAACGCGCATGAGCGGCCCGTTCGGACGCTTCGACGAGGACGCGACGGGAACGCGCTTATCAGGGCCGATGTTCCGTGAGCTCGGCTCGGAGAACGCCGCGAAGATCGCAGATGAGTTGCGCGCAGCCAATGCTGACGACGCGGCGTCCACGCGCTTCGACGAGGATGCGACGGGAACCAGGATGGTCGGGCCGATCGGCGCGCGATTCGATGAGGACGCTACCGGTACCAGGATCGGTGGTCCGATGTTCGGCTGAAGTCCGTTCAGATGCCGGGGTACAGCCTCGGCGTCGTCGGCCTCGAAGATCTCGAAGAACGTGTTGAGCTCCGGGCGGTGCGCGAGCACCGGATGATTGTCGCGCACGCGCTGCTGGAACTCCGGCGGCAGGCGGTCCATCGTCAAGGTCGCGAGTTTCGCGCTCACCTCCGCGGCGGCTTCGGCGCTGACGCGCTCGCGCACCCACGCCGCCACTTCGGCTTCGTCGGCCGCCGCGGCCACCACAGCGCGCAGCTCCTCCATGTCGATGCCGGCGCGTTTGCACAGCACCGCGCTCATCCCGTCGGGCCGGTTGAGATACGGTCCCGTGTTGCCGCCCGGCATCTCGGCGCGCAGCTTGTCGATCGTGCGCGGCATGAAAGCGAGTCCGGCGAGTGTCTCCCGCGGGCCGCGCGGCGGACGCGTGGTGAGATCGAGCGGTTCCATGCGATGCCTTTCAGCGGTCGGGGAGGTAACGCTTGCGAAGCGCGTCGAGCACCAGGGCGAAGAGCACGACGAGCCCGAGCACGATGAGCTGCGTGTACGACTCGACCTGCATCAAGTTCATCACGTTGTACAGCACGCCCAGCAGCAGCGCGCCGTAGAACGTGCCGGTGACCGTGCCGCGCCCGCCCATCAGCGACGTCCCGCCGACGACCGTCGCGGCGATCGCCTGCAGCTCGTATCCCTGGCCGTTCTGCGGCGCACCCGACGACAAGCGCGCGAGGAGCAGCAGCCCGGCGAGCGCGGCGCAGCTGCCGGAGATCATGTAGACCATCGTCTTGACGCGGCCGGTGTCGATGCCGGCGAGACGCGCTGCTTCTTCGTTACCGCCCAGCGCGAGGACGTAGCGCCCGAACGCCGTGCGGCCGAGCGCGATCGCGCCGGCGATCAGCACGACGGCCATGAGCAGCACGGAATACGGGACCCCCGGTAATCCGAGCAAACCCGGCAGCAGATAGCCGGTGCCGAGCCAGTCGAACGGCGCGCTGTTGATGACGGAGATCGGCTTGCCGTGGGCGAGCAGGTACGCCAGCCCGCGCGCGATCTGCATCATCGCGAGCGTGGTGATGAACGGCGGCAAGCCCAGGCGCACCACCGGGAGCGCGTTGATCCAGCCGGCTGCGCAGCCGATCAGCACGCCCGCTAGCAGCGTGACGACGAAATTGCCGGGGCCGCCGAACGGCAGCGCGTTGGTGACCTGCGCCATGACGACGCTCGTCAGCGCGACGAGCGATCCGACGGAAAGATCGATCCCGGCCGTGATGATCACGAAGGTCTGGCCGACCGCCATGACCGCGTTCGGCGTGATCTGACGCAGGACGTTGGTGATGTTGCCCGGCTCGAGGAAATTACCGTGCGCGAGCACGTTGACGACATACAGCAGCGCTGCGAACGCGAGCGCGAGCCCGCCGGTGCGCAGCATCGCGGCGCGGCGCTGCTTCGCGGCGACGTCGCCGGCGCGCGCGGTCATCTCCGCCTTGACCTGCGCCTTCTCCACGGCGCCGGGCGCTTTCGTCTCGGGAACCTGCTCGTCGGGCATCTACGCCGCCATCCCCGCCGCGACGGCGATCACCTTGGCCGGGGTCGCGTCGGCGCGCGCGAAGTCCGCGCGAATCTCGCCGCCGCGCACGACGAGCACGCGGTGCGACATGCCGAGCACCTCGGGCAACTCGCTCGACACCATGACGATCGCGGCGCCGTGCCGCAAGAGCTCGACCATGAGCGCGTAGATCTCCGCTTTGGCGCCGACGTCAATGCCGCGCGTCGGCTCGTCGAACAGGAACACGCGCGCGTGGCCGATCAGCCACTTCGCGAGCACGACCTTCTGCTGGTTTCCGCCGGACAAATTGCGCACGAGCTGCTCGGGCGACGGCGTGCGGATGCGCAGCTCGGCGATCTCCGCGTTCGCCGCCGACATCTCGGCCGGCTTGTCGATGAAGATGCCGCGCTCGAACTGCGCGAGGTGCGCGAGCGTCGTGTTCTCGCGCACGCTCATGCCGAGCACGAGCCCTTGCGCCTTGCGGTCCTCGGTGATGAGCGCAATGCCCGCCGCGATCGCGCTGCGCGGCGAGCGCACGACGACGCGCTCGCCGCCGACGCGGATCTCGCCTTTGGTGGGGATGTCCGCGCCTGCGATCGCGCGCACGATCTCGGTGCGCCCGGCGCCGACGAGCCCGGCCAGCCCGACGATCTCGCCCGCATGCACTTGGAACGCGATGTCGTTCACGCGCACGGCGCTCGCCGAGCTGACGCCGCGCACGTCGAGCACGACGGGCGCATCGGGCGCGACGGGCGGCAGCTCGGGAAAATGATTCTCGAGCGAACGCCCGACCATCAGGCGGATCAGGTCGTCGGGCGGCATCTGCGCCATCGCGCGCGTCTCGACGCCGCGCCCGTCGCGCAGCACCGTGACGCGGTCGGCGATGCGCGGCAGCTCCTCGAGCCGGTGCGAGATGTAAACGAACGCGACGCCCTGCGCCTTGAGCTTCGCGATGAGCGCGAACAGCGCGTCGATCTCGCGGTCGGTCAGCGCCGCGGTGGGCTCGTCCATTACGATGAGGCGCGCTTTGCGAACGAGGCATTTCGCGATCTCGGTGAGCTGCTGCTCCGCGACGGACAGCCGGCGCGCCGGGCGGTCGAGCGGCAGCGCGATCCCCAATTCGGCGAGCACCTTCGCGGCTTCGGCCGCAGCGGCGGCGCGGTCGAGAAAGAGGCCGCGCCGCGGCTCCACGCCCAGCACGATGTTCTCGATCACGCGGAGATCGGGGACCAGGTTGAACTCCTGGTAGATCATCCCGATGCCCAGCCGTTCGGCGGCGCGCGGGCCGTCGATCGCCACCTTCTTCCCGTCGACGGTGATCTCGCCGGAGTCGGCCGGCTGCGCGCCCGCGAGGATCTTCATCAGCGTCGACTTGCCGGCGCCGTTCTCGCCGACGAGCGCGTGCACTTCGCCGGCGGTCACGTCGAACGTGACGCCGTCGAGGGCGCGAACGCCGGGAAACGTCTTCACGATGTCGTGCATCGTGAGCAGCGGCGCCGCGTCGGTCATGCGCGAGCCGCGGTTACTTGGCGGCGTCGGCCTTGGTGTAGGTGCCGACCGGAACGGAGATCTTCGGCGGCGGCGTCTTGCCGTTGAAGTAGTCGTGGATCGCGTCGACCGTCTTGGCACCGATCTGGTCGGGATGCTGGATCGCGTCGCCGTACATCGACCCGGCGGCGATCGCCGCGCGCGCATCGGGCGCGGCGTCGTAGCCGATCACCATGATCTTGCCCTTGAGGCCCGCGGCTTCGATGGCTTTGGCCGCCCCAAGCGCGGAGTCGTCGTTGATCCCGAAGACGCCCTTGAGGTCCTTGTGCGACTGCAGAATGTCTTCCATCGAGGACGACGCCTTGGCGCGCTCGCCGCCGCCGTCGATGTCGGACACGACCGTCACGCCGGGGCACGCCTGGATGCCCTGTTTGAAGCCCTTCACGCGGTCCTGGACCGAGGTGACCTCGGGCTCGTCGATGATCGCGATCGTGCCGACGTGGCCCGGCAGCGCGGCGCACATCAGCTTGGCGGCCTGCAGGCCGCCCTGGACGTTGTCGCTCGCAATGTGCGACACGACCTTGCCGTCCTTCGAAGCGCTGGCGATGTCGGCCGTGAAGACCGGGATGTTCGACTTGTTCGCCTCGACGATCGCGCCGCCGATGGCCTGCGAGTCGTACGGCGTAAGGACGATCGCGGCGACCTTCTGGGAGATGAAGTCCTCGACTTGGCTCTGCTGCTTGGCGTTGTCGCGGGCGGCGTCGACGACGACGACGGTGTAGCCGTACTTGGCCGCCTCGCTCTTCATCCCGGACTCCATGTCCTGGTAGAACTGCGCCTCGCGGTTCTGGACGGAGAACCCGATCGTCTTGCCGCCGGCCGCGGCCGCCGCGCCGCTGGCCCCGGGGCTGGCCGCGGTCGTCGTCGTCGACGTGGTCGACGAGCTGGACGTGTCCGCCGACTTCGTGCAGCCGCCGAGGACGAGCGCCAAGGCGCACGCGAGAACGAGAGGCTTCTTCATACCGACGAACCGGATGCGTGAGGCGGCGCGCGAACCCCTGCGCGGCAAGGCGCCGGGCGATTTTGCGAGATAGTTGAGAGGCGTTCTCAATTGGGCGCGGGCGCCGCGGCGAGCCGCCTCGCCGCACGGTGCGACCGAAGTCGCGTCTTCCACAGGGCCCCGTGGGATCGTGAAATTTTCGGTCGTATACGCCGTTTGGTGCGCCAAGCAGCAGGAATTCGACGGATCGGGCGGCGCTGGCGGGACATCAAGCCGGCACCGGCGCACCGCGAGGCCGGCGCACGCGCGCACCGTACCGGCGGATCGCGAAATCGGTCCCAGCCCTTATCCACAGTATCTGGCGTCACTCCTGTGCACCGTGTGGAGACCGATTCGCGACTCGCTCCCCCGTGCGGAAGCAAGCGTCGCCGGCTTATTTCGCCTTGCTGAAGACGAATGAGTAGTCGGCAGCGTACGGCGTCGGCGTCGGCGACGGGCCCGACATCAAGGTCCCAAGCACTTTCGGGTTGATCGCTTCGATCCGGACGCGGCCGTTGAGCGAGCGGCCGTTGGAGACCTGTGCGCTGCTGTGGCAGTCCATGCACGCCGCGCTCGATTGTTCGTACGTCTCCATCGTCGTGTTGTCGACACGCCAGCGCGGCAGCGGCGACCCTTGGGTCAGCGGGATGCGCGCGCCGGGCGGGATCGTCACCGAGCCGGAGGGCCACTGCACGTCGATCAGGCGGTAGAAGCGGAAGACCGAATGCGTCGCGCCGGCCTTCGCGAGCGCACGGTAAAACGTGGTCGTGTTGCTGCTTGCGAACGACGATTGCGGCGTCACGCGCTCGGTCTGCGTCGGGTACGTGTAGCGCTGGCAGCCCGGCGGGTTGCCGGTCGCGCACGGGATCGGGTACTTGTTGACCGCGCAGTACGGTCCGACGCAATGCGGGTTGCGGTACGTCCACGCGGGCGTCGGGCCGGGGCTCGACGGTGCGGTGGTCGCGGGCGAGCTGGGATACGGCGTCGCGTCGGGGTCGTTGTCGACGTGCTCGAACGTCGCCCACGACAGCTGCTGCAGATTGCCCATTTTGTGGATGATGTGGAGGCCGACCAGGCCGATCACCACGTTGTTGCGGACGCTGCCGTCCGGATAGACGAGGTTCGCGCGCGAGATCAGGTAGCGCGAGTACTGCGCGGGGTCGTGCAGCTGCACCCACGCGGCCTTCAGCTCGATCGCGCCCATCTTGAGGCCGTAGCTCGCCGGGTGGCCGGCGCAGTCGTGGTCGTTCTTCGTTCCGTCCGGAAGGCTCAAGCCGCCTGACGCCGCGCACCCGCGCTGTTTGGCCGCCGACGTGAGCCCGTTCCTGATGATGTAGTCGGCCTCGTCGTTGTTGATCCGCTCCTCGTAGAACGTCAGATCGCCGTGACGCGACGTGAGCCAGCCGAAATCGGCTTGGTGGAAGCCCGTCAGGTGCACGTCGTCGCCGTCGCCCTTCGACGTCGCGGACAGCGTCCGCGCGCCGTTCGAGCGCATGCGCGCGTTCTTGAGCGCGGTCGGCGTACGGAACAAGTCGTCCGGATTGGTGTAGCTCTCCCACACCGTCGTGTACGTGCCGTTCGATCCGACCGGATAGCCGAACGCGCTGGGGCCGATCCCGTAGTTCGGAACGCCGTGCCCCTTCGCGCGCCAGTTCATGTAGACGAACTCCTGGAGCGCGTTGCAGCCCACTTCGTACTGCGGATCCTCCGCGCCGCCGAACTGCACCGGCATGATCACCGGCGCGATGACGCCCGTCAGCTTCGCGTCGCACGAGGACGGTGACCCTTCGCCGGGGCCCGCGGCTCGGACGAACCCGCCGGTCGCGAACACGCTCACGGCGAGCGCCGTCGCCGCCAATGACGAGAACAGAATCGATCGACCGAACAGCCCGCGTGCCTTCATCGTAAACACCCCGTCGCGGCGGCGCAAAGCAATGGGACGAAGCCGCCGCCTCTATCACCGTATTGCTAACACAAGCGTGGACCCAAGGCAAGCCCTTGCCGCGGCGGGCCCTCCGCGTGATCGAAGAGGGCATGCTCGCCCTCGCATTTTCCGCCGCCATCACCGGGATCGACGCGCACGTCGTGCGGGTCGAGACCGACTCCGCCGCAGGCATCCCGCATTTCGCGATCGTCGGGTTGCCCGACCGCGCGCTGAACGAGTCCCGTGAGCGCATTCGCGCCGCGCTGGTGAACTCGGGGTTCGGCTTCCCGCCGGGAAGATTGCTCGCGAACCTCGCGCCGGCCGACATGCGCAAGGCCGGAGTCGGGTTCGACCTCGCGATCGCGCTCGCGCTGCTCGCCACCGATGAACAGCTCGCCGCGAGCGTGCTGGGCGACTTCGTCGCCTGCGGCGAGCTCGCGCTCGACGGCAGCCTGCGCGCGGTACCCGGCGTGCTCGCGATGACGCTCGCCGCCAAGCGCGCGGGGTTTGCGCGCATCATCGTGCCGGAGGCGAACCTCGCGGAAGCAGCGCTGGTCGACGCGATCGACGTGTACGCCGTGCCGGCGCTGTGCGACGCGGTTGCCGTCGCGCTCGGACATGGCGCGAAGTTCCGCCGCCGCGGGATGACGGTGCTCGACGCCGGCGACCGCGCGGCATGCGGAGATTTTGCCGACGTGAAAGGCCAGACGGTCGCGAAGCGCGCGCTGGAGATCGCAGCCGCCGGCGGCCACAACGTCGTGCTCGTCGGGCCGCCCGGCTGCGGCAAGACGATGCTGGCACGGCGACTGCCGTCCATCTTACCCGCGATGACGACCGCGGAGGCGCTCGACGTCACCAAGGTGTACAGCGTCGCGGGATTGCTCGGCGCGCGGCCGCGCGTGATTGCGACGCGACCGTTTCGCGCGCCGCACCACACCGCGAGCCGCGCGTCGCTCGTCGGCGGCGGTTCCTTGCCGCGGCCCGGGGAAATCTCGCTCGCGCAGCACGGCGTGCTGTATCTCGACGAGCTCGGCGAGTTCCCGCGCTCGACGCTCGAGGTGCTGCGCCAGCCGCTCGAAGAGGGGACGGTAACGATCGCGCGCGCCGCCGGCACCCTCACATTTCCCGCGCGTTTCACGCTGGTCGCGTCGATGAACCCGTGCCCGTGCGGCTTCCGCGGCGACCGCGGCAGCGACTGCCGCTGCGACGACACGGCCGTGCAGAAGTATCTCGCGAAGCTCTCGGGCCCGTTGCTGGACCGCATCGACTTGCATGTAACCGTGTCGCGGGTGTCGTTTGAGGAGCTCGTGCAAACGCGCCCGACGGATACTTCGGCGGCGATCCGCGCGCGCGTCGAAGCTGCACGCGCGCGGCAATCGGCACGGCTGCGCGATACCGGCGTCGCGACGAACGCCGCCATCGCGCCTGCGGACGTACGCAGCTTGTGTGCGCTTGACGCGCCCACCCTGGAACTGCTGGGAAGCGCGGTGTCGCGCGGTACGCTGAGCGCGCGCGCGTTCGACCGCGTCGCACGCGTCGCCCGAACGATCGCGGATCTCGCGGGCGTGGATTGCATCGCGCGCGAGCACGTTGCCGAGGCGCTGGTCTATCGCGGCGTCGACCGCGCCCCCCGCTCGGTCTAGCTGCGAAGGTCGCGGGACGGCGGGATCGCACGAGTCTTAGGAGAGCAGGAGACGGGCCCCGGTGCCAAAGTAGTAGCCGGCATGAAAGGCTTTGTGTTTCGCGCGCTCGCGCTTGTCTGGTGTTTCGCCCTCGCCGCATCGCCGGTACGAGCCGCCGACGGCGACTTGTACACGTGGTCGAGCGACGGCGGGCTCAGCCGTACGTTCACCCTGCACGGCGGCCAGTATAAGATTTATGTGAACGCGCATCAGCGACCGGTCCTCACCACGCAGCGCACCGGCTGCCAGTTCGGCGGCGCATTTCAGCAAGTCACGCCCAAGCACGAGTCGGTGCATCTCGGACCGGGCGTCCCGATCTCGACGGCGATCGGATACACGATCGGACCCAAGCTCGTCAACCTCGATGCGGGAACATATCAGCTCTTCATCACCACGCTGACGACGTGCCACTGGACGTTCACGATATTCTCCGACCCCGAAGGAAAATAAAACCTCGCGGCTCGCGCGGCGACGGCTCAGCTCTTCTTCTTCGTGACCGCCGACCAGATGTTCTTGAGCGCGCCGCCCACCTTGCGTCCGGCGTCCGCGATCTGGCCCATTTCTTTTCCGATTTCGGTGTTGTAGTCGTTCATCGTCATCCCGGGGAAGACGCCGTTCATACCGCCGCCCGTCATTCCCGCAGCAGCCATCTCCGGCGTGATCCGCTTGAGGCTACCGCCTTGGATCAGGATTTTGTCCGGCTGGATGCCGGTGACGTTCCACGACTCCGTCTTCGGCCAAATGATCGGCGATGTGCCGAGCGGCCCGATGTATTCTTTCGGATACGACGACGTCAGCGTGAAGACGACGATGTGGCCGGCACCGAACGCGTTGTTACTCACGGCCCACGTTCCGGAATGCCCCGACGCGCCGCCGACCAGCGTGTTCGAGTACGTCCCGTCGGGCGACAGCGCCACCTGAGACTGCATCCCGGCCGCATCGAGAAACCAGAACCCGGTCAAGGCGTCCCTGATCGGCGTCACGTCGTCGTTCATGCGATCACATCCCCTCGGGCCGCGTGATTTTCATGCGCTCCAACCGTTGATGCGAACGCATGTTCGTGCTATAATTCGATAGCGAGCACATCGCGATTTATCACTACAAGCGGCCCGGCCGGTGTTAGAGCACCGACCGAGCCCGTCACCCGATGGAATTATCATCGAATGACCACATGCGAGTTCGACGTACCAACGTCGAAGCCTCGGCACGGCTTTTCCGCTGCCGAACTCCGTCCGTTTCATCAACCTGGCCCGGTGACCGCGTGATGGCGCCGCTCACCGAGTTCCACGCCACGATGACGGACGTAACGAACGACGAGCACCAGAACATGGCCGACTTGGTGCAGGACGACGACTTCAACCCCGTGGTGGTCGTCCGCTTCCTGCGAGACAACGGCATCGACGCGAGCGTCGACGAGTCAACCGGCGGCTTTCGGTACACGGCCGCTAATGCCACGAAGGCGTCGCATGTCCGGTTCGCCTGCGTCTGTCTACGCGCGTCGATAAGCTATGCCATCGAAGCCGCCTACTGGTGTATGAAGGCGAGGCGATGATTGTTCAAACGTTCGCCGTCTCGTCAGTCAGCGCGGCGGCAAGGCCGCCGACAAAGTTCGAAACATCGCCTCTTGAGCGCGTGAAGTCAACTCGCACGAATGGACGCTTACGTTATTTCCGCCGCGCACCATGCCGCAACTCATCCGCCGTCGGAACGTGATCGAGCGGCGAAAGGTCGGGCTTCTTAAGCATCGACGTGTCACCTACCATCAAGCGGAAGAATCCCTCGATAGCGTTGAACGCCCGCTGCACGATTTTCATAACGTCGTATTATACCTCGTCGCTGCTGATGGCGTCACGGGGTAACGACCTTAAAGCTGTCGCGCCAGCCCAGGACGGCATCCAAACCAATGTAACGGCCAGAAGGACCATAACGCCGGCGTTGGCTGAGGTTCCGACTCGATACAATCCTGCTTACGGATGCAGCACGGCGGACGGCGTGCTGCCCGGCAGCGCGAAGCCTGCACGCACGATCGGCACGTTCTCTCGGCGTACCAGCGCGGCGTGCATGTCGTCCCAGGCGCGTTGCAGCGACGGTGTCAGCGAGCGCATGAAGTGCGTGCCCTGCGGTTCTTCGTAGAAACTCACCGGTAGGCCGAGGCTCGCGAGATATGCCGCCGTCTGCTCGCCGTACTTTGTCGGGATGCTTTCGTCGTGCGCGCCGGTTACCACGTACACCGGCAGCGTCTGCCATGCGATCGACACCGCGCGCACGCCGCTGTTGAGGATCGCGCCGGAGATGCACATCGCCGCGGACCAGCGGTAGCCGCCGCGAGGCCCGATCTTGAACACGCTGAAGCCACCCATCGAGTAGCCGACCAAATACGTCCGCCCGCGGTCGATCGGCAGCGCCTCCTGTACCGCGCGCAGGAGATCGTACACGTCGGTCGCCGCCGGTTCTTCGAAGTCGTAGATGCCGCGACCGAACGGCGCGACGACGATCGTGCCGGTGCGGTCAGCGAGGCGGCGCAAATACGGCATTCCCAGCAGGTGCGACTCCGTCTCCGGATTGCCGTGCAGTGCGATCGCGAGCGGCGCTTTGCCCGGTTTTAGCGACGGCGGCACGTACACCGCGACGAGCTGCCAGTGCTTATCGACGCGCGACGGCACGAGCACTTCGTGGAGCCCCGGCGTCGCGCGCAGCGGCGCGGGGGTGCCTGCGACGATCTGATCCGCCGCTTGCACGTCGAGGCTCAGCTCGCCGGCGACCGTGTCCGCCCAGTCGGCTGCCGAGTAGCCGTCGGGCGGCGGCGCCGCTTGCAGCTCGAGATCGTCGAACAGCCGGTTGTGGAGCTGCGCCGCTTCGATGATGCCGAGCTCCGCCTCGGTTCGTGCGCGCACGCTTTCATATCGCTCCAGCGCATCCGCGATCCGGTTCGGCGCGGTCCCCGGCGGCGCTGTCACGTCGGCGTGCGCGGGCGCGCCGCCGTGGAGTGCTACTGCGGCCGCCACGGCGAGCACGGCGGCAATCCAGCGGTTCATGCGCGTTCAGTCTAGCGACGAGCGGCCGGGCGGTCGAGAGCCGATCGCCGCGCGCACGACGGTACCGCCCGACGGCGCTGGACGCTCTCAACGAGAATGCTCATCGAATAACGCCTGGGCGGCAGCGTCATTATCAAAAAAACGAGTCCAAAAACTCCCAGCCCACTCCTGGGGCCCGATCGTGAGCGTCGGAGCATCGGCTTCATGGACGCGGATGCGCCAACCCGCCGGTACGCTACCGTCGACCAGTGAAAAGGCGGACGCAGCGACGAGGATCGGCGTCATCCCGTCGTCCGCCAGCAGCCGAAGCAGCATCTTCTTCGGTGTGCAATGTATCTCCAGCACGGGATACGTGCCGCCGACTGTCAGCCAATCATTCGTGGTCGCCGAATCAGGTTCGTCGAACGCGTCGAGAATCTCAATGCAACGGACAATCATGTATTGGTCACGACGGGCGCTCTACGGACATAGTAGACAATTTCGGGGAGGAGCCTCGTAAAGGATTCCTGTCGCACGATACTCTCCTCGTATCCTCGATCTGCTGCCTAAACGACCTCGAAGTCCTGTAGCCCTTCAGGCCATAACGGCACAAAATCTTCGCCGTCGGTCGGCCGATACGCGGCTGCACTGCGGTCGGGCAGTGAACGCTCAGTCATGATCGGCTTGATTTGTGCAAACGCCGCCGCCGGCTCGTCCGTAAACAAGAAGAGGTTCATCTCTCCCGATCCTGCGTCATGTCCATCGACATCAACCACGTCGGGGTCCAGGCGCTCCATCAGGTCATCTTCCAGAGTAAGCACCTGGTCTTGGAGAGTCGTATCGTCATCGCGAAACTTGAATTGGATGACAAGTTGGTAGCGAAAGCCATTCATGTGTACTTCGATCTCCCGTGCGCACGTTCGTGAGCGCTCACGCTCTCCTTTCCGAATGTTGCACCATTGGTCAAATGCGATATAGGGGTTGGCGCTCCTCGTTGCTTCTTATCGCCGTTGAGATACCCGCCGATGCGGGGAATCATCGTGCCCCGGGGTCACGCGGCCTCCCCCGGAGAAGACAGCGAGTTGCCGCCTACCGTCCAAGAACTGGGATGACTACGATGCTCGTGCGATCGATCGCACCGTCCGACGAAGAAGCGTACCGCACGATCCTGGAGTCGACGACGGCCGAGGATCGCTACTGCCGTTTCTTCCACCTCGTCGATCACTTCGATCCCGAGGAAGTGCAGCGGTTCGTCGAGGACCGCGCCGACACGATCGGCGTGATCGCGTTCGACAACACGGTGCCGCTGGGCGCCGCGCACGCCGTGCTGCTCGATGAAGAGTCGGCGGAGCTCGCGATCGTCGTCGCGCGCGGCACGCGGCACGCCGGCGTCGGCACGGCGCTGCTGGACGCGCTGATCGAGCGCGTCAAAGCGCGCGGGATGCGGCGACTGGTCGCGTGCGCGCTGCGCGAGAATCATGCGTTCGTGCACCTCGCACGGCGTGCGGGCTTTCACGTCGACGAAGCCGAGGGCGCGACGCAGCACTGGGTCCTGCCGCTGACCGCCGACGCGGAGATCACCGCACCCTGAGCGCGACGTTCGCGCCGTCGAACGGCATCCAGCTCTGCTACGAGACGTTCGGCGATCGTGCGAACCCGCCGCTCGTGCTGATCATGGGGCTCGCGACGCAGATGATCGTGTGGGACGACGAGTTCTGCGCGCTGCTCGCAGCGCGCGGCTTCTGGGTGGTGCGGTTCGACAACCGCGACATCGGGATGTCGACGCGGCTTTCGAAAGCGCGCACGCCGCGCGTCGCGGAGCTCATGCTCGCGGCGGCGACGCGCATCAAGTTTCGCGTGCCGTACCTGCTGCGCGACATGGCCGCGGATACCGTCGGGCTGATGGACGCGCTCGGCATCCGCAGCGCGCACGTCGTCGGCGCGTCGATGGGCGGGATGATCGCGCAGGAGCTCGCGATCCTGTATCCCGAGCGCGTGCGCTCGCTGACCTCCATCATGTCGTCGACCGGCGATCCGCGGCTGCCGCGGGCGACACCGCGCGCGCTCGCGGTGCTGGGCAAGAAAGTCCCGCTCGACCGCGAGGGCTACGTGCGCGAGTACGTCGCCACGTGGCGCGTGCTTGCCGGCGAGCATTTTCCGTTCAACGCCGAGCGCACCGCGCGCCAAGGCGCCGCATCCTACGACCGCGGGGTCAATCCGCCGGGCGTTGCGCGCCAGCTGTTCGCGATCATCGCGTCCGGCAGCCGCAAAAAGGCCTTGCGCAGCGTCAAAGTCCCGACGCTGGTGATCCACGGGACGGCCGATCCGCTCGTGCCCGACGAGCACGGCCGTGACACGGCCCGCACCGTTCCCGGCGCCCGATTGCTGCTCATCGAAGGAATGGGCCACTCTTTTCCACGAGAAGTGTGGCCCCGCATCATCGACGCCATCGTCGCCCACGCCGAGGAGAACCGATGACCGACAAACCTTGGATTGCTTCGTATCCCGCGCCCGCGCGCTGGGACGCGCCCCTCGCGCTCGGGCCGGTGTATGAGATCCTCGACACGGCCGCGGAACAGTTCGGCGAGCGGCCCGCGATCGAGTTCATGGGACGTCGGGCGACCTATCGGCAGTTGCACGCCCTCGCGAACCGCGCCGCCAAGGGTTTCCAGCAGCTCGGCGTCGGGCCGGGCGTGCACGTCGGGCTGTATCTGCCGAACACGCCGCACTATCTGGTCGCGTTCTTCGGCGTGCTCAAGGCGGGCGGCACGGTCGTGAACTACTCGCCGCTCGACGCCGCGCAAGTGCTCGCGCATAAAGTCGAAGACAGCGAGACGCAGGTGCTCGTGACGCTGGATCTGCCGATGCTGCTGCCGCAGATGGAAGCGCTCATCGGACACGCCGGTTTGAAGACGCTCGTCGTCGGCAGCCTCGACGATCTCGCCGGGTTCCCCGACTACGCCGGCGCAAACGACGGCGCGGTGCCCGACGCGAAAGGGCACGTGTCGTTCCGCGCACTGCTCGCCAACGACGGCGCGTACGAACAGCACCCGTTCGGCGATCCGCGCGAGACGATCGCGGTGCTGCAGTACACCGGCGGCACCACCGGCTTGCCGAAGGGCGCGATGCTCACGCACGGCAACTTGACGGCCGCGACCAGCCAGTACATCGAGACGACGAAGCTCGAGCCGCCGGTGCTCATCCCCGGCCAGGAGCGCGCGCTGCTGGTGCTGCCGCTGTTCCACATCTACTCGCTCACCGCGTGCATGCTGCTGTGCATGCGGCTCGGCGCGGAGTCGGTGATCCACATCCGCTTCGACGTCGAAGCCGTCGCGAAAGACCTCGCCGCGAAGAAGATCACGGTGTTCATGGGCGTGCCGACGATGTTCACCGCCCTGCTGTCGTATCCGGGTCTCGGCGATCTCGACTGGACGGCGATGAAATACTGCGCGTCCGGCGGTGCGCCGCTGCCCGTCGAAGTGCAGAACCAGTTCCGCGCGGTCACGGGCGCCGAGGTGAACGAAGGCTGGGGCATGACGGAGACGTCGCCGTCGGGCACGTTCACGCCGATGCGCGGGATGCGCAAAGGCGGCTCGTGCGGCATCCCCGTCCCGGGCGCGATGCTGAAGTTCGCGAGCGTCGAGGATCCCACGACATACGTGCCGCTGGGCGAGCGCGGCGAGATCTGCATCCAGGGCCCCAACGTGATGAAAGGCTACTGGAAGAACGAGCAGGCGACCAAGGACGCGATGACCGCCGACGGCTTCTTGCGCACGGGCGACGTCGCGTACATGGACGAGGACGGCTTCGTGTTCATCGTGGACCGCATCAAGGACATGCTGCTCTGCGGCGGCTTCAACGTGTACCCGCGCAACATCGAGGAAGCGATCTACACGCATCCCGACGTGGCGGAAGTGTCCGTCATCGGCATCCCCGACGAGTACCGCGGCCAGTCGCCCAAAGCGTTCATCGCGCTCAAGAAAGGCGCGCAGCCGTTCTCCATCGGCGAGCTCAAAGAGTTCCTCAAAGACAAGCTCGGCAAGCACGAGATGGTGTCGGTGATCGAGTTCCGCGAAACGCTGCCGAAGACGGCGGTCGGCAAGATCCTCAAGACCGCGCTCTACGACGAAGAGGCGAAGCGCCGCGCCGGGGAAGCCGCGCCGGTCTGAGATGGCCGACAAGGACAAGACCCCGGACCCGATGGCGCTGTGGCGCGACATGCTCTCGCAGTGGGAGACCAACGTCAACGCGCTCGCGAACAAGACGATGGCGTCGGACGAGTACAGCAGCTCGATGCACGGCGCGATGGGCGGGATGCTCAAGCTGCAAGACACGATGAAGCAGTTCATGGCGACGTATCTCGCCAACGCCAACTTGCCGAGCCGCGCGGAAGTGCTCGCGATCGCGGAGCGCATCGGCGGACTCGAAGCGCGGCTCGACCGCATAACGTCGCTGCTGGAGCGCATCGCCGGCGCGGACGCTCCGGCGACGGTGCCGCCGCGGCCGCGCCCGCCGCGCACGAAGAAACCGCTCGTCGACGCCGCGTCGTGAGCGATCGAAGGACGTGAACCCGACCGCCGAGCGGATTCAGGACGAGGTCCAGCGCGCGATCCAGCGCAGCCTCAAAGGCCTCGAATACCTGGGCTCGCCGGCGCCTGCGGTGGGCCCGACGCCCAAGGACGTGCTGCTCGACCGCGGCACCCTGCATCTCTATCACTACCGGCCGCTGGCGGACGAGATTTACCGCATCCCGATCCTCATCGTGATGGCGACCAGCAACCGCGGCTACATCCTCGACCTCACCAAAGGGCAGAGCTTCGTCGAGTACCTTCTGCGCCAAGGCTACGACGTCTACCTGATCGACTGGAGCCCGCCCGTCGCCGCAGACAGCGGCTTGCGCTTCGCCGACTACACGCAGCGCTTCATCCCCGACTGCGTGCAGCTCGTGCGCGACGACAGCGGCGTCGACGACATCACCGTGCTCGGCTATTGCATGGGCGGCGTGCTGTCCGTGATCTACGCCGCGCTGCACCCGCAGGACCGCATCACCAACCTCGTGTGCTTCACGACGCCGATCGACTTCAGCCGCATGGAGTTGTTCGCGAAGTGGTCGGACAAGCGCTACTTCGACGTCGACAAGCTCGTCGACGCCACGGGGAACGTGCCCTCGGAGCTGATCTTCACGTCGTTCGACATGCTGCGCCCGGCGACGCGCATCGCCGGCCAGTTCCAGCTCTGGGAAAATATCGGGGACGCGAACTTCGTGCGCTCGTTCCGCGCGTTCGAGCGCTGGTCTACCGACACGCTGCCGCTGGCCGGCGAGTATTTTCGCGAGACGGTCAAAGAGCTGATCTGGGAGAACCGGTTGTACAAGAACGAGCTCGTCGTCGACGGCAAGCACGCCGACCTGCGCGCGATCACCGCGCCGCTGCTGCACGCCATGGCCGAGCACGATCACATCGTGCCGTACGACGCGGCGAAGCCGTTGATCGGGCTCGTCGGCTCGACCGACAAGCAAGAGATCGTGCTGAAAGGCGGCCACGTCAGCCTCGTCGCGGGGGCCAACGCGGTGAACCGGCTGTGGCCGCGCCTTGATACATGGCTCGGGGTGCGCTCGGTATGAGCGCGGGCGTCGAAACGTATCCGCGCACGGTCGCGCTCGGCGGCGGCGATGTCGTCGAACTGCGCTTCATGCACGCCGGCGACGAAGCGGCCGTGCTCGCGTTCGCGCGCGAGCTCCCCGCGCACGACCTGCTGTTCTTGCCGCGCGACATCTCGCATCCCAAAGTGCTGGCGGCGTGGGTGAGCGAGATCGAGCGCGGCGCGATGACGACGCTGCTCGCGTTTCGCGGCGGCGACGTTGTCGGCTGCGCGACGATCGTGCGCGATCCGCTGTCGTGGTCGGCGCACGTCGCGGAGCTGCGCATCGTCGTCGCGGGCGCCGCGCGCGGACACGGCCTGGGCCGCGTGCTGAGCACGGCCGCCGGCGAGCTGGCCGTGAGCACCGGCGTCGAGAAGCTGGTCGCGCACATGACGCCCGATCAGATCGGCGCCGTCACCGTGTTCGAGACGATGGGGTACCGTGCGGAGGCGCTGTTGCGCGACCACGTCAAGGACGACGCCGGCCGCAAGCACGATCTCGTGATCCTGAGCCTGGACGTCGAGCGCTTTCGCACGCGCTCAGCAGCGTACGGCCTGACGGCGGAGGACATCGACGAGTCATGAGCGAGCCCGCAGCCACCTCGCCGAAGATCCCGCGCGACAAGACCGACGACTACACGAACGATCAAGCCGCAGTGCGACGCGAGTTCGTGCGCGAGCAGACCGGCGCCGACCTGACGCACGTCGGAAAGCACTCGTTCGATCCCGGCATCCTGCGCGGCAACGTCGAGAACTTCGCCGGCGTCGCGCAGGTGCCGATCGGCGTCGCGGGACCGATCCGCATCAACGGCGAGCACGCGCAGGGCGATTTCTACGTCCCGCTCGCGACGACGGAAGGCACGCTCGTCGCCAGCTACAACCGCGGGATGCGGCTGCTGACGGAGTGCGGCGGCGTGAAGACGACCGTCGTCGAGCACTCGATGCAGCGCGCGCCCGTGTTCATCTGCGACGACGCGCTCGCCGCGCGCGAGCTCGGCGTCTGGATCGAGCAGCATTTCGACGAGATCAAAGCGGCGGCCGAGACGACGACGCGCTCCGGCAAGCTGCGCAACATCGGCCAGTACGCGCTCGGCCCGCTGCGCTACTTGCGCATGAACTACACCACCGGCGACGCCGCCGGCCAGAACATGACCGGCAAAGCGACGCTGGCGGCGTGCGAGTGGATCATGGAGAACTATCCCGAGCGCGAGCGCATGAGCTATCTGCTGTCGGGAAACATCGACACCGACAAGAAGCATTCGCAGATCAACATGCTGCTCACGCGCGGCAAGCGCGTCGTCGCAGAGGCCGTCATCAAGCGCGACGTGTTCAAGCGCATGATGGGCGTCGACACCGTGGAGCTGTTCCATCACCGCCAGATCTCGATGTCGGGCGCGTTCTTGGTCGGCGCGGCGAACAATGGCGCGCATGCGGCGAACGGCTTGACCGCGATGTTCATCGCGACGGGACAGGACGTGGCGAACATCGCGGAGTCGCACGCAGCGGTGACGTACACGCAACTGCTGCCGAATCAGGATTACTACTGGTCGATCACGCTCACGTCGCTGATCGTCGCGACGTACGGTGGCGGAACCGGCCTTGCGACGCAGCGCGAATGTCTCGAGATGATGGGCTGCTACGGCAACGGCAAGTCCGACAAATTCGCCGAGATCTGCGCCGCGGTGGTGCTGGCCGGCGAAACGTCCCTGACCGGTGCGATCCTCCACGGCGACTGGGTGTCGAGCCACGACCGCCTCGGCCGCAACCGCCCATGAAGCGCCGAAGCCTCGGCCGCGTCTAATCCGCGCGTGAGCGTTTGCATCGACGGCGAGGTAGCGCCGGACGGCGCGATCTTGGAGGTGGTCGGCGAACGGCGGCGCGAGCCCGGCGAGCGGATGCGCCGGTCGCGACACGCCGTCGATGTCGAGACGAAACGTTGCCGTCGTCGTCTCGGGAGCACGACGAACGACTCCTCGCCGCGTTCGGGATGGACGGAGAGCGTGCCGTAGGCGAATCCGTACCGGTTCGGCTCGTCGACGACGACCACGATGCGACACGTGCCATCGATGAATCCGATCGGCAGTGGCGCGCTGAACGCGACGTTGGTACCAATCGCGATCGGGCCGTCCGCGGCGATGCGCAACCACGCGCCGCGGTGCATCGCCCACGTACGCAGCGCCTCGGCCGCTCGTTCGAACGCGTTCGCGCCTTCGAGCGGAGTCGTCCAATGACGTCTCGACAAACCGGGCGGTACGAGGCCTCCCATCGAGACCCCGGCCGGCGCGTACGTCAACGAGTCGGACCCGGCACGCTTCATGCGGCGAGATCCCCTCCCGTGCCGGCCACGGCCGAATGCTCATGAGACGTTCGTCAGCGAAAAGAGTACGAGTCCGCTCGCTTGGCGAATGCAAGCGAGCGCGAACTGCGGTTCGCACCATGCTCGGCGGGGAACAAACCTCATGATGAGAACGGTTGATTTCGCATGACGGCAGCTAGTTGGAACTTCGCGGGCTCGACTGCGCCAAGCCACCGAGGGCTCCGTCCGCCGTCGAAGCTCCTCTGGCTCGCGGAGTACCGCGCGTTCTGGGAGATCGGCTTCGCCGCTCGCGGCGTCACCGCTGCTCATGACGGCGCCGCGCGGCGACGGGCACCCCGTCCTCGTGCTGCCGGGCTTCCTCGTCAGCGACGTCTCGACGGGCCTGCTCCGACGTTTCCTCACGTCGCTCGGCTACGACACGTACGGCTGGGAGCTGGGCCGCAATCTCGGCGGCGTGACGCGAATGCGCGCGAAGCTGCGCGACCGCCTGCGCACGATCCACGAGAAGACCGGCAAGAAAGTCACCGTCATCGGCTGGAGCCTGGGCGGCGTGTACGCGCGCGACCTCGCGCTCGCGATGCCCGACGCGGTGCGATCGGTGGTTACGCTCGGCAGCCCGTTCTCGCGCAATCCGAACGCGAGCAACATCAGCGACGTCTACGAGTTCGTCAGCGGCGAAGGCCCGTGGGACAACGGCGACCAGATCGCGCACGAGCTCGACGCGCTCGCCGGCGACTTGCCGATGCCGTCCACGTCGATCTGGTCGAAGATCGACGGCATCGTGAGCTGGAAATCGTCGGTGCTGAAAACGAACGCCCGTACGGAGAACATCGAAGTGATCGGCGCCAGCCACATCGGGCTCGGTGCAAATGCCGCGGTGCTGTGGGCGGTCGCCGACAGGCTCGCACAGCCGGAGAATGGGTTCGCGCCGTTCGCGCGCACCGGCCCGTTCGCAATCGCGTACGGAGCCGGCCGCTAAAACGGTCGCGTCGGGTGGAACCGGCGCGCGGCCCCGAGCCGCTCGCGTATTGCTGGCCGCGGCGGTGTCGGTCGCACTTTGGTTCATACCGTACGCGGAAATACTCAACTACCCGTTCCGTCTTTTTGTAACGTTCATTCATGAAGGCGGCCACGCGGTGGCCGCGCTCGTAACGGGAAATTCCGTGCAGAGCTTGAGCGTCGCCGTGAACGGCAGCGGCGAAACGTACACGACGCAGGGCGGAATGTTTTCGCAGATGCTGATCGCCAGCGCGGGGTACCTGGGCTCGATGGCCTTCGGTGCGCTGTTGCTGGTGTTGATTCGCGAGGGCATCGCGGCGCGAATCGTGTTGGCAGGTTCAGGCTTCCTCGTGTTTGGCCTGACGCTTGCCTTTGGTCTGATCAAGCCCATCGTTGCCGGGGGTGCGCTTTCGGGAGTTCCGTTTACCGTGGTCGCCGGGGCCGTACTTTCAGTTGGTCTGCTCGCGCTGGCACGATTTGCCAGCCCGCGAGTCGCGGCATTTTTCGCAAGCTTACTCGCGGTGCAATGCGTCTTGAATGCTTTGTTCGATCTCAGGACGCTGTTCTTTCTTTCGTCACCGTTTTCCGCAAACGCCCAAACGGATGCGCAGAACATGGCGAACGCAACTCACATCCCGGCTATCTTCTGGACCGTACTGTGGATCGCGATCGCATGTGGGATCCTGTATTTCACCATGCGGCTCTATGTCGGAAGCAGGGCCGCCCGGGCGTAACACAACCTACGCCCCGGCGAGGCGTGCCGTGGAGAACGCTAACGATTCGCGACCGTCGGTCACCACACCATGCCGCCGTGCGTGAGATAGTCGGTCTGCCCGGGTTTACGCGCCGGCGACGTTGTCATGAACCCCACTCGGCTCACCGGCTCTCGAGCGGTCCGCGTCTGTCTTGAAGAAGTTGGGTTCGACCTACGCGACCGCCACAGCGGTCTCTATGAGCGTCCGGGCGTGGATCTCGACATGCGTCGCGCAACCCGCATCGACGTCTTCGTGCCTGCAGCGTTCGAGTACGCGTGGAGCGCTGACGGATACGACGCGCGAGCCGCGATGGTGCAGCCGGTCCTTGAGGCTTGCCTCGTAGACTATTCGCCGATGGAGCTTACGACACTCGATGACGGCGGCGTGCCGCTTAGCGCGACAGTCCACGTCGCCGGGTTCGTAGCGCTGCTCGCCGCGAAGGGCTGGAATATTGGCGAGCGCTATGAGCAGGGACCGGAAGCATTCGCCGACGTGCGAAAGGACATCGGAGACATTTACCGTTTGCTGCAAACCTCGGACGCACACGAGAATACTGCGACGCTGCGTTCTCTCCGGGACAACCGCCACATAAGCGGGGAGCGTTTAGCGAGCTACTTGGACATTCAGTCGGAGAGCGGACGGCGAGCGCATCGCTCGCTGCACTGGTCGAGGAATTTGTGGAGGCCGTCGAGTCGGTGTTCGCCGAGGCGCCCGAGAATTCAATCTGAAAGCGTAACCCCAAATCGCGCTACGCGGCGCCGCTCACCACGAGCGCCGCGTGCAGCATCACGCCGGCGGCTCCGCCCACGACGCTGCCGTTGAGGCGGATGAATTGCAGATCGGGACCGAGTTCCGTTTCGATCTTCTGACTGATCTCGTCCGCGTCCCAGCGCTGCACGATCTCGGTGATGAGCAGCGAGAACTGCTGCTGGAACCGCGCGAGCACCGACTCGGCGACGTCGCAGAGCCGCACGTTGACGCGCTCGACGAGCGTAGGCTGCGCTAGCATCTCTCCCGCGATGCGCGCGGCGATCTCCGCGAACCGTAAGCCGGCCGAGTCGGGCGAGTCCAACGGCGGCCGTTCGAGGCGGGCGCGCAGCGCGCTCCAGCCCGCCGTGACGAGCTCGTCGAGCTCCGAACCCTGCAAGATCGCGGTTTTCAACCGGTCGGCTTGCGCCTGCATCTCGGGATCGTCGCGCAGGCGCACGACGAACTCGCGCACGTACGCGTCGAACTCGCGGCGCATCAGGTGATCCGGCGTGCGCGCGATCTCGTCGACGAGGTCGACCATGCCGTCGACGAAGCGGTTCACGATGTACGCATCGACGAAGCCGGGCGTGAGCAGCGAGCGTTTCGCGAAACGGCGCTTGATCTCGGTGCGCTGTCCGTCGAGCCAGCCGGCGAGCACCGGCAGGATGCGCGCGAGCACGCGCTGGTGCGCGCCGTCGGCGGTGACGATCTCGAGCAGTGCGCCGCCCGCGCGCGACAGGTCCGCGCGCGCGATCTCGTCGGCGACGACCTTGCGCACGACGGCGCGGATCTCCGCATCGTCGACGGCGTCGAGCACGCGCGGCACGAGCGCGCGCACGTTCGCGAACAGTCCGGCGACATTGCGCGGAACGGCGCACCAGCGCAGCACGTAGCCGGCGAGGTCGAGCTCGCGCAGCTTCGACGCGATCAGCGTCGGCGTGAGAAAATTCTGCTCGACGAAGATGCCGAGCTGCGTGCCGATGCGGTCTTTGTTGTGCGGCACGATCGCGGTGTGCGGCAGCGGCACGCCGCCGGGATGGCGGAACAGCGCGACGACGGCGAACCAGTCGGCGAGCCCGCCGATGAGCGCCGCTTCGCTGAACGCCTGCACCCATGCGAGCCACGGGTGCGCGGGCAGCAGCCGCGACGCGATGACGAAAACGACCGCCATCACGCCGAGCAGGCCGGTGGCGATCGTCTTCATCTGCCGCAGGCGGGCGCGCTTGGCGCCCGCGCCCGCGTCGATCACGGCGCTTACGCCTTCTCGGCGGCGCCTTCCGCAGCGGCGGTCTCGGCCTGTGCGCCCTTGAGCAGGCTGACCAGCTGGTTCACGTACTCGTTCTGCTGCTCGATGAGCTTCACGGCGAAGGCCGAGTTCAGCTCGCTGACCTGCGACACGACGGTCGGGATGTTCTTGAGGACCTGCGCGCCGGGCAGTTGCCCGTGGCGTTGGTGAAGAGGTCGCGGAACGAGTTGACGGCGGCGGCCTGGGCGGCCTGAGCCTGCTTGAGGGCCTCGAGGCCTTGCGCCTGGAGCTTCTCGATGGTGTCGACGTAGGAATCGTTCACGGGGGTCTCCTTGCGCGCTTGGCGCGGCGGGTCGTGGGCGGGTGGTTCGTGCTAAGTATATCAAGCACAGTGCTGTGTTTGTCAAGCGGTTGGGTCGCACTGCCCGCCATGCCTCGATCGTGGCGCACCCTTCGACAAGCTCAGGGTGACAAAAAAGATTGCCCGGCAAGCAAGCAACCACCTAGCCGCGGGAGCGAATGCTTCGAGGTGGATGCGGCGCGCGCACCATACCTAGCCGCGTGAGCGTGACCCGACTCCTCATCGCGAATCGCGGCGAGATCGCAGTTCGCGTCGCGCGCGCCGCCGCGTCGCTCGGGATCGCGAGCGTCGCCGTGTTCTCCCGCGACGATGCGGAGTCGCTGCACGTGCGCATCGCCGACGATGCGATGCCGCTCGCGGGCAGCGGTCCGGCGGCGTATCTCGACATCGACGCAGTGCTCTACGCGGCGGTTGCGGCGCGCTGCGACGCCGTTCATCCGGGCTATGGATTTCTGAGCGAGAACGCGGAGTTCGCGCGGCGCTGCATCGAGGCCGGGCTTACGTTCGTCGGACCGCGACCCGACGTGCTGGAACTGTTCGGCGACAAAGCGCGTGCGCGCGCGCTCGCGCGCTCGCTGCACGTGCCGGTGCTCGACGGCAGCGATGAAGAAGTCGACGTCGCAGGTGCGACTGCGTTCTTGGCGTCACTCGGCGACGGCGGCACGATGATGATCAAAGCCGTCGCGGGCGGCGGCGGGCGCGGCATCCGCGCGGTATCGCGCGCCGAGAACGTTGCCGACGCCTTCGCCCGCGCGCAAGCCGAAGCGCTCGCCGCTTTCGGACAGGCAAATGTGTACGTCGAGCGCTTCGTGCGGCGCGCGCGGCACGTCGAGATCCAAATCGTGGGCGACGCGGCGGGCGACCTGTCGCATCTGTGGGAGCGCGACTGCACGCTGCAGCGCCGCAATCAAAAGCTCGTCGAGGTCGCGCCCGGGCCCGGCCTGTCGCCCCCGCTGCGCGCGCGTTTGATCGACGCGGCACTGACGATGGCGCGTGCGGCCCGCCACGACAGCCTCGGCACGTTCGAGTTCTTGCTCGACACCGAGGCCACGAGCGAAGCGACGGCCTTCGCGTTCATGGAAGCGAATCCGCGCCTGCAGGTGGAGCACACTGTCACCGAAGCCGTCACCGGTGTCGACGTCGTCGTCGCGCAACTGCGCCTCGCGCAGGGCGCGACGCTCGCCGAGCTGGGCCTTCAGCTGCCGCCGCCGCTGCCGCGCGGCGTCGCGGTGCAGGTGCGCGTCAACACCGAAGCGCTCAACGCCGACGGCGACGTGCTTCCGACCGGCGGAACGCTGTCGATGTTCGAGCCGCCGGCCGGTCCCGGCGTTCGCGTCGACACGTTCGGCTACGGCGGCTACCGCACGAATCCGAGCTTCGACTCGCTGCTCGCGAAGGTGATCGTGCACGCGCCTGACGGCGATTTCCCGCGCGCCGCGGCGTTCGCCGCGCGCGCGCTGCGTGAGTTCCGGATCGGCGGCGTCGCGACGAACCTGCCGTTTCTGCGCGCGCTACTGCGCCGCCCCGAGGTCGCGGCGTACGACGTGTACACGCGCTTCATCGCCGAGCACGCGCGCGAGCTGGCCGCGGACGCGCAGTCCGTCTCGGCCGAAGCGCACCCCGTCCCGGCCACGGCGGCGGCGACTTCGCGCGAAGCGCCCGGCGCAGCGACGCACGCTCCACCGTCGTCAGCGGCGCACGCACCGCCGAACACGACGGCGCTGCGAGCGCCCACGCCGGGGAAGGTGCTCACGATCGACGTCGCGCTCGGCGACCGCGTCGCGCGCGGTCAACGGTTCGCGGTGCTCGAAGCGATGAAGATGGAGCACGTGCTCACCGCGGAGATCTCGGGCATCGTGCGCGCGATCGCGGTGCAGCCGGGCGCGATCGTCGAGGGCGGCGACGCCGTGCTGTTCGTGGAACCGGCCGAGGTCGACGACGAAGCCGTCGCGGGCGAGACGGCGGGCGATCTCGACGCGCCGCGCGCGGACTTGCGCGAAGTCTTGGAGCGCCGGCGCGCGCTCGGCGACGAGGCGCGCGCCGACGTGCACGCCAAACGCCGTGCGCAAGGGCGGCGCACGGCGCGCGAACAGCTCGCGCAGTTGTTCGACGACGGCGAATTCATGGAGTACGGCGAGTTCGCGCTGGCCGCGCAGCGCCGCCGCCGCGACGCGGCCGAGCTCGAGCGGGTGAGCCCCGCCGACGGGCTGATCGCGGGGATCGGCCACGTCAACGGCGACCGCTTCGACGACGAGCGCTCGCGCTGCATGGCGATGGCGTACGACTACACCGTGTTCGCGGGCACACAAGGTTACGTCAACCACCTCAAGACGGACCGTATGCTCGGCCTCGCGCACAGCCGCCGGCTGCCGCTGGTGATGTACGCCGAAGGCGGCGGCGGAAGGCCGGGCGACAGCGACGTCACGTGGGCGTCGGGTCTGGCGGTGCCCACGTTCGCGAGCTACGCGCGCCTGAGCGGTCTCGTGCCGATCGTCGGCGTCGTGTCGGGCTACTGCTTCGCCGGCAACGCGGCGTTCCTAGGCTGCTCCGACGTGATCATCGCGACGCGCGACGCGAACATCGGCATGGGCGGCCCGGCGATGATCGAAGGCGGCGGCCTCGGCACGTTCCGTCCGGAAGAGATCGGTCCGGTCTCGGATCAAGCCCCGAACGGCGTGATCGACGTCGTCGCGGAGAACGACGTCGAAGCGACGGACATCGCGCGCAAGTATCTATCGTACTTCCAAGGCGCAATCGAAGGCTGGACGTGCGCGGATCAGCGCGAGCTTCGCGGCGCGATCCCGGAGAACCGGTTGCGCGTGTACGACGTGCGCACCGTCGTGTCGACGCTGGCCGACGAAGGTTCGGTGCTGGAATTGCGCGCGGCGTACGCGCCCGGCATGATCACCGCGCTCGTGCGCATCGCGGGCCGGCCGTTCGGCCTCATCGCGAACAACCCGCTGCACCTCGGCGGCGCGATCGACGGCCCCGGCGCCGACAAAGCGTCGCGGTTCATGCAGCTGTGCGACGCGTTCGATCTGCCGATGATCTCGCTGTGCGACACGCCGGGTTTCAACGTCGGTCCCGACGTCGAGCGCACCGGACAGGTGCGCCGCGTCAGCCGGATGTTCGTCACGGCGGCGAGCATGACGGTGCCGGTGTTCTTCGTCGCGCTGCGCAAAGGCTACGGGCTCGGCGCGCAAGCGATGGCCGCGGGCAGCCTGCACGAGCCGTTCTTCTCCGTGTCGTGGCCGACGGGTGAGTTCGGCCCGATGGGCCTCGAAGGCGCGGTGCGTCTGGGCTATCGCAAAGAGCTCGCCGCGATCGAGAACCCGCAGGAGCGCCAAGCCGCGTTCGACGCGATGGTCGCGCAGTCGTACGCGCAAGGCAAGGCGCTGCACGTCGCGTCAGTGGACGAGCTCGACTCGGTGATCGACCCGCGCGACACGCGCGACTGGATCACACGCGGGTTGCGCGCGATCCCGGCACCGCCGGCGCGAACGGGCAAGAAGCGCCCATCCATCGACACCTGGTAACCGAACACGAAAGGCAATTCGCAATGAACGATCTGTTCTCGCTCGACGGCCGCGTCGCGCTGGTCACCGGCGCGTCGAGCGGGCTGGGCCGGCACTTCGCGCAGGTGCTCCACGACGCGGGTGCCACCGTGGTGCTCGCGGCGCGCCGCACCGACCGCATCGAGGCCGACGCTGCGCGGCTCGGCGAGCGCGCACGCGCGCTCACGATGGACGTCACCGACGAGAACTCGATCAATGCCGGCTTCGAACAGCTCGCCGCCGACGGCATGCTGTGCGACATCATCGTCAACAACGCGGGCATCAGCGGCGAGCACTTGATCCTGCAGATGGACACCGACGAATGGGACAGCGTCGTCGAGGTGAACCTGCGCGGACCGTTCTTGGTGGCGCGCGACGCGGCACGCCGCCTCGTCGCCGCGAAAAAGCCGGGAAGCATCGTGAACATCGCGTCGATTCTGGGCTTGCGCGTGTCGCCCGCGGTCGCACCGTACATGGCGAGCAAAGCCGGCCTGATCCACCTCACCCGCAGCATGGCGTGGGAGTTCGCGCGCTACGGCATCCGCGTCAACGCGCTGTGCCCGGGCTACTTCTCCACCGAGATCAACGCCGATTTCCTGAAGACCGAATGGGCGCAAGCGTCGCTGAAACGCGTCCCCCAACGCCGCATCGGCGATCTGCACGAGCTCACGGGCCCATTGCTCCTTCTCGCCTCGAACGCGGGCTCGTTCATGACCGGTGAAGCACTCGTAGTCGACGGCGGCCAGTCGATCAACAGCATGTAACTTCCGCTACGCGCGTTTTCGGCTCGCGAGGTATTCGCGGACCGCTCGCTCCGGTGCGCGGACGATCCACGCCTCCACGATGAGCCGTTTCAGGCCGGCGGCGGAGATCTTGTCGAGTTGCACGAGCACGGCCGCATAGCCGTCGAAATGCGGGATCGTGAACAGCGCGCGCGGATCGCTCCGCAGCAACGCTTCCTTCATCTCGAGATCGGCGGTGCGCAGGCCGAGGATCGGGCCCTTCGGCGCCGCATCACCGAGCGCGGCAAGATCCGACTTGCGAAGCGGGCGCTCCCATACAAAGAACCTCTTGTTGACGACCCATGCCGCGCTGCCGTGCGAAGTCTGTTCCACGACACCGGGCAGCGCGAGAGCGTACCGCCGGACCTGATCCCAAGTCGCCATCCCGGGGGCTTGCGATCAGGATCGTGGCGCACCCTTCGACGAGCTCAGGGTGACATTGAGCTCGTCGACAAGCTCAGGGTGACATTGGCCCTAGTCGACAAGCTCAGGGTGGCGTTGGGTCGACGACGGCTCAGGTGCCGCTATGTCGAACCCCATACGTCAAGGTTGTAGCGCTTGTTCGCTGTGAGCGTTTCGAGCCAGCGGTTCGCGGCCGCTTCACCGGTATTCGTTTTACGACGGTAGATGTCCAGGAGCGTCGCGCGCACGTCGGGCTCCATGCGGCTTCCGTCGCCGCAGACGTATACCACGCCGTCGCCCTCGATCGCCGACCACACGTCGTCGGCGTGCTGCGCGATGTCGTGCTGGACGTAGCGCTTCACCTCGCCGAGTCGCGAGAACGCGACGTGCAGCTCCACGATGCCGTCGGCAGCCCAGCGTTCGAGCTCGTCGCGGTAGAGATAGTCCTGATCCGGATGCCGGCACCCGAAAAACAGCAGCGCGCGCCCGAGCGTCTTGCCATCGCGTTTGAGTGCTTCGCGCTCTTGCAAGAAGCCGCGGAACGGCGCAAGCCCGGTACCCGGGCCGATCATCACGATCGGCTTCGACGCATCGTCCGGAAGACGGAAGCCGCTCTTCGAGTCTTTCACGAATGCGTCGACCATCTGCTCGCCCGTATGGCGCTCCAAGTACGTCGATGCGACGCCTTCGAACGTGCCGTGGCCCGACCACGCCGGCTCGCGCACGACGCCGACTGTGATACTGCAGCGGTCCGGTTGCGCGAGCGGCGACGACGAGATCGAATAATAGCGCGGCGTCATCGCCGGCAGCATGTCCAGGAACGTCTCGAACGGCAGCTCGCAGGCCGGGTTCTCGTCGAGCAGGTCCAGCACCGAACGGCGCTTGCGCTTCACCTCGGTCTTGTAGGCCGACGCGTCCGTGTCGTCCACGGCCAGCGCTTCGAGGCGCGGCTTCGTGTTCGGGCAGCGCGTATGCTCCGCGAGCGTCGCGATCTGCTTGCGCGTCGCAGGATGCTGCAGCTCGACGTGATGCGCGAGCAGCCGTTCCAGCGACACCGGCATGTCGACTGGCAGCGTCGCCGGGCGCGACGAGGCCGCGCTCAGCCGGACGTACGTGTCCTTCGCAAAGCCGAACCGCTGCAGCACGCGCGCGACCACGGCGGGCGGATTCTCCGCAACGACGCCGAGATGATCGCCGACGCCGTATTTCGCGCCGTCCGCCAACGCGACTTCGATATGGCGTGTCGAGCGCTCACCGCCTGTTTGCAGCTCGCGATTCGCGAGCACGCGCATCGCGTTCGCGCCGTGCACGGCCGCGAGCGGGTTGGCTTGCGGTCCCGCGACGACCTCGACCGCATAGCGCGGGCGCGTATCCGACTCCGCACCGGCGTCGAACGTGACGCCGAAGTCCTTCGCGACTTGCTGCCACAGCGCGATGCGCCACGCGCGGAACTGGCCGTCGAGGTCTTCCTGCGCGTCGCCTTCGCCGCGCGCGAAGAGGCGGTGCGCGCCAAACTCCGCAAGCCTGTCGTCGATGTAGCGCGGCACCGCCTGATATGTCGACGCCCAGTTGCGGTTGCCGCAGCCGAACACCGCGTACTGCACGCCCGCAAGCGCATCCGGCGCCATGCCGTCCTGCAGCCATTGGTAGAAGGCCGCAGCATTGTCGGGCGGCGCCCCGTTGTACGACGCGCACACGATGAGCACGCCGCCTTCGGCCGGCAGCTTTCCGGCGAAGTCGTCGAGCCAGGCGACGCGCGTGTCGAAGCCTTGCGCGGCGGCGAGGTCGGCGACGCGGCGCGCGGCATCCTCCGACGTGCCGAGGTTCGAGCCGAACAGCACCAGCAGCGGCGTCCCGTGCACGAGCGCCTGCGCAGGCGTCGCAACGGCAGTCGCGCCGGACGCCGCAGCACCGTTTCGCCGCGCCGGCGGAGCTTCGGTGACGACGGCAGTCGCGACCGCCGCCTTGTGCACGCGCGGGCGCACCTTCATCTTCAGCCCGTCGGGCTTGATCGTCAGCGTCTCTTTGAGCTTCAGCTTGTAGCGCGTATGGTCGATCAGCCGGAAGCGCTGCAGCATCATGCCGATCACCAGCGCCGACTCCTGCATCGCGAACTGCCGCCCGATGCACGCGCGCTGGCCGTTGCCGAACGGCTTGTACGCGTTGACGGGGCGCGCGCGCTCGCGCTCGGGCGCGAAGTTCTCGGGGTCGAAGATCTCCGCGCGCTCGCCCCACACGGCCGGATCGCGGTGCAGCGCCGGCAGCAGCATGACGACTTGCGAGCGCGCCTTGAGCGCGTACTTGCCGCCGATCACCTCGTCCTTGTATGGCCGAAGCGCGAACGCCGGCGCCGTCGGCCACATCCGCAACGACTCTTTGAGGACCTGCTGGACGTAGGTCAGCGCGTTGACCTGCTTCATCGTCGGCTTGACGGACAGGTCCGTGCCCAGAACGCGGTCGACTTCCTCGTACGCTTTCGCGAGCACCTCGGGATTGTTCAGCAAAAAGTACGTCGCGAACGAGAGCAGCCCGCTGGTGGTCTCGTGCCCCGCGATCAGAAACGTGATGATCTGGTAGCGGATGTTCGTGTCGTCGAGCCGCTCGCCGGACTTGCGGTCGACGCCCGCGAGCATGTAGTCCAGCATGTCTTTTTTCTGCGGCTCGTCGCCCTGCGCCGCGCGCGCTTCCTTGCGATCGTGCACGATCTGGTCCACGACTTTGTTGAGATACTGCGCGTCGCCGGCCAGGCGCGCCTGGCGCGGGCGCGTGAAGATTTCCTCGAACGGCAAGCCGCGCTGGGCCATCGAGATCTCGAGCGCGTCCACCATCGCGTCGACGAACGGGTGGTTGTCCTCGCGGTAGAACGAGTTGAAGCGGTAGCCGAAGCCGCAGATGCCGATCGTGTCGAGCGTCAGCGCGGTCATGTCGTGGACGACGTCCACCTCGTCGTCCGGGTTGAGGCGCTCCCACTTGAGCATCAATTGCTCGGCAACGTCGAGCATCATCGGATGGTAGCCCTGCATCGCGCGGTCGCCGAAGTTGGGGAGCAGGATGTTGTGCGCTTTGGACCAGTTCGGCTCCGTGGTGAACGCGGTGAACAGGCCGTCGCCCGAGATCGTGCGCACGCGGTGCAGCGCGCCGCCGACCGCCTTGTCGAAGCGTGACTCGTCGCACAGCTCGTCCGCAAGCGCGAACCCCGACACGACGGTGAGCGGCTTGCCCATCATGTCGAGCCGGAAGATCGGGCCGAGCTCGCGCGCGAGCACGACGAGGTTCTGGATCGGCGCGCTCGCGCTCACGTCGAGCATGTTGCCGAGGATCGGCTTCTTGGGCGGGCCGGGGATTGGTTCAATCGCGTCGCGGGAGAGCATGTCGCTCACGGCCCTAGGCGGCCGATCCGTACGCGCGCTCGAGCTCGTCGAGCTCATCGCTCAGCATCACCGTCAAACGCTGCACGTCGGGGATCACGTTCGCCGCGGCCATCAAACCGAAGTCGAGCCCGTCGACGTAGCCGTGCACGGTGATGTTGAGCGCTTGGCCGTGCACCGGGATCGACATCGGGTAGACGTGCTCGATCTGCGCGCCGGCGATGTAGATCGGCGTGCGCGAGAAGAACACGTTGGACACGACGACGTTCATCGGCGGCGGCACGCTGTTCGCGAGCTGCGAGCGCCCCATGAACACGGCGAGCAGCTGCAGCAGCATCGGCGTGCCGAACGTCGGGATGTCCGCGAAGTGCGGGATCAGCGCGCGGAACGGGTTCGCCAGCTCCTTCGACGTCGCGGCGCTTGCGACGATCGCCGTCACGCGCGCCTTGGTGTCGTCGACGTCGGTCGCGAGCGGCACGACCATGCCGAACACCTGGTTCTTGAGCTCGGCATCGCCTTTCTCACGCGCGGAGATCGGCACGAACGCGGTGAGCGACTTCTTCGGCAGCGCGTCGAGCTCCGTGAGATACCGGCGCAGCACGCCGCTCGACAGCGCGAGCACCACGTCGTTCACCTTGCCGCCCGCCTTCGCGGCGATCTTCTTCACGCGCGCCATCGACACCGTCACGCCCGCGAAGCTGCGCTCCGAAGAGATCGCGACGTTGATCGGCGTCGACGGCGCGGACAGCAGGTCGAGCGCTTTGAGCGAGTCCGGCTTGAACGCGTTCGACATCGCGGTCGAATACGCGGTGGCGATCTCGGCGAAGTTCGCGCTGAGCCGCAGCGGCCACTCGACCGAATGGATCGTCGCGTCGAGCAGCACCGACGCGAGATCGGTGCCGCCGCTGCGCGGCAATTCGAGGCTGCCCAGCGACGACTGCTGGTACGGCGCGCGCCACAGCTCCGCGTACGCCGCGAACATGGACGACGCGACGTCGCGCACGTCTTGCTTCTTCGGCGTCGTCGTCGCGCGCGGCGCCGACGCAGCCGGCTCCGCGGGTGCCGGCTGCGCGTGCGCCGACGTCTCGTACAGGATCTCGGTGAGCGCGGCGCCCGCGCCGCCGTCGATCAGCGCGTGGTGCATCTTGGAGTAGATCGCGGCCTCGCCGTTCGGCATGCCGTCGAAGACGTAGATCTCCCACAGCGGCCGCGCGCGGTTGAGCGTCTTCGCGTGCAGCCAGCCCGCCAAGCGCTGCGCGGTGTCGCGGTCGTGCGGCTCGGGCAGCGCGCCGCGCAAGACGTGGCGGTTGAGGTCGAACTGCTCGTCCTCCACCCAGCTCGGGCGGTCGATGTCGAACGGCGTCGAGGCGAGCTTCCAGCGCAGGCTCTTGGCCAAGTGCAGGCGGCTCGCGATCCGCGCTTTGAAGTCTTCGTAGAAATCGCCGTCGTAGCCGTCGGGCAGCTTGACGATGGTCAGGCTGCCGACGTGCATCGGGCACTCCGCGGTTTCGGCGAACAGGAACGCCGAGTCCAGGACGGACAGCTTTCGTATCGTTTCGCTCATTTTGTCGCGCCCTTCGCTGCCAAGCAAGCAGTCGTGCCCCTTTGGCGGCGTCCGCGCGAACTCCCTGGGCCGCCGCCGGCGGGCGCTATTCCGCCGGACGGCCCCCGGCGCTCGCGCCGGTGTCGGGCCCGATCCACACCGTCTGCACGTTGACGAACTCGCGGATCCCGAACTCCGACAGCTCGCGGCCGACGCCGCTCTTCTTCACGCCGCCGAACGGCAGCCGCGGATCGGACGCGGTCATCCCGTTGATGAAGCAGTTCCCGGACTCCAACCGCGCGGCGAGCTGTTCGGCTTTGGCGACATCGCGCGTCCAGAGGTTGCCGCCCAAACCGAAGCGCGAATCGTTCGCGAGCTCGACCGCGTGCTCTGCATCGCGCGCGCGCATCAGCGCAGCCGCCGGACCGAACGTCTCTTCGGCTGCCATGCGCATCCCGGGCGTAACGTCGCCGACGACCGTGGGCGTGAAAAACGCTCCGGGACCGTCGAGCGGCTCGCCGCCGCACAGCAGCTTCGCCCCAGCCGCGACGGTGTCGCGCACCTGCGCCAGCAGATCGTCGCGCAGGTCCGTGCGCGCCATTGGGCCGATCTTCGTGTCGCGCTCCATCGGATCGCCCACCTTCAGCGCGCGCGTCTTGCGCACGAACGCATCCGCGTACGCATCGTACACCGAGTCCTCGATGATGAACCGCTTCGCCGCGATGCAGCTCTGCCCGGTGTTCTGAAACCGCGCCTTGACCCCGATCTCAGCGGCCTGTTCCAGATCGGCGTCGGCGAGTACGATGAAGTAGTCGGAGCCGCCGAGCTCGAGCACGGTTTTCTTGATCGCTTTGCCGGCGGCTGCGCCGACGGACGAGCCGGCCGCTTCGCTGCCGGTGAGCGTGACGGCCGCGATGCGGTCGTCGAGCACGATCGGCTCCATCTCTTTGCTGCCGACGAGCAGCGTGGTGAACGCACCCTCCGGGAAGCCGCTCGCGCGAAAGATCTCCTCGATCTTCAGCGCAACGCCGGTGACGTTGGCGGCATGCTTGAGCGCGATGACGTTGCCGGCCATCAGCGCGGGCGCCGCCGCGCGGAACACTTGCCAGTACGGGAAGTTCCACGGCATGATCGCGAGCAGCACGCCGAGCGGCCGGAACGCGACGTAGCTGCGCGTCGCACCCGACGCGATCTCTTCGCTGGCCAGCAAGCGCTGTGCGTTCGCGGCGAACCAGTCGCACGCCGTCGCGCACTTCTCGACCTCCGCCTCCGCCTCGGCGATCGGCTTCCCCATCTCGCGCGTCGCGAGCTCGCCGAGCTCGGCTTTGTGCTCGCGCAGAAACCGCGCCGCGGCGTGCAGCCGTTCGCCGCGCTCCTCGAACGACGTGTCGCGCCAACGGCGCTGCGCCGCGACGGCAGCGTCCAAACGCGCGTCGACGGCTGATTTGTCGTGCGGCGCGTAGCGCTGGATGGCCTCGCCGGTGGCGGGATTTTGGGTTTCGATCGAAGCGGCGTGCTCGGCGGTGGTGCTCATGCCGTACGTTTCGACTTCGGCACGGCCGCAACTGCGTCCGCACGTGTCGCTCGTGCGCGCTTTGGAAGGACGGTCACGCGCTTTCTTGCGGGCGCCTGCTCGGATTTCGGCGGAGCGCTCGCTCGCAGTCGCAATGCCGCCGAGTGCTCTTTGTGGCATGGCAGGCAGAGCGTTTCGAGATTTGCGAGGTGGTGCACGCACGACAGCTCGCCGTGCCTGCCCAGCGCGGGATCGAGATGGTTGACTTCGAGCCGCGCGACTTTTTTTTGCTCCCGGTACGCGCGCAGCGCCTTGAGGTACGCGGCGCGCGTCCGGTGCGCCGCGACCGTGGGGCGCTTCGGGCCGCGCGCGCCGCAGCGCCGGCAGCGGTAGCGGTCGCGCCGCTTCGCGGTCGTGCGCGCAACGGACCACCAATGATTCGCCCAGAACGCATCGTTGCACCGATCGCTGCACCAGGTTCGCCGGCGCGGCGGCAGATCCGCATCGCACCAGGCGCACGCTCCGGCGCGCAGCGGCGGCACCAGCGAGCACACGGCCAACAGCGCATCCCGCTTCAGCGGCGCGTCCAGTTTCACGCGCGCGGCGGGCGCGCGCAGACTTCGAGCCGCGTGCCGAGCGGATCGGTGAAGAACACCGCGGGGTACGACTCCTCTTCGCTGCGCTCGATCTCGCGCGCGCCCATCGCCGGTAGCACGCGCGCCCACTCGTCGAGGCTGTCCTTCTCGACCGCGAACGCGATGCGCCCGCGCGCCGGCGCGGCGCCGGCTTCTTCGATCACGCCGAAGAACGCGACCCGGCGCCCGTGCACGTGCTCCTCGTAGTACTCGACGGCGTTGTAGTTCTCCGCGCTCGCGTCGTTCCACGACTCGCCGCCGAACGTGACGACCGAGTACTTCTTGCGCGTGAGCCCGAGGCGCTCGAAGAGCTTGTCGTAGAACGCTTCGACCGCGCCGAGCGCCGGCACGCGCAAGTCGATGTGGTCGATCCCTAAGAACGTCATGCGGGGTTCACCTCGGCGACGAGCGCCGCGGGGCGCTCGCGGTACTTCGCCCACAGCTGGGGCATGTGCGCGACGTCGCTGAGGATCCGCGCGTATGCGGCGTTGACGGGCGCCGGTACGCCGGCATCGCGCGCGGCCCGCGCGACCGCGCCGTTGAGCACTTCGACTTCCGTGCGATGCTTGGCGCCGCGCAAGTCGACCAGCAGCGACGGCGGCTTCTCGCCGCGCGCGCCCGCGATGCGCGACGCGAGCACGGCGCGCGCGACCGGGTTGGGCAGCGTCGCGACGCCGAGCAGCGCGCGCACCGGGTAGCGCGGCAGGTCGATCGCCGCGATGCCCAGCGCCTTCATCGTCGCGCGCACCTCGCGGATCGCGCGGATCTCGAGCGCGAACACGGCGTCCTCGCGCACGAGCCGGTCGGGCAGAACGTCGAGGATTGCGCACGCCGCGTTCGCGACGACGTTGAGCGCGAGCTTCGACCACTTCAGCGAACGGTAGTCGCCGACCGCGAGCGTCGGCAGGCCGGTCGCGCCGAACGCCGCGAGCAACCAATTGTGCGCGCTCGACGAGCCGACAGGCGCGAATGCGATCCCGCCGCCCTTGGCCGCGATGCCCTTACCGCTCGCGTCGACGCCCACAGGGACGGTGAGCGCCGCGGCGACGACGTTGTCGGCGCCGAACGCCGCCGCGAGCAGCTCTTCGTTGCCGACGCCGTTCTGCGGGGTGACGATCGTGGTCGAGCTCGGGTCGCGCAGCGCCCGGCGCAGCGTCTCGATCGCGCCCGGCGTGTCGTACGCTTTCACCGTGACGAGCGCGAGGTCGGCGTCGACAGGTTCGACGGCGTCGAGCTCGCGCGGCGCGTAGGTGACCTCGTTGCCGATGCCGCGCAGCAGCTCGCCGAGATACGTCCCGACCGCACCGCTTCCGACGACGTACACTCTCATGCCGCGTTCGTTCTTTAGGCGCCGGTGCTGCCGAAGCCGCCCGCACCGCGCGCGCTCGCGCCGAGCACGTCCGCTTCGCGGAACGCGGCGTGCACCACCGGCGCGACGACGAGCTGCGCGATGCGCTCGCCGCGCCGCACCACGAACGGAGCGTCGCCGAGGTTCACGAGGATGACGCCGACAGGCCCGCGGTAATCGCTGTCGATCGTCCCTGGGCTGTTGAGCAGCGTGACGCCGTGCCGCAGCGCGAGCCCGCTGCGCGGGCGAATCTGCACTTCGTACCCGGCGGGCACTTCGAGCGAAAACCCCGTCGGGACGAGCGCGCGTTCGCCCGGCGCGAGCACGAGATCGGCAGCGACCGCGGCGACGACGTCGGCGCCGGCGGCACCCGCCGTCATGTACGCGGGCAGCGGCAGCCCCGCACTGTCCGGCAGGCGGACGACCGCGACGGTCGTCGTCACTTTGCGAGCAGGTCTTCGAGCTCCGCGCGGAAGCTCGCAACGTCGCGGAAGTCGCGGTAGACGCTCGCGAAGCGCACGTACGCGATCTCGTCCACCTTCTTGAGCGCCTCCATCAGCTTCTCGCCGATCATCGCGCCGGACACTTCGTTCTCGCCGCGCGAGAACAGCTCGGGCTCGATGGAGGCGACGACGCCTTCGAGCTGCGCTTCGGAGACGGGGCGCTTCTCGCACGCGCGCCGGAGGCCCGCCAGCACCTTCTCGCGGCTGTACTGCTCGCGCCGCCCGTCCTTCTTGACGACGAACAGGCGCGGGGCTTCCATCCGCTCGTACGTCGTAAAGCGGTGCTTGCAGCCGAGACACTCGCGCCGCCGGCGGACGGAGTTGTCGTCGTCGCGTGAGTCGACGACACGGGTCTCGTTCTTGCGACAGTGCGGGCAGAGCAGGTCGGGTGGGTCCTCTCGCGGAGCGCTTGGGGTCGCTTCGACCCGCCACCCTACATCTTGTGGGTGCCGTCTGAGTATAGCCCGTCCGGCGCTGAAAACGAAACGGGCTGCGTCCTCGCGGAGCAGCCCGAGAGCTGCACCCGCTAGGATGCAGCTCCGATCTTGAACATCTTGGTCCCGCAGACGGGGCACTTGCCCTCGGTCGCGGGCCGGCCGTTCTTCATCGTGATCACGTGCGCGTCTTGGATCTCGCGCTTGGTCTTGCACTTCACGCAGTAGGCTTCGGCTGCCATGGTCGCTTGCTCTCTCCTCGGTATGAGCCCGGCCCGCGGGGCGGGCGGTGGTCGCGAGGGCCGTTACGGGGGCCGTCGAGGGATTCCTTGAGGATGGCGGTCGCCTTGCTGTAGGGCCGCCCCCGCGTGATTGACAGGCGTGGAGTCCATTCGACATGGTCAGGGCGCCCTTCGGCCGGATCAGGGCGCGCCTCGGCAAGCGCAGGATGACGGCGACAGGCGCTGGGTGGCGCGCGCCGAGCTCGACGCGGCGTGCGGCGAGCGGCTCGGCGATGCGGCGCTGGAAGGCTTGTGGGTCGCCGGCACGCTCGACGGGCTGCGCGCGCCGTGCGTCGCGGTCGTGGGCACGCGCGCGCCCTCGGACGACGGCCGCCGCCGCGCGCGCCGGCTCGCGGAAGACCTCGCCCGGCGCGGCGTCTGCGTCGTCTCGGGGCTGGCGCTCGGAATCGACGGCGCGGCGCACGAGGGCGCGCTCGCCGCGGGCGCACCGACGATCGGCGTGCTGGGCGGCGGCCACGGGCACTTCTTCCCGCCGCGCCACCGCGAGCTCGGCACGCGGATCGTCGCGGGCGGCGGCGCGGTCGTGTCGCCGTTCGCGCCGGACGTCGTCGCACGGCCGTGGCAGTTCCTCGCGCGCAACGCGGTGATCGCGGCACTCGCCGATGCGGTGGTCGTCGTGGAAGCGGCGGAGCGCAGCGGCGCGCTCAACACCGCCGGCCACGCGGGCGACCGCGGCATCCCGGTGCTCGCGATCCCGGGCGACGTCGACCGCCCCAAAGCTGCGGGTTGCAACGCGCTGATCCGCGACGGCGCGACGCTCGTGCGCGACGCGGACGACGTCGTGGCTGCGCTGCCGCTCCCGCTCGCGCCGCCGGCGCGCCGTACGCGCAGATCGCCCCACGCGCACGGGGGCTTGCAGGAGGGCGACTCGGCCGACATACGCCGCGTCATGGCGGTCCTGCGCGACGGCGCGTGCGATCCGGGCCTGCTCGCCGACCGCCTCGACCTCGCCGCAGCGGAGCTGTTCCCGCTGCTCACCGAGCTCGAATTGTCCGGCCGAATCACATCAGGCGCGGACGGTTACGCGCTGCCGCAGCTCAGGGTGCGGGATTGACATGGACATTCCGCGGCTGCGATACTCGCGTCACGCGCGTGAGCGCATGGCAAGCTATCACATCTCGGACGACGAAGCCGAAGCGGTCGTTGGTATCCGACTCGTCGTGACACGACCCCAAGCGCGGTCGAGCACTACGGATTCGTCGACGACGGACGTAAGATCAAGGTGGTGACGAATCGAGCCGAGACGTTCGTCCTCACCATCACCGATGAAACTCGCCGGAAAAACGACCGGCGCGAGAAAGAGCGTCGCCACAAGCAGCGGCGCAGACGCAGATGAAGCACCCCATTCGAGTCACCGTCGACCCCGAGTGCGCACTCGGGTACATCGAGTACCGCGAGCCGTCCGAGCATGACGGTTATCTCGACATCGTCCGCGAGCCCGATGGAAGCGTCCGTGAGTACGGCGGCGATGACGACTACGATCGCCAGGCGCCACGCGTCATGGTGTGGCTCGACGCTGACGATGAGATCGTCGCCTTCGAGATCATCTCGATCGACGAACCGACGCTGGTCGCCGTCGCGCGCGACTACGCGCGAGACAACGACCTCGCGTTTCCGAACGACATCCGCGCCGCGGCCGCATCCCGGGATCCAGCCGCCTGAACGTTCGGCTCATCGCCGTCGGGAAAATCCGCGAGCGATACATCGGCGATGCGCTCGCGGATTTTCGCGTGCGGCTGCGGCCGTATCACCGGCTCGATGAGGTCGAGGTGCGCGCGGCGGACGGCTCCGACGCGGCGCGGGCGATGCGGGCGGAGGGCGAGGCGATCCTCAAGCTGCTCGATCCCACGGACCACGTCTGGCTGCTCGAACGATCCGGCGAGCTTTTCTCGAGCGAGGAGCTGGCGCGCCGGATCGAGCGGTTGCCGCACGACGGGATCGCGCGGCTGACGTTCGTCGTGGCCGGCACCTACGGCGCGTCCGAGGCGCTCCTCGCGCGCGCCGACGTGCGCTGGTCCCTTTCGCCGCTGACGTTCCTGCACGAATGGGCTCGCGTGCTGGTGGTGGAGCAACTGTATCGCGCGGCGAAGATCGCTCGCGATGAACCCTACCACCACTGAGGAGGCCGCGCTGCTCACGCTCGACGAGCTGGCCGCTCGCTTCGCGGCGGCCGCGCGTGCGCTATGGCCCGAGGCCGAGCCGGTGGTGCAGTTCGAACCCGCCCGCCGGCCCGAGTTCGGCGACGTTGCGACCAACGTCGCATTCGGGCTGGCGCGCGTCGCGCGCAAGAAGCCGCAGGCCATCGGCGGCGAGATCATCGCCCGCGCACTGGCCGACGACGGCGTCCGCGCCACGGTCGCCCAAGCGACCGCCGTCGCGGGTTTCATCAACCTCAAGCTGCACCCGGCATTCTGGCAGCGCGTCGTCGGCGACGTGCTGCGCGAGAAATCGGACTACGGCCGCGGCGCACTCAACGGCGAGCGCGTCTCGCTCGAGTTCGGCAGCGCGAACCCGACGGGGCCGCTGGTCGTCGTGCAAGGGCGCACGCTCTCGATCGGTGACACGCTCGCGCGGGCGATGCGCCACGCGGGCTACGACGTGTTCACCGAGTGGATCATCAACGACGCCGGCTCGCAGATCGGCGCGCTCGGGCGCTCGCTCTACGCGCGGTACCGCCAGCTGTTCGACCCGTCGTATCCGTTCCCGGAAGACGGCTATCCCGGCGACTACCTGATCCCGCTGGCGGAGAAGCTGCGCGCGCGCGACGGCGAGAAGTGGCTCCACGTCTCCGAAGACGAAGCCGCGCCGCAGCTTGCGAAGATCGCGCGCGACGAGATCGTCGCCGAGCAGCAGGCCGTCGCGCACCGGTTTCGGGTCGACTACGATCTGTGGCAGTCCGAGCAGGAGCTCCACGACGCCGGCAAGATCGAGGCGGGTATTCAGCGCCTGCGCGAGCTCGGGCTCTTGTACGAGAAAGACGGCGCGACATGGCTGCGCAGCACCGACGCCGGCGACGACGAAGACCGCGTCGTCATCCGCAGCGACGGCCGCCCGACCTATCTCGCCAACGACATCGCGTACCACTACGAGAAGCTGCAGCGCGCCGAGCACGTCGTCGACTTCCTCGGCCCCGACCATCACGGCTACATCAAGCGCCTCGACGCGCTCGCGAACGCGTACGGCCGCCCGGGTGCGTTCGAGGTGATCCTCGTGCAGCAGATCACGCTCAAGCGCGGCGACGAGATTCTTTCGATGTCCAAACGCGCCGGCACGCTGGTCACGCTGCAAGAGGTGATCGACGAAGTGGGCGTCGACGCGGCGCGCTTCTTCTTCGTGATGCTCTCGACCGACCAGCCGCTGACGTTCGATCTCGAGCTGGCGAAGAAGCAGTCCAACGACAACCCGGTCTTCTACGTGCAGTACGGCCACGCGCGCATCGCCTCGGTGCTGCGCAAGGCGCGCGACTCGCACGCGGCGCACGTCGAAGCGGCGCAGCGCGGCGAAGGCCTCGCGGCGTTGGCCGAACCCACCGAGCTCGCGCTGGCGCGGAAGCTGGCGGAGTTCGGGCCGACGGTCACCGGCGTCGCCCGCGCGCGCGCGCCGCACCGGCTGACGAAGTACGCGCGCGAAGTGGCGAGCGATTTCCACCAGTTCTATGACGCCTGCCGCGTGCTGACCGAGGACGACGCGACGACCACCGCGCGGCTGGGCCTCTGCATCGCGACGAAGACCGTGCTCGCGACGGCGCTCGCGCTGTGCGGCGTCGGCGCGCCGGACACGATGTAGATGCGCATCCTCATGCTCGGCGGGACGGTCTTTCTCGGCCGCCACGTCGTCGAGACGTTGCTCGCGCGCGGGCACGAGGTGACGCTGTTCCATCGCGGCAAGCGCGGCGGCGAACTCTTTCCCCAACTCGAGCGCGTGCTCGGCGACCGCGCCACCGATCTCGACCGGTTGCCCCAGGGCGCGACGTGGGACGTCGTCGTCGACACGTGCGGCTTCGTCCCGGGCGTCGTCGCCGCGAGCGCGCAGGCGCTGCGGGACCGCGCCGGGCGGTACGTCTTCATCTCCAGCATCTCGGTGCACGACATGTCGCAGCCGCACCTCGACGAGTCGTCGCCGACGCTGCAGCTGCCCGAAGGCGCGTCGCGGGACGTGATGACGCCCGAGACCTACGGCGCGCTGAAATATCTGTGCGAGCAGGAAGCGATCGGCGCGTTCGGCGCGGAGCGCACGCTGATCGTGCGGCCGGGTCTGATCGTCGGGCCGCACGATCCCAGCGACCGTTTCACCTACTGGCCGGTGCGTTTCGCGCGCGGCGGCGACGTGCTCGTGCCCGACGCGCTCGACATGCCCGTGCAATACATCGACGTGCGCGATCTCGCGAACTTCGTCGTCGATGCGCTGGAGCGCGGCTACACGGGAGCCGTCAACACGGTCGGGCCCGCGGAGCCGACGACGCTCGGCGCGCTGCTCGCCGCGTGCGCGGCCGCAAGCGCGAACGGGAGCGAATCGCGCGCGAACGTCGTGCGGGTGGACCGCGCCTTCCTGCGCCGGTGGGACGCGGGCCCGTGGATCGACTTGCCCGTGTGGTCCGAAGACGGCTTTGACTACGACGGCGTCACGCGCAGCGATCCGTCGCGCGGGATCGCCCTCGGCCTGCGCTACCGCCCGGTCGAGGAAACGATCGCGGACACGCTGCGCTGGGCCGAGCACGAGCGCGGCGACGCGCCGTACAAAGCCGGCCTCACGCCCGCCCGCGAGGCTGCGCTGTTCGCGCTGGCCGAGCACGAAGGCTCACGACGATCCTAGCTTCACGCTGACGACGACGGCCTCGGCTTCGACGACGGGCTCCGCCGCCTCGCGCGACTGCATGCGCACGACGTACGGCTGCACGAAGTAGCCGAACAGCACCTTGATCAGCGCCGCGGCGGGGATGCCGAAGATCAGGCCGGGAAAGCCGAAGAGCTCGCCGCCCGCGAACACCGCGAACATCACGGTGATCGGCGAGACGCCGACCGACTTCTCCATGATCTTCGGCGTGAGCACGTTGTCGGCGACGCGCGCGACGACGAAGATCGCGACGGTCACCCAGATCACCATGCCCGTGCCTTGCGGCACGGCGAGCAGTGCCGCGGCGATCTGCGCGACGAGCATCCCGACGAACGGCACGGCGTAGCCGAGCGCGCAGATCACGGCGACGAGCAGCGCGAACGCGAAGTGGGTCGGGAACACCAGCAGCCACACCGCCGCGCCGACGATCGCGCACAGCAGCACCTGGCCCGCGACGAAGTGGCCGAACACCGCCGTCAGTTCCTGCAGCAGCGCGCCGACGCCGGCGCGGCGGCGCGGCGGAACGAACGCGAGGATGCCGTCGCGCACGCCGCTGCCTTGCAGCAGAAAGAACACCGATAGGATGAGCGCCGAGACGCCGATCAGCATCGCGGTGAACGCGCCGACGACGATCGTGCCGAGGCTCGCGACGGCGGCGCTGATGAACGCCGAGATGCGCGTGCCCGCTTCGGCCTGCATGTCGGTGTAGGACGGCAGCGGCACGCGGTTGCCCAGCAGGTGGCGCAGCGCGCCCTCGCTGCGCCGCACGAGGTCGCCCGACCACGCGAGGTACGCGGGCGTGTGCCCGACGAGCGCGAGGATCTGCGCGTAGCTGATCGGCACGATGACGAGCGCCAGGAGCACCAGCGCGCTCAGCAAGCCCGCATACACCACCGCGATGGCGAGCGGGCGCGGCATGCGCGTCTCCAGCCGCGTCACCAGCGGCAGCGCGCCGAACGCGATGAACGCCGCGATCAGGAAGATCGAGATCGTGTGCGGGATGCGCGCCGCGAACAGCACCGCGGCGACCAGCACGATCGCCGTGACGACGACGATCACCGTGCGCCGCAGCAGCGCCGGGCTCATAACGACTTCGTCATCATCCGGCGCTCGGTCACGAAACCCGCGCCGTCGTACACCCGGCGCGCCGGAACGTTCTCCTCGGTCACCATGAGACTGATGTAGCCGAGGCCTTCCGCGCGCGCGTGCACCTCCGCGGCAGCCATCAGCGCGCGCCCGACCCCGGCGCCGCGCGCATGGGGTTCGACCGCGGTGTACGCGACGAACGCCTGAGGCGTGAGCGTGACCTCGTCGGGGATGTCGAACAGCAACAGCAAGAAGCCTACTCGCTCCCCATCGCGCTCCGCGATCAGCGCCGCGTGGCGCCGCCCGAACACGTAGTCCGTCAACCGCTCGACGGACTCGATCACGTCGTCGTGCTTCGCGATGCGCACCGCCGACACGCTGCTCGTCGCCGTGCGGCGGCCGAGGTCGCGCACGAAGTCGCGGTCGTCAGGGTGAGCGGGACGCACCGCGACCGCGGCGGTCATGCGCGCGCGAGCACCAGCGAGCCGAGCGCTTCGATCAGCCGCGCGTTCTGCTCGGCGGTACCGATCGTGATGCGCAGCCGGCCCGGCATGCCCAGCGCGTCGCCGCTGCGCGTGACGATCCCGCAGCGCAGCAGCGCCTCGTACGCCTCCGTCGCGGTGCCCGGTACGGCGACCGCGACGAAGTTCGCCGCTGTGGCATACGCGTGCAGCCCGAGCCGGTCGAGCTCGCGCGCCAGAAAAATCTTGCCGCCCTCGTTCACGGCGAGCGACTCGCGCACGAAGTCGTCGTCGTCGAGCGCGGCGAGCGCCGCGACCGCCGCTGGCCGCGACACGTTGAACGGCAGCCTCACGCGCTGCGCGTACGCGATCAGCGCCGGATCGCCCAGCGCGTAGCCGAAGCGCAGCGAAGCGAGGCCGTACAGCTTGGAGTGCGTGCGCAGCACGATCGTGCCGGGCCGCGATTGCACGTAGTCGGTCCCTTCGACCGAGCCGGGCGGCATGTACTCGCGATACGCCTGGTCGACTATCAAGATCACGTCGCTGGGAAGCGCGCACGCGAAGCGGTCGAACGCGTCGCGCTCCACGCGCGTCGACGTCGGGTTGTTGGGATCGACGACGACGGCGATCTTCGTGCGCGGCGTGACCGCCGCCAGCATCGCGTCGAGATCGTGCACGCCGTCGCGCAGCGGAACCTTCACCGGCGTCGCGCCGAACAGCAGCGTGTCCTTCGGAAATAGCGAGAACGTCGGATCGCCCATCACGACCTCGTCGCCGCTCGCGACGAACGCGCTGAACAGCGTGCGAACGACGTCGTTCGAGCCGTGCCCCACCAGCACGTGCTCGATGCCGAACCCGTACGGCTCGGCGAGGCGCCGCCGCAGCTCGGCGTGATCGTCATCGACGTACACCTGCAGATCGTGCATCGCCGCAAGCGCCGCCGCCGCTTTGGGCGACGTCCCCAGCGGGTTCTCATTCGAAGACAGCTTCACGAACGAATCGAGCCCGTATTTCGCACGCGCCTGCGACACGGTGGTGCCGGGCGTATACGGCTTCATCGAAGCGACTTCGGGCCGAACCAGCTTCGCGTAGTCCATCGCGTCAGCTCACGTCGCGCCTAGAAAGCGCGAGCCCGGCTCGGTGATCGGCTCGCCCGCCGCACATTGCGGACAGGTTGCCGGATCGAACGAATCGATCGGGAGGTCGAGCAGCGCGGTGGTCGGGACGCCGAAGTCCACGCGCGCGCGGCTGACGATGATGCCGACGCCGGCGACCGTCGCGCCGCGCGCGCGCACGACATCGAGCACCTCGCGCACCGAACCACCCGTCGTGACCACGTCCTCGACGACGAACGCGCGATCGTTCGTGCCCAGCGCGAAGCCGCGGCGCAGCGCCGGCACGCCGTTCTCTTTTTCGACGAAGATGCCGAGCGTGCCGAGCTGACGCGCCGTCTCGTAGCCGAGCACGATCCCGCCGACCGCCGCACTGACGACGACCGTCGGCGCGAGCGCGCGCGCGGTCGCGGCGAACGCCGCGGCGACGCGCTCCACCAGCACGGGATCTTCGAGGATGCGGAACTTCTGCACGAAGCGGTTCGAGTGCCGCCCCGACGACAACCGGAAGTGTCCGTTCAAGATCGCGCCGCGCGCTTCGAGCTCGCGCAGCAGATCCGTTGCCGTCGCTTCGGTCACCCTTGCAGCTCCGCGAGGATCGCGCGCGCCGCGCCAACGGGATCGGCGTCGCCGACGATCGGGCGTCCGACGACGGCGTAGTCGGCGCCCGCTTCGCGCGCTTCGCGCGGCGTCGCAGCGCGTCGCTGATCGCCGTGCGCGCTGCCCGCAGGACGAATGCCCGGGCAGAACGTGCGAAACTCGGTGCCGAAATACGATTTCAGGTCGGGCACCTCGCGCACGCTGCACACGACGCCGGCGCAGCGCGCGTCGCGCGCGAGCGCTGCGAGCCGCATGGCGTTCTCACCCGGGCCGCCGATGAGTCCCAGCTCGCCGAGATCCTCCGGCGCGATGCTCGTCAGGATCGTCACGGCGAAGATCTCGGGCGCCGCGATGCCCAGCTCCGCGGCTCGTTCGCCTGCCGCATGAACCGCGGCGTCGAGCATCTGCGCGCCGCCGAGCGCATGAACCGTCAAAAGTCGCACCCCCGGGCGCACGACCGCGCGCACCGCGGCTTCGACCGTGTTCGGGATGTCGTGCAGCTTCAGATCGAGCGCATACTCCGCGCCGTTCGCGGCAAGCGCCTCGCGAATCGTGTCGGCATAGCCGTAGAACGCCTCGTAGCCAACCTTGAACAGCACGCCCAGCGAGGTAAGGTTTTCGACCAGGCGGACGGCGCGGGCAGGATCGTGCACGTCGAGGGCGACGACTAACTTCGGACTCATCCTTTCGTAATGCTTCGCTCAAAGGAGTGGAAGAACTTCGCGAGCTTGCCGAACGTTAGGGATACACGACGTCGTACAACGGCGTCGGGAAGGAGAACGAGATGCCCGGAATCATGGTCTTCAAGACGTTAGCCGACGCGCTTCGAGCGGGCTACCACGTCTACGACCGCACCGACCACGGCTATCTCGTCCGCACGCGAACCGCAGCCGGCTGGGCCATGGCGATCGTCTCCTGTCGGTGACGGTCCACGCGCGAACGGAAGTCTAGTCAAGAATCGAAAGGGACGGGTCGCTCAGGCGGCCCGTCCCTTTCGATTTCCGGCCTATCGCACGTCCGGCGGCGGCGCGGGCTTCGAGAGCTCCTCGTACTGCGAGCGCTGAGCCCACGGCGGCGGCGGACTGGGGGCGCCGTAGCCCGGCGGCGGCTGGGGCGGCGGAGCGCCAGGCCCCGGCGGGGGCTGCGGGGGTGGGATGAACGCCGAGCTCCCCTGGACGCCGGGCAGCTGGGCCCCCGACAGCAGCGCAATGATGATCTGCGCGATCCCGACGAACAGCGGGATGAGGCCGCCCAGGAGCCAGGGCCCGTTGCGGAAGTCGGGCGAGCCCGGCGTGCCCCCGATGAACGACAGCCCGATCACCAGTGCCAGCCCGACCATCGCGATGCGGATCCCCTTGAAGAGCGCGCGCTGCGGATCGTCGTCGGCGTTCGGGCCCCAGTTCGGCGGCGCCGGCTGCACCCAGGGCGCCTGCGCGGTGCCGCCGGGCGGCGGCGGCCACGGTGCGCCGGTCTTGCGCCATGCCCGGTACGCGCGCTTGTCCCAGTCCGGCGGCGGGATGAAGCCGCGGCGCAGCATCTCCAGACGCTCCTGGTGCCGGAGCACGCGCGAGACGATGAAGGCCGCGACCGGCGCACCGAAGATGAACATGGTCCCGAAGACGGCAACGATCGAGTCGTCGTGCATGGCTAGGCCTTGGCTCCCTGGCTGATGGTGATCGAACCGCTGTCGGTCGAGACGACGAAGCTGCCGCGCGCGGACCCGAGCCGCACGGTGCGCGTTTCGCCGGAGTCGGAAGCCGCCGGCGCGGCGCTGGTTTCGGGCGCCGGGGTGGTTTCCGGCGCGGGGCCAGCACCCGTGATGCTGCCGTCGTCGGTGTGAAGCCTGACGTTCGCATCGCTGCTCGCGGCGAACGTGACCCCGACGGCGCCGTCCGCCGTGGCGATCGTGCCGTCGACCGCGCGCAAGTCCGACGCCGCGATCGCGCCCGACGCGCTGTGCACGTCGAAGTGGTCGGCGCCGACCGACGTGAGCTTCACGCGCCCGTCGCCGGTGTGCGCGACGATCGCGCCGGCCTGCACGTCGACGAGCTCGACGTCGCCCGAATCGGTCATGACGTCGAGGTCGGCGCGATGGTCGCTGACCCGGATCGCGCCGTCCTTCACGTGCGCGATCAGCTTGGCGCGCAAACCGCTCGCCGTGACGGCGCCGCCGCTCGCGATCTCGACGAGCGCGCCGGGCGGCACGGTGAGCCGCAGCGCACGCTCGAAGGTGCCGTGCACGTCGCTGGTGTCACTCGCGGTGACGCGCACGCCGTCAGCCGTCTGCACGGCGGTGATCGCGCCGTCCTCGGCGTTGTCGTAGCCCGACTTGTGTACGCTGCCCGTTACGTGCACCGCGGGGATGCTGCCGGTCTGCACGGTCACGGGGACGTCGACGACGTCGACGACGACGCGCGGCGTGAGCCCGCCGGCCGTGAAGGTCTTGTCCAGGTTCGAGGTGACGTCCGGCGCCGCGGCCGCGGCGTGGCGGTGCTGGCGGTTATGAAAGACGAAACCGAAGTGCGTGTGCGTGCCCGGCGGCAGCGGCGCGGAGGAGGACCGCCCGCCGCCGATGGCTTGTCCGGCGGCGGCGACGATCACGAGCTCGGTGACGACCAAGGCGCCGATGAGGGTCGAGCGGGAAATCATGCCCCATGTACGACTCGTCGGCTGTCGAGTTTCGAAACCGGCGGACCCCTCGGCCGTACATGGGGGCGCCATGGTCGCCCTTGCGGTGGAACCGCCGGTAGCCGCGCCGGTCGTCGACGACCAGGCGCTGATCGCGGCTGCGCTCGCGGGGCAACCGGAGGCCTTCGGCGAGCTCGTATCGCGGTACGAGCGCGCCGTCTACCACCTGGCCGTGCGCACCCTCCACGACGCCACCGAGGCCGAGGATGCGGCGCAGGAGGCGTTCTTCAAGGCATACCGCGCGCTGGGCACGTTCCGGCCGGGCGCGAAGTTTTCGACCTGGATCTTCACGATCTGCTACCGCGCCTGCTGCGACCGCCTCGGCAAGCGCAAACGGATCTCCCGCGACGAGCTCCCGGACCGCGCCGACCCGTCGGCCGGCCCCGCGGCGCTGGCCGAGCGCAACGACGAGGCGCGGCGGCTCCACGCCGCGATCGACGCGCTTCCCGAGAAGTACCGCGCCGTCATCACGCTGTACCATCTACAAGGGAAGCAGTACGAGGAGATTGCAACCGTGTTAAACCTTCCGCTCGGAACGGTGAAAACGCACCTCTTTCGGGCGAAAGAACAGCTCAGGAAAGCATTGAGCACATGAGCACCTTCGACGACGACCTCGACCGCGCGATCGCGGCGCTCCCGCTGGCGGAACCGCCCGCCGGCTTCCACGCGCGCGTCATGGCCGCGACGGTCTACCGGCCCGAGCCGGCCATGCGCGGCTGGGAAGTGTGGGTGATCGGAACGTTCGTCGCGGTGGCGGCGTGGCTGGCATGGCTCGTCGCGAGCGAGCCGCTCGCGACCGAACGGCTCAGCGGCGCGCTGGTGTACGCCGTGCAGAGCGCCGGGCTCATGTCCACCTACACCGTGCTGTGGCTGGGCGTCGGCGTCTCGGCGGCGTGGTGGATCTCGCAGCTCTCCGTCCCGACGTCGCGAAGCCGCCGCATCGAGGCCCGGTGAACGCCGCGACCCCAGGCGCCGAGGAGCATCGCAAGTACAAGATCCTGCTGGTCGAGGACGACACGCAGATCACGCGCGTGCTGAAGCTTGAGCTCGAGCACGAAGGCTATGAGGTCGACACCGCCGCCGACGGCCTGTCGGGGCTGGAGAAGGCGCTCAAGGAACCGGATCTCGTCGTGCTCGACCTGATGCTGCCCAAGCTGGACGGCATGGAAGTCGCGGCGCGCGTGCGCGCGAAGTCGCGCGTGCCGATCATCATGCTCACCGCGAAGGACCGCATCCCGGATCGCGTCGCGGGGCTCGACCGCGGCGCGGACGACTACGTCGTCAAGCCGTTCTCCATCGAAGAGCTGCTCGCGCGCATCCGCGCGCGGTTGCGCGACCGCGATCCGCACGAGAACGTGCTCACCGTGAAAGACCTCGTGATGGACCGCGACCGCCACGAGGTGACGCGCGCCGGCCAAGCGATCCACCTGACCGCCAAAGAATACGCACTGCTGGAATATTTGCTGCTGCACCGCAACAAGGTGCACTCGCGCGACGAGCTGTTCAACGGCGTGTGGGGCAGCGATTTCCTGGGCGACTCGAACTTGATCGACGTCTACATCCGCTACCTGCGCGGCAAGATCGACGATCCGTTCGCCGAGAAGCTGGTGCAGACCGTGCGCGGTGTCGGGTACGCCCTAAAAGACTAGGTTGGATCCGCCTTTTGCGCGGCGCGCGCCGTGAATTCGCTTCGCACGCGCATCGCGGCGGTCTACGCCGCGCTCATCGTTCTGGTGCTCGCGCTCGGCGCGGTCGCGATCGACTTCGCGCTGAAGTCCGAGCTGATCGATCAGATCAAGCTGAACTTGGCCGAGACGTCGGATCAGATCGAGCGCAACGCCGTCGAGGCGACGACCTTCGGCTTCGCGGGCCCGGGCTCGCTGCCGCTCGTGCTCTCCAACCGCGCGACGCTCGACCATTTCGCCGCCGGCAACCAGTACATCCAGATCGACACCGTGAGCGGGCAGATCCTCGGCAAGAGCACGAACCTCGGCGGGCTCGCGTTTCCGCCGTTCTTGCCGCCGCGCGGCACGGATCGCGCGTACGAAGAGCTGCCGGTCACGGGCGACCGGCCCGGCACGGTGCTCGTGCTCAACCGCGTGCTCGTGGACACCGGCGGACGGCCCATCGCGATCGCGCACGTCGCCGAACGGCTCGACATCGTGGCAGAGCTCCTCGGGCGCGCGCGCACGATTCTGCTGCTGGTGACGATCGCCGCGATGATCGCAATCGTCGTCGCGTCGTACTTCATCGCCGCGTCTGCGATCGATCCCATCGAGCGGCTCACGCGCACCGTCGCGGAGATCGGTTCCGAACGGCTCGACCGGCGGCTGCGCTGGCGGCGCAAGGATGAAGTCGGGCGGCTCGCGAGCGCGTTCGACGCGATGCTCGACCGCCTGCAATCGGCGTTCGCGCGCGAGCGGCAGTTCATCAGCGACGCGTCGCACGAGCTGCGCACGCCGCTCACCGTGATCAACGCGAACGCGCAGATGCTGCAGCGCTGGGGCGACCGTGATGCGGAGATCAGGCGCACGTCGCTCGAAGCGATCGCGGAGGAGAGCGGACGGCTCGCCGGCATGGTGTCCGGGATGCTGACGCTGTCGAAGGCCGAGGCGGGCGACGCGATTCCGAAAGAGCCGGTCGTGCTCGAGCGGCTGGTCGACGACGTCGTCGCGCACGCGCAGGACCGCGCCGCCGCGGAAGGGCTCGCGCTGGAAGCGCACCATCCGCCGAACGCCAGCACGATCGTCGTCGGCGACGCCGGCCTGCTGCGCCAGCTGGTCGGCAACCTCGTCGACAACGCGCTCAAGTTCACCAACGAGGGCCGCGTGGACGTCGACGTGCGCGCCTCGGACGGGTTCGCCGTGGTCGAGGTGGCCGACACCGGCCCCGGGATCGCGGGCGAAGCTGCCGACCGGCTGTTCGACCGCTTCTTCCGCGGCGACCCGTCGCACGCGCGGTCCGTCGAGGGGACCGGGCTCGGCCTCGCGATCGTGCGCAGCATCGCCCGGGTGCACGGCGGCAGCGTCTCGGCCGAGGCGCGGCCGGAGGGCGGGTCGGTCTTCCGCGTGCGCCTGCCCGCGGAGCCCGAATCCTTCACCGGCGGTTCATGACGCGGCGCGCGCTCCCAGCGTACGATGGCGGCGTGGACGAGTTCCGAACCCGAGCCTTGCGGTGGATCGCCGCGGGGCTAGGGGCGCTGCTGGCGTCGGTCGCAGTCGCCGCCGCGCCGGCGGCGGCGGCTTCCACGTCCTATGACGTCGGCGACGCGGCCGTCGTGTACGTCACCGTCCGCGGCCGGGGCAACGACGTCACGGTGCGCGTGTGGGACCGCCAGACGGTGCAGCTCGACTACGCCGACGACAGCACGCCGGCGATCGAGCGCCACAGCGTGCCGTTCGGCACGCCGCGCTTCCCGCTGTCGCGCCAGATCCCGGCGATGATCTACACGGCCCGCGACGGCGGCCAGGTGAGCGCCGGAGCGCTCCCGCCCGAAGAGTTCCCGTACGCGGCGTTTCGCCCGGGGCCGCACGACGCCGTATTGATCGACGCGCCGGAAGGCTCGCGCCTCGTCGTGACGGTGCCGGCTTCGACCGGGATCTTGAGCCTGCGCGTCGGGGGCGGCCAGACGTCGATCGAAGGCTATCGCGGCGCGAACCTGTTCGTGATCCAAGGCCAAGGCCACATGCAGATCACGGGCGCGACGACGACGGCGTTCGTTCAGATGAACTACGGCACGTTCTTCGCCGCCGACGACACGTTCGACCGCATCCGCGTGCGCGGGATCGCCGCGCACGACGTGTTCGAGAACTGCCGCAGCAAGCAGATCGAGACGAACAGCGTGCACGGCTCGATCGTGTACGACCGCGGCAGCTTCGATCCCGGGCTCGCGCGGTTCGAGACGCAGAACGGCAACATCGCGCTCGGCGTGACGGGCGCGGCGCAGCTCATCGGGCGGTCGCAGGACGGTCACGTCTACACGATGTTCGACCGGCGCGGCGCAAGCAGCGTCGACCAGCGCGGCGACGGCGAAGCGACCGCGACGGTCGGGGGCGGCGGCCCGCTCGTCAACGCGATCAGCGGCCGCGGCAACGTGTTCCTGTACGACGGCTCGCTGCAGACGCGGCGCGGCGCGGGACCGCAGTGGAAAGCCGTGCACGAAGTCTTCGCCGCCCGGCGCCGTTCCCGCGGCTTGCCGTCGCCGCCGCGCGCCGGCGAAGCGCCGCGCGCGGCCGGGATCCCGCGGCCGCCGCGCAACCGCTTCTAGCGCTACAGCAGAAACTTGCGCAGCAGCGCGACGTCGAGCTTGAACGTGTGCTGCGGGATGACGGCCTCGACGACGTAGCCGCACGCGACGAAGAACTTCTGCGCCTCGCCGCCGTGCAGCACGGGCACCGTCATCTTGTGGCAGTTGTAGTAGTTGGACACGTCCTCGGCACGCGAAAGCAGCTCCCGGCCCGCGCCGCTTCGCCGTTGCGCGGGCACGACGTAGAGCGCGTCGACGTGGCCCAGCGACGCGGCGATGCGCAGCCGCAGCGCGGCGACGATGGTGCCTGCGTCATCGCGCGCCAGCAAGTCGTGCGCCTGCTCGTGCCAGATGACGCGAAACGTCCACAGCTCGCTCCGCGCGTCGCGGTCGTGCGCTTTCCAGAAACCGTCCGTCTCGCCCGGCTTGGCGCTCTCGATCTCGAACGTCATCGGGCGCCGTCGGGTTCGCATGGGTTCATGCCGCGTCGTAGCTCCAGCCGTCGTAGGCGGCGAACGTCTTGACGCCGGTGGCGTCCTCGAGCTCGTAGGCGAGCCGCTTGGGATCGCGCTCGAGCATGCGCGTGCTGAAGTGCGACATGATCGCGACGCCCGGCCGAATGCCTTCGATGAGCTTGCGCGCGTCGTCGTACGTGAGGTGGTCGACGTCCATCGAGTCGCGGTAGCGCAGCACGTTCATCACGAGCACGTCGGGCGCGTGGGCGCGATAATCGTCGACGATCGCGTCGAAGTAGCGCGTGCACGGCACGTACGACACGGCGGCTCCCGGCGCGCGAAAGTGCAGCCCGTAGGTCTCGACGGGATGCTGCAAGCGCAGCGACGCGCGCAGCTCCACGTCGCCGACCGCGAACGGGCCGCCGTTCGCTTCGACGACCCACTCGCGCGGCACGAAGCGGCGCGCGTACGGCAGCACCACGGGCTCCTGCGCGGAGTCGAGCGCGTCGAGCGGCGCGCACAGCGCGCCGCGCGGGCGCCAGCCGCCCTGGCACATCGCCTCGATCATCGCGTTGACGTCGCCGGAGTGGTCGAGATGCTTGTGCGACAGCACGATCGCGTCGAGCGACGCCGGATCGCAGCGCGGCACCTGCGCCAGCGCGCGCACGAGCGCACCCGGACCGGGATCGACGTGAATGTTCGCGCCGTCCGTTTGCAGCCAGAAACCCGCCGACGAGCGGATCTGCTTGGCGACGACCCAGCGCGCGCCGCCGGTGCCCAGGAAGCGCAACGTGACCACGCAGGCCGGTTCGCGGCAAGGGATCGGGCACCTCGGCGGCAATTAGGCTTTCCTAACTCATCATGTAGGAGCGCCTGACCGTGCCTCGCTATCTCCGTTTCGCCGGCGGCGCCTTGCTGCTCGGACTGTTTCTTGCGCCACGGCCGGCGGCGGCGATCCCCGTGTTCGCCCACCGCTACGGGCTGTCGTGCCAGACGTGCCACACGACCGTGCCGCACCTCACCGAGTTCGGCGCGGCGTTCCGCGAGCGGGGCTACCAGCTGCCGGGGGCGCCGCGCCGCGGCGCGTTCCCCGTGGCCGTCAAGGTCAACCTGCAGTACGCCGGCGACGCGGAGCCTGGGCTTCCGAAGGCCGTGGTCGATGAGGTGGAGCTGCTGATGGGCGGGTCGCTGGGCAAGCGCGGCTCGTACTTCGCGGAGCAGTACGTCGTAGACGGCGGCTTGCCGGGCCGCACGCGCGATTTGTGGCTCGGGTGGCGCGCGATGCCCGACGATGCGCGGTTGCCCGTCAGCCTGCGCGCGGGGCAGTTCACGCTGAGCCTCCCCGCCGATCCGGAGACGCTTCGCGAGTCGCCCGATCACTATGCGATCTGGGATCAAACCGCGGGCGCGAATCCGTTCGCGTTCTTCGCGCCGAAGACGGGGCTTGCAGCGACCCTCGGCGACGATGGGCGCGGCTGGAGCGCGACGCTTGCCGCGGTGCAGGGACACGAGCCCGGTTCGGGTTTGCCCGCGCGCGGCATCGATCGCGCCTTCTACGTGCAGCACGCGAGCGCACACGTCGTGCTCAGCGCGTACCGGTACGACGGAACCCGCGCCATCGCAGGCGTCGACGACCGCTTCTGGCGCGAGGGGTTCGGCCTGCGGCTGGAGCGAGCGCGCGCGCAGTTCGACGCGGTCTACCAGCACGGCTTCGACACGCACGCCGGTGCGGACGGCGCGCTGCGCTCGAGCGGCGGGTTCGCGCAAGTGCGCTACGAGCTCGCGCCGCGCTGGTTCGCGCTCGCGCGCTACGACGCGACGCAAGACACGGCATTCTCGCGCGCGCTCACCGCGGGCCTCGGCTATCGCGTCGCGCGCAACGCGCGGCTCACGGTGTTCGAAACGCTGCACCGCGACGGCGACGGCAACCGCCGCGAAACGCTCACGACCGCGCTGCTGTTCGCGTACTGAAGGCTTCGATCCGCGGGAACCCGCGGCGGCGTATCCCCTGCGGTGCACCGCTCCAGGAGACTCTCGTGAAATCACCCGCGCGCGAATCGCACTTTCGTCCGGACTACGCGAACGCGCTCACCGTCGAGCAGATGTCGCGCGCCTGGCAGGCTGAGGCCAACCGGCTCGCGCCGCAAGTGTTGACCGGCGACGGCGGCGGCTGATCGCTATCACATCCCACTCGAACCCGACCGGCGGCCGTCGACCTAGCGACGGCCGCCGGCGCGTTTCAGGAGCTCGCGAACCGCTGCATCGAGCTGCGGGTCGTCGCCGCGTTCGGCCGCACCCGGCGGGTTTTCCGCGCGCACGTCTACCGGGCGCGGGTGCAGTTCCATGTCGACGCCGTCGTGCGCGATGACGCGCGTCGACGGGAGCCGTATCAAACCGCCGTCGGCGAGGCTCACGTTGCTGGTGAAGATGATCCAGCCCGCCGTCGGCACGCCGACCACGCTGCCCGCGTGCAGCTGGCGATATGCCTCGGTGAAGTTCTCCGCGTCGGAAAGGCTCCGCTCGTTGACCACGAGCACCGTCGGCTTATCGAGCGAGCGTTCGCCGAGCGACGTGCGTTCCGGCGAGTCGTAGCCGAAGCGCGACTTGAACGTGAGGTACTCGCGGCGCGTGAGCACGTCGACCGCGTAGGGATCGACGAAGCCGCCGTTGTTGTTTCTGATGTCGACGACGACGCCGGCCTTCGCGCGGTTCTGCACGTCGAGATCGGCGTAGAACTTCGCCAGCGCGTCCGGGCCCATGTCGTAGACGTGCACGTAGCCCAGCCTACCGCCGCTGATGCGCTCGACGTACGCGCGGCGCGTCGCCACCCACGCGCGATAACGCAGCTGTTCCTCGGTCGCGCGGTCGACGGGCTGCACGACGACCGTGCGCGCCGCGGCGGCGTCGCCGCGCGGCGCGATGCGGACTTCGGTGCGCTTGCCGATGCGGTTCGCGAGCAGCTCGTCGACGTCGGTCGTGCGGTCCACGCTGCGCCCGTCCACCGCGAGGACCTCGTCGCCGGGTGCGATGTGACCGGCCACGACGGCAGGCCCGAGCGGGACGAGCGACGCGATGCGCAGCCGCCCCGTGCGCTCGTACTCGGCGACGTCCCAATCCACGGCGAGCCGGCCCGTGGTAAAGGGGGGAGCGCCGGGCGTAGCGGGCGCACGCACGCCGCTGTGCGACGAGTTCAGCTCGCCGATCATCAGCGACAGCACGCGGTAGAACTCTTGCGGCGTGCGCGCCGCGAGCGCGTACGGTTCGTACTGCTGCCGCACGCTGCCCCAGTTCGCGCCGTGAAAATTCGGATCGGCGTACCAGCGGTCGAGCAGCGACCACGCCTGGGCGAACACGACGGTCTTGTCGTGCGCAAAATCGACGTCGAGCTCCGCGGCGAGCCCGAGCGGCTTCGCGCCTTTACCGGTCAGGTCGGCGACGAACGCGCGGCCCGCGTCGAGGTAGATCGCGGAACGGCCGTCGGGCATGATCGCGACGTCGGCCTTGTGCCCGGCGGTGCTGGTGAGCTGCTTGGCGACTTGCTCGTCGGTCGACGTCTCGTCGATGGAAAACGCGTAGAGGTTCTCCTGTCCGGCGGCGTTCGCGACGAGCACGAGCGTCTTCGAATCCGGCGTGACGACCACGCGCTGCACGTCGAGCCCCGTTTGCACGAAGCTGACGCGCTCGCGGATGTCGGTGAAGTCGATCGTCGTCTCGCGCTTCGGAGCGGCGGACGGCGCCGGCGACGCAACGCCTTGCGGTTTCGGCGACGCGCTGGGCGGCGGCGTCGGGATCGTGCGCGACGGCAGCTCTTGGCGCGGCGCCTCTTCCGGGAACAGCCTGCGGAACGCGTCCTCGCGGAAGCGCGGCGCGCGCGGGATCAGGTCGATCTGCGCGATCGTGCCGTTCTCGGTGCGCTGCGACGTGACGATGAACAGGCGCGTGCCGTCGGGCGCCCATGCCAGCGGACCGCCGTTGCCGTTGGGCAGAAACGTGACGGCGCGCGGCGTGCCGCCCGCCGTGCGCACGACGTACGCGTTGGTGAAGCCGCCGCGGTCCTGATCGGCGTACGCGATCCAGTCGCCCGCCGGCGAGAACGCGATGTTGCCCATGTCGCCGAACGGGCGGCGGTCCATGATGCCGTGCGCGACGATGCGCTCGGCGCGCGTCGCGACGTCCATCACGTGCAGCTCGCGGCCGTCGCGCACGAACGCGAGCAATTTGCCGTCGGGCGACCAGTGCGGGTAGTCGTCGTGATGGCCGGCCGGCGTGATGACGCGCTGCGGGCCGTCGGGGAAATCGTACGTCGCGATGGCCTGTTCGGTACCGCTGTCCACGACGTACGCGATGCGCCGGCTGCCCGCGGCCCACACCGGGACGTCGTACGCGGCGTCGTCGCGCGTGGTGACGAGCTGCGCCTCGCCGCCCTCGGTCGCGCTCGCGGCGAACACCCGGCCGCGCCCGACGAACGCGATCTTCTTGCCGTCCGGCGAGAGGCCCAGCGAGGTGAAGCGGTTCGATTGCGTGACGTGGCGCTGCGTCAGAACGGCGGGCAGGCCGCGCGGCACGATCGCGAGCTGGCGCGCCGTCCCGCCGTCGACGTCGTACGTCCAGATCTTCATCGCGCGCTCGAACGCGATCAGCTTGCCGTCGCGCGAGATCGACGGCCACAGCACGCGGCCGCCGTGCAGCGCCGTCAGCTGGCGCATGCGCGCGTCCGCACCGCGCGCCCACAGCTCGTCGCTGCCGCCGCGGTCGGACACGAAGTACAGCGTGCGCGCGTCGGGCGACCACATCGGCCAGAGATTTTTTCCCGGCGGCGATACGACCGTGTCGAGCTGTCGCGTGCCGGGATGCGCGACGACGATCTCGCTTTCGTCCATGTGGCTGTGGCCGCGCCGCCACCACTGCGAGAAGCCGTTGCGCACGAACGCGATCGCCGCACCGTCATGCGACGGCACCGCCGCCGTCTGCGGCACGTAGTCTTCGTGCAAGATGCGCATCGGCGTGCCGCCGGCGACCGCGACGCGGTACACGTCCGTGGCGTTCGAGATGTTATGCGACGCGGAGGAGAAGTAGACGTACCGCCCGTCGGCCGACCACGCGCTCAGCTCCGGCGGCTGATCGTCGTGCGTGACGCGCCGCAGCGTGCCGCCGTCGAGCGTCAGCACGTAGATCCCGCTCGCGCCCGTCTGCGCCGAGACGAACGCGAGCCGCGTGCCGTCGGGGGAGTACAGCGGCCGGTGCGCCATACCGCCGGTGGCGGCGAGCAGCCGCGCCGTGCCGCCCGCCGACGGCACGCTCCACACGTCGCCGCCCGAGACGAACGCGATCTCGGCGTGATCGGGCGAAACCGACGGTTCGGCGAAGCTGGGCGCGGGATCGGACGTGACGTCGGCGGCGTTCGTCGAGACCGGCAGGCCGGGGACGAGGCACGCGACGAGCGTCGCGACGGTGAGGGCGCGGCGAACGAGCATCCCGCCGCATTCGCACCCGGCCGCCGCGCGCCTCCGTATTCGTGCGGAGACTTTCACCCTTCGGGTTCGGCTTACAGCATCTCCGGGCGGACGGTGAAGATCAGGTCGTCGAGCGCCGCCAGGCGGCGCAGCGTCGCGACGGCCGGCGCCAGCTCGTAGCGGAAGAAATACCGGCACGCGGCGAGCTTGCCGGCGTAAAAATCGTCGGGCGGTGCCGCCGCCGCGACGCGCGCTTGCACGAGCCAGCGCCACGCGACCGCGATGGTGCCGAACGCGTCGAGATACGCCGTCGCCTCCGCGAGCGCGCGCTCCGCGCCGAGCTCGAGCTGCGCCGCGAGGAGCGTTTTCGTCACGCGCGCGAGCTCCGCCGTCGCTTCCGCGAGCGCGCCGGCTTCCTCGCGCACGTCTTCGGCGGCGAGCGCGGCTTCGACGTCGCGCGCGATCGCATCGACGAACACACGCAGCCCCGCGCCGTCGTGCAGGCGCACCTTGCGGCCCAGCAAGTCCAAGCCTTGAATCCCCGTCGTGCCTTCGTGGATCGGGTTGAGGCGCTGGTCGCGGAAGTGGCGCTCGACGGGGTACTCCGGCGAGTAGCCGTAGCCGCCCAGCACTTGGATCGCGAGCGACGTCGACTCGATGCCGTGCTCCGACGGCCACGTCTTCGCGACCGGCGTGAGCACGTCGAGCAGCAGGTTCGCGTCGTCGCGTTCGCGCGCGTCTTGCGACGCGGCGGCCGTGTCGACGAGCCGCGCGCAGTACAGCACGAGCGCGAGCCCGCCTTCGGCGATCGCTTTTTGCGCCAGCAGCATGCGGCGCACGTCGGCGTGCTCGACGATCGGCACCGGCGGCGAGAGCGGGTTCTTGTCGGTGAGCCGCCGCCCTTGCGGGCGATCCTTCGCATAGCCTAATGCGTACTCGTACGCCGCGAGGTTCAGCGCGGCTGCGCCGGCGCCGACCGCGATCCGCGCCTCGTTCATCATGTGGAACATCTGGCGCATGCCGTCGTGCGGCGCGCCGACGAGATAGCCGACGCAGTCGCCCCGCTCGCCGAACGTCAGCACGGTGTTGACGACGCCGCGCTGGCCGAGCTTGTGGTTGAGCCCGGTGACCTGCACGTCGTTGCGCCGCGCGGGGTTGCCGTGCTCGTCGAGCGCGAATTTCGGCACGATGAACAGCGAGATGCCTTTGACGCCCGGCGGCGCATCAGGCAGTTTCGCGAGCACGAGGTTGACGATGTTCTCGGTGAGATCGTGCTCCGCGGCGGAGATCCACATCTTGCTGCCGGTCAGCCGGTACGTGCCGTCGCCCGCGGGCACGGCCTGCGTCGTGATGTCGCCGAGGGACGAGCCGGCCTGCGGCTCCGACAGTGCCATCGTGCCGAAGAAGCGGCCTTCGATCATCGGCTTCATCCAGCGCTCGCGCTGCTCGTCGTCGCCGAACGCCGCGAGGAGATGCGCGGCGCCGATCGTGAGAAACGCGTACGCGTTCGCCGAGCCGTTCGCCGCGTTGAACACGATGCCGGCGGCCGACGACAGTGTCGACGGAAGCTGCAAGCCGCCGTCCTCGGCGACGAACGTCGCGCCCATGAAGCCGGCCTCGACGTATGCGCGCACCGCGCGCTTGAGCGAGTCGGGCGTCGCGACGCTGCCGCCGTCGAGCCGGAACGGAAACGCGTCGAGCTCGGCGGCAGACGGCGCGAAGTAGTCGGCGGCGATCTCGTATGCGGTGTCGAGCACGCCGTCCAGCGTCGCGCGGTCGTGGTCGGCAAAGTGCGGCAGGCGCAGGAGCGCTTCGAGATCGAGCACGTCGTAGAGCTGGAAGTCGAGGTCGCGGCGGCGCGGCGCGAGCCCGGTAGCGGCGGAGGCGAGCATGATGGCTTCTCTATTGCAGGCGCGCCAAGGGCGTCCCCGTCCAGAGAACGAACCGGCTCGACCGAATAACCCCGCGAGCCGGGCGGTTGCGGCGGCGCACGTTTGGAGGAAGCACCATGGCACGACCCGCTGCCGCTGCGTTTGCAGCCAGCTGTATCGTTACGCTAGGATTCGCCGCGTCGGCCTTCGCCGCGATGTCGCCCGACATGAACGCGCCACCGGTCCCGTGGAAGAACACCGGCGCGAAGCCGGTCGTGCAACTCGACGCGAACAAGCATCCGACGTCGATCGCGCTCGTCATTCCCGCTGCATTGATCGCAGCGTTACCGCAGAAACGCTCCGAAGCGGTGTACCCGGTTCAAGGCGGCGGCCTGGTGCAGACCGCGAACCTGCAATGGCATCCGATGGGCCACGAGCCCGAGCACGTGTACGACGTGCCGCATTTCGACGTGCACTTCTATACAATCACCGAGTCGGTGCGCGGCGGCATCGTGCCGAACGCCCCCGCCGGCAAGGTCATGCCCTACAAAGGCACGCTGCCACGCGGTGTCATCCTTGCACCCGGCTATATCCCGGGAATGGGCATGCACGCCATTCCGCACGAGCAACCTGAATTCAACCGCGGGAAGTTCACCGTGTCGCCGATCATCGGCTACTGGAACGGCGATGTGGCCTTCTTCGAGGTGATGTTCACCAAAGACTGGCTCGTGAGCAAGGCCGGCAAAACCGGTGCGTTTCCGCAACCCGTTTCCGTCAAGCAGCACGGATACTATCCGACGAAGTACAGCGTGAAATACGACGCGCCGGAGAACGAGTATGAGGTCGCGATAAGCGACTTCGTCAAGCGCTGATCACCCTTCGCTCGCGGCGAACATGACGCGCGTGAGCCATACCGCCGACAGCGCGGGCTTGCGTGCGTCGCGGATCTCGACCTCGGCGCGCCAGGTGATCTGGGCGCCGTCGTCGAGCCGGCGAACGTCTTCGATCGCGAACGTTCCGCGGATCTCTGAGCCGACGGGGACGGGCGACACGAAACGCACGCGGTCGAAGCCGTAGTTCAAGCCGAACCGTGGGTTCTGCATGCTGATGACCTCTGCGCTCATCGACGACAGAAGGCTGAGCGTGAGGAAGCCGTGCGCGACGGTCGTGCCGAACGGTGATTCGCGTCGCGCGCGCTCGGGATCGACATGGATCCACTGGTGGTCGCCGCTCACGCGCGCGAAGTCGTCGACGAGCTCTTGCGTCACGGTGCGCCACGCGCTCTCGCCGACGCGCTGACCGCGCATGCGCTCGAGGTCGGCGACGCTGGTGAATACTGTTTGCGGCATGCCGGGCGCTTCGGACGAGGAAACGTTCGTCCCGCTTCGCAAGCACCGGCGGATGAAAGCGATCGTGTGCCGCGCCTACGGACCGCCGAAGGACCTCGTGCTCGCCGACGCGCCCGAGCCGCAGCCCGGACCGGGCCAGATCGTCATCGAGGTGTACGCCGCGGGCGTGAACTTCCCCGACGTGCTGCTGGTGCAAGGGCTGTATCAGGTGAAGCCGCCGCTGCCGTTCAGCCCCGGGGTCGAGGTCGCGGGCATCGTCGCTTCGGTGGGCGAGGGCGTGCGCGAGCCGCGCGTCGGCGACCGCGTCGCCGCGGGCGTGATGGGCGGTTTCGCGGAACGCGCGATTGCGAACGCGGCGACGACGATCATCTTACCGGAAACCGTGGACTTCGTGACGGCCGCCGGGATGATCCTGACGTACGGCACGGCATATCATGCGCTCGTCGACCGCGCGCGGCTTCGCGCCGGTGAATGGCTCTACGTGAGCGGCGCGGGCGGCGGCGTCGGAACGGCATCGGTCGACCTTGCGAAAGCGCTCGGCGCAAACGTGATCGGCACGGCAAGCTCGGACGCGAAGCGCGCGGCGGTGAAGCGCGCCGCCGCGGACGTCGTGCTCGACGCGGGCTCGCCCAACCTCGTCGAGGCGGTGAAGAAAGCGACGGGCGGCGGCATCGACGTCGCGATCGACAACGTGGGCGGCGAACAGTTCGACACGGCGCTGCGCGCGGCGGCGCGCGATGCGCGGCTGCTGGTCGTCGGCTTCGCGGGCGGCACGATCCCGCAGGTCCCCGCGAACCGGATCCTGCTCAAAGAACTCGACGTGCTCGGCGTGTACTGGGGAGATTGGGCAGCCCGTAATCCCGCGCACAACCGCGAGAACTTCGACGCGATGTTCGCGATGATGCGCGACGGCAAGCTGAAGCCGCGCGTGGATGCGACGTACGCGTTTGCCGATGCACCGCAGGCGGTCATGGACTTACACGAACGGCGCCTCGTGGGCAAAGGGGTGGTGCGGGTGCGTGAAGCTTAGCGGCTCGCGGTCCTGCTACCGTGCGCGCTTGGGTTCGTGCGCGATGACCCAGACCGCTACACCGACAACCACGACGGATAGCACGAGACCGAAGAGTATCGACGCGAGCCGAAGCTGATCGTAGGGCTTCGACAAAGACACGAGTGACGTCGTCAACGTTACTATGCTGAGGACCCCGACGGTCAAGGACAGCCGGATCGACCACCAAGCGCGATGCCTCTGCGACTCGTTGATCATCGGCGGCTCCGGCCATTCCAAGAGGCCCGTCTTCGGATTCACGGTTGGGCGCATGCGACGGCTCCTAAATGCCGATGACTCGCGCGATTCGCGCGCGGCTCACCCAGCTGCGCGTCAGGTCGTTGACGTCATTGAGGAGGACGAAGGCATCGGCGGACGCGTCTTTGAGCGCCATGAAATCAGCGTGATCGATCGTGTGCTCGCGGATGCCGCCCCCGACGCTCGGATCCTCGACGTAGACCTGGTAGTTCACCGGCGGCGCTTGCGGGCGGCTTGGAACGCCGTCGAATCGATCGATGATCGCGAGCGCCGTTGCATCTGAAGCCCACGTGCTCAAATGCATCCAATCGTCGAGCAGCCCTGGGAGCGCCACGCCGTTCCGGACTTGATCGCTCCAGCGATCGATGAAGAGGACGTCGGTGTCGCCGGCGATCGACGACAGAACGGTGTTCGCGACCATGGCACATTTGGTGCGCCAGGACAGCGTCGCATGGCTCGGCGTCTCGGGGAGGCGGAGGTTGGCCCGCGTCGCGCGGAACGCATCGTCGTTCGGCGTGGGTGGTGCCAGCGAAAGCAGCGCAAGGCGGTCGAACCCGTGCTGCCGCAGGCCGCGCAACGCGTGTTTGACCGGTTGCATGCGGTCCGAGAAAAGCAGGACGGCGTCATCGAACGGCATCGCATCGGGAAGAGCGGGTGCGGATAAGGGTCCCTCGGATTCCGCGAGTGCCGGCGGCAAAGCGATATCGTCGATTTGCGCAAGGCTGACGCCGAAGTGCACCATGTCCAAGGCGCCGGTGCTGAGCACGATCGCCGGATCGATCCGTGGGCGATCTTCCATCTGAGCGAAGATGATCGACTGCTGGTCCACCGTACGATGGAGCGCTTCGTAACGCTCGCCCACTTTGACGAGCAGTCCGGCACGCGCGAGCGCAGCGGTGAGTGCCGGCGACAGTTGGCCGTCAGAACCCGCGGAGAACGACGCGCTGAGCCCGGAGTAAAACGACTGGAAGAGGACTTGCCGATCGTCGCCGGTGGTGTAGAGGCGCAAGTTGTACGTCAGTGCATGGCTGTCGCCCACGACGTAGATCGATTCGGGACGGACCGACGGCTTCGGCGCAACGGCAGCGATTCCGGGCGGATGCGGTGCTGCGCCGTTGCGTTCGGCGACGCGGGTCGGAGGAGGCGTGTTGTTTTCGGGGCTCACGGATCGTCTCTTCGCCGCCGCAAGTACCGACGTCCGCCAAGTTGTCGTGGTCTTTGCACAGGGTGACGCGCCGCCGAATCGATACGGCGAACCGGCGCGGTTTCAGCAGCCAGTCTGCGCCGGTCTGCGTCAGGTGAGCGCGGCCAACGTCGGGAACGTTCCGCCCACGATCGCTGCTGACGGCCGTCCCAGCCACCGTTCGAGCACCGTCGCGTAGACTTGGCGGAAGTCCGTCGTGAACGCGAGGTTGCCCGCGTTCAGGCGGTTCAGATCCGGGTGCTGGCCGTACAGGCCGCCCTTCACGCCGCCGCCGATCATGAACACCGGCGCCGCTTCGCCGTGGTCCGTGCCGCGGCTCGCGTTCTCCGCCGCGCGGCGGCCGAACTCGCTGAACGTCATCGTCAGCACGCGCTTGTCGTTGCCGTGCGCGGCGAGGTCTTGGTAGAACGCCGAGATCGCGTTCGCGAAGTCGCCCAGCAGGCGCTCCTGCGTTTGCTTCTGCGTGACGTGCGTGTCGAACGAGCCGTGCTGCACGTACAGCACGCGCGTGCCCAGCTTCGAGCCGACGATCTGCGCCGCCAAAGCCAAGCTGCGGCCGAGCGGCGTCGCCGGGTACGTCGCTTGCGTTTGATAGCCCGCGACGAGCTTCGGCAGCTCTTCCGCGCCGCGCTGCGCGTGGTCTTCGATCTCCGCGACCTTGCTCAGGAACGGCGAGCGGAACGGGACCGTCGTGTCGCGCACGAACTCATGGAACGCTTCCTTGTTGCCGGTCGTCTTGTCACTGCGCAGGCCGTAGCCGCGCAGGGCGTCGATCGCCGGGACGTCGGTCGTCTTCGAGATCATGATCTCGGGCAGCACGTTGCTCAGCGCGACCGCGTTGAACAGGTTGTTCTTCGGCAGCGAGGCGGAGTCGAGATAACGCCCGATCCAGCCAGTCGACTCGTAGCCCTTCGGCTGCGCCGTCTGCCAGATCTCGGTGGAGCGGAAGTGCGAGTGGTCCGGATCCGGGTAGCCGACGCCGTGCACGATCGCGACGTTGCCGCCGTCGTACATCTTCTTGAAGGGCGCGAGCACCGGGTTGAGGCCGAACGTATCGTCGATGCGCAGCACGTCGTTCTGCGGCACGCCCAGCGACGGGCGATAGCGGTAGTATTCCGGCATTCCGAACGGTACGACCGTGTTGAGGCCGTCGTTGCCGCCCTGAAAGTTGATCACCACCAGCACGCGATCGGTGCCGCCGGGCAAGCCGGGGAGGGGCGACTGCGCGAGCGCGCGCGAGAAGATCGTGTCGTTGTTGGCGACCACCGCGAGCCCGGAAACCGCTCCGAGAAGAAAACCGCTGCGTTTCATAAAGATCCTTCGACAGGCTCAGGATGACAAGGTTACGCGAGTTGGAAGGCGGGCATCGCCATCGTGAGGTAGGCCGCGTTGCGAACGCGTTCGTCCACGTTCTCGTGCGAGAGCTCCGCGAGCGCCGACTGGCCGGCGCCGCCGAGGTAGGCGACGAGCTGCGCGATCGACGCCGGCGACACGTCGCCCTGCAGCATCGTGTCGGTGAGCAGCTTGGCGACCGCCTTCGGGTCCATCGTGCGCATCGCCGAGCCGATCCACTCCGCGCCCTGCATCATCTTCGGGTTCTGCGCCATCCCGTTGGCGAAGTTCTCGCGCGTGAGGATCGTCGCGCTGCTGAGCCACGCGGCGCCGCCGTCCCAGCCCTTGACGTTGGGCGGGTAGAACAGCACCTGACCCATCGCGCGCAGCGTCGCGAGCTCCACCGGCGCGACTTCGGGGATGCCGAAGAGCTGATGCGTGCCGACCACGAACTCCACCGGGCTCTTCACCAGCGCGCGGTACGCGCGGTCGCTGAAGAACACGTTGCTGCGCAGCAACGCCGACATCACCGGCTTCATCTCGAAGTTGTTGCGCGCGATCAGCGCGGCGACTTGGTTGACGAGCGCCGGTTCGGGCTCCATGTAGACGAAGAACGACAGGAGCTTGGTGGCGAACCACTTCGCGGCCGCGGGCTGCTGGAAGATGATGGCGATGACGTCGTTGCCGGTGAAGTTCCCGCTCTGGCCGAGGAACGTCTTGGTGCCGTCGTCGTGCACGCCGCGGTTGTCGTAGAAGCTGCCCGTGCCGTCGGGGTTCTTGCGGAACGTCCAGCCGGTGAGCGCGCGCGCCGACTCGCGGATGTCCTGCTCGGTGTAGTTGCCGATGCCGAGCGTGAACAGCTCCATCAGCTCGCGCGCGTAGTTCTCGTTGGGGTGCGCCTTGACGTTCACGTTGTTGTCGAGGTAGCGCAGCATCGCCGGGTCCTGCGATACGTGCAGCGTGAGATCGCGCACGTTGCCCAGCGCGTACTCGCGGAAGAGCTGGTTCTGCATGAACAGCTCTTGCGCCGACGTCTGCTTCTCGGGCGAGCTGGTGAAGTGCCCGTGCCAGAACAGCGTCATCTTCTCTTGCAGCGGCGCGGGCGATGCGATCATGCGGCCCAGCCACCACTGCTGCATCGCGATCAGGTTCTCGCGGCGCGTGCGGTTGTTCTGCATCTGGAACGCTTTGCGCGCGTCGACGGTCGCGCTGTCGGCCGCCATGCCCTGCATGAAGCCGCGGTACAAGCCGCGCGGCGGAACCGGCGGATCCTGCAGCGCCGGGCGGCCCGGCAGCGACGACGTGTTGGCGAAGTTGATGAACGAGTCGACGGCGTCGCGGGCGGACATCGACGCGATGCGGTCGACGTCCGCGGGCGAGCCGCCGAAGCCGGCGCGGCGCAGCAGGTGCGCGGCGAGCCTGCGGTTCCAGGGGCCCGCATACGGCTGCAGCGCGGTCGATGCGTCGAGCAAGCCGGCGGGACGGTACGAGGCGGTAGCGGTCGTCTGAGCAGCCACGATGCGATGATAACGCATCCGCCGCCCAGCCCAATGCCAGAGATGGATATTCTCACACGGGCTTAAAACGGGCGGTCGTGAGCCTTCTCGCGACCCGCATCGACAATCGCTCCGAGGACTACGAGCGCAACGCCGCGGCGATGGCCGCCCTGGTCGACGATTTGCGCGCGCATCTCGCGCGCGTGCGGGGCGGCGGCGGGCCGGTCGCGGTGGACCGGCACCGCAAGCGCGGCAAGCTCACCGCGCGCGACCGCATCGACCGCCTCGTCGACGCCGGAACGCCGTTTCTCGAGCTCTCCGCGCTCGCCGCAACGGGCATGTACGGCGACGACGCGCCTGCAGCCGGCCTCGTCACCGGGATCGGCACGATCTCCGGCACGCAGTGCATCATCGTCGCCAACGACGCGACCGTCAAAGGCGGCACGTACTACCCGATCACGGTCAAAAAGCATCTGCGCGCCCAGGAGATCGCCGAGCAGAACGGGCTAGCGTGCGTCTACTTGGTCGACTCCGGCGGCGCGTTCTTGCCGCTCCAGGCCGAGGTGTTCCCGGACCGCGACCACTTCGGGCGCATCTTCTACAACCAGGCGCGCATGTCGGCGCAGGCGATCCCGCAGATCGCCGCCGTGATGGGCTCGTGCACGGCGGGCGGCGCGTACGTGCCCGCGATGGCCGACGAGTCGATCATCGTCAAGGATCAAGGCACGATCTTCTTGGGCGGGCCGCCGCTGGTGCAGGCGGCTACGGGCGAGATCGTCACCGCCGAAGAGCTCGGCGGCGCGGACGTGCACACGCGCATCAGCGGCGTCGCCGATCATTACGCCGTCGACGACGAGCACGCGCTGGGCATCGTGCGCCAAGTCGTCGACCACCTCGACCGCGAGCCCTACGACGCCTGGCCGATGCGCGAGCCGCAGCCGCCGGCGCGCGATCCGCACGAGCTGTACGGCATCATTCCATCGGACGCGCGCCAGTCGTACGACGTGCGCGAGGTGATCGCGCGCATCGTCGACGGCTCGGATTTCGCGGAGTTCAAAGCGCGGTACGGCAACACGCTGGTGTGCGGGTTCGCGCACGTCGACGGCCATCCGGTCGGCATCCTCGCGAACAACGGCATTCTGTTCAGCGAGTCGGCGCTCAAAGGCGCGCACTTCATCGAGCTGTGCTGCCAGCGCGGCATCCCGCTGATCTTCTTGCAGAACATCACCGGCTTCATGATCGGCAAAGAATACGAGAACCGCGGCATCGCCAAGGACGGCGCGAAGCTCGTCACCGCGGTCGCATGCGCGGAGGTGCCGAAGTTCACCGTCGTCATCGGCGGCAGCTTCGGAGCGGGCAACTACGGGATGAACGGGCGCGCGTACTCGCCGCGGCAACTGTGGATGTGGCCCAACGCGCGCATCAGCGTGATGGGCGGCGCACAAGCGTCGTCGACATTGCTGACGGTGCGCATGAATGCTGATGCCGAGAAGCACAAGCCCGCGCTCGATGCGGAGCAGCAGGCGGCGTTCAAGAAGCCGATCCTCGATAAGTACGAAACCGAAGGCAGCCCGTACTACTCGACGGCGCGCATCTGGGACGACGGCATCATCGACCCGCTTGACACGCGCCGCGTGCTGGCGATCGGCCTCGCCGCGGCCCGCTACAAAGCACCGAGAGAAACGAAGTTCGGCGTGTTCAGGATGTAGCGCCGCCGCAGACGCCGGTCACAGGGTCGTAAACGAACCAGGAACATAGCTGCACGGTCCCGCGTCCGGGTAGATCAGGACGTCGTACGTCACGCGCGATCGCAGCACGGGAAGCGAGGACACGTACCTACCGTTCGAAGGCGTGATCGGGCCGCCGGCGACCGCCCCGGATCCGTCGCTGGGGACGAGTGCGACGTCATGGTACTGCCTGCTCGCAGTGAACGTGATGCTGCCGACGGTCGTGGGAACGCCGGTCGCTCCCGGCGCCGGAGCGATGAGGGCAAGCTGCGGGTCGTTGGCGAGCAGCGCGTTACACACTCCGCGAAGCGGCGTCGTCGGGAACTGTTGAGGCTGAACGTTGCCGCCCCCGGCGCATGAGTTGAGAAATGCTGCTGCAAGAAAAGCCGTCGCGCCGAGCTTCATGCTGCCAAGTATGACACGGCCGAATCGAGGCGCGCTAGCGGTACGGACGTACTTTGCGCGGCGCGGCGGTCGCGCCTGAATCCGCACGCGTCCCGCGCGGTTTCATCCCACCGTGGCCCTTCGTACGGTGCTCGCGTATGCGGCGATTTGCGTGATTTGGGGGACGACCTGGCTGGCGATCAAGATCGGATTGCGCGGCTTGCCGCCCCTCACCGGTGCCGGCGTGCGGTTCGTGCTCGCCGCAGTGTTCCTTTGGGGTTTGTCGCGGTTCGTGCCGGGGCCGCGCGGTACGCCGCCGCCGTGGCGGACGATCGTCGTCCTCGCGGCGACGCTGTTCGGCGGCAACTACGCGTTGACGTACTACGCCGAGACCGGGCTCGCGTCGGGGCTCGTCGCGGTGCTCTTCGGGACGCTGCCGTTCTTCGTGTTCGCGATCGGCGCGGTGCGGCTCGGCGAGCGCGTGTCGGCGATGACGGTCGGCGGCGCGCTGCTCGCGCTCGCAGGCGTCGCGATGATCTCGATCGGTCCGGACATGCACGGCTCGTTGCCGTACGTGTTCGCGATCCTCGGCGCGGCGGCCATCTCCGCATACGCGACCGTCGAGCTCAAGAAGTTCGCGGCGAGCGATCCGTTTCTCACGCTGCCGCCCGCGATGCTGCTCGCGGGCGTGACGATGACGGTCGCCGGCGCGGTGTTCGAACATCCCGACTGGGCGCGCGGCGCGTCGGCGTCGTCGGTCGGCGCGCTAGTGTATCTCGCGGTGCTCGGCAGCGGGGTCGCGTTCTACCTCAATCAGTGGCTGCTGCAGCGCCTGGAAACGTGGGTCGTCGGGCTTTCCACGCTGGTGATGCCGGTGATCGCCGTCGCCGTCGGGGCGCTCGTGGGCGGCGAGGCGTTCGGGATCAAGGAGCTCGGCGGCGCCGCGCTGGTGATCGCGGGGATGTGGCTCGCGCTGCGCTCGCCTCGCGCGGCGTCTGCCCGTGACGCAAGCGCCTGACGATACGGAGGACGCTCGCCTTCGGCGGCGGATACCAGCGTCATGCGCATGCGCTTCTCCGCTGCCGTGTTCGCGTTCGCAGCGTTGCTCGCCGTCATGGCGGGCGCCGACGCCGCGTCGCGCTACGCCGGCACGTACATCACGCAGCGCCCGGGCGCCGACAGCACGCAGCTGATCACGCTGGAGCTCCAGCCGAACGGGCGCGCGTCGCTGACCACGCGCTACCCCGAATTGGAGCGCCGCGCCGGCTCGAGCGTGCTGCCGATCATCGAGATCGGCGCATGGCGCGACCGCGGCGCGACGGCCGAGGTTCGAATGAAGGTATTCGGGCTGCTGCGCGACGGGCGCATCTATCAGGGGCGGCGCGACAACAACGCGATCGTCTTCTCGCTGCAGCGGTGTCAGCTGCGCGCGGTGCACTATTCGAAAGTCAGCTACGGCGAAGCCGGATTGTCGATGGACAAAGTGAACTGCCGCTGAGGCCTTAGATGCCTGCGTACCATGCGCAGCCCGCAGTCGCCGTCGTAAAGGGCCGTCATCGTCCTGCCGCGCGCGGCGACGGATCAGGTTGGGTCGTCGACACCGCGCAACGCGTTTCCGAGGACGATGATGGTGACCGCGACCGCCGCGGCGCCGAAAATATAGGCGATGACCGCCGCCAGCGCGCTCGTCCCCGCAAACATCGAGACGACCACCGTGAAGCCGGACGAAACGACGACCGCGACGGCGATTGCAGCGAAGATCGCGATCTGCGGATTCAACATGAAGTACACCCCGCAGACCAGTGCCGTGACGGTCCAGTCGAGCGGGACTCCAAAGGCGAGCGTGCGGAAGAGCTCATCTCCGGTGAGCGGCCCGTAGAGATACGCCGCCACGGCGGCTGCGACGAGCACGATGGTGTTGATCGCGAGCGCTTCGGCGCACTTCGCCGCCGCGATCGTCCGCCGCGCGATCGGCAGCCGCCACAGGACGAGCATGCCGCCGCGGATGCGGTCCATGGCGATGAACCAGAACGGCGTCATGATCGCGCACGTCCCCAGCGCGAACGCGAGGAGCATCTGGAAGACGGTCGCGTGCCCGCTTCCGCTCACCCCGAAGAACAGCGGCATGCCGATCGCCATCGCCGCATAAATGCCGACGCCCCAAACGTAGCGAACCGCGTCGATCCGGGCGATCGACGCCATCGGGCGGATCAAATCATCGTTCATGCCCGAAGGATCTCCCGGTAGAGCTGCACGTTCGTCGCGGTCTCGGGGAGCCCGGCCTTCGCGCGTGCCGCAGCCTTGAGCCCGAAGAAACGGCATTGCCCGTTGTCGATCATCAACAGGCGATCGGCGACGGAGTCGACGAGATCGAGATCGTGGCTGGAAACGAAGATCGTCGCGGGCGCGGACGGATGGTTGGCCGCGCGCAGCAGTTCGTCGGAGAACTCGACGCGCGCGAGCGGATCGAGCGCGCTCCACGGCTCGTCGAAGATCGCAACCTCCGGCCGGCGCGCGAACGCGACCACGAGCGCGGCCTTCGCGCGCGTGCCGGTCGATAGACGCTTCATCGGCTTGCCGAGCGGGACGCGCAGTCGTTCCGCAAGCTCCTCCGCCAGCGCCTGGTCCCAGCTAGGACACGCGCTGGCGAACAGGCGACAGTGCGCGCGCAGTCCGAGCTCACCGAACCACGCGTCGGAAAGGCCGCCCGCCGCGGAACGCCGCCGGCGCTCGAGCGCGGTCGGCGGCGGCGCGGGGGCACCGAAGATCACGTTGCCTTCGTGCCGTTCGTAGACGCCCGCGATGATCGACAGCAGCGTCGTCTTGCCCGCTCCGTTCGGCCCGACGACGCCCACGACGCGCCCGTCGACGACGAGGTCGATCGGGCCGAGAACGAAGTCGGGATAGGCGAGCCGAACGCTCTCGAGGGCGATCACGCCGGCGCCTCCGAAACGGCCGGTTGCCGGCGCCGCAACAGCGCCGTTGCGCGCTCCCAGAAACGGGCGACCGCGATGAACTCCGCGTCGTCGAAGAACAGCGCGTCGACGCTCAGCATCGTCAGCGAAAACCATACCAGACCCATGAAGACCGCAATCCCGCCGTGCAGCATGAGCACTCCCGCGAGCACGACGTATTTCAGCTTCGGATGCCAGATCGCCCACGGGTACATCGCCTCGAAGATGATCGTCGTATAGGTGCCGACCACGATGAGAAACTCGTTGTGGGTGACGATATCCGTCCAGCCCGGGAGCGAGAACTCGTTCGTCCGCAGGATGTAGTACAGCGCCGTGCCGTTCGCCCAGACGTGGCCCTGTATCTTGAAGAAGTCGGAGATGAAGTAGAGCAGCGCGAGCTGCAGAAGACACGCCGTGATCGCCGCATTGTGCACCAGCGCGGAGAACCAGCTCCCGCCCCCCGGCTTCGCCCACCCGAGCTTGCGGTCCAGCGAGATCGCCGAGAGATCGGTGAAGCAGAGATAGAACGCCATGATGATCAGTAGATTTTCGCCGCCGTCGATCGCGTAATAGTTCCGCTGGTACAGCGAGAACGTCATGATGACGAACAAGATCGACGAAATTCGTGTGGCGAAACCGATCGTGTAGGCGATCGTGACGAGGAACCCGGTCCAGAACAAGAACTCGAAGCCGGCTTGCCCGGGGAGCAGCTGGTAGAGCGTCCAGGCATCACCTTGCTTGAGGATCACGTGCGCATCGTGCCAGTTGACGACCGCGTTCGGTCCCCACAAGACGTTACGCTGCGCGACGTGCAGCGCGTAGTAGATCAGCGTCAGCGTGCCGAGGGAGATGCGCAACACGCTCGGAGCGATCAGGCGGTGCTTCGTGCCCGCCTTCGCGAGTAGGGGGCGGACGAAGGCGGGAAGCGCGATCACAGCGGCGCCACCTGCTCGGCGCGCACGGACGGTAAGTAGAGGACGGTATTGTTCTTGGTCACGTCGTCGGCCTCGTCGCGGTGGTTGTAGCGCGGAAACTTATGGTGCAGGAAACCGATGCGCTCCGCGACCAGCGTCCCCGGGACGCCGCTGCGCGGAAAGTATGACATCGCGGCGCGCTCGATCGTGTGGATCGACGGCGGCTTGCGCATCGGGTCTCTCAGAATCTCGTTCGCGTTGGGGACGAGATGGCTGTCGCGGAAGATCTCGCTGCGCGTCGCGTCGCCGTAGGCGTTGCTGATCGCGAGCTGTACGACCTCGAGCGCGCTCAGCCGGTTGTGCTGCACGACCTCGTTGAACGTGCGGCTGAGATTGATCCAGGGGCTGTAAGCGAGTTTGCCGTCCGCCATCTTCATCTCGTACTGGACGATCACAAAATCGTCGTCGACCGGCGGATTGGGCGCGAAGAACGACCAGTTCTGCGCAAAGTACGGATACATGTAGCGCAAGATCTGCGGCTGATACCGCACCGTCAGCGGTGTCGGCGGCAGTGAGAACAGCAGCGTGAACGTCAGGTGAACCGCGACGAACGCGGACACGCAGACAAACGCGGCGATCTGAAGCGTCAGACCGCTTCGGGCTCGGAGGGTATCCATCGCCACACCTCTGCGGAGAACGGTGATAAAATCGTCAGGTCAAGCGGACGGAACCGGCGCGTAGGCCTTCACGCGCCGGCCGTACGCACAGGATTACTGCGTGCGGTCGAAGCCGGCCACGGCCGACGAGGCGCTCGGCGATTGCCGCGCCGACGAGGCGCCGTTGGTCGTGATGGTGCTCGTCGTCGTGATGGTCAGAGTCGCGGGCGTCGCCGCGAAGAGCGACGTGGTCGCTGTCGTAGCGGTGGTGACGGTGGTCTGCGTCGGGAGCGCTTTGGAGACGACCGCGCTGGGCGTCGCCGCGCCGAGAACGAATGACGTGTTCGCGTTGGCCGACGCCGACTCGCCTACCGCGAGTGCGAGAACCGCGGCCCCAGCTACCCCGAGGAACTTGACGTTCACTATTGTCTACGCCTTTCTCTAAGTGCCTCGATGTGAGACGAGGATCACGAGAGATGACGTTGCGATATGCGAAGTGCATCCCGGTATGAGACCCGCCTCATTTCGAAGATTGATGTGCAACATTCCGCCGCTTCAAAACACCGTCTGACGCAGCAATCCTGTCGCTGGCTCAGACTAACAACAGTGCGTGGGGCGTGTCAAGCGCTGTCGAAACGGCAAATGTACGGCGTCCGTCGCATCACGCAGCGTCATCACAGGTCGTCAAGGTATGACGACGCCGGGAGGGCAATCCTGCCGGGCGCCCGCGAATGAAATCAGCGCGCTCTAGATGCCCGCGTACCATTCGTAGCCCTGGTCTTCCCAGTAGCCGCCTGTGCCGCCGTTGATTCCCTTCAGGTCGGCGACCAGCTCGATGCGGTTCACCCACTTTGCGCTCTTGTAGCCGAGCTGGGTCGGGATTTTTAGGCGGACCGGGGCGCCGTGGTCGTTGTCGAGCGGCTTGTCGTTGAGGTCGAGCGCGAGGATCGTTTGCGGGTGCGCGGCTTGGCCGAGATCCAGCGATTCGTAGTAGATCTGCCCGCTGTCGTCGCGGTCGTAGCAGTGGAACACGCAGTAGCGCGCGGTCTGCTTCGGCTTGGCCATCGCGAGGACCGTGGCGAGCTGGACGCCGTTCCACTTGCCGATCGCGCTCCAGCCTTCGACGCAGTCGTGGCGCGTGATCTGCGGCTTCGTGCCCGCGGCGCGCAGCTCGGTGAGGGACAGTTTCTGCGGACGCTCCGCGAGGCCGTCGACCACCAGCCGGTAGCCGCGGAATCCGTCCTTTGCCAGCGACGTGTAGACGCTGTCGGCCGGCGTCGCGAGGCCGTTCACGCGGAAGTCGCGGTCGACGTCGGCTTCGCGGTACTCGCGCGCGAGGCCGTGCGTGCCGATCACCTTGTCGTTCAGCTTCTCCGTCGACAGCAGCACGCCGCGGAACGGGCCGTTGGTGAGCGAGTCCTTCACGGGACCGCACCCTGCCAGGCCAAGCGACGCCAGCGACGAGGCGAGGAACAGACGTCGTTTCATGGGCCCACTCCGTCGTGCTTGCCGAGCACGTACCAGCCGGTGATCATCGAGCGGACGTTGTTCCAGATGCCGGTCGAGACCACGAGCGCGAGGTGCGTGCCGAAGTAGCCGATCAGCAGCACCATCAGCGTGAAGTGCCACGTCCGCGCGAACTGGCGCCCGCCGAACAGCGACGTCAGCCACGGGACCGCCGCGTCGACGGCCGGCGACAGCGTGAGCCCGGTGAGCATCAGCAGCGGGAACATCCCGAACAGCACGACGGTGTACGCGAGCTTCTGCAGCGGGTTGTACGTACCGTGCGGCGGCGGCTCTTTGCGCAGCCGGAAATAATACAGCTGCATCGGCAGCAGCTTCGGGAAATCGGACGGCCGGATCACGAGCTCGCGCAGCGTGCCGCGAATCGCGGCCGAGATCAAGTAGGCGACCCACGCGATGAAGAGCAGCCACGCGAAGAACAGGTGCCAGCGGCGGCCGTCGGCGAGGCTCTGCGGACCCGGCAGCGTCAGCCACGCCGGGAACGCGCGCGCGGTCTCGCCGCCCGCGCCGTCGTCGGCGTAACCGAAGAGGTGCGTGGTCGTGAAGCGGTGGCCGAACACGATCGTGTAGCCGGCGGGCTGCGGGCTGTCCTGCGCGTCGAACGCGAGCACGCGCTTCGCGGGATTGCTCTTGTCCGACGCATCCAGATACGGCGCCGCGTTGAAGATCTGCAGCCCGCTCATCACGAGCACGAGCATCGCGAGCGTCCACACCCAGTGCGTGGTGCGCGCGGCGATGCTGTGCCGGTAGATCTTCTTGCCCGCGGTTGCGTCCGCCGGCTTGGCAGCGAACGGCGGCGCGGCGGCTTCGGACGTCACGTGCGCTCGGCGACCAGGCTGCGGACCATCCGTTCGAGCTCGGCGTCGTAGCCTTCGCCCACGTAGGTCGCGCGCAGCTTGCCGTGGCGGTCGAACACGAGCTGGGTCGGCCACGCGCTGACGCCGTAGGCGTTCCACACCTTGAAGGCGTCGTCGTACACGACGGGCCAGGTGATGTCCTGATCGTGCAGCGCGCGCACGACGTTCGCGTGCACGTGCTCTTCCGGCAGCTCCGGCGCGTGCACGCCGATGATCGCGAGATCGTTTGCGTTGAACGCTCCGCGCAGCTTGCGCAATTCGGGCGTCACGTGCTTGCAGTTGATGCAGTCGAACGTGAACACGTCGACGACGGTCACGCGGCCCGCCGTCGGCGGCGGGCCGCCCGCGTTCGCCCACGGCGTCGCGCCGAGCACGGGCGAGAGCGTCGTTGCTACGGCGAGCAAGATCGAAGCGATCACGACGGGTCCTCCGGCGGGACGGTGACGGTGCGGCCGTCGACGCGCAAGCGCCCGGCCTCGACGAGCTTCGCGATCTCGAGGCTGACGGTTTCGCGCGTGCTGCCGACGAGCGACGCGACGTCGGCGTGCGTCAACCGCATGTCGATGCGCGTGCCGCCCTCGACCGGGACGCCGTGCTCCGCCGCGAGCTTGCGGTAGAGATGCACGATGCGGTCGCCGATGCGCGCGTACGCGAGATCTTCCATCGTCTCGCGCGCCTCGCCGAGCTGGCCGCTGAGGACCTTGGCGACGTTCATCGCGAGCGCCGGATCCGACGCGAGCAGCGCGAAGAGATCGTCGGCGCGAACGGTGCACAGCAGCGCGTCCTCGACCACCACGGCGACGGTCGTGCGCGGGCGGTCGTCGAACAGCGTCTCCTCGCCGAAGAAGTCGCCCGCGCCGAGCAGCGCGACGGTGACGTCCTTGCCCTCGGGCGTCTCGCGCGCGATCCGCACGGTGCCGCGCTTTACCACGTAGACCACGCGCGTCGTGTCGCCCAGGTCGAACACGCGCGTGCCGCGCGGCAGCTCGCACATCACGAAGAGGTGCTGGTTCGAGATGACGCCGGCTTCGGTGGCCTCGCCGAACAGACGGTTCTGGCGCAGGTACCAAACCTTGTTCGCGTCGTCCGCGCCGCTCGGCGGGCGCTCAGGCGGGCGCATCGTGGCGAACTGCTCGAGGGCCGTGCCCAGACCGTCCATCCCGCGATGCTACCACGGCCGCAACCCGCACGGCCGTAAGCCCGCTTACTTACCCGCCGGGCCGGTCACGATGCGAACGAAGTCGTTGGGCCGGATCCACTTGGCCATCGCGGCACGGATGCGTTCGGGCGTCGCGGCGAGCTGCGCCTGGGCATTCAGACGGTCCTGATCCAGCGGCCGGTCCGTCGACGCGTACTGGATCAATTGGCCGGCAAGCCCGTCGTAGGACTCCTTGCGGATCGGCAGCTCGCCCAGGATCAGCGCCTTGGCGCGGGTCAGCCGGTCGTTCGCGAGCGGCTTCTTCTGCAGCGACGTGAGGTCGTCGACGACGAGCCGCGCAGCGCGCGCGACGTTCTTCGGATCGGCGCCGTACGTGACGTTGAACGTGCTGCGGTTCTTGCCGCCCGACAAGCTCGAGTCGACCGTGTAGACGTAGCCGTGCAGCTCGCGCAGGTCGTGGAAGAGCAGCGATGCGTAGAACCCGCCGCTGAGCACGGTGTTCGCGAGCTGCAGCACCGGATAGTCCGGGTCGTTGTACGAGATCGGGATGACCTCGCCGAGGCGGACCTCGGACTGCACGCGGCCGGTCGCCGGGATCGTCGCCTCTGCGGCTTTGTTCGGCGGCACGGCCGGCGGGTAGATGTCCGGCTTCGGTCCGGCGGCTTTCCACCCGCCGAACGATTTTTCGATCGCGGCGCGCGCGTGCTCGGGCGTCACGTCGCCGACCACGACGATCGTGGTGAGGTCCGGGCGATACACGGAGGCGTAGTACGACTTCGCGTCGGCGAGCGTGACCGAACCGACGGTCTCGGGCGTCGCGGTGCGCCGTGACGGATCGCCCGCCGGGAACGCGGCCTCGATGAACGCGCGGCCCGCCTTATAGTCCGGGCTCTTCAGCGTGCCCGTGAGCTGGCCGATCGCCTGCTGTTTGACGATCCCGAACGCCTGCTCCGGCAACGCCGGGTGCAGCTCGTCGTCGGCGAGCAGCTCGACGCCGCGGTCGAAATCTTTCGACAGCACGTCGAGGCTGAAACCGTGGCCCGCATTCACCGTCGCCGAGATCTTGTCCAGCTCCGTTTGATACGCGATGCGATCGTACGTCGTCGTGCCGTACGAGAACATGCCGTCGACGATACCGTCGATGCCGTCCTTACCGGGCGGATCTTGAATGCCGGGATTGTTCTCGACTTGTCCGCGCACGACGGCCGTGTGCGAGATCGTCGACGGTACGACGATCAGCTTGAGCCCGTTCGGCAGCGTCTGCGCGACCGGGTGCACCGTCTGCTCCGGAACTTTCAGCTGTTTGAGCACTTGGCGCGCGAACGGCGGCAGGCCGGTGTGCTCGGTCGGAATGACGGTGTTGTCCTCGCCCTGGCGGCCGCCGAACGCCGAACCGGCGGCTTCCTTCGGGGTCGAAATCGCGGTCGTCGCGGTGTTCTGGTCGTAGTACGTGCGCAGCACGCGGTTGACGTCGTCGACCGTCACCGCTTGCAATCCCGCGAGGTCTTCGTCCGGCGTGCGGTGTTCCACCGCGAGGCTTTGACTCCACGCCGATGCGAGTCCCGAGATCGAGTTGCGGGCGAACTCCGCCGACGACACTTCGCGCTGCTTCGCGACGGCGACGAGATCGGCCGGAAGGCCGGTCTTCTTGTAGCCTTCGATCACGGCTTTGAGGTCGGCGACGGCGGTCTCGCCCGTGGTCGTGACGGGGACGGCGGAGCCGACGAAGCTCATCCCGGACTCCGGGAACGTGACCGACTGCGCGAACGTGCCGAGCGCCTTGCCCGACGCCTGCAACTCGTACAGTGCGCCGCGCTGGCTGTTGAGCACGTCGTTGAGGATCTGCGACGCGAAGTAGTCCTTCGCGTTGTTGTAGCCGGGGACGCGGTACGCGACGAAGCCGATCGTGATCGGGTCGGAGCTGTTGTCGCGCAGCGTCTGCGCCACGAGCGGCCGCAAGTGGATCGCGGGGCGCGCGGGCAGCGTGGCGGCGGGGATGTCGCCGAACAGCTTGCGCACCTTGGCGATGGTCTGCTGCGGGTCGACGTTGCCGGCGATCACGTAAATCGCGTTGTTCGGGTGGTACCAGCGGGCGTAGTAGCGCTTGAGATCCGGCGCTTGAATCTTCTTGAAGCTGTCGACCGTGCCCAGCCCGAAGTCGGCGTAGGGCGTCCCCGCGAACATGTGCTCGATCGTCTTCGTGAACAGCCGGAAGGTCGCGCTCGAGTAGTCGCGCGTGACCTCTTGCGTGATCGCGCCGCGTTCCTGGTCCCAGAGCTTCTGCGAGTCGAGCACGCCCGCCGCGCGCGAGCGCTCGAGGTTGAGCGCGATGTCGAGATATTGCGACGGCATCTCGAAGAAGTACTGGGTCATCTGACCCTGCGTGTCCGCGTTGAACGTGCCGCCCGTGATCGCCGTGGTGTCCGCGAACTGCGACGCGGTGAGCGTCTTGCTGCCGCGGAACAGCATGTGCTCCTGCGCGTGCGCGATCCCGGTGATCGGCTCTTCCTGCGCGCCCGCCAGATAGTTCATCCAAGTCGACACGACCGGCGCGAGCGTGTCGCGCAGCACGACGACTTGCAGCCCGTTGGGCAGCGTCGCGCGGGTCACGTCGACGGAGTGCGCCGTCGGCGCCTGAGCGCGAACCGGCGCCAGGGGAAGAGCGAGGAACGCGGCCGCGAGCGCAGCGGAAACAAAGCGGCGGTAAAGAGCCATATGTCGGTATTGTTCCGGAGAAGCGCACCGGCGACCTCGCCGGAATGCACGGTATGGTCCTGGCCACGGGGACGCCCGCCCGGACCGTTGAACGACCGAGGCCGTGCCCGACCCCGTTTTGCGCGTCGAACGCGAGGGAGCGCGTGCTCGCGTCGTGCTTGCCCGCCCCCAAGTTCGCAATGCTTTCAATGCCGAGCTGATCGCGCGGCTGCGCGACACGTTCCTCGGCCTCGCCGGCGACCCGAAGATTCGCGTCGTCGTCCTGGAGGGCGAAGGCAAGACCTTCTGCGGCGGCGCGGACGTGAACTGGATGCGCGGCTCGCTGCAGCTCTCCGAGGACGAGAACGTGCGCGACGCCGAGGCGATGTCCGACATGTACCGCGCGATCGACCGCTGCCCCAAGCCCGTGATCGCGAAGGTGCACGGCGCGGCGGTGGGCGGCGGCGCGGGGTTGTGCGCGGTCGCCGACGCGGTCGTCGCGGAGAGCGAGACCGTGTTCGGGTTCACCGAGACGAAGCTCGGGATCATCCCCGCGGTGATCTCGCCGTTCGCGATCGCGAAGATCGGCGTGACGCACGCGCGGCGGTATTTCTTGAGCGGCGAGCGGTTCGATGCGCTGCGCGCGCAGGCGATCGGCCTCGTGCACGAGGTCTGCGGCATCGACGCGCTCGACGGCACGGTGGACGCGATCGCACGCGAGTTCGACAGCGCCGGCCCGTCGGCGGTGGCGGCGGCGAAACGGCTCATCCCCGCGGTGCGCGCGGCGTCGTACGACGAGTCGCGCGCGCTGACGGCGCGCGCGATCGCGCGCCAGCGCACGTCGGACGAAGGACAGGAAGGCCTGCGCGCGTTTCTGGAACGGCGCGATGCTTCGTGGGCGGCGAAATGATCCGCACGCTGCTGATCGCCAACCGCGGCGAGATCGCGGTCCGCGTCGCGCGCGGCGCACGCGAGCTGGGGATCGCGCCCGTGGGCGTGTACTCCGACGCCGACGAACGCGCGTACTTTCGCGAAGCGCTGGACGCATCGGTTCGCATCGGGCCCGGGCCGGCGAGCGAGTCGTATCTCGACGGCGAACGCATCGTCGCGGCGGCGAAGACGCTGGGCGCCGACGCGATCCATCCGGGCTACGGCTTTTTGAGCGAGCGCGCGTCCTTCGCGCGCATGGTCACCGACGCGGGGCTCGTGTTCGTCGGCCCGACCGCGGACGCGATCGCGGCGATGGGCTCGAAGATCGACGCGAAACGGCGCGTGCGTGAGTTCGGCGTGCCGGTGGTGCCGGGCTACGAAGGCGATGACCAGCGCGAAGAGACGCTGCGCGCGCAGGCGGAGACGATCGGGACGCCGCTGCTGATCAAAGCCAGCGCGGGGGGCGGCGGGCGCGGCATGCGCGTCGTGGACGACCTCGCGCAGTTCTCCGAAGCGCTCGCGAGCGCGAAGCGCGAGGCGAAGGCGGCGTTCGGCGACGACGCCGTGCTGCTCGAACGCTACCTGCGCCGGCCGCGGCACGTGGAGTTCCAGATCCTCGCCGACGCGCACGGCGCGACGGTGCACCTCGGCGAGCGCGAGTGCTCGATCCAGCGCCGCCACCAAAAAGTATTGGAAGAAGCACCGAGCGCCGCGCTCGACCCCGCGCTGCGCGCGCGCATGGGCGAGGCCGCCGTGAACGCGGCGCGCAGCGTCGGCTACACCAACGCCGGCACCGCGGAGTTCATGCTCGACGAGGACGGCGCGTTCTATTTCCTCGAGATGAACGCGCGCTTGCAGGTGGAGCACCCCGTCACCGAGCTCGTGTACGGCGTAGACTTGGTGCACGAGCAAATTCGCGTCGCGAACGGCGAGCGCTTGCGCTTCACGCAGGAACAGCTCGTGCCGCGCGGCTGGGCGATCGAAGCGCGGCTGAACGCAGAGGATCCCGCGCACGACTTTCTGCCGCAGTCGGGCACGCTAGCGGCGTTCGACGTCCCGCGCGCGCCGGGCGTGCGGCTCGACGCGGGCTTTCGCGCCGGCGACGAGGTGCCGGTCTACTACGACTCGATGCTCGCGAAGATCATCGTGTGGGGCGCCGACCGCGCCGCCGCGATCGCGCGCATGGACGTGACGCTGCGCGACACGGTCGTCGCGGGGATCGCGACGAACCTGCCGCTGCTGCGCGCGATCGTCGCGGACGACGCGTACCGCGCGGGCGACACGACGACGCGCTTTCTCGACGAGCGCATGCCGCTGTTCGGGCTGGGCGAAGCGCACGCCGACGAGGCCACGATGCAGCGCATCGCCGCGGCGGTGCTCGCGCGCGCGGACGCCTGGCGGCTGGGCGGCGTCGGCGTGCCGCTGGCGTTCGCGGTCGACGGCACAACGGTGCACGCGAATGCAACGTTCGACGGCGAGCGCTGGAATCTCGCGGGCGATGTGGCCGGCGCCTTCGAGCCGGACGCGCGCGGCGCAACGTACGATGACGACGGCGGAACGGTCGTCGTCGCGGGCCGTACCGTGCGCTGGACCGTGCCCGCCCCGCCAAGCGCGGACGCGGAGCACTCCGCACACGCCGCCGCGTCGGGAGACGTCACCGCGCCGATGCCCGGCAAGATCGTCAGCGTCGCGGTCCAGCCCGGCGCAGCCGTCGAGCAGCGCGCGCTGCTGGTCGTGCTCGAAGCGATGAAGATGGAGCACCGCATCGAAGCGCCGGTCGCCGGGATCGTGAAAGACGTGCGCGTGAAACCGGGCGAGCTGGTGAAGAGCGGCGCCACGCTGATGACGATCGGCGCCGCATAGTGCGAGTAATTCTGATTGCGGGCTGGAACGAGGCGTCGAAGCTGATGCGCACGTTCGCCGACGGGCGGCACGGCAAGGACGGGCTGTCCGCGTACGGATTCGACTGCACGATCTTTCCGGACGGCAACGAATACCTGCGCGAGCGCATCGACCGCTTCTCCGCGTTTCTGGACTTGCTCAAGACGCGCGAGCCGAGCGCGTTCCCGGTCGCGACGATCGGCTACAGCGCGGGCGGGCTGATCAACCGCGGCTTCTTGCGCGCATATCCCGAGCGCGCCGGCGACATCGCGGCGTCCGTGCAGCTCGCGGCGCCCAACGGCGGGCTCATCACGAACTACGCCGCGAGCACGCTGCGGCTCGCGCGCATGCCCACGCACGTGCTGCGCGACATGGACGTCGCTTCGGAATTCATGCGGTGGCTCAACGGTGTCGGCGGCCACTGGGCGCCTGATCCCGACAACGAGAAAAAAGAGCGCTGGCACCTGGACGGCACGCCGTGGGTGATGCCGGAGGGCCATCGCTACCTGCACATCATCGGGCGCATGCCGAAGTACCATCTGCAAAGCGACGGCGTCGTGATGATCGAGTCGGCATCGCTGGATGGCGCGATGCCCGTCGTCACCATCGACCAGGACGAAGCCAACCACCTCAACCTGGGCGCGGTGCAGAACATCTTCGCGACGATCTTCCGCCGCTTCAAGCACGACGACGCGATCTGGCCGATCGCGGTAGAGATGATCGCACGGTTCTTGCGAAAGGAGCCCGTGACATGAACAATCCGCTCGAGGCCGCGCCGCGGCGCGTGACGATCTGCGAGGTAGGCCCGCGCGACGGCCTGCAGAACGAGTCCGTGCCCATCTCGACGGACGACAAGGTGCGCTTCTGCGACCTGCTGTCCGAGGCCGGCGTCCCGATCCTCGAAGCGACGTCGTTCGTCAGCCCTAAGCACGTGCCGCAGATGGCCGATGCGGGCGAGGTGTTTCGCCGCATCCGCAAGGACGACGGCCGAAAATATCTCGTGCTCGTGCCGAACGAGCGCGGACTCGACCGTGCGATCGATGCCGGCGTGCGCGCGGTCGCCGTGTTCACCGCCGCATCCGAAGCGTTCGCGAAAGCGAACATCAACATGACGATCGACGAGTCGGTGACGGCATTTGCCGGGGTCGTGAAGCGCGCGAAGTCCGAAGGGATGTGGGTGCGCGCGGCTCTGTCGACCGCGTTCGGGTGCCCGTTCCAGGGCGACGTCGCGGTGGCGGACGTCGTGCGCGTGTGCGAGCGATTGCTGGAGCTGGGCGTCGACGAGCTCAGCGTGGCGGACACGATCGGCGTCGGCACGCCGAACCAAGTGTTCGACGTGGTCGGCGCGCTGCTGCGCGTCGTCCCGCTCGACCGCCTCGGACTGCACTTTCACGACACGCGCGGGACGGCGCTCGCGAACACGCTCGCCGGGCTCGAATGCGGCGTGCACATCTACGACACGTCGGCCGGCGGCCTGGGCGGCTGCCCGTTCGCACCCGGCGCGACCGGCAACTGCGCGACCGAAGACGTCGTCTACCTGCTGCACGGGATGGGCATCGAGACGGGGATCGATCTGACGAAGCTGCGCGCGGCGTCCCGCTTCATCGCGTCGAAGCTCGGCCGCCCGCTCGCATCGCGCGCGTACACCGCGCTCGAAGCAGCCGACGCGCGCACCGCACGGCTAGCGGGCGCGACCGCATAGATGAACCACGCAGGAAATTTCTACTCCCCGCGCCTGCCGAACACGCTCGCCCCCGAAAAGAACGGCAGCGCGGTACGCCTGTCATCCGCCCATCACAATGATATTGCCGACGTCGACTGCTGCTTCGCCGCGATCGATAACGCAATGCGTCGAGGAGGAAATGTCGGAGCTATCGCGAGCGCAAGTTGACCGGTTGGGAGAGCGTCTCCGCGTGGGCGACAGCATATCCTCTGATGACCGCATTCTACTGGACCGATATCGACGCTCGCTAGGATCTTTTTCGAACGCCGTGACACAACGCCTGCAGCAGTTACTTCAGCTTCCCATAACCGAGCGTCCTGGGAAAACTACGCAATCGATCATTGCAAAGTTGAAGCGGCAGACTATGCCGCTCAGCAGAATGCAGGATGTGGCGGGTGGCCGAGTCGTCGTGACGGATTTAGATACTCAGGACAGTGCGATTAACAAGGTCCGAGAGGCCTTCCCAGATGCTCGCTTCATCGATCGTCGAGAATCTCCGATTGTGGGGTATCATGCAGCACACTTCGTCATACGCGAGAACGCTCAGAGCTATGAATTGCAAATTCGGACTCAGGCGCAACAACGCTGGGCACAGCTGTCCGAAAAGTTCGCCGACCTTGTGGGTTTTGAAATTAAGTATGGTGGCGGGCCTGAGGAACTCGAAGCCCAATTAACGTGGTCAGGCCGTGTTATCTACTTAATTGAGCGACTTAAGCGCGGATACCAGGGGTTTCTGCAATTAGATGACGACGGCATTCTTGATACAGAGTTCGGCCGAAACGAGGCGCTCGCCCAGATCGCAGAAGAGGACTTAGAACTCGAAGAGCGATTTATTGAATTGGAGCAAATAATTCAGCGCCTGGAGCGCCAATAGTACCATGATCTTCTTACTGGTATATTCTCGAAGTGGTCGAGAACTGCGTCGATTCAAAGCGTACTCTGATTCAGAATTCTCACGCGCGGAACATGACCGATTGCAAGCTGAACTAGACGCAGGAACTGACGGCGATGTTGAATCTCTGTTGTTGAGAGCCAATGATGAAGCCGCTGTTCGCTCGTCGCATGCACGTTATTTTGAGAACGCGTCATCGCTTCTTGGCGACCTGCGAAAGGGAGCGTAGTCGCAACTACCGCGTCGTAAAGCTTCCGTCGTTTGCGCTGAACGGAATGATGCAGCCTCGTTCGTTGAGGGTGCCGCCGACGTTCACCGTGTAGGTGGTGTGCGGCTGCAGGCCGCTGATCGACGCGGTCGTCGTCGAGAGGTCCGACGACGGCGTAAGCGGACCGCTCGTGAGCGTCGAGCCGTCGCTGCCCGCCAGCGTCGCGTTCCCTGAGATAATGTCCGGGATGACGACGATGTGCCCGAACGTCAGCACCGCTAACGTCACCGGCACTCCGGTCGATCCAGGTGCGGGCGACAGCAACGGGGGCCCGTCGAGTGCGAGCGCGGGCGCGGGACAGACCGCACCGGTATCGCGGGTAGTGGCCGGCACGGTCGGGGTACCCGTCGTGGCGCCCGCTCCTCCGCAGCCGGCGAGCGCCGTGCCGCACGCGAGGACGCACGAAAATACGAGCGGTGTCGATGCGCGACGTCTCATCGTTTTCAGTATCCGCGATCCGCGGGACGGATGCTAGCGGTACGTTCATCCCGAACGATGCGCACGATGGTGGTAGGAAGGGTACGGTTCGCGGACGCTCAGCGGGCTTGGCTCGACGGAGATGCCGAGCGCTGCCTCGCGCTGTGCGATCAAGTCGCAAGCGACAGCTCCGAAAACGACGACGCGCTCGCGCTGCTGCGAGCGCGCGCGTTGCTGCGCTTGCGCCGAAACGGCGATACGATCGCAGCGCTGACGGCGGCCTTCGGTGACGACGGCGCACGCGACGCGACGGGCGTCGCTCCGATGCTGCTCGGGACGGCGCACGCGCGCGGCGGCGACGTCGCGCGCGGCCTTGCGCTCCTGCACGACGCGTCGCGGCGCGCGACGGCGTCCGACGTGGCGACCCGCTCGGAGACCGCGCTCGGCATCGCGCTCGCGCATTACCAGGTGCGCGACTTCGAAGCCGCGGAGCGCGCGCTGGACGAGATCGATCCGCACAGCGACGTGATCTACGCGCGAGCGCTCGAATGCCGCGGCTGGATCGCCAAGTGCACGCGCGGGCTTCAAGCGGCGGTGGCGGCGTTCGAAGCATCGCTCGCGCAGCTCGACCGTTGCCGCCAGTTCGACTGTATCCTCGAAGCGAGCCTCATCGCGACGCTGAGCTACATCGCCGTCGAGCTGTTCGACGAAGCGCGCTGGGCAGCGTACGACGCGCGCGCAGAGCGCGTGCGCTGGGAGTCGGCCGGGGTCGAGTACTACCGCTTCTGGATGGAGATGAACCGCTCGATGGCCGCCGAGCTCGGCGGCCGGCCGCGCGAAGCGCTGCAGGCGGCGCGCAACGCCGCCGTCGCCGCGCCGTCGAGCGCGTTCAGCTTGTTTGCGCAGTGCCGCCGCGCCGCGGTGCTGTTCTCGTACGGCGAGCTGCTGGGGTTCGAAGATCTCGCGGCGGCGATCCGTTCCGAGCTGGAGCGGGTCGACGTGCACGGGCTCCACGCGTTCGAAGAGATCAACCTGCCCGTCGTCGTCGCGGAGACGCTCGCGCTCATCGGCGACGGCGCGGGCGCCGCCGCGGCGCTGCACCGCATCGACGCGATGTCGGCGGAGCAGGCCGCATCGCTGACGGACGAGCCGATGAAACGCGCGTACCTCGCGTTCGTCGAAGGGCTCGTGGCGGACGCGAACAGCGATGCGTTCAGCGCACAGCACCGGTATCGCGACGCGCTGCGGGCGTACTCCGAGCTGAGCATGGAACGGCGCGCCCTGCTCGCCGCGCTGCGGCTGGGCGAGCTCAACGGCGAGCCCGAACTGCTCGCCTTCGTGGAAGAGCGCACGCGCACGCTGCCGTCGCGGTCATGGCTTCGAATTCGTGCAGCGCGGTTCGCCGCGTGGCAAGCCGACCCGCTGCTCGCGGAGCTGACGCGCGCGGACCGCGAGGTGATCGAGCTGCTGCACGAAGGGAAATCGACGGCGGACATCGCCACGATCCGCGGGCGGTCGACGCAGACGATCCGCAACACCGTCTCCAAGCTGCTGAAGACGTTTGCGGTCGACAACCGTCAGGCGCTGATCAAGGAGTGCTCGTCGCGGGGGATGTTTGGGGCGCCGCCGAGCGCTGGCGCGCCGCGTGACGCCGGCGGACCGACGACGACGCGCTCGTAGGCGCGGGCGTCGGGCTCGGCGCCTGCGTGGCAGCGGGCGTGGATGACGGCGCCGGGGTCGGGATCCCGGCGTTGCTGGGCGGCGCCACGCTGGGCCCCCCGCCCATCACCGAGCAGCCGCTCAGCGCGCACGCGACGACGAGAACCGACCAGCTTTCGATCAAACGTGGATTGCGCAGAGCCATCCCGCACGGCGGTTCGCTGGGAGGCGAGCCGCATCCCCGCTGCGTACGACGACGCGATGCGCATCGCGATCCGTACCGGCAAGCTCTACGACGGCACCGCCGCCGCCCCGCGCGAGAACGTTACAATGGTCGTGGAAGACGGCCGGATCGCGCGTATTGCGACCGGCGGCGAGCGCGTCGACGCCGAGCGCACGTACGAGAGCGCATCGGTGGTCCCCGGTTTGATCAACAGCCACGTCCACCTCGAAGTCAACGGCCAGCCGGACACGCAGACGTTCTTTCTCATCCGCACGCCGACCGAACGCACGCTCGACGCCGCGCGCAACGCGCGGCTCGCGCTCGAAGCGGGCGTCACGACCGTGCGCGACCTCGGCGGCTCGGAATCCAACGCCATCGCGCTGCGCGACGCGATCGCGAGCGGGCAGCACACCGGTCCGACGATCGTGCCGGCCGGTCGTGCGATCTGCATGACCGGCGGTCACGGGTTCTTCCTCGGGCGCGAAGCGGACGGGCCGTGGGACGCGCGCAAGGCCGTGCGCGAGCAGCGCAAAGCCGGCGCCACGTGCATCAAGCTGATCGCGACGGGCGGCGTCCTCACCAAAGGCGCGGTACCCGGCCAGGACCAGCTCAGCGAAGAGGAGATGCGCGCGGCGATCGTCGAGGCGAAAACGCACGGCATGCGCGTCGCCGCGCACGCCATCGGCACGGGCGGGATCAAGAACGCGCTGCGCGCCGGGGTGACGTCGATCGAGCACGGCCACCTGCTCGACGACGAGGCGATCGCGCTGTTCAAGGAGCGCGACGCCTACCTCGTGCCGACGCTCGCGGCGGTCTGGTGCATCTACGAAAACGTTGCGGGCGGCGCGCAGCCGGACTACGTCGTGCGCAAAGCGACGGAGATCTATCAGAGCGCGGGCGACAACATCCGCAAGGCGTGGCGCGCCGGCGTCAAAATCGCCGGCGGCTCCGACGCGGGAACGCCGTACAACCGGCACGAGAACTACGCGTACGAGGTCGAGCTGATGTCGACCGTGCTCGGGATGACGCCGCAGCAGGCGCTTACCGCCGCGACGAGCACGGCGGCGGAGCTGCTCGGCGTCGACGCGGGCGTGCTCGCGCAAGGCCGGCCTGCGGATCTGCTGCTGCTCAACGGCGACGCGGGCGCGGACGTGCGCGCACTGCGCGAACCGCGCGTCGTGATCAAAGCGGGCGCGGTCGCGCACGAGCGCGCGTGAACCTGACCGGCCTGAAGGTCGCGATCCTCGGCGCGATCTCGTGGCCGACGCCGCCGCCGGGCTACGGGCCCTGGGAGCAGGTGGCGTACAACATCGCGCGCGGTTTGGTCGCGCGCGGCGCCGACGTGACGCTGTTCGCGACGGCGAACTCGTCGAGCCCCGGCAAGCTCGCGGCGGTCGTACCCGTCGGATTGAACGAAGATCCCGCGCTGAACGGCGAAGTCTGCTCCGAGCTGCACATCGCGTCGTGCTTCAAGCGCGCCGCCGAGTTCGATCTGATCCATAACAACTTCGACTGGAAGCCGCTGCTGTACGCGCTGGCGACGTCGCATCCGCCGCTCGTCACGACGGTGCACGGGTTCTCGTCGCCACCGGTGCTCGGCGCATATTACGCAGGCGCTGCGCGCTCGTTCTACTGCTCGATCAGCGATGCCGACCGCGACCCGGGCTTGTCGTATCTCGCGACGACGTACAACGGCATCGATCCCGCGGCGTGGACGTTCCGCGACGCCGCGGGCGACTATCTGCTGTTCCTTGCGCGCTTCCACCCGGAGAAAGGCGCGCACCTCGCGATCGAGGTCGCAAAGCGCGCGGGCGTGCGCCTGAAGCTCGCCGGGATCCCCCACGACGAGGCGTATTTTCGCGAGCAGGTCGCACCGCACGTCGACGGCGACGCGGTGCAATTTCTCGGCCACGTGCAAGGCAAGGCGCGCGACGAGCTCGTCGGCGGCGCGCTCGCGCTCATCCACATGACGACGCGCCCGGAGCGCTTCGGCCTCACGCTGATCGAAGCGATGGCGTGCGGCACGCCCGTGCTCGGCGCGCGCATGGGCTCGATACCCGAGATCGTGGTCGACGGCGTGACGGGCTTTCTCTGCGACGACGTGGATGACGCCGTCGCGAAGGTGCCGCGGCTCGCGTCGCTCTCACGCACCGCGTGCCGCGCGCACGTCGAGTCGACGTTCTCCGTGGAGCGCATGGTCGACCGTTACGCCGATGCGTACGCGCAAGCGCTGCGCCTGCGCACACCGCCGCCGCCGACGCAGGACCAGCTCCGCTGGCGCCGTCACGACTGGTGGGACCGCCCGATGGCGTTCACCGACATCCCGCCCAAGCCGGCGCGCGCGATGGCGGACGCCGGCAGTTTCTTCGGCTGATTCGCTACGGTTTCGGGGACGGCGCCGGCGCCGTCCGCATCAGGGCGCCATACCGGATTCCAGCATGAAGCGCCGTTCGTCGGGGCACTCCCGGACGACGTCGGGATCGCCGTTGCCGGCGTCTGCGCCGCCCTTGCGCACGACCCAGCAGTCGCCGGGGATGATCGGGCAGTAGCACACCGCCAGATCGAGGCGCCGATAATTCCGCAGAAGGGCGAGCACGGTTTTGCGGTCGCCGATTTTGAACAGGGTGACCGCGCCTCCCACCCGGATGACGCTGCCGGGCGAGACGTCGCTGAACTGGCCGCGCAGGTTCCGGTTTTTCGCCGGTGAGATGACGTCGAGGACGTCCGTGAGCTTGCGGCGCGGCTTTCCGTCGAGCGAAAGCACGATCGACCGCACGCGCGCGGGTCCCAAACCCTCGTTGGAGACGGTCAGCGCGACGGAACCGCCGCCGTACGTCGTCTGAACGGAAAGATACGGCCACACCTGCGACGAGAGCTGCTCCGCGACGACGTGCGACTGCCACCATGAAGCCGCGGTCGCCAGCGAGCTGACGAACAGCGCGCAGATCGCAATGACCAGATCGAGTCGGAACACCCGCGACTCAGGGATGCGTGTCTCGCCGCCGTCGCTCATCGCAGTGCTGCCGCCCGGTCGTCGATCCAGTGCAGCACGCCGCGCCCGCGCTCGGCTTTGGCGAGCGCGTCGTCGACGTCGTCGCCGAGCACGGTGAAATGCCCCATCTTGCGGCGCAGAGCGGCGTGCGCCTTGCCGTAGACGTGAAGCTTGAGATCCCGCTCGCGCAGCAGGTCCGCGACGCCGGCGAGCGTGTCGCCGGCGCCGCCGCCCAGGATGTTGATCATGACCGCGGGCCGGAACTGCCGCGGCTCGACCAGCGGCAAACCGCAGATCGCGCGCACGTGCATCTCGTACTGGCTGATCTGCGTGGCGTCGAGCGAGTAGTGCCCGCTGTTGTGCACGCGCGGCGCGATCTCGTTGACCAGCAGGTCGTCGCCCGCTTGGAAGAACTCGACGCAGAACGTGCCGATGATCTCCAGCCGCTCGGCGATCGTCGTCGCGTACCGCCGCGCGCGCTCGGCGATCGCCGGCGCGACGCGCCCCGGAACGATCGTTACGGCGAGCACGCCTTCGTCGTGCTGGTTCTCCGACACCGGGAACGCGACGATCTCGCCCTGCTCGTTGCGCGCGGCGATGATCGACAGCTCGCGGTCGAACGCAATGAGCCGTTCCCAGATCAGCGCGCGCCCTTTCGCCGCGGTCCACGCGCGCTCGGCGTCGTCGCGCGAGCGCACGACCCACTGCCCCTTGCCGTCGTAACCGCCGAGCGTCGTCTTGAGCACGCCGGGGTATCCGATCGACTTCTCCGCGGCATCGAGCTCGTCGCGCGTGCGCACCGGCGCGAACTCCGCGGTCGGGATGCCGCAGTCCCGCACGAACGTCTTCTCCAGAATACGCTCCTGCGTGATGCGCAGCGCGTTGGAGCCGGGATGCACGATGCGCCGGTCTTTTTCCAGCGCGAGCACGGACTCGAGCGGGATGTTCTCGAACTCGTACGTGACGACGTCGGTGCGCGCGCCCAGCTCGCCGATCGCGCGCAGATCGTCGTACGCCGCAACGATCTGCTCGTCGGCGACTTGCCCGCACGGCGAATCGGGCAGCGGCTCGAGCGTCACGACGCGAAACCCCATCCGCTTCGCTTCGAGCGTGAGCATCCGCCCAAGCTGCCCCCCGCCGAGGATGCCGATGCTGCGGATCACAGCTCGATCGACTCCACGTCGGCGGTGACGCGCGCGACGCGCTCGTCCAATTTGCGCGCTAATTCGGCGTCGTGCAACGCAAGGATGCGCGCCGCGAACAATGCTGCGTTCGCGGCGCCGCCGATCGCCATCGTCGCGACCGGGACGCCGGCGGGCATCTGCGCGATCGACAGCAGCGAGTCGAGGCCTTTGAGCGCTTTCGATTCCACGGGGACGCCGATCACCGGCAGGTTCGTTTTCGTCGCGACCATGCCGGGCAGGTGCGCCGCGCCGCCCGCGCCTGCGATGATCGCCTCGATGCCGCGCGCTTTCGCCTCGCTCGCGTAGCGGAACATCAGATCGGGCGTGCGGTGCGCGGACACGACGCGCAGCTCGAACGGCACGCCGAGCTCCTCCAGCATCGTCGCGGCGGCGCGCATCGTCTCGAGATCCGATTTCGAGCCCATGATGATCCCGACACGGGGCGTAGCACTCATCGCCCACGCGGTTCGGGCCGCCCGGTGAAGCGCCCTCGGTCGGCAGGGCACGCCCGGTCGCAGGGGTACCCTCGCTTCGTGCGGTTCTCGGTGGGGATGAACTACTGGCCGCGGCGCAGCGCGATGGCGATGTGGCGGCGGTTCGACGCGGGCGAGGTTCGGGAGGACTTCGCGCGCATCGCCGGGCTCGGGCTCGACGCCGTGCGATTCTTCCTGCGCTGGGACGACTTCCAGCCGCAGCCGGACGCGATGGATGCCACGATGCTCGCGCGCTTGGAAGCCGTTGCGAACATCGCGGCCGAAGCCGGGCTGCGCACGATGCCCACGCTGTTCTCCGGTCACATGAGCGGCGTGAACTGGATCCCGCCGTGGGCGCTCGATCCGAACGCGCCGCACGGCCGCTTTCGCACGATCGCGGGCGACGCCGAATCGCCGTACGGGATCGGCGACTTCTACAAAGGCCCGCTGCTCGACGCGCAGCTCACGTTCGCGCGCGCCGTGGGCGAACGCTTGCGCGCGCATCCCGCGGTTCTCGCGTGGGATCTCGGCAACGAGTTCAGCAACCTGCGCGAGCCGGCGAACTTTTACGAAGCGGCGGACTGGTCCCGGCGGCTCACCGCCGCGCTCCAGGAGACGTCCGCGATCACGGTCACCGCGGGCACGCACGGTGAAGACCTCACGCGCGACCGCAACATTCGCCTCCTGCCGCTGTGCATGCCGTACGCGTTCGCGACGATGCACGGCTACCCGGTGTACAGCGGCTTCTCGCGCAACCGCCTCGATCCGGAAGTCGTGCCGTTTCTCGCGCACCTCACCGCGGCGTTCTCGCAGAAGCCCGTGCTGTTCAGCGAGTTCGGAAACCCGGCGTGCCCGCCGCACAAGCTCTCGCCGTTCGAGCGCGTCGCGCTGCCGGACGAACCGCCGAACCCGACGATCTCACCGGACGATCCAGTGCTGTCACCGTACGCGTGCCTGACGGAAACGGAGATGGCGTCGTACTGCACGGCCGTGCTCGAACGGCTGCACGCCGACGGCCGGCTGGGCGCCTACTGGTGGTGCTGGGCCGACTACGCCGCGGAGCTGCGCGCCGAGCCGCCGTTCGACCGAGCGCCGCACGAGCTGTCGTTCGGGATCGTCCGCGACGACGGCAGCGAGAAGCCGGTCGCCGCTGCGCTCGCCGCGTTCGCCCGCGAGCGGCGCACGGTCACGGCGCCCGAAGACGCGCCGGTGATCGCCGACACCTACTACTACCGCACGCTGCCCGACAGCACGCGGACGCTGTACGATGCGTGGGTGCGCTCCATCGAGGAACGTCGCGTCGCCGCGCGGTAAGCGGATGCGTGCGCGAAAATACGTTGAAACGCCGGCTGCAGGCCGGTGAGACCGTCGTCGGGACCTGGATGAACTTGGCCGAGCCGCTCGTCGCCGGGCTGCTCGCGAGCCATGGCTGGGACTGGCTGCTCATCGACATGGAGCACGGTCCGGTGCCGCTGGCCGACGCCGCCGCGATGGTGACGGCCGTGCGCGCGCAAGGCGGCGTGCCCATCGTGCGCGTCGCGTGGAACGAGAGCTCGCAGATCCAGCGCGTGCTCGATTTGGGCGCGTGGGGCATCATGGTGCCGGTCGTCAACACCGCGGACGACGCGCGCCGCGTCGTGCAAGACGCGCGCTTTCCGCCGCTGGGCCAGCGCAGCCGCGGCGGCGTGCGCGCCAACCTCACGTTCGAGACCGATCCCGGCACGTACAGCCTGCGCGCGAACGACGAGGTGCTCGTGCTCGTGCAAGTCGAGACGGAGCAGTCCGTCGCGAACGTCGCGGAGATCCTTGCGGTCGACGGCATCGACGGCGTGTTCGTCGGACCGAACGATCTCGCGTTCTCCGGCGGCAAGCCGTGGCCCGGCGTGTGGGAGAAGGACGCCGCCTACATGGCGCTGATCGACGCGGTTCCGCGCGCCGCCGAAGCCGCCGGCAAGTTCGCCGGCATCCTCGCGCGCGAGGCCGAGCAGGCGAGGCAGATGATCGCGCACGGCTACCGCTTCGTCGGCGTCGGAGGCGACGTCACGTTCCTGACCAACGGCTCGAAGCAGTGGCTCGAGCTGGTGCGCGCACCGCAGAAGACGGGATGAGCGTCGTCGTCGTCACCGGCGCGTCGTCGGGCATCGGGCGCGCGCTCGCGCTGCGCGCCGCACGCGCCGGGTACGACGTCGTCGCGATCGGCCGCAACGCCGCCGCGCTCGACGCGGTCGCGAAGCGCGCGCGCAGCGAGCCCGGCCGCGTCGTCACCGCGGTGTTCGACGTGAGCGATCCCGCGAACGCATTGCCGATCGTCGACCTCGCGCGCGAGAAGTTCGGGCGCATCGACGTGCTGGTGAACAACGCGGGGCACGTCGCCGTCGGCGCGCTCTCGCAGCAAACCGACGACGCGCTGCGCGCGCAGTTCGGTACGCACGTGATCGGCCCGGTCGCACTCGTGCGCGAGGCGCTGCCGCTGCTGCGTGAGTCGCACGGCATCGTGTTCATGCTCGGCAGCGGCGTGGCACGCGTGCCCGTCGGCGGGCTGGGCGCGTACGCGCCGTCGAAAGCTGCGACGCGATCCGCGACGAGGATTCTGCGGCGGGAGCTCGAGCCGCAGGGCATCGCCGTGACGTACGTCGACCCGGGCGCCGTCGACACGGCGTTCATGTCGCGCGCGGGCATGCCGGGCGCGCCGGCATCGATCCTCGCGACGCCCGAAGACGTCGCGCGCAAGATCCTCGTCGCGGTGCGCACGCGGCCGCGCGTGCTCAACGCGGTGCCGTGGCAAACCGCGTTCGTCGCGCTCGCCGAGCTGTTCCCGCGCATCACCGACTTCGTGCTCGAGCGCAATCCCGCGCTCGTCGGCACGCAGAACGTCATCCCCGCACCGGCGACCGCGCTCGGCGCGGAAGTGCTGCGCCCGGCACCGCGCGATACCGCGGCCGAAGCGATCGACGCCGCGATGAGCGACACGTCACGACCGCCGTCACCGCCGGCCGCGGAAACCTCGGCGCGCGAACCGAGCGCGACCGACGCCGAAGCGATGGCCGCGCTGGACAAGTACGCATCGAGCGACGAAGCCGAAGCCGCGCTTCATCTCGCGACGGCTTCCGGACCGTCCGATCCGGCCGCGGCCGCCGACTTCGACGCGGCGCTCGAACCGCTGCGGCGCCGCATGGAGCGCGTGCGCTTGAACGAGCGGTTCGTGCGCGATCTGCTGCGCGCGGATGCGGTGCTCGACGCGCACGAGATCGCGCTGCAATGGGCCGGGATGCCGAACAAGAACGAACGCGCCGCGACCGTGGAAGTTCTCGACGCGCTGTGCGACGCGGGCTTCCTGCAGCGCGACGCCGGGCGCTATCGCGTGCTGCGCGTCCCCGGCTGACGCCCTCGTGCGCGCGTCGTGAGCACGCCGCACTACGGAGAGCTGCGCAGGCAGCTCGTGAGGCTGCTGCGCGACCGCGGCGCGGTGCGCACCGAGCGCGTGGCCGAAGCGTTCCGGCGCGTGCCCCGGCACGTGTTCGTCCCCGGCGTCGCCGCGGAAGACGTGTACACCGATCGTTCGATCGCGGTCAAGCTGCAAGACGGCATCCCGCTCAGCTCGTCGTCGCAGCCCGCGATCATGGCCGAGATGATCGAGATGCTCGAGCTGCGCGGCGGCGAGCGCGTGCTGGAGATCGGCGCCGGCACCGGCTACAACGCGGCGCTGCTCTGTGAGCTGGTCGGCCCGTCAGGTTCGGTCGTCACCATCGACGTCGACGACGAGCTCGTCGGTGCGGCGCGCCGGCAGCTCGACGCGGCGGGCTATCCGCACGTGCGCACGATGTTGGCCGACGGCGTGCACGGCGATCCGAGCGATGCGCCGTTCGACCGCATCATCGCGACGGTCGGCGTCGAAGCGATCCCCGCCGCGTGGATCGCGCAGTTGCGCGAGGGCGGCCGGCTCGTCGCGCCGCTGACGATCCGCGGCCAGCAGAAAGTCTATGCGTTCGCGCGGACGGCGCGCGGTTTGGAGAGCGACGCGATCGTCGACGCGGGCTTCATCATGCTGCGCGGCGACGCGGCGCACGCCGAGAGCGTCGCGCTGGTACTGGACGAACCCGGCACGACCTTGCGCGTGCTGGCGGCGCGCGCGCGCGAGCTCGACGTGCAGGCGCTGACGCGCGCGCTGTACGGCGCGCCGCGCGACGCGGTGCCGGTGCGGCGCATCACGGTCGACGACGTGTGGGACGGTTTCGCGCTCTGGCTCGGGCTGCACGACGACGCGCTCTGCCGGCTTACCGTGCAAGGCCCCGCGGCGGGCAACACGCCGGTGCCCAACCTCGCGCTGGGCAGCGGCGCGCTCTACGGCCTCGCGTCGACGCTCGGGCTCGCGGACGCGCGCGAGCTCGCCGTGTTCGCGCCGCGCGGCGCGAACGACGTCGTGGTGCGCGGCTTCGGCGCCGACGGCGGCGCGGTCGCGCGCGTGCAGCGCGCGATCGCCGCCTGGGACGACGCGGGCCGCCCCGGCAACGCGTCGCTGCACGTCACCGTCGATCCGGCCGGCACGGCGCACGTCGCGTTCGGCGCGCACCGCGGCACGGCGTAATCGCTACCAGTACGCGACGTCTTTCTGCTTGGTGTCGGTGTACTTGCCGAACACCGCGGGGTTCGCTTTGAACTGGTTCTCGAGGTCGACGATGCGCTGGTTGTCGAGCGGGTGGCTGCGCAGCCAGAAGTTCTGACCCGGGCCGTACGTCTCGGTCATCGTCTGGAAGAACCACACCATGCCCCACGGGTTGTACAGCTTCGTCGCGGCCATGATGCGCGCGCCTTCCTCGTCGGCTTGCGCCTCGATGTGGCGCGACTGCGCCGCGTCGCTGCCGGCGACCGCGTACTGCGACCCGTAGTCGATCGCCGCGCCGGCCAGCGGGCCGACCAGGATCTGCGCGAGGATCGAGCCGATCGACGCGATGGTGCTCTTCTTCTGCAGCGCCGCCATGTGCTGCGCGACGTGGTGCAGCACCATGTGGCCGGTCTCGTGCGCGAGCACGCCGGCCAGCTCGTCCTTGTTCTTGGCCAGGCGCAGCAGCGGCTCGTTGACGTAGATGTTGCCGCCGGGGACCGAGAACGCGTTGGCCGAGTCGCCGCGCACGATGTAATAGCGGATCGGATACGGATAGCGGGAACGTACCGTGTCCGAAATGACGGACCCGATCTCGTTGAGGTGCTCGTAGAAGCCCGAATCGAAGAGGAGGTCGCCGTCCTCACGGAGCTGGGCGAAGACTTCACGGCCGATACCGGGTTCGTCGATCGCCGCCAGCGCCGGCGCGGCGCAGGCGACCTGGGCGGCGCCGGCGGTCGCGATGAGACTGCGGATGAACGCGGTGCGTTCCATGTACGTATTCCCTCGGAAAGGACGCGGTTGACCAAGAAACTCTCCCGCCGGCTGATCGGTTTCGCAGCGCTCGCGGTTTTCCTCACCTTGCGCCCCGGTACGGCCGGGGCCGCATCCTCGCGCGTCCCCGTCCCGCTGGGCGCCCTCACCGGGTTGCACCAGGCCGGCCCGGCTCCCGGCGCCGTCCAGCTGCACCTCGCGTTCGAGCTGCAGCCCAAAGCCGACCTCGACGGCCTGGCCGCACGCATGAGCGACACCGGCAACCCGGCCCATCGCGACGTCCTGACCCACGAGGCGTTCCTCGACAAGTTCGGCCGGGCGCCCGACGCGCGCGCGCTGGTGGCGCTGCTCAAGGGCGCGGGCGGCACCGACGTTTCGATCGCGGGCGACGGGCTCGTCGCGGGCGGGCAGCTGCGGATCGACCAGGCGGAGCGGCTGTTCGGCGTCCACTGGCAGAAGTGGACCGACGGGATGCGCACGGTGCTCGCGCCCGACGGCCCGCTGAACGTGCCGATCGGCAACATGCGCGACGTGCGCGGCGCGATCGTCGCGACCGTGCCGCGGCTCGCCGACACGCGGCCGTCGTTCACGTACTTTCGCGGCGACTGGTACGAGCCGGCGCGCTTTCGCTCCATGACCGACGCCGTCGCCAACGGCGGCGACAAGCAGCGCATCGTGCTCGTCGAGGACGTCTCCGACGGCTTCGACCTCAACGACGTGCGCCGGTTCGTCGCCGCCGAAGGCCCGCCGCCCGGCGCGGACGCCCGCCGCGTGACCGAGCGCAGCTTCGTGTTCAAGGCCGCATCGGTCGACTGCGGCCGCGACGACCGCGGCCAGGAAGCGGCGCTCGACGTCGACTCCGCCATGACGACCGCGCCGCTGGCGGACATCGTCGTCGACTACGACGACGTGTGCTCGAACGGCAACGACGGCACGCTGGCGCTCGCGCGCGCGCTCGACCTCGACCCGTCCGTGATCGTGTTCCCCTTCGTAATCGGCCCGGCCGACGGGCTCATCGTGTCGCGCTACGGCGCGACGCCGATTCCGATCCTCGAAGCGCTCGTCCGCGGCATCCCGCTCGTGGTCCCCGCGGGCGACGACGGCGCCTTCGGTTACAAGGAGAACGGGATCGACCGGCCGCGGGTCGCGTGGCCGTGCGTCTCGCCGTACGTCGTGTGCGTGGGCGGCTCGCAGCTCGGCGACCGCGACGGCGTCGCCGACGAAGGCCCCTGGAACGACCTCGAGCACGCCGGCGGCGGCGGGATCTCCGCCGAGCCGCGCCCGCCGTGGCAGAACGCGCCCGGCGACTTCCTCTTCTCGACGTCCTACGTGAAGAACCGGATCGTACCCGACGTGTCCGCCGACGCGGCCGGTCACCTGCGCGTGTACTGGCACGGCTACGGCCTGGGCGGGGTGGGCGGCACGAGCGAGAGCGCCGCGCTCGTCGGCGGGCAGCTTGCGGCGATCAACAGCCTCGTCATACCGCAGCGCCGGCTGCTGTCGACCGGCGACCTCTACGCGCTCGCGCGCACGGCGCCGCAGGCGTTCCGCGACATCACGCGCGAGAACGACCGCGGCTGGAAGGACAACACGCTGCGCCCGCGCCGCGACCCGCTGCCGAAGAACTTCAAGGGCCTGCTGCCGTCGCCGCCGCCGCTGGTGCGCGGATGCGCGGAGCAGCAGCCCGACGGCTGCACCGTGACGACCGGTTTCGACGCGGTGACGGGCCTCGGTTCGATCAAGACGCGCGCGGCGGTCGACGCGCTGCGCTGAGCAGCTGCCGCCGCGCGCCGGCGACCGCGAGCGCGCAAAAGAACACGAGCGTCGCGAGCAGCACCATCGTCGCACCGGGCGATGCGTGCAGCTCGTACGACGCGTACAAACCGCCGACGGCCGCGAACACGCCGAACGTGCACGACAGAGCCATCATCGGCACGAAGCGCTTCGTGAGCTGCGCGGCGGCAGCGGCCGGCGTGACGAGCAGCGCCGCGACGAGCACGATGCCGACGAGCTGCAGCGACACGATGATCGTGACGGCGAGGATCACCAGCAGCGCGTAGTCGACGAAGCCCGCGCGGATCCCGGCGGCTTCTGCGACGACCGGATCGAACGACGTGTACAGCAGCGGCCGCCACAGCGCGCCGACGATCACCGCGGCGGCAAGCCCCAGGCCGAGCACCATCGCGAGGTCGTACGCCGACACGCCCAGGATGTTGCCGAACAGATAGTTCTGCAAGTCCACGGTCGAGCGCGTCGAGCGCGACATCAGGAAGATGCCCAACGCGAACGCCGCGGTGAACAGCACGCCGATCGACGTGTCGAGCGAGACCTTCGCGCGCCGGTGCACGAAGCCGATGCCCAGCGCGGTGACGATCGTCGCGACCGCCGCGCCGGCGTAGAAGTTCGCCCCGCGCAGATACGCGATCGCGATCCCCGCGAACGACGCATGCGCGAGCCCGTCGCCGATGAACGAGAGCTTGCGCAGCACGACGTACGTCCCCATGGCGGAGCACAGCGCACCGACGACGAGCGCGGCGAGAAAAGCGCGCTGCATGAAGTCGTCCTGAAACGGCGCAAGGATGCCGTCCATGTCAGACGCTGGGTCCGTTGCGGCGGTGGCCGTGCGTGTGCGTGTGCTCGCGGATGCCCGCGTACGCGCCGGATTCCAGCACCTCGGAGGGCGTGCCGTCGGCGAGGATGCGGCGGTCGACGACGATGAGGCGGTCGAACCATTCGGGCGCGCGGTCCAGATCATGCGTCGTCATCAGCACCGGCAGCCCGTCCGCGACGAGGCCGCGCACCAGGTGCAGCAGCGATTCTTCCGTCGCCGCATCGACTCCGGTCGTCGGCTCGTCGAGCAGCAGCAGCAGCGGCTCCTGCGCGATCGCGCGCGCGACGAACGCGCGCTGCTGCTGGCCGCCGGACAATTCGCTGATGTGCCGGTCGGCGAGTTTCGCGAGATCGAGCGCGTCGATCGCGCGCGCGACCGCGCTGCGGTCGTGCGCGGAGAACACGCCGAACGGACCGAGGCGCGGATAGCGCCCCATCGCCACGACGTCGCGCACCGTCACCGGGAATTGCCAGTCCACGTCCTCGATCTGCGGGACGTAGCCGATCGTGCCGGGCGGCAGCGCGCGCGGCGGCAGCCCCTGCACGCGCACGGTCCCTTCCGACGGTTTGAGCAATCCCGCGACCGCCTTGAGCAGCGTCGACTTCCCCGAGCCGTTCGGCCCGACGATCCCGAGCGCGGTGCCGCGCGGCACGTCGAAGTCGAGCCCTTGCAACGCTTCGACGCGGTCATACCGGACGTGCAGACGCCGCACCTCAACCGCGTTCACTTCAGGGCGCTCACGATAGTGTCGGTGTCGGCGTCGATCATGCCGACGTAGGTGCTGACCGCCGCGTCGGTGCCGAGCGAGTCGTCGTACAGGAACGCGACGGTCAGGCCGCCGGCGCTCGCCGCGAGCGTGCGCGCGAGCTTGTCGCTGTACTCGTGCTCGGCGAACACCGCGGGCACGTGCTCCGATCGCGCGAGCCGGACGAGCTCGGAGACGTGCGCGGGATTCGGCTCCGCGCCCGCGGTCGGCTCGATCGCGCCGATGATGCGCAGCCCGAAGCGGCGCGCGTAGTAGTCGAAGGCGTTGTGGAAGACGATCATCGTGCGCCGGGCCGGCGGGATCGTGGCGATCTTCGCGCGCGTGCGGCTGGCGAGCGCGGCGAGTTCGGCGTCATACGCCGCCGCCGACGCGCGGTATGTGGCGGCGTGCGCCGCGTCGGCGGCGATCAGCGCGGCACGGATCTTCGCGACATAAGCGCGCGCGTACACAGGATCCATCCAGAGGTGCGGGTTGCCGTCGCGCACGGGCAAACCGGCCGTGCCGACGACGATGCGCAGGCGCGGGTTGCCCGCGTTGCGGATCGTGGCGTCGAGCCAGGACTCGAGGTCGGCGCCGTTCTCCACGAGGACGTCCGCGTCGCGGAGCGCCGCGATGACGTCCGGCGAGGGCTGAAAGTCTTCGGGCGAGGTCCCCACCGGAACGAGCGAGCGAACGTCGGCTTGGGTCCCTGCGGCGCCGCGCGCGATCGACGCGAGCGTCGTCGTCGTCGCGACGATCCGCAGCGGGCCGGCGGGTCGATCCGCCGCCGCATGCGAGCACGCGACGAGCAGAAGCGGCACCAGTACCGCAACCGCCCAGCGGGGAGAAGGCATCGCCCTCTCTCTCGCCGGAACGCCGACACGTCCCTTTGACAGTGGGGACCATAGCAGACTATAATCGCCGACGGCCCGTGGGGGTGTAGCTCAGCTGGTAGAGCACTTGCTTCGCATGTAAGGGGTCAGGAGTTCGAGTCTCCTCACCTCCACCACGACCGGAAAGCCCGCTACGGCGGGCTTTTTCTTTCTTCCGGGAGCCTTTATACGGTCGCCGGCGACGGCTCGCGGTGCAAAGCGATGCCCGCCGCGGCGAGATCGTCGTACATCGCGGCAACGATCGCGTCCCACGTCCCCGCGTTCGCACGCTCAGCTGCACGCCGCAAGCGCTCGGCGTCGGGCTGTCGCGCGCGTTCGACGAGGGCGAGAAATTCCGCACGATCTCGCGCCACGTAGGCAATATCGCGATGATCGGCGAGAACGTCGGGCACGGCGGTGCTCACGACGGGCCGGCCCGACGCGAAATACTCCAGGGTCTTCGTGGGCGAGATGTTCTCGGTGTGTTCGTTGATCGCGAACGGCATCAATGCTACATCCATGCCCGCAAGCAGCGACGGAAGCTCGTCGTAGCCGCGCTTGCCGAGGTAGACGATGTTCGCGCGACGAGGCAGGGAAGACTCGTCGATCTTCACGACCGGACCGATCATCGCGATCGTCGCGCCGGGATTGGCGGCCGCGAGGGCGTCGACGAGCTCGAGGTCGACGCGTTCGTCGATGACGCCGACGTATCCGAACACCGGACCACCGAGGAACGGCCGCAGATCGGGATGTGGCGTTTCAGCGAGCGCCCCCGCGAAGTGTGCGACGTCGACGCCGCTCGGATAGCAGCGCGCGTTGACGGTGCGCTGCTCGACGCTGCGAAACAGCGACCGCCCACCGGTGAATACCACGTCCGCGCGCCGCAGCAGCTCGCCTTCGCGCGGAGCGATACGTGCGTCCGCGTGCGCGAACTTGGCCAGCTCGTCCATCTTGTCGAACACCACCGGCGAACCGGGGAACGCGTCGGCGAGAGCGAGCATCATCGGCGTGTAGAGCCAGACGAGCGCACGCCGTCCGCCGGCGAGCGCGCGAATGGTCGCTACCGAACGCTCGTCGACGGCATCCGCAGCGGGAGCGGAGCGCATCGGCGCGACGACCGTCAAACCGTTACCGCGCTCGATCGCGTCTTCGTCGCGCGTGGCCGCCAGCGGCTCTTCGAGCACGATGACCGGGACGTCGCGCGCCATGCGCGACAAAATGTGGTTCGGGCGCTGCCAGACCCCGTTCCAGCGGAGATGCAGTCCGACGATGACGACTTCGATCGCGTGCGGGATGGAACCGTCTCCTTAGCAGTGCGACAAGCGAGCTAGCATAATGTTCGTTTTTGGCGGGGATATTGCGTATACCCCGGCGCGGGGCACCCCAATTTGCCGCAATCTCTGACTGTGGAAAGTTTTCCCTTGGCGTACGATTATCTCGTGGTTGGAGCCGGCCTTGCCGGCAGCACGGTCGCGGAACGCTTGGCGAGCCAGCTCGGCGCGCGCGTCCTCGTGGTCGACAAGCGGGCGCACGTCGCGGGCAACACACACGACCCGCTTGACGCGAACGGTTTGCGCTACCACCGCTACGGGCCCCACATCTTTCACACCAACGCGCAGCACGTGGTCGATTATTTGAGCGCGTTCACGAAGTGGCGGCCGTACGAGCACCGCGTCCTCGCGCGTGTCGACGACGAGCTCGTGCCGATCCCGATCAATCGCACGACGATCAACAAGCTCTACGGGCTCGACTTCGACTCGAACGGCATCGCGGCGTTCCTCGAAGCGCGCGCCGAGCCCATCGCGCGCATCGAGAACTCCGAGCACGCCATCGTGGCGCGCGTGGGCCGCGAGCTCTACGAGAAGTTCTTTCGCGGGTACACGCGCAAACAGTGGGGGCTCGACCCGGCAGAGCTCGACGCGACCGTGTGCGGCCGCATCCCGACGCGCACCGGCGACGACGACCGCTACTTTACGGACACCTTCCAGGCGATGCCGGTCGACGGCTTCACCGCGATGGTCAGTGCCATGCTCGACCATCCGAAGATCGACATCGTGACCGGCTGCGATTTCGCGTCCGCCGCCGACCGCGCTTCGTTCAACCACGTGATCTACACCGGGCCGATCGACGAGTACTTTGACTATAAGTTCGGCCCGCTTCCGTACCGGTCGCTGCGCTTCGAGTTCGAGACGCGTGACGTGATGTGGGTGCAGCCCGTCGGATGCATCAACGAGCCGGACGCGACCGTGCCGTTCACGCGCACGACGGAGTACAAGCATCTCACCGGCCAGCGGCACGCCAAGACGGTCCTCAGCCGCGAGTACCCCACGGCGGAGGGCGATCCGTACTACCCGATCCCGCGCCCCGAAAACCGCGAGCTCTATCGCAAATATGCGACGCTGGCAGCCGCGCAGCGCCACGTTACGTTCGTCGGCCGCCTCGCGGAGTACAAATACTTCAACATGGACCAGGTCGTAGCGTCGGCTCTGGTGACGTTCGACGAGCTCGCCCGGACCGCCGCCGTCGCCTCGTGATGCAGCTCCATAGCGCGCACTCCGCGCCTCCGCTCGAGGTATGGGCGTCTCCCGAGCCGACGTTCGCGCGCATCGGGCAGGCCCGCTGGCGCGACCAGCTCTACGAGACGGGTCACGACATTCGCGACGGCGACATCGACCGCATCGCGGATCTCGGCGTGCGCGCGGCCCGCTATCCCGTGCTGTGGGAACGCGTCGCTCCGCACAATCCGCGTGACCGCGATTACCGCTGGGCCGAACGGCGGCTCACGGCGCTCGCGAACCGCGGTGTGGAACCGATCGTCACGCTCCTCCACCACGGCAGTGGGCCCGCATACACGAGCCTCGTCGACCCGGCGTTCCCGCACCTCTTCGCGCAATACGCCGCCGCAACGGCGCGCCGCTTTCCGTGGGTGAAGCGCTGGACGCCGATCAACGAGCCGCTGACCACCGCGCGCTTCTCCACGCTCTACGCTGCGTGGTACCCCAACGCGTTCTTCGACGACGCCGCGTTCGGGCGCGCGATCGTCAACGAAGCGCTCGGCATCGCGTACGCGGCGGAACGGATTCGCGACATCATCCCCGACGCGCGCTTTCTGCTCACCGAGGATCTCCAGAGCTTCACGGCGGCGGACGCGGGCGTCGAAGACTACGTCGCCCACAAACGCGAGCGCACGTTTCTGTCGTGCGAGCTGCTGCAGGGGCGAATCGTCGACGGTCACCCGATGCACCGCTACTTGGTCGAGCGTTGTCAAGTCGACGCCGCGCTGTTGCGGCGGCTCGAGCGCCGGCCGCAACCGCCCGACGTCATGGGTTGGAACTACTATCCGAACTCCGAGCGCTGGCTGGAGAGCGATCGCGACGGCGGGCATCGCAACGTCGGCATCGTGGACGTGGCGCCGGAACGGCTGGACATGCGTGCGCTGCTCCGCGCCGCGTATGCCCGCCTGGGCGTACCGTTCGCGCTTTCGGAGGTGCACGTCTTCGGCAACGAGCGGGAGCGGGCGCGCTGGATGCTGCACCGCTTCGACGACGCCCGTGCCGTCGCGGCCGAGGGCGTTCCGGTGACGGCGTTCGGCGCATGGGCCGCATTCGGGATGGTGGACTGGGTGTCGCTGCTGCGCCGCACCGAACGCGTCTGCGAGGACGGCATCTACACGTGCGCCGAACCGGGGGAGGCTCCCGTGCGCACGCTGGTCGCGGACGTCGTCCAGGCGCTCGCGGCGGGCCGAATCCCCGCTGCGCCGGATGAGCCGGGCTGGTGGGAACGCTCGCGCACGCGCGCAGCGTAGCACCGGCAGTCCGCGCTACTCCGCTTTTCGACGCGTTCCGGAGGTGCGAATCGCAGCTGCCGGAAATCGGGTCGCGAGCATCGCCTCGAACGTCTTCGCATTCTGCGCCGCTTGCCCGCGCCGGTGATTGTTGAAGAACGCGAGCACTTCCTTGACGTCGTCGTGCGACGCGAGGTCCACGATGCGATCGGCCCAGGGTTCCAGCTCGTCTTCCGTATAGAGGTGGTCGTAGCGCGTGACATTGTCGCCCTTCCACCACTGTTCGTAGTTGCGGCCGTGAAAGCGGACGTAGGCGATGTCGGAGGTTGCGTCGACGCTCGGGCGCGGTAACGACCGATACTGCGGCTCGTCGACCGCAACGAGCCCGACATGGAGCTCGCGCAGCAAACGCAGCGTGTCCGGCGTCTGCCACTCGCGATGCCGGAACTCCGCGACGAGTGGTAATCCGGCGAGCGCGTCGCAGAGCATCCGCAGATGATGCTCCGTCGCTTCGGTCGGGCGGAACGAGTTCGGAAACTGCATCAAGGCACACGCGAACTTGCCGCTGGAAACGAGCGGGCGAAGGTTGGCACGAAAGAGCCGCACGTCGTCGTGCACGGTTCCGACCAACGGTTTCGGGACGTGCGTGCCCGTGCCGGGAACCTTTGCGGTGAACCGGAAGTGGTCCGGCGTCTTTTTAGCCCACGCTTCGATCGTCGACAGCGCCGGCACACCGTAATACGAAGCGTTGACCTCGACGATCGGGAACATCGAGGCGTAAAGGGCCAGCATCTCGCTGGGCTTGGTGCCGGCGGGATACACCGGCCCGATCCAGTCTTTATAGGAAAATCCGCTCGTACCGACGCTTACCGTCACATTCAGCCTTACCCGGTAGGACCCGCGGCGCTAGCAACCGGCCGGAGGTGCGCTGCGACACGAGTTCAAAACCGGCGCTGAACGCCGTGAACAAGATCATCTGGACGTCCTGGTTTCAGGGCCGCGAGAACGCGCCGCCGCTGGTCGAGCGCTGTTTTGGCACCTGGGAGCGCAGCAACCCCGACTGGGAAGTCCGGTGCCTGGACGCAACGTCCGTCGCGCGGTACGTCGACCTCGCGCGCTACGTCGGCGCGAAGCGCCGGCCGATCCCGCAGGCAGCGCTGTCGGACATCGTGCGCATCATGCTGCTGCGTGAGTTCGGCGGCGTCTGGGTCGACGCCACGCTCTATTGCAATCGCCCGTTGAACGACTGGTTGCCCGCCGTGATGGTCGAGGGGTTTTTCGCGTTCTCCGCCCCCGCTCCGGACCGGGTGCTCTCGTCGTGGTTCCTGAGCGCGGAAACGCATCACCCGCTCGTCGCGGCGTGGTGCCGGCGGACGCTGGACTACTGGCGCGAACGCACGGAATCCGACGACTATTTTTGGTTTCACCATCTCTTCGGCGACATGGTCGCGGCGGACGATCAGGCCGCGGCAGCATGGTCGCGCGTCCCGCGGGTGAGCGCCGACGGGCCGCACGCCTTGCAATTCGGCGGGCACATGAACCGGCCGAAGGACGAAGCGTTCGGCGCGATCGACTGGTCGACGCCCGTTTTCAAGCTGCGACACGAGCTTCGAGACGGGGACGCCGCGCCGGGGTCGCTGCTCGACTATCTTCTCCGGCGGGGCGACGAGCGCGATACGCCGCCCGTCCCCGGCGCGTCAGCGAGCGCCGGTTCGCGCTGATCGCTCGGCCGCCGCGGCAAACGCGCAGAACGCGGCGACCGCGCGCAATTGCTCCACCGTGGTGCAGCGCGCCTCCAGCAGACGCGGCGAGCACACCAGCACCGCCAGCGCCCGGCCGCGCGAGATCGCAACGTTGAAGCGGTTCTCGTCGAACAGAAAGTCGGCGCCGCGCGGCGCGTCGTCCGACGTGGACGTCGCGAGCGAGTAGATCACCGCCGGCGCTTCCTGGCCTTGGAACTTGTCGACGGTGCCGACGCGAATGCCGTCGCCGAACCGGCGCCGCAAGCGCGCTTTGAGCAATCGCACCTGGGCGTTGTACGGCGACACGACGAGGACGTCGGCGACGGCGAGCGGGCGCGTCGCATCGTGCCGGTCGGTGAACGTGCCGCCTACGAGTCCGGCGACGATCGCCTCGACGGCGGCGGCTTCTTCCTCCGACGACTGCACGTTCGCATCGTGTTCGACCGGCACGTAGCGCATGCCGGCGCCGGCGAACCACGGCGCGTCGATGCACTGCGCGGCGCAGGACGCCGCCGAGCACAAGCGGCTGTCGTACACCATCGCCGACACGAAGTCGCACAGCGCCGGGTGCATGCGAAACGTGCGGTCGAGAAACACGCCGCGGTCTTCCGGGACGGTACCGTGCTCGCCCAGCAGGTGCGTCAGCACCGACGCGCCCGCGCCTTCCGGGTGCACGCCGAGCGACACGTGCGCGAGCTGCAGCGGATCGCCGAGCAGGATCACGTTGCCGGCGTTCGTCGCCATGGCGAGCGCATCGGCGAGTGAGACTTGGCCGGCTTCGTCGATGACGAGATAATCGACGCGCGCGAGGTCCTCGCGCGCGAGCAGCCACGCCGTCCCCGCGACGAGGTCGTACTCGGCAAACGACGCGTTCTTCTCCGCGCACTCCACGAACGCGGTGGTGCGCGCCGAGACGAAGCGCGTGTCGTCGTTGCTGCCGTCGCAGCGCTTCACGCCGCGGAACGACTCGCCGCGGCGCGCGACCGCGGCCTCGACCTCGTGCAGCAGGTTGTTGATCGCTTTGTGGCTGGTCGACGTCACGCCGATGCGCTTGCCGTCCGCGAGCAGCGCCGCGATGACGTGCGCACCGATGTACGTCTTGCCGGTGCCGGGCGGCCCCTGCACCATCAGCGCGCTCTGGTCGAGCTGCCGCGCGAGATCGGCGACGTCGGCCGGATCGATCGCTTCCGCACCCGGCCGCATCGCGGGCTGCACGCGCGCGCCCTCGTGCAAGCCGGTGATGCGCGGGAACGCGCGGTGCAGGATGTCGCGCACCGCGGAGTAGCGCGAGCGCATCGTGCCGTCGAGCTCCGCTTCGCCGAGCCGGCGCAGCGCGGCGCGCTGCGCGCCCGTCGCGATCGGTCCGCCCGGGACGAGCGCGCGAGGATGCGGCGTGTCGGGCCACTTCTTGAGCCGCACCAGCTGCTCGTCGTCGTCGACCGCCACCACCTCCAGCGCGGGTGCGTCGCGCCGGTGCGGATCCAGAAAGCTGCCCCCGCCGACTTTGTGCTGCTGCACCGGAAAGCGGTACGTGTAGACCGGGCGCGCGTTGCGGCGCTTGGGCTCTTCGGGCGCGAACTCCGCGGCCGGTACGAGCCCGCCAAGCGCTTCGGGGTCGTCGTCGACGAACGACCTGTCGGCTGCGCTTTCGTAGCGGTCGAACAACGCCCACCACACGGGCTTGTCCTCGCGGCGGTGATACGCCAGCACGTGCGCGAGCAGCGCGCGCGGCGAGTCCGGCGCGGCGGCGGCGAGGAGCGCGCGCTGCAGCGCGTCGCGCTCCTCGTCGAGCTTGCGCTCCGCTTCGGTTTGCTCGCGCGGATCGCGCTGCGGCCGGAACGGCACGTCGCTCGCATACTGCGCGCGCGCCTCGCCGCGCAGCGCCAGCAGCCACGCATGGAGGCGGTGCGTCGAGATGCAGTCCTCTTCGTTGTACCGCACGATGTCGGCGCGCTTGGCCTCGTCGCGGTCCTCGAGATATTCTTCGAATGCGACGATCGACTGGTCGCCGCGGCGCACGTCGGCCTCGCGCGCGAAGTCGTAGAACACCTCGAGCTTCTTGATCGAATAGCCGTCCTGCGACTGCGCGAGCGCGCCTTTCACCACCGCGTACAGGTCGACGAGCACCTCGCCGCGCAGCAGATCGTCCACCTCGTCCTCGCGTGTCCCGTGCCGCATGGCCAGGGCGCGCAGCGCCGTTTTCTCGTACGACGCGTAATGGTAGACGTGCGCGTGCGGGTATGCCGCGCGGTGCGCGACGAGCCAGTCGACGAATGCCTCGAACGCGCGCTTCTCGCCGTCGCGCGTCTCGCCCCAGAACTCGTGGTACGTGCGGTGCGCGTCGTCGGGGACGTACGCGCCGAACAGATATTCCAGGCCCTTCCCCGCCTCGTACAGCGGGTCGCCTTCCATGTCGAAGTACACGTCGCCGTCGCTCGGCGCCGGCAGCGCCGCGAAGCCGTGCAAGTCGCGCGGCGGCAGCAGCTCGTAGCGGTGCGCGCCCGTCGTGCGCTGGTAAAGTTGCAGCGCGGCTTGGCGGTGCAGGTTGGCGAACGTCTGCGCGGCCATCTTCGGCGGGTGCGCGTCGGCGGCGGAGGTGGCGAGCCGTTCGAGCGTCGCGATGCCGGCGGCGACGAGCCGTTTGGTCTGATCGCGCCGCATCCCGGCGACGAGCGAGAGGTGGTCGACGCCGCGCCTCACGCCGTCGCAGCGCGCCGACCAGACGCACTGATCGCAGGCCGTGACGCGCTCGGGCACGGCGTCCGGATCGAGCGCGCCCACGGCATCGGCGAAGCGGCGCTGCGCGGCGCGCACGTACGCGACGTAGCGGCGCGGGTCGTACGCGGTCTGGGTGCCGTCGCCGAACAGCGCGCGCACGCTGCGCGGCAGCACGCCTTGCACCGCGGCAACGAGCTCGGCGTACGTGCACAGCTGCACGAGAAACTGCGGCTTCGCGCGGATCGCGAGCTTGGTGTCGGCGACGTCATAGGACCATGAGCCCAATTCGCTCGGCGCGTCGTCGACGCGCACCAGGAAGTCGGCGCGGCCCGTCCACGCGCCGTCGAGAAACGACGCCTGGTAGATCGCTTCCGCGCCGCTCACCATCGCACGGCGCGTGGTCGCGACGGCCCGCAGCAAGTCGTGCGCGGTGTTGTCCCCCTCCGGGACGCGCACGACCGCGACGCCGGCCGCCTCCATGCGCTCGAGCACGCGGAGTTCGTGCTGGCGCCCCTTCTCCGCGATGATGCGCAGCGTCGCGTCGTCGTCGAGCGGCGTGTCGCCGCGCAGCAGCGCGCGGCGGTTCAGCGCGACGCGGTGCGGGCACGCGAGATAGTCGTTCAGGTCGGACGCCGCGAAGACGACCCGCCCGTCAACGAGCCGCACGCACCGTCTCCGTCACCCCGCCCACGATCCCGTCACCACCGCTCCATACGACGACGGTACGCGTTCATCGTGCCAGCTGGGTGGCCTTTCGCTTGCGCTCGTCGCGCTCGAACAGCGGGTAGAAGATCCGCATCACGACGGCGTTGTAGAAGAACCGGATCGCGCTCGCTTTGAAACCGGGTCCGAGCCGGCCTTCGTCGGCCTCCACGAACACGAAGTCGAGGTTCTTGCGGCGGAACGTCTTGTCGAACGCCGCGATCTCCGCCGCGGTGCGCCCGCTGCGCTCCACGAGGATGGTCGCGACGTCGGCATCGGCCGGGTGCTCTCTGACCAGCTGCGACACGGCCGTGTCGTCCGTGCGCAAGAACGCCATGAGCTGCTTGTCGATGAAGTCGTTGTCGCCGTAGAGATAGCCGTCGACGAGGCGTCCGCTCGACGAGGTCTCGCAGCGGCGCGCTTTGTCCAGCAACCGCGGCAGCCAGGAGATCCCAGCGATCGAGTCGCGGCCGGAACGCGGCATCCAGGTCATGGCCGGCCGGTTCGCGTCCCGCCGGGAAAAGCTTCGCGCGCCGTCGTCGAAGCGCAATGCGCATGGCGAACGATGCGAACGACGAGCGCTGGAAGTTTGACGGCGTGCGCGTCGTGAGCGGGTGCGACCTCGACCCGAACACGCCGCAGACCGCGGGCATGAACCGTGCGGCGGCGATCACCACCGCGACGGCCGGCGCGCGCAAGCTCTGGGCGGGTACGGTCACGATCCACCCCGACGCGAAGACCGGAGCGCACCACCACGGCGACCTGGAGAGCGTGATCTACGTCGTGCGCGGCCGGGCGCGGATGCGGTGGGGCGAGCGGCTCGAGTTCGTCGCCGAGGCCGGCCCGGGCGACTTCATCTTCGTGCCGCCGTACGTGCCGCACCAGGAGATCAACGCCGCACCCGACGCACCGCTCGACTGCGTGCTGGTGCGCAGCGGCCAGGACCCGGTCGTGGTGAACCTCGACATCCCGGCCGCCGAGGACCCCGAGCCCGTCCGCTGGCTCGACGACATCCACCGGACGTAAACTCCCGGCCAGATTTCGGCCGGGACCGCACAGTGCGGGAAGGCCACGGCGGCGTGGCTGCGAAGGGTCCCGCGATGTTCCGGATTCCCTCGCTGCGCTATGCCGCAGCGCTTTTCGTTTTTTGCAGCTCCGCCGCGATCGCCTCGCCGGCGTACGCCGCCGAGGATACGGCGGCCCAGGCCGCCGGCCCGACGACGGCCACCTACGCCGCCGTCTTGCGCACGATCAACCCGAAGCTGCCGCTCGCGAAGGCGCAGGCCTACGCGCGCTCGGTGATGGCCGACGCGTGGCGGACGCACCTCGACCCGCGCTTCATCATGTCGATCGTGACGGTCGAGTCGCGCTGGCGCGCCAACGCGGTGTCTCGCGTGGGCGCTCGCGGCCTGGGCCAGCTGATGCCGGCGACCGCCGCGACGCTGGGCGTCAACGCCTGGAACGCGGCCGAGAACTTGCGCGGCACCTCGAACTACCTCAAGACGCTGATGGACCGCTTCGCCGGGAAGCCGAACGCCACGCGGCTGGCGATCGCGGGCTACAACGCCGGCCCCAAGGCGGTCGAGCGCTTCAACGGCATACCGCCCTACGCCGAGACGCGGAACTACGTCGTCAAGGTGCTGCGCGTGTGGAAGTCGCTGAACGGGCGCGTGGGCCGCGCCTTCGCGAGCGGCACGCCGACCGTCACCGTTGCCGCGGGCGTGGCCGGGCGGCTGCCCGACGAGCAGCAGTGGCTTACGAACGTCAACGAAGTGCTGCCGGCGACGGCCGCCGCGGTCGAGAGCGTGCCCAACCCCGTGCTCGTTTCCGGCGGAATCCAAGCCGCCGCGACCGCCGCGTCCCAACCGGTCGAACCGGCCAAGTAACCCTCCCCCCGCCGGGCCGCGCAACCGCGTAGCGCGCGCGGCCGGTCAGGACCCGCATGAGGACGGACGGGGCCGTGCCCGCGACGATGCGGGCGGTCGCGATCGACGCGTTCGGGGGACCCGAGCGGCTGACCGTCCGCGAGGTCGCGGTCCCGGCCGTCGACCGCCACGAGGTGCTGGTCCGGGTGGACACCGCGGGCGTGGGCGTCTGGGACGCCAAGGCGCGCGGCGGCCAGTGGGCCTCAGGGCGCGATATGTTCCCGATGGTCCTGGGCGCCGACGGCGCCGGGACGATCGCCGCGCTCGGCGACGACGTGCACGGGCTGCGGCTCGGCGACGCCGTGTACGGCTATGGGTACGGCGACAAGAAGGGCGGCTTTTACGCCGAGTACGTCGCGCTGAGCGCGGAGCACGTCGCACCGATGCCGGCGTCGCTGGATTTCCGCGAGGCCGGCGCGGTGCCGGTCACCGGGTTGACGTCGCTCGCGGGGATCGACGACGTGCTCGGTCTGCGGTCGGGCCAGACGGTGCTGGTGCACGGCGCGACGGCCGGCGTCGGCACGATCGCGGTCCAGCTCGCGAAGCGCCGCGGCGCGCGCGTGCTCGCGACGGCCAACGGCGGCGACGGCCGCGAGCTGCTGCGCCGGCTGGGCGTCGACGAAGCCGTCGACACGCAGCACGAGGACGTGCTCGCGGCGGCGCGCCGCTTCGCGCCCGGCGGCGTCGACGCGATCCTCGCGCTCGCAGGCGGGCGCGACCTCGAGCGCTGCATCGCCGCGCTGCGCGCCGGCGGCACGATCGCACACCCGAACGGCGTCGTCGTCCCGGACGGCGCGCCCGCGCGCGCGTTCGACGGAGTGCCGACCCCGCAGACGTTCGCGCGCCTCACCGCGACGATCGACGCGGCGCCGATCGACGTGCCGATCGCAGCAACGTACTCGCTCGACGATGCGGCCGAGGCGCACCGCCGCCTGGACCGCGGTCACGTGCTCGGCAGGATCGTGCTCGTGATCGACGCGGAAGAACAGGTCGAAGAAAAAGTCGCATAGCAACAGATCGTGACTTCTCGCTAGAAAGGTACAGCGCTAACGATGGAACGCGAACGAGCGCTTCGAGCGCGCGTCGACCGCCTGCTCACCGGAAAACCGATCGCGCCGACGCGGCGGGTTTTCGGGGCCACCGCCGACTTCGCGTCACCCGGTCGTGTCGCCGCGGCGAACGTTCACGCGCACGCGCAGCGCTTCAACCACTTCATCCCGGAAGACGTCGAAGAAGCATCCGCCCTCGCGTCGGAGATGATCCAGCACGTCGACACGGCAAGCGACACCGTGTCGGGCCTCGACAACGCGGTTTCGCTCGCGGAGCAGCGCGCCGACGCCGGCGACCGCCCGGGACTCGCGCAACACGCACTGAAGCTCTTTCTGACGCACGACGAGCGTGCGCGCAGTTTTTTTCCGCTGGAACCGCTGGTCCTCCGCCAACCGCGAGCGTTGATCCCGTCGACGACCGCTAAAGCCGGAGCAGCGGTTCCTTACAGCGGAACGGCGACGCCGCCGGAGGACGAGCTGACGTGGTGGCGCGAGGATCCGCTGCTCAACGAGCACCACGAGCACTGGCATCTCGTCTATCCGACCGCACCGCTGCTCGATCACCCGTTCGGCGACCGGCACGGCGAGCTCTTCGGATACATGCACGAGCAGATGCTGGCGCGGTACGACGCGGAGCGGCTCGCGCTCGGTCTGGACAAGGTCGAACCGTTCGATACGAGCGACTATACGAAGCCGATCCCGCAAGGCTACGACCCGGGACCGATCACGCTGTACGGCGACGACGGAAACCCGTACGGATATCGCGCACGCCCGGCGGGCGCGTCGCTGAGCGATCTGACCCTGGACCGGTTCGCCCAGCGCCCCGGCGCCAAGCTCGCGAACCAGAAGCGGTTCTACGACCAAAGCATCGCAGCCGGAGTGACGGGAAAATTCGTAACGGGGCAGCCCGTCGACGTCGACGATCTCGGTAACGTCGAGGAGTCGAACACGAAGTCGATCGACTATTACGGTCCGGGCGACAAGCGGAACTTCAAGACGCTAGGCAACCATCACAACGACGGCCACATCCATTTCATGCTGTTCGACAACACGGTTCCGTTCGGCGTGATGGCGGACACGACCACCGCGGTGCGCGACCCGATCTTTTGGCGCTGGCATCGTCACGTCGACTCGGTCTACCACAACTTTCAAGAACGTCGCGGCCCGTACGCGTGGGACGACTACGTGGGCGCCGCGTTCGACGACGTGCCGGCCGTGATGCATCCGTTCGTGACGGGCACACCGCCCGACGCGGCCGTCCGGGCCGGGAAGATCGCCGCGACCGACGTCGGCGCCACCACGGCCAATCTCTCCACCGAGATGCTCACGCGAACGTTCGACGTCGATGACGAGCACGGCCGGCCGCTCGCGGTCGAGATCCGTTACGTTTCGCACGACGACTTCTACTACGCCGTCCCGATCAGAAATCTGAGCGCGGCGCCCGGTAACAACCAGGTCGCGCTGCGGATATTCATCGCTCCCGAGCAGCACGTCGACGACCGCCAGGCTTGGATCGAGATGGACAAGCTCGTCGTCTCGCTCGCGCCGGGCGAAGCGGCGATCGTCCTTCGCGCGTCGGACCAAGCCTCGGTGGTCCGTAAACCGGCCTTGCGCCCGAAAGATCTCACGCCGACCAGCGGAGCGGGACCGAGCGACAGCCCGACCCAGGACTGGTGCGATTGCGGCTGGCCGTACACGATGCTCGTCCCGCGCGGGACCAAGGACGGTATGCCGTTTCGACTTTTCGCGATGCTTTCGCCCGGAAGCGACATCACGGGACCGTTAGCCGATACGTCCGATCCCAACCACGAAGGTGAAGCGTGCTCGTCGACGAGCTACTGCGGCATCCGCGACAACAAGTATCCGGATGCGCGCGACATGGGATATCCGTTCTCTCGGCCGTTCGGACCGTCGTTCGACGACTTCGTGAAGCAGCACGCCACGACCATGCGCACGTGGCCGATCACGATCACCTGCAAGAACCCGTAAACGCTACGGCGCTTTGGTCGAGGCGGGCGACGCGGACGGTGCTGCGCTCGGGGCGCTCGATCCCGCGGCGCGCGGCATCGCCGAGCTCGACGCCGCCGGCGAGCCCGAAGCTTTCGGTGCCGCCGTCGCGGGATGCGGCAGCGCGTACAGCGCGAAGACGGCCGGGCGGTTCGCCATCAGCTTGAGCGGCGCCGCCGTGCCCGCGAACAGCAGCCGCGCCGGCGGCAGCGTGGGCGCGGCGGTCGGTGCCGCGGTGCCCAGACCCGGGATCGCTGAGCTGCCCGGCGCGGGCGATCCGCTCGTGCGGGTCGCGCTGGTCGGGGTCGCCGTCGGCGCGGCCGTGGCGGCGCCGGGCTTTGCCGTCGCGCCGGGGCTGCCGCTCGGGCCGGGGACGACGGACTCCCGCTGCCGGAGCGGCGGCGGGGTCGAGGCCGTGTCGAGCTCCGCGACGGCCAACCGGTACTTGGCGTCTTTCTCGCCCGAGTTCCACAGCGCGAGGCCGAACTCGCCGTCGCGGTACTGCGACGCCACCTCGCGCGGCACGTCGAGCTGCACGCGCGGGAAACTCTCGAGCGTCGCGTCGTGCGTGGGGAGCAGCGTGATGTAGGCGAAGGCGCGGGCGGGCAGCTCGCGCGTCCGCTTTTTCTTGCCCTTGCCGCTGACGAAGTTGAGGTCGGGCCCGTCCTGGGGCTTCAGAATGGAGAGCGTCGCCCCGATCGACACGGCGACGGCCGTTGGGGCAGGCTCGGGCGTCGCGTCCTTCTTGCCCTTGCTCTTGGGCGCGGGCGCCGCGGTGGGCTCCGGCGCCTTCGGAAAGGCGATCGCGCCGCCGTAGCCGCCGACCTCGGGGAGCGGTTGAAACGCCGTCGACTCGCCGTAGGTGAGGATCACGCTGGACGACGTCGCGGGCGGCGTCGGCGATGCGTTGGCGCCGAAGTTCGGCGAGGCCGACGTGTTCGGCAGCCCGGTCCCCGAACCGAACGAGCCCGAGCATGCGGCGACCGCCGCGCCGAGAACGACGCAAGCGGCTACCGCGGTTGAAACGCGCGCGAGACTCATTGCGCGCAACGTTCGCGTTGCGTGCCGACGAGTCCGCCGTGGCACGGTACGACACGCTGGTGTCGCTCTACGGGATGATCGAGCGCCACCGAAGAACGGCCCGCCATGCTCAACCTCTCACGTGCACGCTGTTTGGTCGCGGCGCTCGCGCTCGCGTTCGCGGCCGTGCCGCTCGAAGTCACCGCCGCCCCCGCCGACGACGCGAAGGCCGCGGTGCAGCGCTTCGTCGACGGCATGAACGCGGGCGACCCGCGCGTTCTGTCGATCTGCGCGACGTCGGCGACCGTGGTGGACGACATGCCGCCGTACGTCTGGAGCGGCCCGGGCGCATGCGGTAAGTGGGTCAACGACCTGATCGCGAACATGAAGGACACCGGCACCACGGTGATGCACGCGAATTTCGATGCCGCGACGATGGCCGACGTCCACGACAAAACCGCGTACATCGTGTACCCCGCTCGCTTCACGATGACGGTCAAGGGCGCGCAGCAGACGAAAACCGGCGTGATGACGTTCGTGCTGGACCAAGCCGCCGACGGGTGGAAGTTCACGCACATCACCTGGGCCCGAACCGCGCAAACGCCGTAGTGACGGCCCTGCGGGCCTGCGTCTGCGCTGCCGCCGTGCTCGCATCCGCGTGCATCACGGCCACTGCATGCCGGGCCGAGATTGCCGACGTGCGCGTGTTCTCGCGCGCGCCGGTCGCGTACGGGCAGTCGATGGGCGCCGCCGGCCCGTACGAGCGCATCCACGAGATCGTGCGCTACGCGATCGATCCGCGTTCGCCGGCGAACGCCGGGATCGTCGACCTCGCGCTCGCGCCGCGCGACCGCAGCGGCAAGGTCGTCTTCGACGGCGACGTCGAGATCTTGCAGCCGCAGGACGCGCGCAAAGGCAACGGCACCGTCGTGCTCGAGATCCCGAACCGCGGCTGGAGCGATGCCTTCGCCGCGTTCAGCGCCGGTCCGGAGCAATCCGAGTTCGACGACGTGGGCGATCGTTTTCTGTTCGAGCGCGGCTTCACCGTCGTGCTCGTCGGGTGGCAATACAACGTGCGGCCGTGGGACGGGCTCGGTCTGCGCGTCCCGTCGGTGCCGGTGTCGGGGACCGTGCGCAGCGATTTCATCAACGAGACGGCCCGCACGATCCCGGCCGAGCTCTCGCTGCAGCGAAACGAGTCGCCGTGCGCCGCCGGCGCCGCGCAGCCGCGCGCGACGCTGACCGTCCGCGATGCGTTCGACGCGCGCCCACGCGTCGTGCCGCGCAGGGCATGGCGGTTCGGGCATCGCGGCAGCAACGGTTTCGTCGCCGATCCGTGCTACGTCACGATCGACGGCGGACTGGCTTCCGGGAAGATCTACGAAGTCGTCTACGGCGCGATGTCGGCGCCGCTCGCGAGCCTCGGGTATGCCGCCGTTCGCGATATCGCGTCGCGCTATCGCTACCCGCCGCGCACGAACGCGCAGCACGTGATCGCGTTCGGCTACTCGCAGAGCGCGCGGTATCTGCGCTCCCTGCTGTACCGCGGCTTCGTGAAAGACGAGCGGTCGCGCCCGGTGTTCGACGGCATGATGATCGTCGCGGCAGGCGCCGGACGCGGCAGCTTCGAGCACCGGTTCGCCGCGCCGGGCGAAGCCGGAAACTCCGTGCTGAGCGTGCTCCAGCCCGTCGACATTCCGCCGTTCGACGACGCCGGCTTGCTCGCGAACGCGCACCGCCTCGGCGCCGTGCCGAAGCTGATGTCGGTGTTCACGTCGTCGGAGTACTGGGCCCGCGCGGGATCGCTGGTGCACGTCAGCACCGACGGCAAGCGCGACCTGCCGCTGGACCCCGATCATCGTTTGTTTTTCATCGCGGGATCGCAGCATTACGGCGAGCACTTCCCGCCGGTCATCGGCAGCGACACGCGCTACCTCGATGATCCCGGGCCCAAGCACTGGGCGTTTCGCGCGCTGCTGATGGATTTGCAGGCATGGGTGGACGGCGGAACGGCGCCGCCGGCGTCGGAGTACCCGACGGTTCGCGGCGGAGGACTCGTGGAGCCCGCCGCGCTGCGCGCGCCGCGGATCCCGGGCTTCGCGTTTCCGCGTTCCGCGCCGCCGGTATGGCAGCTCGATTTCGGCCCCCGTTTCGACGCGCTCGGCATCATCGACCGCGAGCCTCCCGCGCTCGGTCCACGCCTGCACCTTCTGGTGCCGGCCGTCGACGGCTCCGGGAATGAAATGTCCGGGATTCAGTTACCGCACCTCGCCGTGCCGCTCGGCACGTTCACGGGCTGGAACGTCAGCGTTCCGGAGTTCCCGAAGCTCGGCTACCTCGACGGTTTGCGCGGCTCGTTCGTGCCGTTCGCGGCGACCGCGGACGCCGCGCGCAAAGCGGGCGACGAGCGCGCATCGGTCGCGCAGCGCTATCTGTCCAAAGACGCGTACGTGGCGCAGGTGCGCGCCTCGGCGCAGCGCCTCGCCGCGCAGCGCTTCGTGCTCGGCGACGACGTCCCCGCGATCGTCGCCGAGCAAAGCACGTGGTACGACTGGGTCGTGAGCCGCTAGCGGTTACGGCGCGTCGACGGCGCTCGGCGCAGCCTGAACGTACACGTCCGCGCCCTTTGCGAGAAATTCCGCCGATTTCTCGGCCATGCCGCGCTCGCGTTCGGCATAGTCGCGCACGTCCTGCGTGATCTTCATCGAGCAGAAATGCGGGCCGCACATCGAGCAGAAGTGCGCGACCTTCGCGCCGTCCGCCGGCAGCGTCTCGTCGTGGAACTGCTGCGCGGTGTCGGGGTCGAGGCTCAGGTTGAACTGATCTTTCCAGCGGAACTCGAAGCGCGCTTTGGACAGCACGTCGTCGCGGTGGCGCGCGCCGGCATGGCCTTTCGCGAGATCGGCCGCGTGCGCGGCGAGCTTGTACGTGATCACGCCGACTTTCACGTCGTCGCGGTCGGGCAGGCCGAGGTGCTCCTTCGGCGTGACGTAGCACAGCATCGCCGTGCCCATCCAGCCGATCATCGCGGCGCCGATGCCGCTGGTGATGTGGTCGTAGCCCGGCGCGATGTCGGTGACGAGCGGGCCCAGCGTGTAGAACGGCGCTTCGTGGCACACCGCGAGCTGGCGGTCCATGTTCTCTTTGATCAGGTGCATCGGCACGTGGCCGGGGCCTTCGACCATCACTTGCACGTCGTGCTTCCACGCGATCTGCGTCAGCTCGCCGAGCGTGTCGAGCTCCGCGAACTGCGCCGCATCGTTGGCATCGGCGGTGCAGCCGGGACGCAGCCCGTCACCGAGCGAGAACGTGACGTCGTACGCCTTCATGATCTCGCAGATCTCGTCGAAGTGCGTGTACAGGAAATTTTCCTGGTGGTGCGCCAGGCACCACTTCGCGAGGATCGAGCCGCCGCGCGACACGATGCCGGTGATGCGGTCCGCGGTCAGCGGCACGTAGCGCAGCAGCACGCCCGCGTGCACGGTGAAGTAGTCGACGCCTTGTTCCGCCTGCTCGATCAGCGTGTCGCGGTAGATCTCCCAGGTGAGATCTTCCGCTTTGCCGTTGACTTTTTCGAGCGCCTGGTAGATCGGCACGGTGCCGATCGGGACGGGCGCGTTGCGCACGATCCACTCGCGCGTCTCGTGGATGTTCTTGCCGGTCGACAGATCCATGACGGTGTCGGCGCCCCAGCGCGCCGCCCACACCATCTTCTCGACCTCTTCCTCGATCGACGAGCCGATCGCGGAGTTGCCGATGTTCGCGTTGATCTTCACCAGGAAATTGCGGCCGATGATGGTCGGCTCGAGCTCGAGGTGGTTCACGTTGGCCGGGATGACGGCGCGGCCGCGCGCGACCTCGCTGCGCACGAACTCGGGTTCGACGCCCTCGCGGATCGCGATGAACTCCATCTCCGGCGTGATCTCGCCGCGCCGCGCGTAGTGCATCTGCGACACGTTGCCGCCGGGCTTCGCACGCCGGATCGCGCGCGGCGACGGAAAGCGGATGCCGTCGAGCTCGTGCATCGCCTCGCGCCCCAGCCGGTAGACCGACGACGCCTTCGCGAGCGTCTCGGTGTCGTTTCGCCGCGCGATCCAGGGCTCGCGGATCGGCGCGATGCCGCCGCGCACGTCGATGCCGACGTCGGGATCGGTGAACGGGCCCGACGTGTCGGTGACCGTGTGCGTGGTGCCGTCGCTCAGCGCGATCGTGCGGAACGGCACGCGGATCGTCGGGTCGCTCCCGATCGCGTAGACTTTCGCCGAGCTCGGAAACGGCTCGCGTGACAGAACGTCGTTGGACGGCGGTAGCATGGTCGCCATGCGTGCACTCCTCTTCGCCGGTATGATCCGGATCAGGTGGTAACGGTCGACGGCCTGCCGCACGTCCTCTCAGCCCGGCACTTTCGGGCTCCCGTAGCGTACTGACGACGGTATGCCGAAGAGGCCCTGGTGTCAAGGACGAACCGCGCGCTGCTGCTGGTCGCGCTCGCCCAGCTCGCGATCGGCGCCGCGGCCGTCTTCGCGCGCTTCGCGCTGGTCTCGTCGGGCCCGCTCGCCGTCAGCGCCGCCCGGCTGACGCTCGCCGCGGTCCCGCTGCTGCTCGTGGCGGCGCTGCGCGGGCGCCTGCGCGTCCTCGACATGCCGACCGAGCGCCGTCTCGTGCTCGCCGGGATCCTGCTCGCGCTGCACTTCGCAACGTGGATCGGGTCGCTCGATTTCGCGTCGGTCGCAATCTCGACGCTGCTGGTGTGCACGACGCCGGTGTGGACGGAGATCTACACCGTGCTGCGCCGGCGGCGCGTCGACCCGTGGGCTGCCGCAAGCGTGCTCGGCGCGCTGGCCGGCGTCGCGATCGTCGTCGGCGCCCCGGACCGCGCGAACACGCCGCTCGGGATCGCGCTCGCGCTCGCCGGCGCCGTGGCGATCGCAGCGTACCTGCTCGTCGTGCGGGCGACCGATGCGCGCTACGACACGCTGGCGGTTACGTCGCGCACGTACGCATACGCCGCGGTGGTGCTGATCGCCGCGAGCCTGCTCGCGCACGACCATCTTCCGCCTGCGGGCGACATGCGCGCGTGGGGCGGCATCGTCGCGATGGCGCTGCTGTCGCAGCTGTTCGGCCACACGGCGCTCAACGCCGCGGTGCGCGTGCTGAGCGCGACGTTCGTCTCGACGATTACGCTGCTGGAGCCCGTGATCGCGGCGGTGCTCGCCGCATGGCTCTTCGCCGAACGCCCCAGCGCGGCAACGGCGGTCGGCGCGGTCGTGATCTTGGCGGCGATCGCCGTCGCGTCGCGAGGTATTGACAGCGACACCGAGGTCGCGCGAAAAACGTAGGGCCGCCCTTGCCGCGCCGGCATGCCGTCGTGATAGAAAGGCGTGGAAACAAGGAGAGTAGCATGGCCCTCGCAATGGACCTCCCTGAGCTCAGGAAGCCGATCGTCGAAGCGGTCGAGATCGTGCCACCGCATTGGATCGACGACGACGCGCTCGTCGAGCTCGAGGAACGCTACGAACCGTTGGTGTTCGAGCGCTTCGCGGACGGAACGCTCCTCGTGACGCCGCCGGCCGGATACTACAGCAGTAGCCGAAACGCCGAGCTGACGTTTCAAATCGTGAAATGGGCGCGCGCCGGCGACCGCGGAACTGTCCTTGAATCGAGCGGCGGCTTCAATCTACCAGACGGTTCGCTATTCGCGGCGGATAGCACATTCGTGGCTCGAGGTCGCGCCGTCGCACCGGAGTCCGAGCAAACCTTCCCGGTGATCGCGCCTGACGCGGTCTTCGAACTGCTGTCTAAATCCGACCGCGTACGAACGACGATGAGAAAGATTCGCGCGTATCTTCGCAATGGCGTCGGGCTGGTCGTGCTCATCGATCCATATCGCCGTCACGTCTACGTCGGCCGCGCGGGAGATGAAGAGGCGGTAGACCTCGGCGATGTCGACAGTCTCGACTGCTCACCGGCGATGCCGGGATTCGTGTTGGACCTCGCGGCGATTCGGGACGCCAAGTAGGCGCCGCGTTGTGCCGGGCGCTGTCGCCGCACCAGGTCGAGTCACTGCGCCCCATGTGGGCAGCGGACGATATCCGTTACGTCTATGCCACGAACGCGATAGCGGGAAGTTCGCTCACGCTCGGTGAGACGTATGTCCTTCTGGTGCAGGGTGTCATAGTTGGCGGGAAGCCGCTAGCGGACTATCTCGATGCAGTCAACGGTAAGAAAGCGCGAGACTATGTGAATCGCCTCATCGATAGTCGTTCACTGTTGACCCAGCGCGTTTTGCTTGACATCAATCGAATCGTCGTAGGCGCCGATAAAGTCGGCTGCAGCGGTCGGATGCTCGACGAAGTCTTTGACGATTACGCCAAGCGCCGTGAGACGGAACACCCCGTCGTCTTGGCAGCTGACGTTCATTTCGGGATCGTACACGTGCACCCGTTCAAAGACGGCAACGGCCGGACGGCGCGCCTCGCGATGAATCTTCACCTCGTGCAGAGCGGCTATCCGCCGCTGGCAATCATGCCCCCGGAGAAGCCGGAATATATCGAATCGCTGGAGCGAGCACACGCCGGCGACATCGAGGTCTTTCGAGAGTTTATCGAACGGCTCGAGCTCGCAGAAGTCGAACGTTATCTAAAAGCGCTCGCCCGAGCATACGACGAATAGCGTCATCATAGGCGTATAGCGCCTCGCGACGACAGCGGCGCGCGTTAGGCCAGGTGGCGGGCGTGGGCGATGAGGATGCCGCCGAGCGTGATCCCGGCGGCGAAGGCGCCCGCTGCGAAGCGGCGCAGTGACGATCGGACGATCATCGTGGTGCTCCGGTTGATGAGGTTCACAGCCGCATATACGGCGCTCCCTCGCGCAGGTTTCACGCCCGGGCGGCTACGTTTGCGCAGCCGGCGTCACGTGATCTCGTGCGGCACCAGCCTCACGAACCATTGTTCGTTCTGCGCGCCGCCTTGCCACGCATAGGTGATCACCGGATTGCCCGCGTCGTACGGGCCCGCACCCGCCGCGTTGAGCGTCAAGTTGTCGTCGCCGGCGGAATGCACGGCCCATACGCCGGGATCGGGCGCGCCGCCGATGCGCCACGCCGACCAGACGTCCTGGTCCGACGGGTCTGCGCAGAACACCGCGCCGCCGTTGGGCGTGGTGCGCAGCGACATGCTCAGCTCTTCGTTGATGAAGACGGCCCCGAGCGGCGTCGTTCCCTCGATCACGTACTCGCCGCTCCACAGCTGCGCCGCGCTTGCGGTGAAGTCCGGGCCGGCCGCCGGCTGAAGCGTGAGCTGGCCGCCGGCATCTTCCGGATTCGCCGTCAGCAGCAGTGCCGATGCGCACTCCGGTGCGAACGTGTAGTCCCACGGGACGCTGCCGAGGCCGATCTGCTTGAAGGTCCAGATCTCGTTCGGCTGTCCGCCGCCCCAGCCGTCGTAGGCGATCACCGGACTTCCGGGCGGGTACGGACCGGCGCCCGACACGTTCAGGTTGATCGAATCGCTCAGGTTCGGCCGAACCGCCAGCGCGTCGCCGCCCGCCGCGACGTTCCAGGTCCGGTCATCCAGCAGTCCGCCGGGCATGTACGACACGAGCGTCAGCGGCGTCGTGCCGCCGTCCGACACGAGGCCGAGCACGAGCGGCGTTCCGTCCTCGATGCTCTGCTGGTTCACCATTCCGAAGCCGCCGCTCGCAGCGTCGTAGATCAGCGACCACACCATGTTCTCGGTGACCTCGCTCGCATCGGCGACGACGATCGCGCCGGTTTCGGTCGCCGCGAGCGCCAGCGTCTCGCCGTTCGGCCCGGTGCATCCGGGGATGATGACATAGCTCAAGACCCACCTCCACAAAGGGCGAATCACCCGGACGCGACGCGCCTTCGCGACGCTGCAAACAGGAAACCTTTCGCCGGCCCGGCGACAGAGCGGGATGGACGCCAACCCCGAGCGCGCGCGTATCGATGCTGCGGCGCGGCGCGCCGAGCACTGGCCGCGCTGGGGCCCGTACCTCAGCGACCGGCAGTGGGGGACGGTGCGCGAGGACTACAGCGCCGACGGCGAGGCGTGGGACTACTTTCCGTTCGAGATGGCGCGGCTGCGCGCGTACCGCTGGGGCGAGGACGGCATCCTCGGGATCTGCGACAACCACCAGCGGCTGTGCTTCGCGCCCGCGTTCTGGAACGAGCGCGACGAGATCGTCAAAGAGCGGTTCTACGGCCTGGGCGGGCATCAAGGCAATCACGGCGAGGACGTCAAGGAGTACTGGTGGTACCTCGACGCAGTTCCGTCGCACGCGTACCTCAAAGCGCTCTACCGCTATCCGCAGCGCGCGTTTCCGTACCGCGCGCTGCGCGACGAGAACGCGCGGCGCGGGCATCTCGACCGCGAGTACGAGCTGGTCGACACCGGCATCTTCGCGGACGATGCGTACTTCGACGTCGTGGTGGAGTACGCGAAGCGCGGCGTGGACGACGTGCTCGTGCGCATCACCGCGACCAATCGCGGCCGCGAGCGCGCGCCGCTGCACGTGCTGCCGCAGCTGTGGTTCCGCAACGAGTGGTCGTGGCGCGCCGGAACGCCGAAACCTTCGATTCGCGAAGCCGATGCGGCGGCGCACGTGCTCGTCGCGGAGCACGCGACGCTCGGGCGGCGCTGGATCTTCGCCGACGGCGGCGCGGCGGAAAACCTCTTCACCGAGAACGAGACGGATTTCGAGCGCGCGTTCGGCGTGCCGTCGCCGTCGCCGTACGTCAAGAGCGGCATCGATCGCGCGGTGCGCGGGGTGGACCGCAACGGGATCAACCCCGCGCGCACCGGATCGAAGGCCGCGCTGCACTATCGCTTGTCGCTCGAGCCGGGCGCATCGCACACGATCCGGCTGCGCATTGCCGACGATCCCGAAGCCGGTGGAATCGACGCCGAGTTCGACGCGACCTTCGACCTTCGCATCGGCGAGGCGGACCGGTTCTACGCGGCGCTCGCGCGCGGCCCGCTCGACGAAGAGGCCGCGACGATCCAGCGCCGCGCCTTCGCGGGGATGATCTGGTCGAAACAGTTCTACAACTACGTCGTGCGCGATTGGCTCGACGGCGATCCCGCCGCGCCGCCGCCGCCGCCCGAGCGCAAGCACGGCCGCAACGCGGCGTGGAAGCACGTGTACAACGACGACATCCTCTCCATGCCGGATACCTGGGAGTATCCGTGGTTCGCGGCGTGGGACCTCGCGTTCCACGTCATCACCCTCGGCCTGATCGATCCGGATTTCGCGAAGCACCAGCTCGTGCAGCTCACGCGCGAGTGGTACATGCACCCCAACGGACAGCTGCCCGCGTACGAGTGGAACTTCGGCGACGTTAACCCGCCCGTGCACGCATGGTCGGCGCTGCGGCTGTATCGCATCGAAGCCAAGCGCAACGGCGGCGCCGGCGACGTGAAGTTCCTCGAGCGCGTCTTTCAAAAGCTGCTGATGAACTTCACGTGGTGGGTGAACCGCAAGGACGTCGCGGGCCGCAACGTCTTCCAAGGCGGCTTCCTCGGGCTGGACAACGTCGGGCCGTTCGACCGCAGCGCGATGCTGGAGCAAGGCGCATATCTCGCGCAGAGCGACGGCACGTCGTGGATGGGCGTGTACGCGCTCAACATGTTCGCGATCGCCGTCGAGCTCGCGTCACACGACTCGTCGTACGAGGACATCGCGTCGAAGTTCTTCGAGCACTTCCTCATCATCGCCGACGCGATGAACTCGCTGCGCCCCGACGAGTACGGGCTGTGGGATCCCGGGGACGAGTTCTACTACGACCAGCTCTGGCTGCCCGACGGCGAGCGAATCCCGCTCAAGGTGCGCAGCGTGGTCGGCCTCGTGCCGCTGTACGCGGTGGAGACGCTGGACGAATCGACGCTCGACAAGCTGCCGCGCGTGCGCAAGCGCATCGAGTGGTTCCTGGCGAACCGGCCGGAGCTCGCGGAGAACGTCGCGCGCATCGACGTCGGCGGCGCGCACGACCGCCGCCTGCTCGCGATCGTCAACCCGGACCGCCTGCGCAGCATCTTGCGCCGCGTGCTCGACGATGCCGAGTTCCTTTCGGCGCACGGCGTTCGCATGCTCTCGCGGTATCACAAAGATCATCCGTACGTCGTCTGCGTCGCGGGCCGCGACTTTCGCTGCGGCTACGAGCCGGCCGAGTCGGAGAGCGGCATGTTCGGCGGCAACTCCAACTGGCGCGGTCCGGTGTGGTTTCCGCTGAACTACCTGCTGATCGAAGCGCTGCAAAAGTTCCACCACCACCTCGGCAACGATTACACGATCGAGTTCCCGACCGGCTCGGGCCGGATGCTGACGCTATGGCAAATCTCGCAGGAGCTCGCACGCCGGCTCGTCGGACTCTTCCGCCGCGACGCGGACGGGCGGCGCCCGTTCAACGGCGGCATGGAGCTCTTCCAGACCGATCCGCACTGGCGCGATCAGATCCTATTTCACGAATACTTCCACGCCGAAACCGGCGAAGGCCTCGGCGCATCCCACCAAACCGGCTGGACGGGATTGGTGGCAAAATTGATCGATCAGCTCGCCGCGTACGACGGAACAGCGCGCTAAGCAGAAGCGGCGCACCCTTCGACAGGCTCAGGGTGACACAGGGGCCGAAGCAGGCGCCTGTGCGCTACGATCTCGCCGTTATCGGGTCCGGGCAAGGAGGGGTTCCGCTTGCGCTCGATTTTGCCAAGCGCGGGAAGCGGGTCGTTCTCTTCGAGCGCGGGGACCTGGGCGGGTGCTGCGTCAACGTCGGGTGCACGCCCTCGAAGGCGTTCCTCGCCTCCGCGCACATGGCCGGTCGGGCGCGCCGCGCGAGCGACGTGCACGTGCACTGCGACGTGCGGCCGGACGTGCCCGCGATCATGGACCGCGTGCGCGGGGTCATCGGCGAATGGCGCGCGGGCGTCGAAAAGCACTTCGAGCAAAGCTCGTGCGAGCTCGTGCGCGCCGAGGCGTCGTTCGACGCGCCGCACGTGCTGCGCGCCGGCGGCGCCACGTACGAAGCCGACGTCGTCGTGCTCGACACCGGAACGAGGGCGAACGTTCCGCCGCTCGATGGGCTCGCGGGGATGCCGTATCTCACGAACGAGAACTTCTTTCTGCAAGGGTCGCTGCCGAAGAAGCTGATCGTTCTCGGCTCCGGTTACGTCGGGCTCGAGCTCGGGCAGGGCGCGGCGCGGCTCGGCAGCGACGTCACGGTCGTCACGCCCGACGACCGCATCGTCGCGCGCGAAGAGCTCGACGTGTGCAGCGTGCTCACGAGATCGTTCGAGCGCGACGGCATCCGCGTGCTGCTGAACCATCGTGCTACAAAGGTCGCGCACGACGCGAACACGTTCACCGTGACGCTCGACGACGGTATGACGCTCAAGGGCGACGGTCTGCTCGTCGCCGTCGGCCGCAGCCCGAACATCCCCGGCGGCACCGCCGACCGCGCCGGCATCGCGCTGGACAAGCGCGGCTTCGTCGCATGCGACGAGCACTTGCAGACGTCGGTCGCACACCACTACGCGCTGGGCGACGTGGCCGGACAGCCGCAGTTCACGCACGTCGCGTGGGAAGATTTCCGCCGTCTGCGCGCGATCATCGACGGCGACCGCTCGCGCACGCGCTCCGACCGGACGCTCGCCTACGCGATGTACACCGAGCCGCAGATCGGCCGGGCCGGCATCACCGCCGACGAAGCGCAGGCGCGCAAACTTGCGCACCGCGCCGTCACGCTGCAGCTGACGGACGTCGCGCGCGGGCCGGAGTGGGGCCTCGACCAAGGCTTCTTCCGCCTCGTGGTGGACGCGAACGACGACAAGATCCTCGGCGCCACGTTCGCCGGGTACGAAGCCGGGGAATTGATCCACGTGATCATCGCGCACATGGAAGCCGGCTCGACGTGGCGCGTGCTCGAGCGCTCCGTCCACATCCACCCGACCTTCGCCGAAGGGCTGCCTTCGCTCGCCCGGCTGCTGCTATGACGCGGTCACGCTGCGCGTGATCGCCACCGGCCGCCTCGCCGCGATCGAGCAAGGTCGCGACGGCGATCCGTTCGCTGTGCTCGGGCCGCACGAGCTCGGCGCCGGTACCGTCGTGCGCGCGTTCGTCCCAGGCGCGCGCGCGCTCGCCGTCGTGGACGAGAACGATCGCGTGCTCGCCGAAGCCGAGCCTGCCGGCGATGCGGGGCTGTTCGAGGCCTACCTCACCGAAAAGCCGGCGCGCTACCGCCTGCGCGTCACGGACGCCGATGGAACGGTGCGCACGATCGACGATCCGTACCGCTTCGGGCCGCTGCTCGGCGAGTTGGACGCGTGGCTGTTCGCGCAGGGCAACCATCTCGAGCTCTACCGCGTGCTGGGCGCGCATCCCGACGAGATCGACGGCGTGCGCGGCACGCGCTTCGCCGTGTGGGCGCCGAACGCGTCACGCGTCAGCGTCATCGGCGACTGGAACGCCTGGGACGGACGCGTGCACCCCATGCGACTGCGCCGCGAGGCCGGCGTCTGGGAGCTGTTCGTGCCGGGCGTCGGGCCGGGCGCGCGCTACAAGTACGAACTGCTCGGACCCAACGGCAACCTGCTGCCGCCGCGCGCCGATCCGTTTGCCTTTCGCAGCGAGATGCGCCCCGGCAACGCATCGATCGTCGCGGAACCGTCGCGGCACACGTGGAGCGACGATGCATGGCTGCGCGTTCGCGGCGCGAAGCAGCGGCGCGACGCACCGGTCCACGTGTACGAAGTGCACCTCGGCTCGTGGAAGCGCGTCCCGGCCGAAGAGGATCGCTTCCTGACGTATCGCGAGCTCGCCGAGCAACTGATCCCGTACGTCGCGGACATGGGCTTCACGCACATCGAGCTGCTGCCCGTCACCGAGCACCCGTTCGACTTGAGCTGGGGCTATCAGACCACGGGCTGGTTCGCGCCGACCAGCCGCTTCGGCACGCCCGACGACTTCCGCGCGTTCGTCGACGCGGCGCACGCCGCCGGCATCGCCGTGATCCTCGATTGGATCCCGGGACATTTCCCCACCGACGCGCACGCGCTCGGCAACTTCGACGGCACGCCGCTCTACGAGCACGCCGACCCGCGCGAAGGCTTCCACCAAGATTGGGGGACGTACGTTTTCAACCTCGGGCGCAACGAGGTGCAGAACTTTCTCATCGCGTCGGCGCTGTACTGGCTGCGGGAGTTCCACCTCGACGGCTTGCGCGTCGACGCCGTCGCGTCGATCCTCTACCGCGACTACTCGCGCAAGGACGGCGAGTGGATCCCGAACCGCTACGGCGGCCGCGAGAACCTCGAAGCGGTCGCGTTCTTGCAGCGGCTCAACACGACGGTATACGGCGAGGTGCCGGGGATCGTCACGTTCGCCGAAGAGTCGACCGCGTGGCCGAAGGTCACGATGCCGGTCGATTTGGGTGGGCTGGGGTTCGGCTACAAATGGAACATGGGCTGGATGCACGACACGCTGCGCTTCTTCGAGCGCGACCCGCTGTACCGCGGCCATCACATGAACGAGATCACGTTCGGGCTGGTGTACGCGTTCAGCGAGAACTTCGTGCTGCCGCTGTCGCACGACGAGGTCGTGCACGGAAAGCGGTCGCTATTAGGACGCATGCCGGGCGGCGACCGCGAGCAGTTCGCGAGCTTGCGCGAGCTGTACGCGCTGATGTGGGCGCATCCCGGCAAGAAGCTGCTGTTCGCGGGCGGCGAGTTCGCGCAGCGCGGCGAGTGGCGCGCGCAGGCGTCGCTCGACTGGCACGTCGTGCACGGCCACCACGCGGGCGTGCAGCATCTCGTGCGCGACCTCAACCGGATCGCGCGCGAGCACGGCGCTCTGCACCAGCTCGACTGCGAGCCCGCAGGATTCGAGTGGATCTCGTACGACGACGCGCGCAACGGCGTGCTCGCCTTCATCCGGTGGGACGCCGCGCGCGACGGCCACGTGGTGTGCGTGTGCAACTTCAGCGGCGCGCTCCACGACGGGTACCGCATCGGCGTGCCGCGCAGCGCCCGCTACGCCGAGGTCCTCAACACCGACGCGTCCGCGTACGGCGGCACCAACGTGGGTAACGGGGGCTCCGTGACCGCGACCGACCGCCCTGCGCACGGGCGCCCGTTCTCCGTTTCCCTGACGCTGCCGCCGCTCTCGACGATCTGGCTCGCGCCATGACGGGGTCACGCCCCACGTGATTCCGGCGCGGCCGCGCGTCGAGCCGGGCCTGCCGTACCCGCTGGGCGCGACGTGGGACGGCAAGGGCGTGAACTTCGCGCTGTTCAGCGCGCACGCCGAAAAGGTCGAGCTGTGCGTGTTCGACGGGCGCGGCCGGCGGGAGCTCGGCCGCATCGCGCTGCCCGAGTACACCGACGAGGTGTGGCACGGTTATCTGCCCGACGCGCGGCCGGGGATGCTGTACGGCTACCGCGTGTACGGCCCGTACGATCCCGAGCGCGGGCACCGCTTCAACCATCACAAGCTGCTGCTGGACCCGTACGCGAAGGCGCTGGCAGGGCAGCTGCGCTGGACCGACGCGCACTACGGCTACCGCATCGGCTCGCAGCGCGAGGACCTCTCGTTCGACCGCCGCGACAACGCCAGCGCGATGCAGAAGTGCGTCGTCGTCGAGAGCGCGTTCACCTGGGGCGACGACTCGCGGCCCGCGGTGCCGTGGACGGACACGGTGTTCTACGAGCTGCACGTCAAAGGGTTCACGATCAACCACCCGCGCGTGCAGCCGGCACTGCGCGGGACGTTCGCCGGGCTGGCGGCGCCCGCCATCGTCGCCTATCTCGCCGACCTCGGCGTGACGACGGTCGAGCTGCTGCCCGTGCATGCGTTCGTCGACGACCGGCGGCTGGTCGAGCACAAGCTGCGCAACTACTGGGGCTACAACTCGATCGGGTTCTTCGCGCCCGAGCCGCGCTATCTGCAAGGCGACGTCAACGAGTTCAAGACGATGGTCAAGCACCTGCACGAGGCGGGGATCGAAGTCGTGCTGGACGTCGTGTACAACCACACCGCGGAGGGGAATCATCTCGGTCCCACCTTCTCGTTCAAAGGGATCGACAACGCCTCGTACTACCGGCTCAACCATGAAAACCCGCGCTGGTACGACGACGTCTCGGGCACGGGCAACACGCTCGACCTGCGCCACCCGCGCGTGCTCCAGATGGTGACCGACTCGCTGCGCTACTGGGTCGAGGAGATGCACGTCGACGGCTTCCGGTTCGACCTCGCGCCGGCGCTGGCGCGCGAGGACGCGGGCTACCGCCGCGACGCCGCGTTCTTCAAGGCGATCCAGCAAGACCCGGTCCTCTCGCGCGTCAAGATGGTCGCCGAGCCGTGGGACGTGGGTCCGGACGGTTACCAGCTCGGCAACTTTCCACCCGGCTGGTCGGAGTGGAACGGAAAGTACCGCGACGTCGTGCGGCGGTTCTGGCGCGGCGACATGGGCGTGATCGCGGAGCTCGCATCGCGGCTCGCAGGCTCGTCGGATCTGTTCGCGCACAACGGGCGACGGCCGCGCGCGAGCGTCAACGTCGTCACGGTGCACGACGGCTTCACGCTTACCGACCTGGTGTCGTACAACCACAAGCACAACGAGGCCAACCACGAAGACAATCGCGACGGCACCGACGACAACCTGAGCTGGAACTGCGGCGCCGAGGGCCCGTCCGACGATCCCGAGATCGTCGACCTGCGCGAGCGCCAGAAGCGCAACTTCATCGCGACGCTGCTGCTGTCGCTGGGCGTGCCGCTGCTGCTCGGCGGCGACGAGCACGGCCGCACGCAGCACGGCAACAACAACGCGTACTGCCAGGACAACGAGATTTCGTGGGTCGACTGGACGCAGTGGAAGCCGCGCGACCTCGCGCTCGAAGAGTTCGTCAAGCTGATGCTGCGCCTGCGGCGCGAGCACCCGGCGTTCAAGCGCGACGCGTTCTACCGCGGCGAACCGATCGACGCGAGCGGGCGCAAGGACATCGCATGGATCAAACCCGAGGGCCGCGAGATGCAGCCCGAGGACTGGGCGCCCGAGCGGCGCACGATCGGGTTCTTCCTCGGCGCGCGCCCGATGCTGTTCGTCGCGATGAACGCCGCGCCCGAGGACGTGCACTTCGCGCTGCCGGATGTCGAGCGCGTGTCGTGGTCGCTGGCGGTCGACACGGGCATCGAGGCCGGCGCGCCGCGCGACGTCCCGCGCGAGGACGTGCTCGTGTACCCGATGATCTCGCGCTCGCTCGCGCTCTTCGCGGGGCACGTGCGATGAGGGCGCGCGTGCTGCGCTCGTACGTCGACGCGCTCGGCACCGAGCGCGCCGCCGCGCCCGAGACCGTCGCGCACTTCGAGCATTTGATCGCGGAGGAGCCGCACCATTTCGTCGCGCCCTCGGTGGTGCTGCGCGAGAACGAGCCGGTCACCCTGGACGTGACGCTGCCCGCGATGAGCTGGACCGAGCTGCTGCAGTGGTCGCTCGTGCGCGAGGACGGCGAAACCGCCGAAGGGACGGCGCCGCTGCGCGACGCGCCCGTCGTGTTCGCCGATCACCGCGAGACGTCGACGTACGACACGCGGCGCGTTGCGATCACCGGCCCGCTGCCGCTCGGTTCGCACCGCCTCGCGCTCACCGTCGATGCGTACGCGCGCGAGACCGTCCACGTGGTCGTCGTGCCGGAACGCGCGTTCGCGCCGCAGGGCCGCACCTGGGGGATCGCGCTGCAGATCTACACGCTGCGCTCGGATCGCAACGCCGGGATCGGCGATTATGCCGACCTGCGCGCGGTCTGCCGGCTGCTCGGCGAGCGCGGCGCGACCTACGCCGGCATCAACCCGCTGCATGCAACGTTCCGCGACGATCCCGAATCGGCCAGCCCGTACGCGGCGTCGTCGCGCCGCTGGCTCAACTGGCTCTACGTCGCGCTCGACGACGTCCCCGAAGCGAGCGACGCGCGCGTGCGCGCGATCCTCGCCAAGCCCGAGCGCGCCGGCGTGCTCGCCACCTTGCGCGCGGCGGACCACGTCGACTACGCGGGCGTCGCGGCGGTGAAGGACGAGGTGCTGCGCGCGTCCTTCGCGGCGCTCGCCGGCGACGAGAAGCGCCGCGACGCCTTCGCCGCGTGGTGCGACGCGCAGGGCGATTCGCTGCGGCGGTTCGCGGTGTTCGAGGCGCTCGTCGCGCGCTTCGGCCGCGACATGAGCGCGTGGCCGCAGACGTTTCGCTCGCCGGCGTCGCCGGACGTCGCGCTGTTCGCCGCCGCAGAAGACGACGCGGTGCGGTACGCGATGTATCTGCAATGGCTCGCGGCCGAACAGCTCGACGCCGTCGCGACCGACGCCGCAGAGTACGGCGTGCGGCTCTACCGCGACCTCGCGGTGGGCGTCGATGCGAACTCCGCCGACGTGTGGGCCGACTCCGAAGCGTACGTCGGCGAGGTCTCCGTCGGCGCGCCGCCCGACCTGCTCAACACGCTGGGCCAGGACTGGGGCTTGCCGCCGCTCGACCCGCGCGGGCTGGCGCGCGAAGGCTACGCCGAGCTGCTCGCGCTCGTGCAGTCGAACTGCCACGCCGCCGGCGCGCTGCGCATCGACCACGCGTTCTCGCTCGCGCGGCTGTACTGGATCCCGCGCGGCGCCGACGCGCGCAGCGGCACGTACGTCGAGTACCCGCTCGACGACGTGCGCGGCATCGTCGCGCTCGCCAGCGCGCGCGAGCGCTGCGTCGTCATCGGCGAGGATCTCGGCACCGTCCCCGCGGGCTTCCGCGAGAAGATGGAAGCGACGGGCATCCTCTCCTACCGCATTCTGTTCTTCGAACGCCGGCTCGACGGCACGTTCGTCCCGCCCGAGGAGTATCCGCCGCTCGCGCTGGCGACGTCCGGCACGCACGATCTGCCGACGATCCCGGCTTGGCTGCGCGGCGAGGACGTCGATCTGCGCGACCGCTTGCAGCTGCTCGAGACGCCGCACGCCCAGGAGCGCGCCGCCCGCGAGCGCGAGCGGGCGCTCCTCCTCGACACGCTGGTGGCCCACGGCGACCTCGCCGCCGGCGAGCGCGACGACGACACCGCGGTGATGATCGCGGCGAACCGCTACCTGGCCGCGACGCCGTGCGCGATCGTCATGGCCCAGCTCGACGACGTCCTGACCGAACGAACGCCGGTCAACGTCCCGGGAACCTCTACGCAGTACCCGAACTGGCGGCGTAAGCTGGGTACGGACGTCGGCGCACTCGCATCCGACGACCGCCTCCGCCGCCTCTGCACCGCACTCGCCGAACTCCGCCCGAGAGCAACGCCGTGAAAGCTGTCTTGATGGCAGGTGGGGAGGGCTCCCGCCTTCGCCCGCTGACCTCGCGCCGACCCAAACCGCTCGCGCCCGTCGCCGGCAAGCCGGTGATGGAGCTCATCGTCGAGCTGCTCAAGACGCACGGGTTCGACGAGATCGTCTCCACGCTGCACTATCTCGCCGACGAGATCGAGACGTACTTCGGCGACGGTGACGCGCACGGCGTGAAGATGCACTACGTGGTCGAGGACACGCCGCTCGGCACCGCGGGCGCGGTGAAGATGGCGCACGACCTGCTCGCCGGCGAGACGTTCGTGGTGATCAGCGGCGACGCGCTGACGGATCTCGACCTCAGCGCCGTCGTGCGCCACCACAAGGAGCAGGGCAACGACGTCACGATCGCGCTGCAGCGCGTGACGAACCCGCTGGAGTTCGGGGTCGTCGTCACCGACGAGCACGGCCGCATCGTGCGCTTCCTCGAAAAGCCGTCGTGGGGCGAGGTGTTCTCCGACACGATCAACACCGGCATCTACGTGCTCGAGCCGGCGATCCTCGACCGCATGCAGCGCGGCAAGGTCTACGACTTCTCGAAAGACCTGTTCCCCGACATGCTGCGCGAGGGCGCGAAGCTCGGCGGCTACGTGATCGACGCGTACTGGACCGACATCGGCAACCTCGAACAGTACCAGCAGGCAAACTACGACGGCGTCGAAGGCAAGGTCCGCATCGCGTTTCCGGGCACCGAGGTGCGGCCGGGCGTGTTCGCCGGGGAAGGGACGCGCATCCACGACGGCGCGCGCATCGAAGGCCCCGTCGTGCTGGGCCGCGACGTGCGCATCCAGGACGGCGCGACAATCGTCGGCCCCACGGCGATCGGGGACCGCACGATCGTCGAGCGCGGCGCGAACGTGTGCCGCAGCGTGCTCTGGGAGGACGTCTACGTCGGCGAGGACGCGTCGCTGAGCGACTGCACCGTCGCGGACCGCAACACCGTCGAGAAGCGCGCGAAGGTCAACGAGAACAGCGTGATCGGGCGCGGCTGCACGATCGGCGCCGGTGCGACGGTCAACGCGCACCTCAAGCTGTGGCCCGACAAGTGGGTCACCGCCGGCTCGATCGTGTCGATGTCGCTGATCTACGGGCAGAAGTGGCCCGGCTCGCTGTTCGGCTCGGTCGGCATCAGCGGCTTGGCGAACCTGGAGATCACGCCGGAGTTCGCGCTCAAGCTCGGCCAGGCGTTCGGCACGTGGCTCAAGCCCGGCCAGAGCGTGATGACCAGCCGCGACACGCACCCAGCGTCTCGCGTCATGAACCGCTGCGTGATCTCGGGCTTGCTGTCGGTGGGGATCAACGTGCTCGACCTGCGCTCCTATCCGCTGCCGCTCGCGCGCTACGCCGTGCGCGTCGGCAGCGACGGCGGGATGCACGTGCGCGTCGCACCCGACGACTCCAACGCGCTGGTGTTCGAGTTCTTCGACCATACCGGGATCGGCATCGACAAAGGCGCGGAGCGCAAGGTCGAAAATTTGTTCTTCCGCGAGGACTTCCGCCGCACGCCGATGGACGAGGTCGGGCGCCTCGATTTCCCCTCGCGCGCGCTCGAGCGCTACACGACGGCGTTCACCACGTCGCTGCACGCCGAAGCGCTCAAAGAGGCGAACTTCCGGGTGGTCATCGACTACGCGTTCGGCAACGCGTCGATCGTCCTGCCGCAGATCCTGGGCGCGCTGGGCGTGGAGCAGATCGCGCTCAACGCGTACTTCGACGCGGGCAAGGTGCGCACGTTCCGCGACGACCGCGAGCGGCATTTGCAGCAGCTCACCTCCGTGGTCACGTCGCTCGAAGCGAACCTCGGCGTGCTGATCGATGCGGACGGCGAGACGGTGACGCTCGTCGACGACGCGGGCCGCATCGTCGGCCGCAACCGGCTGATGGCGCTGCTCACGCTGCTGGTCGCGCGCGCGAAGCCCGGCGCGCGCATCGCCATGCCGCTCACGGTGCCCTCGGTCGTCGAGCGCATCGCCGCCGACAACGGCGCGACGATCGTGCGCACGCCCAGCGACCGCCGCTCGCTGATGGCGCTCGCGGAACGCGAGGGCAAGGACCTCGCGTTCGCCGGCGGACGCAACTACGAATTGATCTTTCCGGAGTTCCAGCCCGCGTTCGACGGCATCTACGCGACGGCGAAGATCATGGAGCTGTTGGCCGCAGAGCACCGCAAGCTCTCCGAGCTCGCCGCGATGATCCCGCGCTGGCACATCGCCGGGCGCGTGGTGCCGTGCCCGTGGGATCGCAAAGGCGCGGTGATGCGCTCGCTGCACGACGAGGCGTCGCACGGCGGCAACGGCAAAGTGGAAACGCTCGACGGCATTCGCCTCCCGCGCGAAGACGGCTGGGTCCTCGTGCTTCCGGATGCGACCGAAGCGTCGGTGAACATATGGGCCGAAGGCACGTCGGATGAACGCGCCGCGCACTATGCGGACGAGATCGCGCAGCGCGTGCGCGCTATCGCAGCGGGCTAGCGCACGCCGCCGCGCACGGCTCGCTCACCGAGGAAGCGCGACACGTCACAGTTGGAACGGAATTGTACGTTAGCGCCAGGACGTTAGCAGGTCGACTTCTGTCGCTCCCAGATAACTCCCGGACCGGCGCTGGTGTGAGGAGCGACCGGAACCTCGTTTTAGGAAAGTGGAGTGGGTGTTGTACATGATCTCTCGGAAGCGGGTGTATTCCGCATTGTTCTCGGCCGGCGCGGCGTGCGCCATTCTCGCGAGCGGGCTGGCCGGATGCTCGGGCGGCGGCGGCACGACCGCGATGACGCCGGTCGCGCCGGCGCAGACTGCGCCGGGCGCCGCCGCGCAAGGTGACGACCGCATCGTTCAGACGATCGACGCGAACGCCGCGAACAGTTCGTTCAGCGTGTCGCACGAAGCGGCGCACGCGGTGCCCATGCAAGGTCAGCCGGTCAAGCAAATCGCAACCGGACAGCGCGCGATCCGCACGGGCGGCGTCTACGATCTCGCGTACTACGGCGGCCCGTACCTGACCAGCGCGTCGTCGCTCAACCTCTACGTCAACTGCGCGGGCACGTGCTGGGGCTCGCCGTCGCCGAGTACGTTCATGCAGCGGATCGCCGGCAGCAGCTTCGTCCACATCATCGACCAGTACACCGGATCGTCGGCGAACAACCGCTATCCGTTCGCGAGCGGCTGGCAAGTGAACTACAACACGTCCGGGACGCTGCAAGACCAGGACATCTACAACATCGTGCACGCCGTCGCGGCGTCGCAGGGCACGGGCTACGGCAAGATCTACCACGTGTTCCTGCAGAGCGGCGTGTCGCAGTGCAGCTCCAGCGCGGGCGGCTGCTACGCGCAGCAGTACTGCGCGTACCACGGCTCGGTCGACTTCGGCGACATCGGCCACACGCTGTACTCCGTCGAACCCTACCAGGGCATCAGCGGCTGTAATAGCCCGAGCAACAAGCTGCAGGACTCGACCGGCTCGACGCTCTCGCACGAGTGGTTCGAGACGATCACCGATCCGGACGTCGCCGCCAACAACGTCGCGTGGTACAACAACTACGGCGGCGAGATCGGCGACATCTGCCGCAACTACTACGGCAACGTGTCGCTGAGCGGCTACACGTACGACATCCAGAAAGAATACACGAACGTCCATAGCGCCTGCTCCTTCTCGACCTAACTCCGGGGTGGACTCCGCGGCGGCTCGAAGCGGATCGTGCCGCCGCGGTAGTCCAGCACCAGCGTGTAGCGCCGCAGCACCTCGTCACCGAGGTTCACGGCGACCGTCGGATTCGACTCCGCGCCCGCGGTCGCCGTCGTGAGCTGCAGCGGGACGTCGCGGATCCGCAAGCTCCCCAAGCGCAGCTCGGCGGCGCGCGCGGCCGATGCGCGCACGACGCCGCCGACGCCGTAGAGCGCATCCGTCGCAGGCGCGGCGTGATAGCGCGCGATGAGATCGTGCTCGCGCACGAACGGCGCGTTGACGTCGGCGCCGCTGACGCTGCCGGTGTCGATGGTCACGACGGCGGGGATGCCGTCGAGCGCGCCGTCGACCTGCGGCTGGCGTTCGTCGAACGTCATCGGCACGCTGATTCCGGCACCGCCGAGCTCGCGCACGCCGGAAGCGAGCTCGAGCGCGCCTTGCGCGAAGTCGATGCGCGCCGCGAACCGCGCCAACAGCTCGTACCCGACGATCCCGTCGAGCCCGGTGCCGGCTCCGAGGTCGAGCACGAGGAACGGCTGATCGCGCAGCTCGGCGCTCCCGATGCGGACGCTGCGCGCACTCGCGTACCGGATGACCGCGAGCCCCGCACCCGCGCCGCCGACCATGCCTGCGCCCACGACGTTCAAGCCGGTGCGCTTCGCGGCGCGCGGCGTGATCACGTTCTGCCCGCCGGTATCGAGCAGAAAATGCAGCGCCGGCCCGTTGTCGACGGAGACCTCGATCACCGGGAGCTGCTGACCGGCGACGAACGGCACCGTCGCAACGCCGTGCAGCGTCGCGTCGTGCGGCTCGGGCGGCGGTGCGAACGCGGCCGGCGCGACCGCGGCCGGCGTCTCGACGTCGCGCACGCGCGCCGCCCACTTCCCGTTCTCCGACACGTTGTCGAACGCGAACGGCACGACGAGCGCGCCGGCGCTGCGGTAGTCGCCGAACGACGCGCGCTCCGTGCGCTCGCCGACGTGCATCGCGACGCCGGAGACGCGACCGTCGGCGGCATCCGTCTTGACGTCGGGCGGCCGCGAGCCGCACTCGCACGGCGCATCGCTCGGCGCGGGCGCCAGCAGGCGCGACCACGCGCGGATCGCGCCGCGTTCGTCGGCGTTGCCTTCGACGCGCGGCATCCCGGTCGCATCGGCGCGCCATGCGCGCACGCCGTCCCAGCCTTCGCGCTCCGATACGGGGCCCGCATCGAAACGGCGCACGAACCGTCCCAGCGTACGGTCCACGACGATCTCGCCGTGTCCGGGTACGCCGTAGACCGTGACGTCCAGTTCTAGGCGCACGTAGCGCGGCGTCTTCGTGCCGGTGGCGGAGCGGATCACCGGCGGTATGCCGGCGACCGTCCGTACATCTTGAACCGCGCTCGCGGGCGGGGGTGAAGCGAGGAGTGCGAGCGCGGCCGTGACGGCCACGAGGATCGTCACGGGCCCGCGTTTAGGCGAAGAGGCTCAGCGTCCCCGCCGTTTTTGAAAGTTGCCGTTGCCCGCGTTGCCGCGGAAGCTCTGCGCGTTGCGCGACGGCGCGAACCGGCGCGGCGCCGGAAAGGCGGCCGGAGCCTGCAACTGCGTTGCCGCGGGTTCCGGCAGCGCCGGAACTTTGTTGCGGTCGATGCGACGGCCGACGGCCTTCTCGATGTCGCGGAACAGCCGTTCTTCGTCGTGCGACACGAACGTGATCGCGTCGCCCGTCTGCTCCGCGCGCGCCGTGCGGCCCACGCGGTGCACGTAATCTTCCGGCACCATCGGGACGTCGTAGTTCACGACGTGGCCGAGGTCGGCGATGTCGATGCCGCGCGCCGCGACGTCGGTCGCGACCAGCACGCGCAGCTTGCCGCGCTTGAAGTCGGCGAGCGCGCGGGTGCGCTGCGCCTGCGAGCGGTCGCCGTGGATGCGCTCCGCGGAGACGTTGTGCTTCTCCAGCGCCAGCGCGAGCCGGTTGGCGCGCGCCTTGGTGCGCGTGAACGCGATCGCGCTGTAGATGTTGTTGTCCTTGAGCAGCTCGACGAGCAGATCGGTCTTGCTGCCTTGCGCGATCGTGTACGCGGTGTGCGTGATGCCCGCGGCGGTCGTGGAGTTGCTCTGCGGCACCATCTCGACGCGCACCGGATCGTGCAGCAGATCGCGCGTGAGCTTCAGCACTTCGGGCGCGATCGTCGCGGAGAAGAACAGCGTCTGGCGCTTGGCCGGAATCTTCGACACGATGCGCTTCACGGCCGGCAGGAAGCCCATGTCGAGCATGCGGTCCGCTTCGTCGAGCACGAGCACGGCGACGTCGTCGAGCCGGGCTTTGCCCTGATTCATCAGGTCTTGCAGGCGGCCGGGCGTGGCGACAATGATCTCGGTGCCGCGCGCGAACGCCGCGATCTGGCCGCCGAAGCCGACGCCGCCGTAGATCGCGGCGATGCGCAGCTTCGAGCCCTTGCTCAGCGCGTCGAGGTGCTGCGCGATCTGCGCGGCGAGCTCGCGCGTGGGCGCCAGGATGAGCGCGCGCGTCTTGCCGCGCGGCAGCACGGCGAGCTTTTCGAGGATCGGCAGCGCGAACGCGGCCGTTTTGCCGGTGCCCGTTTGGGCGCTGGCGAGGACGTCCTTACCCGCGAGAGCCGGCGGGATCGCGGCAGCCTGAACGGGGGTCGGGACGGTGAAGCCGAGCTCGCGCACGGCACGAAGGGACGCCGGGCCGAGGCCCAGCGCGTCAAAATTGAGTTGCATCGATTCTTTCGAAAGCGAGGCGCGAGGTCGATCGGATTTCGAAAGATCGCGCGGGGTGACACGTCAGTATACCACGACGGCCGCAGGAAGTCGAACAGACGTTTGTCGCTCGCGGCGGTCCGACGTTTGTCGGCTAGTGAACCGCCAGCGCGAGCGCGGCCGGCGGCGACTCGCTCGAGTCAGGCCGCTCCGGGCGCGAACCGCGCAGATAGCGTTCGAACGCGGCCAGCGTCTGCGGCCGGCCGAAATAGAAGCCTTGGGCCTGATCGCAGCCGAGCGTCGCGATGCGCCGCAGCTGCGACTCGTCTTCGATCCCCTCGGCGATCACGCGGAAGCCGAGGCCGTGTGCGATCGCGACGATCGAGGCGATGATCGCCTCGTCGTACTTGTCGCTGACGACGTCGCGCACGAACGACCGGTCGACCTTGAGCACGGAGATCGGCAGCCGTTTCAGATACGAGAGCGAGCTGTAGCCGATGCCGAAATCGTCCATCGCGACGCCGACGCCCATCGCGTGCAGGCGGCTGAGCACCGGCAGCACGCTGTCGTCCAGCGCGACGCTCTCGGTCACCTCGACGGAGAGCGCGCTCGGCGGCAGCGCGTGATCGGCGAGCGCGCGCGCGACGACGTCCGGCAGATCGGGCTCGCGCAGGTCGCGCGACGACACGTTGACCGACATGCGGAACTGCGGCACCAAAGTGCGAACGCGCGCCGCGGCGGCGCACGCTTCGCGCAGCACCCAGCGGTCGATCGCGACGATGGTGCCGGTCTCTTCCGCGATCCCGATGAACGTGTCCGGCGCGATGAGCCCGCGCACCGGATGCCGCCAGCGCACGAGCGCTTCGCACCCGACGACCTCGTTCGTGCCGATGGTGACGATGGGCTGATACCGCAGCTCGAGCTCGTCGCGGTCGACCGCGTGGCGCAGGTCGTGCTCGAGCGACAGTCGGTCGACGGTGACCGTCTCCATCGACGGCTCGAACAGCGAATAGCGGTTGCCGCCCATGCCCTTCGCGCGGTACATCGCGGCGTCGGCGTGCGCGATGAGCGACTCCGCGTCGCGGCCGTGCGCGGGATACACGGCGGCGCCGATGCTCGCCGTGACGTAGAGCTCGCGCCCACCGGCCTGGACCGGCGCGGCAAGCTCGCGCAGGATGCGCTGCGACACCGTCTGGATCTCGGTCGTGTCGCCGGCGCGCGGCAGCAGGATGATGAACTCGTCGCCGCCGGGACGCGCCACGACGTCGCCGTCGCGCACGACGGTCTGCAGCCGCGCCGCGACCTCGCGCAGCACGTCGTCGCCCGGGTTGTGGCCGAGCGTGTCGTTGATCGTCTTGAAGCGGTCGAGGTCGAGGAACAGCACGGCGAAGCCGCCGCGCTCGCGCTCCGCGCCCGCGATCGTTTCGGCGAGGTGCTCTTCGAGCGAGAGCCGGTTCGGCAACCCGGTGAGCCGGTCGCGGTGCGCGGCATCGAACAGCACGTGCTCGGCGCGCTTGAGCTCGGTGACGTCGATCGTCACGCCGACGGCGCCGACGACGTTGCGGCGCGCGTCAGACAAGGGCTCGATGTGGTGGCGCAGCCAGCGGTCGGCGCGCGGCCGCTCCAGGCGCGCCGGCTTGCCCGCGAACACCTCGCGCAGGACGCTCGCGTCGATCAGCGTCTCGGACGAACGCGACATGAGGTCGCCCGCGTCGAGGCCGAGCTCGTCCAGCGCGCCGCCCGACAGCGCCGTGAACCGGCCTTCGCGATCGGTCGTCCACAGCACGGCGTCGACGTGCTGCGTGACGAGCTGCAAGCGCTGCTCGCTCTCGCGCAACCGCAGCTCGGCGCCGGTGCGTTCGCTGACGTCGCGCAATGAAATCAGGGTCTCGGTGGCCGCGGCGTGGATGCGCAGCTCGATCCACGTGCCGGTGGCGGGCGATGCGTGCGTGCGCGCGATGCCGCGCGCGGTGCGCCGCGCTTCGCGAATCTCGGGCACCAGCTCGGACGCGAGCGGATCGATGATCCGGTCGATGCGCTGCCCCACGAGCGCGCCGGCCGCGCCGCGCAGCAGCCGCTCCGCCTCTTCGTTGACGTGGGTGATGAACAGATCGTCGTCGACGATGTAGATGCCGTCGCCGGCGACTTCGAGGACGTTGAGCTTTTTTTCGATCGCGTCGGCCGCGGCCGAGCGCGCGGCGTCAGCCGCAGCGCTCGACCGCTGCAAACGCAGCACCAGGACCGCGACCGCGAGCGCCGCCAACATGGCGACGCTCACGGCTGCGGTCAGGAGCAGGGTCACGCCAGGCAACGCCGGCGGCCCTCTTCGAGGAGCGCCGCGCGCGACGCGACCCCGAAGGCACCGAACACGGCCGCGATCTGGTTTTCGATCGTGAACATGCTGCGGCTGAACCGGCGTGACAGCTCCGCCGGATCCGCTCCGCCCCAGAGGGCGCGAGCGATTTGGCGCTGCAGCGGCGTGAGCTCGGCGGGCATCGCTTCTTCGCGTGCCAGTGAGCCTTCCGCAAACGTCGCCAAGGGACAATCCGGATAGAAGCCCGCATGGTGGACGCTCGCTGCGCGCCACCGCTCTTCTCCGGTGAGTTCCGCGAGCGCCGCTGCGGTCAGCGAGGCCCGGTAGTGGAACGAAGCTCCGTCGAAGATCGCATACGCCTCTTGCAGCGCTGCGATCGCGGCGTCACGCCGTCCCTGCGTTTGCTCGATGCGCCCCAGCGCGTACTTCTCGTGGGCGACCGCGCGCTTGTCCTGATGCAGGGCCAGCGCGGGATCGACGTTTTCCGTACCGATCTGGGAGTACATCGACGCGTACCGCTGCGCCCGCGGCGCATCGGTCGGAGCGTGGAGCACCGAGAGCATGACGAGGAGCTGTCGCTCTTCGCCGTGCGAGGTGCCCCATTTCACGTCGTACGTGAGCGCATCGGCGTGAGCGAGCTCTTCTGCGGCCCAGAACTCGTTTCCAGAGATGCGTGCGACGTACGCGCGGTCGAGATGGGCCGTCAACCTGCAGGCCGACGACGGAGCCAGCGTGCGAGCGTCCTTGAACGCCCACTGTGCCTCCGCCGCGCGTCCTCGCAAGAAAACATCCCAACCGAATGCGCGGGTCGCGGTGTAGTGATGGAACGCGACGTCGGGCGTCCACGCCAGCGCATCCGACGCGCGGCGAGCTGCCGCGACGGCGTCTGCGTTTGCCGTTTCGAAACCGACTTGCGCGAGCGCGTGAATCGACGTTGCCAGCGTCGCGACGTCCACCGGCTCCGCGGTCGGCATCGTGGCGTACTCGACGGCACGACACAGATCCGCGACGTGGGCGGTGTAGTCTTCGTTCCCGGCGTGCAGCCATGCGCGATAGGCGTATGCCGCCGATGCGATGCTGGGGTCGGGATGCGCGAGCGCGAGCGCGACTTCCGGTGCGGTGGGGTCGCACTCGCGACGGAACCAGCGCATGCGGAGATCGTGATACGCCATGGTATGAGCCCCGTCCGGGAGCGCGTGCGCGAGCGCGCGCGCTTCGTCGTACCGGGACTTCGCTTGGGAGAAGCCGCGGACCGCCGCGTGCGCCTTGCCAAGCTGGATCGCGAACTCGAATCGACCCTTGTCCGAAGAAACGAGATCTTCGACCGTGGTCAGGTAGGTCACCGCGCCCACCGGGTCGCGGCGGCCGATCGTCTCGGCCTTGATGGTGACGGCCTGTTCGGCAAACGCTGCCGGCCAGTCCTCACAGCCTTCCAGGAGCTCCAGTGCGGCGTCGTACAACGCTGCACGCAAAGCGACGCGGGCGTCGCGGAGCGATTCAGCGACGAACACGCCCATGGTGTCCGGCATCTGAAGCTCCTAGTCGCGCAGCGTAGCGATGGAGAGTTGGGTGTTGGGCCCGACGACGGCTTGCGCCGACGGCGTTGCACCATCGTCCGCACCCGAAGCGGTGACGGTGACCCCGGCATTCGTCGTGAACGTGTTCGCGACGCTGACGGTGTAGCTGCCCGGATTGATCCCGCGAATGTGGAACGAGCCGTCCGCTCCGGTCAGCGTCGTGTTGGCGACGTTGCCGTGCGAGTCCGTCGCGATGACGGTCGCATTGGAGACGGGTTGACCCGCCGCGTTCGCGACGTTGCCGTTGATCGTCGGCGAGCCCATGCCGCCCGCGACGGTCGGGGTGAGGTACACGACGCCGTCGGCGAGGTTCGCCGATTGGAAGACGTTGAAGTCCAGCGTGGCCGTGAGCGAGTCACCGTCGTTTCCGGTGACCGTGAGAGGGACGTCGACCGCCTCGACCGTTTGCGCCGGATCCCACCACGGGTGGTTCGGATCGGTGAAGCGCGCCGGATACGTCTGACCGTTGTACGTGACGGTCGTCGTGGCCGGATCGAGGAGCAGCTGGATCGACGGATACGTCCCGGTCGGGAGCGATCCGCTGCCCATCTGCAGCGACGAGCTTTGCAGCGCGAGCAAGTTCACGATTTGCGGGGCCGTGTTGCCGATGAGCTGCCAGGAATCACCGTTCGCATCGATCGCGTCGATGCCGAGGATGCCTGCGTTGAATTGCGCGTTCCCCGCCGTCGCTCCGATGAGCGGCGCGTCGAAGAGGCTGACCGCGAGATTGAACAATCTCCCGGGTGCGCCGCCCAGGAAGTCCTGAGGGCTGCGTCCGTTCCTGAGATGACGGACGTGAGTCTGGTGGCTTTGACCGGAGAGCGCCTGGCTTGGAAGCGCCGTTGCGCTCCCATGAGAACTACCGCACCCGCCTAAAGCGAGCGCGGCGGCGAATCCGATCGCGAGAATGGGCTTCATCCTTGAAAAGAGCTCCAAACGGAGACGGCGGCGACTGAACGCCGAGAGCTTTCTAACGAAAGCTCGCCGTTCGATCAAACGAGATCGAGCGAACGTACCGTGGGTGAATCGTTCTCATCCGCCTGCCCTGGCAAATGAGAACCGGAAAGAAGCATAGCCTGATTCGTGCGCCGTGACACAGGTTCCACGTCAAGAATGCGTTCATCGGCCGATCGTCGACGCACGTTGACGCGTCGACGCGTCAGCGTCCTCCGGAAACGTCGAGAATCGCGCCCGTCACGTACGACGCTTCTTGCGACAAAAGCCACAGCACGGTCGCGGCGACTTCGCCCGCGGTGCCGATGCGTTCCATCGGGATCGTCGGCGTGATGCGCGCAACGCGCTCGGGGCGGCCGCCGCGCGCGTGGATCTCCGTGTCGATCAAGCCCGGCGCGACGGCGTTCACGCGGATCCCCTCGGCGGCGACTTCTTTGGCGAGGCCGCGCGTCAACGTGTCGACGGCGGCTTTCGATGCGGCGTAGTGCACGTACTCGCCCGGCGAGCCGAGCCCGGCCGCGCGAGACGACACGACGACGATCGCGCCGCCCGAACCGCCGCGCGCCGTCGACATGCGGCGCACCGCTTCGCGCGCGCACAGGAACGCGCCGGTGACGTTCACCGCGAGCACGCGCTCGAGCGTGGCGGCGTCGACCTCGTCCACGCGCGTGAACCGGCCGGTGATGCCGGCGTTGATCGCGAGCGCGTCGAGGCGCCCGAACGCGTCGTCGACCGCGGCGTACGCCGCGAGCACGTCCGCTTCGCGGGCGACGTCGGCCTGCACGATCACGGCCCGCCGGCCCGAGCCGTTGACCTCGGCGGCGACGGCTTCGGCGGCCGCGCGGTCGTCGGCGTACGTCAGCGCGATCTCGTATCCCGCCGCCGCCGCCGCGCGCACGATCGCCGCGCCGATCCCGCGGCTGCCGCCGGTGACGAGCATGACCGGACCGTTCGCATGCGGCGTGTCCACTATTTCGCCACCGCGTCCACGTACGCGATCTTGCGGCCGAGCGAGTCGAGCACGTGCGGCCAGGTGTAGCGCGCGGCGGTCTCGGCGCCGTTCGTGCGCAGCTCCTCTGCGAGGTTCTCATCCTCGAACAGCGCGCAGAGATACGTCGCGAGCTCGCGGCCGTCGCCGGTGTCGCACACGATCGCGTTGACGAACGGCTCCGCGTACTCTTCACCGGTCGCGCCGCACACGACGATGCCGCCGGCCGCCATCACCTCGAGCCCGACCAGCCCGAACGGCTCTTTGCCGCTGTTCGCGAGCACGACGCCGGCTGCGGCGTAGAGCGCGTAGAGGGTCGGCTCGTCGAGGAACGCGCGCACGTGCACGACGGCCGCGTCGACGACGGCGAGCCGCTTCGCGAACTCGGTCCAGTCGCTGCCTTCGTACGCGAGCCGCTCGACGGTGAGGCCGCGCTCGCGCGCGCGGCCGAACACGACGTCGCCGTACGGCTCCTTGCCGCCGCGCACGATCAGGCGCGCGTCGACGCCGGCCGCGCGCACGTCGGCGAGCGCGTCGATCGCCTGGAGCCAGTTCTTGTCCGGATCGAAGCGGCCGACTTTGACGCACGTCGGGCGCTCGCCGAACGCGGCGCGAAGCGCGTTGGTGCGCTCGGGGTCGGCGCCGTCGAGCAGCGCCGGATCGATGCCGTTGGGGATCACGAGCGCGGCCACGCCCCACTGCGCGAGCTCGAACTTCATGTACTTGCTGACGGCCGTCACGGCCGCGGCGCGCGTGAGCGTGGGCCAGTGGATCTTCTCGAAGCCGTACGTGTTGTTCGCGTTCCACATCAGCGTCAGCGCGGAACGCACGCCGCGCTCGCGCGCGAGCCGGTCGATCGCGATCGCGACGTTCGCCGTCTGCCACTCCTCGGCGATGACGAGCACGCGCTCGCCGCGCGCGTGCGCGGGCGCGACGAGCTGATCGACGACCCATGGCGGCAGACTCAGCGCCCAGTCGTGCACTTTGCCGGGCTCGCCGTCGTACGCGTTGCGCGGGTGCTGCGCGGAGATCCACTGCGACCACCGCCGAAGCGTCACGCCGGGATCGCCCGCCTCGACCGCGTCGAAGTTGGGGTCGCCGGCGAAGAACAGCTGGACGTCGTGGCCGGCGGCGCCGAGCGCGCGCGCGAGCTGCGTGACGCGCGTGGCGAGGCCGCCGATCGACGCGTACCGATCGGGCCCCTCGAACGAGAGGATGGCGACCTGGCGTGGGATCATCCCGACTCCTACGCGAGAACCGACGCGAATACTGCCGCGTCGACGTTCCCGCCGGAGAGCACCGCCGCGACGCGCTTGCCGCGCAGTCGCTCGCGCTCGGCCGCCACCGCGGCAACCGGCGCCGCGCCGGCCCCTTCGGCGACGTTGTGCGTGTCGGTGAAGATCCAGCGCATCGCGTCGCGGATCGCGTCCTCCGGGACGGCGACGATGCGCGAAGCGCCTGCTCGGATCACGGCGAGCGCGGCGGGATCGGTCACGCGCACCGCCATGCCGTCGGCGACGGTATCAGCGGGCTCGGTCTCGATGCCCGCACCGCGTTCGACCGAGCGCGCGTACGCTGGAAAGCGCTCCGCGACGACGCCGACGACTTCCGTGTCGAGCCCGAGCAGGTCGCGCACGGCGATCACGCCGCTGATCCCCGAGCCGAGGCCGATGGGCACGTACACGACGTCGAACGTGCCGGCGGCGAACAGCTCGCGCGCGTACGTCGCGACGCCTACGACGAGATCGCGATGGTACGACGGCACGAAATGCGCGTGCACGTCCGACGCGACCAGCGTTTGCGCGTACGCTTTCGCGTCGTCGAAGTCGCGACCGTGCACGACGAGCTCCGCACCGTGTGCGCGCATCGCGGCGTTCTTCTCGGGCGAGTTGCCTTCGGGGACGACGAGCGTCGCGCGCAGCCCGGCGCGCGCCGCGGCGAACGCGATGCTCTGACCGTGGTTGCCGCGCGTTGCACTGACCAGCCGCGTAATGTGCGGCGCGCGCTCGCGCAGCGCGGCGACGTACGTCAGCCCGCCGCGCAGCTTGAACGCGCCGAGCGGCGTGTGGTTCTCGTGCTTGAGCGTGACGTCCACGCCGAGCCGCTCGCACAGCAGCGGCCAGCGAAACGCCGGCGTGACCGGCACGACGTCTCGCACGAGCGCCGCGGCGCGGTCGACGTCGGCGAGCGTCAGATCGAGCGGAGCCGTGCGCGCCGTCATCGCTCCGTCATACGCGAGCGCGCCGTGGAATACTGCCCGTCCGGCGGGCGGCCCGGCGACGCCGCCCGAAACGAACGCGGTGATCTCCTCGCTTGCCGTCGTCGCCGCAGCCGCGTTCGCGCATCCGCCGCCCGCCGCGATCGCGCCTGACGTGCGCGTGTTCCGGTCGAGCAATCCGGCGCACCGCTACATCCGGCTCTTCCAAGACATCGTGGTCGACGGCGTGCGCGGCACCGAGACGAGCCTGCTGGACCTCGCAACCGGACGTTTCACCGAGCGCGTCTCGGCGGGACCGCTCTCATCCGGCGACGGTTTCGACGGTGCGCGCGTGTGGAGCTCCGACGCGACCGGGATGGCGACGGTCGAAGGCAACGCCCAAGCGCGCCTCGACAGCCTGGCGTGGGCGCACTTTCTCGGACGGCGCGGCCCGGAGCATCCCGCCGTCCGCGTGACGCGCGGTGCAGGCGGCGACACGGTCGTCCGGCTGCGCTACGCCGCGCTCTCCGCGCCGATCGACGTCACGCTCGACCGCCACACCGGCTTGGTGAAGGCGATCGAGGACGATACGGGCGGTGAGCCCGCGCACTCCCGGTACGCGGACTACCGACAGGTTCACGACGTCGTCGTCCCCTTCGTCCACGAAACGACGACGCGTTTCGGCGTCATCCACGAACGCGTGCGCGGCGTCGAGCTGGTCGCGAGCGTGCCGGGCGGCGCGTTCGATCCGCCGCCGCCGCCGGACGACACCGTGCTCGACGGCATCACGTCGATTCCGATGCAGATGCTGCGCGGGCATCCCGTCGTGCCGATCCGCCTCGACGACGGACCCGAGATCCACGTGCTCTTCGACACCGGCGCCGCCAACGACGTGACGCCGAGCGTGGCCCGCCGCCTTCATCTGAACGTGGTCGGCGACGGTAAAGCCGGCGGCTTCGGCCCGGGCGTCGTCTCACGCCGCTACACCACGGTGAAGCGGATGCGGATCGGCGACGCCGAGCTTCGCGACCAGCCGTTCGCGGTGATCCCCGGCGACAACGACGGCATCGACGGCACGATTGGGTGCGAGATCATGCAGCGTTTCGCCGTACGCTTCGACTTTCGCAACGGCCGCGTCGTGCTCAGCCGCGACGTGCGCGCGTTCGGCCTGACCGACGCACCGATACCTATGCGCCTGGCCGGATGCGAACCGGAGATCGACGGCGCGCTCGACGGCATGCCCGGCGCGTTCGGCCTCGACACCGGCGACGCGAACGCGCTCCTCGTCCTGGCGCCGTTCGTGAAAGCGCACCGGCTCGTCGCGCGCTACAAGGCGAAGGACCTGCTGGTCAGCGGCGCGGTCGCGGGCGTCGCCGCCGGGCTTCGCGCGCGCGCATCGACGGTTCGCCTCGGTTCGGTCGTGCTGCACGACGTGCCGCTGGAGCTCAGCATCATGAGCATGGGCGCCGCCAACGATCCGACGGAGCTGGGCAACGTCGGCATCAGGATCCTGAGCCAGTTCGAACCGGTCTTCGACTACCGCAGCAGCCGGATGTGGCTGCTGCGGTAGGCGTATCGCGCTTACGCCGTCGCGAGCGAGCGCAGCACGTACTGCAGGATGCCGCCGTTGCGGTAGTAGTCCGCCTCGTCCGGCGTGTCGATGCGCAGCAGCGCTTCGAACTGCTTCTTCGCGCCGCTCGCGTCCGTTGCGGTGACGTCCACCGTCATGCCGGGTTCGAGCTTCGCGGCGACGCCTTCGATCGCGAACGTCTCCTCGCCGGTGAGGCCCAGCGACTCGCGCGTCTCGGCGCTGCGGTATTGCAGCGGCAAGATGCCCATGCCGATCAGGTTCGAGCGGTGGATGCGTTCGAACGACTCCGCGATGACGGCCTTGATGCCGAGCAGATACGGGCCTTTCGCCGCCCAGTCGCGCGACGAGCCGCTGCCGTACTCTTTGCCGGCGAGCACCATCAGCGGCGTGCCGTCCGCGCGGTACTTCTCGCTCGCGTCGAAGATCGACGTCTGCTCGTTCGTCGGAAGATAGCGCGTGACGCCGCCTTCCACGCCCGGCACCAGCAGATTGCGCAGCCGGATGTTCGCGAACGTGCCGCGCACCATCACCTCGTGGTTGCCGCGCCGCGCGCCGTACGAGTTGAAATCCGCCGGCTCGACGCCCTTGGAGATCAGGTACTTCGCGGCCGGCGACGTCTTCGAGATGTTGCCCGCCGGCGAGATGTGATCCGTCGTCACCGAGTCGCCGACCATCACGAGCACGCGCGCGCCCGTGATGTCTTGCACGGCGGCCGGCTCTTTCGGCATGCCGTCGAAATACGGCGGGCGCTTCACGTACTCCGATTTCTCGTCCCACGCATACCGCTCGCCCGCCGGCACGTTCATCGACGACCAGCGCTGGTCGCCCGCGAACACGTCCGCGTACCGGCGGCGGAACAGTTGATCCGACACCGCGGCCGCCAGCGCCGCGTCGATCTCCGCGCTCGTCGGCCAGAGATCTTTCAAGTACACGTCTTCGCCGGTCGCCGTGCGGCCGAGCGGTTCGGTGGTGAGGTCGACGTCCATGCGGCCCGCGAGCGCGTACGCGACGACGAGCGGCGGCGACGCGAGGTAGTTCGCGCGGACCTGCGGGTGGATGCGGCCTTCGAAGTTGCGGTTGCCCGACAGCACCGCCGCGACGATGAGGTCGTGCTCGGCGACCGCGTGCGCGACGTCTTCGCCGAGCGGGCCGCTGTTGCCGATGCACGTCGTGCAGCCGTAGCCGACGAGGTTGAACCCGAGCGCGTCGAGGTATTGCGTCAGATCCGCTTTGAGCAGGTAGTCGGTGACGACTTTCGAGCCGGGCGCGAGCGACGTCTTCACCCACGGCGCGGGTTTGAGCCCTTTCTCGACGGCTTTCTTCGCGAGCAGCCCCGCGCCGATCAGCAGCGCGGGGTTCGACGTGTTCGTGCACGACGTGATCGCCGCGATGACCACCGCGCCGTCGGACACTTCGGTGCGCTGGTGTGCCGCGACGGCCGTGCCGCCGCCCTCGCTCGCGAAGCGGTCGACCTGTTTGCCGTTGCCGTTGCCGCGCGCGGCCTGCCACTCCGCGAGCGCGACGTTGAATGTCGTCTTCACGTCGGTCAGCGGGACGCGGTCCTGCGGGCGGCGCGGGCCGGCGAGGTTGGGCACGACGTCGTTCAAGTCGAGCGCGAGCGTGTCGGTGAAGCGCGGCTCGGGCGAGTCGTCGGTGCGGAACATGCCCTGCGCCTTGGCGTACGCCTCGACCAGATCGATCTGCTCCTGCGCGCGGCCCGTCAGCCGCAAGTAGTCGAGGGTGAGCGCGTCGATCGGAAAGATCGCGACGGTCGAGCCGTACTCGGGCGACATGTTGCCGATGACGGTGCGGTCGGCGACCGGCAGCGACGACAAGCCCGCGCCGTAGAACTCGACGAACTTTCCGACGACGCCTTTCTTGCGCAGCATCTGCGTGATCTGCAGCGCGAGGTCGGTCGCCGTAACGCCTTCGCGCAGTTTTCCGGTGATCTTGAAACCGATCACGTCGGGGATCAGCATCGTGACCGGCTGGCCGAGCATCGCCGCTTCCGCTTCGATGCCGCCGACGCCCCACGCCAGCACGCCCAAGCCGTTCGCCATCGTGGTGTGCGAGTCGGTGCCGACGACGGTGTCGGGAAACGCGACGGTAGTGCCGCCGGGATGCGGCTCGCCCGCACCGCCCGCGCCGAAGATCACGCGCGCCAGATACTCGATGTTGACCTGGTGCACGATGCCCGTGTCGGGCGGCACGGCGCGGAACCCGTCGAGCGACGACTGGCCCCATTTCAAAAAGGCATAGCGCTCGCCGTTGCGCTCGAACTCGAGCTGCGCGTTCTTCTCGAACGCGTCGGGCGACGCCCACGCGTCAACCTGCACGGAGTGGTCGATCACGAGCTCGACCGGCTGCAGCGGGTTGATCTTCTTCGGATCGCCGCCGAACTCGGCGATCGCGTCGCGCATCGCGGCGAGGTCGACCACGCACGGCACGCCGGTGAAGTCTTGCAGCAGCACGCGCGCGGGCCGGTACGCGATCTCCTTGCTCGACGGCGCGCCGGGCTGCCACGACGCAAGCGCCGCGACGTCGTCCTGCGTCACCGAGCGCCCGTCCTCGAAGCGAATGAGGTTTTCGAGCAGGATCTTGAGCGAGTACGGCAGCGTCGCGAGATCGTACCGGTCGGCCAGCGCGGCCAGCCGGAAGTAGGTGTACTCGCGTGCGCCTGCGCGCAGCGTGTCGCGGGCGGAGAAGCTGTTCGGATGGCTCATGGCATCGAACTGCGTTCGGCGGCGCGGTGAAAGGGTGCTCCCGCCCGCTGTACGCAGTTCGTTGACACATGTCCCGCTTTACGGAACAATGGGACGGTGCGCGACGATCTCCGCCCGGCGCTCTTCGGCTCGGTCCTGCGGGACCGCATCCTCGCCCGCCTCGCCCTGAGCGAGAACGGCCTCCACCTGCGCGAGCTCGCGCGCCAGATCGACGCGAGTCCCACGGCGGTGCACCGCGCCGTGATCGCGCTGGAGCGCACCGGCGTGGTCGTATCGCGCGAGATCGGGCGCGCGCGGGTCGCCGTGCTGAACCGGCGCTGGTACGGCGCGGTCGAGCTCCGCGCGCTGCTCGAGCGCCTCGTCGACGCGTACCCCGAGGTGCGCGAGCGCGCGGCCACGCGGCGCGAGCGACCGCGCCGAATCGGCAAGCCGCTGTGACGGCGGCCGCGAGGCCTCCGTGGCGCGGCTAGCCGCGCAGGCGACGCTGAGCGACGTCGCCTTCGCCGTGTGCACCGCGCTCGACCGCGCCGGCGAGACGGCGGTGCTGTGCGGCGGCTCGGCGGCGGCGTACTACGTGCCCGAGCGCTATCAGTCGCTCGACGTGGACTTCGTGCTGCACGTCGGCCGCGCGCGGGTCGTCGTCGACCGCGCGCTCGAGTCGATCGGCTACGACCGCGCCGCGGAAGATTTCTACCGCCATCCCGAGCTGCCGTACACGATCGAGTTTCCGATCGGGCCGCTGTCGATCGGGCGCGAGCGCGTCAGGGCGTGGCGCACCGACCACCGCGACGACGCGCTGCTCCACGTGCTCGCGCCGACCGACGTGGTGCGCGACCGCTTCCTGCACTACTGGGCGTGGGGCGACCGTTCCGCGCTGGAGGTCGCTCTCGCCGTCGCGCGCGGCCGCGCCGCCGACGTCGACCTCGACGCGTTCCGCGCGTGGACCGAGCGCGAGCTCGCGGCCGACCGCTCGTACGACGCCGCGCGCGTCGCGCGATTCTTCCGGACGCTCCCCGCCGAGACCGCCGGCTGAGGGAACGCGGCCGGTGGACGGAGTAAGCCACGACCTGTGATCGACCGCACTCGACGTTCCGTCCGCGCAGTGCTCGCGTCCGCGCTGCTGCTCGTCACCGGCGCCGCCGGCGCGGCCCCCGTCATCGCCGCCGACGATCAGTCGATGATCCGGCTGCACTCGCCGTGCCACGAGGCGCTCGTCGAAGAGCAGAAAGCCGCGCGGCGGCTCGCGGGGCAGAATCCGTCGGCGGACGACGCGCTCAAGACGCTGAACGAAGTCAACGCCGGACTCGACTGGAACGAGCACGCCTGCGGGGCGCTCGCGGGCCGGTCACGCGAGCAGAACGACGTCCGCGGCCAAATGTATCTCGTGAACAAGGCGTTCTTGTACTCGCTGCGCGGCGACGCGGAGCGCGTGCTGGGCCGGTCGAGCGCCGCCAACTCGTTCGCGCTCGCCAAACCGCTGCTGCAGCAGTGCACGCGGTGGGCGAAGCTTCCGACCAACGTTCGCCGCAACTGCTCGACGCAGATCGGGCTGAACGACAGCGCGCTGCGCACGGCCAAGGCCGACACCGCCGATCCGTGCCAGGTCGCGCTGAAAGCGGCCACGGACGCCGGCGACGCCCTGCGCGGGAAGGACACCGCGAGCTTCGCGACCGCGTACCGCCGCACGAGCGACGGGCTCGCGGCGAACCAGAGCTGCACGAAGTTCCCGCAGATGAAGCTCGTCAACGACGCGTTCCTGCGCTCCTACCGGATCGTCGCGGACCGCAACCTGAACGTTCCGTTCGCGCGCGACAGCGCGATCGCGAATCCGGCGGACCCGTTCAAGGTGCCCAACGACGAGCTCGCGACGTGCGGCGCGTGGTCGGCGTCCGTCCCCGACAACGCCGCGGCGAACTGCCGCGCGCTGCTCGACATCAACCGCACGCGGCTCGCACCGGTCTACGCGCAGCAGGACGCGCTCGCCGCCGGTGCCGCGCTAACCACGATGGATTGGCCCTACCCGCTCGCCGCGGGCTACACGTGGGACACGCCCGGCAACAACCGCGAGAGCCAGGTGTTCGCAGACGAAGAGGTGCGCGGACCGTCGGGGTGGACCTCCGCCGCGAAGGGCCAGGAAGTGCGCCGTGACCCGGCCGGCGACTACGTCATCTTCGCCGCCGTTCGCAACTGGAAAGATTTGCACACCATGTTCGACTTCAGCGCGAGCAAGGAGCCGTTCGGACAGGATTTCTTCGCGAAGAAGATGCTGCTCGTGGCGGTGCAGCACAAGCCCGACCAGCGCTGCGACATTCGCGTGAACAACGTCGCGAGCATCGCGCGCGAAGCCGGCGTCGTCCCGGCGGTGCGGGTGGACTACACGCTCGCGTGCGACCCGCCCGGAACGCCGTCGAACACGGTCGTCAAAGTGCTGCCGGTCGATTCGACCAACGGTCAGGTGTCGTTCGTCGAGGACGGCGGCAGCGGGCCGAGCGGCGTCGCGCCCGCCGCCTCACGCTGACGGGAGCGGCTCCTCGGCCGGAGCCGTAACCTTCTCGAACACCGTGCGCGGATCGCTGTTGCGGTAGCCCCGCACGCGCAGCACCGACTCGCCCGACAGCAGCTCCCACAGCGGCTCGACCACGAGGTGGCGCCGCCACGAGGTGAGGTTCACCACGTCGCCCAGGCCCTCGGGCGTTTGCGGCGCCTCGCGCGCGATCCGCTCGAGCGCCGCGCGCGGCAGCAACAGCGTGTTCGGCACGTCGTTCTCCGCGGCGAGCGCGCCCACCAGCACCGCCATCGTCGACACCAGCGCTTCGCGCTGCGGACCCAGCGGCTTGGGCGCGCGCGGCGGCAGCTCGTCGTCGGGGATCGCCTCGCCGCGCTTGATCGCTTCGACGATGCGGTCGCCGAGGTTGCGCCGCGTCCCGGCGTCGATGCGGCGCAGCTGCGACAGCTCGTCGGCGGACTTGGGCCGCAGCGACACGAGCCCCACCATCACGTCGTCGGGCAGCACGTATTTGAGCGGGATGTTGCGCTCGCGCGCGTAGCGGTCGCGCAGCGCCGCGAGCTCGTTGAGGATGCCGAGCTCGCGGCGGTTCATGCGCGCGTTGCCGGACACGCGCAGGTACAGCCGCTTCGGGTCGTTGCGGTACGTCTGCAGCCGGACCAGCGCCGGCATCTCCTCGTCGGCCCACGGCTCGCGCCCGCGCGCGCGCAAGCGCTCGCGCAGCACGTCTTCGAGCGTGAACAGATAGCGCACGTCGTCGACGAGGTACTCCACCTGCTTGGGCGTGAACGGGCGCGTGCTCCAGTCGCTGACCGTCTGCGTCTTGCGCAGCGTGACGCCGCACAGCTCGCGCACGAGGTCGAGCAGCGAGATCGACAGGCCGTAGCCGGCGAACGCCGCGGCGACTTGCGTGTCGTACACCTCGCGCGGCAGCGTCTCGAACGCATCGGCGAGGATGCGCAGATCGGACGAGAGCGCGTGCCCGACGACGCGCGCGCCGGCGAGCGCGTCGACGAGCGGTTTCAAATCGCGCAATGCGAGCGGGTCGACGAGCGCGACGCCGTCGTCGAACAGCAGCTGCACGACCATCAGGTGCGGCGTGTACGACTTCTCGGTATGGAACTCGGTGTCGAGCGCGACGCGCGGCGCCACCGCGATGCGCGCGCACGTTTGCGCGAGCGCCTCGGGCGTGTCGACGAGCGTGACGGCGTGGCCGGAAGTTGCAGGCGGGTTCACGGCTTCACCGTGGGCAGCGAGCGGTGCGACGGCGTCGCGGTCGGGTGCGGGCGGCGGTGTCCAAAGCGAATGTGATGCTTCTCCATGGTATTTTGGACGGGCACGAACACGTGCGCGTCGAGAAAGTCGGATGCAGCGTGACCGAACACGGCGAGCACCGTGCAGATCGGGATCGCGACCGCGCACATCGTGTAGATCTGGCGAAAGTAGCCGACGCGCAGCGCGGCCGCGGTCTGGGTCGCGATCGTCCCGCCCAGGCCGGGGATGACCCGCACGACGATCAGAAACATCGGCGAACCGATGCGAAAGCGCCGTGCCCACGCGGGAAGTTTCTCGACGTTCTTCTTCACGTCGAACGCGGCCGACGTGCGCAGCGCGACGACGTACCCGATCACCGCGGCGAGAACGAGCCCGACGGCGTTCACGACCGAGCCCCACACGGGGCCGAAGAGAACGCCGTTCATGATCGCGAGCGCGTCGGTGACGGAGAACGGCGCCGATGCGACGATCGCGAACACGACGACGGCCAGCGGCATCGCGAACGGCCCGATGTCGGCGAGCACTCGCTCGACCCACGGCCGGTGCGACACGACGAACGCCGCGAGCCCGAACGACGCCAGGAGAATCGAAACCGCTTCGAGGCGGCGCAGCACACGGCCCAGACGAGAGCTCACCGCTTGCATTCTTTGCGGCATCGGGCTGTTCGCCTTTGCTGCGCAGCGAGCAAGTGCGAATGATTCCGAAGAACCCCCAAAAAACCGGGGTTGACCCTACCTCGCGCCGGGAGTAGGATGAGACAACCTCGAGGTAAGCACCACGACATACGGGAGGGCGGCTTGACGTCGCAAGATCCACCCGGGTACAAGGCACCGACCGGCTGAATGCGCGCCGGCGGTGACGAGCGACATCAATCGATCTCGAAAGCGCAACCAAGCATCCGATGGCAGGAGGGCGGCATCAGCTCGATGACCGAGGATCCACCGAAGGAACACACGTCGTAGCAGCCGATTGGTCGCTGCGGCAACGAACAGACTGAAAAAGGGCCACGCCGATCGGCGTGGCCCTTCTCGTTTCGTTGGCGAGTCTCGGTTGGCGTTAGTGGAACGCCGCCAGCTTGACGGTCTTCGCGCCGAGCGCCTGCGCAAGGTCGTAGTGCGCCTGGTTGGCGATGCGGTGGTAATTCGCATCCGCAGCCGCGCCGAACTTGCCGTCGATGTGGCCCATGACGGCCTCGTGGATCTTGTTGGTCACGAGGTGGTCGAGCTGCACGCCTTCGTAGTACGTTCCGCCTTCGAGACCGAGCGTCACGACGCGGACGGCGAGCGTCTTGCCGTGAAGCATCGGCGACGGGAACTTCACGCCGGCCTTCGTTGCGATCGCGACCGCATCGTTGACCGCGAAGTTCTGAACCGCGACGAACGAGCCGACCTTCGCGGCGCCGTACTGCTTGGTGAGCTTGGCGACTTCCGCGTTGGCCGTCTTCGCGCCGGCCAGCGCCGTCAGCGCCTTGACGAGCGAGAAGTGGCCCGGCGCGCCGCCCGCGGTCACGAGCGAGATCGCGGCCTGGAGATCGGGTGCGCCCATGTAGCTGACGCCGTCGCCGCCCGCGGTGCCTTCGGGCATGCCGTGGTCGGGGCCGGTCATCGCGCCCATCGAGCCCTTGTGCATCGAGCCGCCCATGGAGCCGCCCATCGCGGGGGCGGGGGTGGCCATCGAGGAGCCGGTGGCTGCCGGCATCGGCGTCGACATCGTCGTCTGCGCGAGCGCAGGGGCCAGGCAAAGTGCGGCGAGCGCCGCGCCGGCCGCCGCGGCCGTGAATCGTTTGATCAAAGTATTTGTCTCCGGAAAAGTGTGCGTCGATGGAACGGACGCCGCCGGAGATCAGATTGTCACTCGATCGCTTCGATAGAGCGCCGGTCGGCCGAGTCGGCGCTCGCTTCGGAGCCGAGAAACGCGGCGAGGATCTCGAGTCCGACTGCGGGGCTCGTCGCGCGCAAGCTCAGCGCGAGCACGTTCGCGTCGTTCCAGCGCCGCGCGCCCTCCGCGGTCGTCGCATCGCCGCACAGCGCGGCGCGCACGCCGCGCACCTTGTTGGCCGCGATCGAGATGCCGGTCCCGGTCCAGCAGCACACGATCCCGACGTCGGCGCGCCGCGCGGCAACGGCCTCACCGACCGCGCGCCCGATCGAGGCCCATTCGGTGTCATCCGCCGCGCGCAGCGCGCCGAACCGCTCCGCGGCGATGCCGCGGCGTTCGAGATCCGCGAGCAAGGCCTCGGTGAGCGGTCCGGTGTCGTCGGCTCCGATCGCGCAGCGCACGCTGCGGAAATTACTGCTGGACGGTGATGGTGTCCGCTTCGAGCGCGCCGTCGGCGGTCGGTGCGGCCGTTGACGTCCACGTACCGGCCCTGGCTCGGCGTCGCGCCGCGCGGGTTGATCACGGTGCCCTGGTGCAGGCTGACGGTGCGGTAGCAGTTGTTGCCGCACTGGACCTGCATGTCGAAGCGCTTGAAGTACGAGACCGTCCCGCGCGCGTTGTTGCGGCGTTGACCTGCTCGCGCTGAAGGATCTGCGCGCCGACCCCCATGATCGTCTGGATGATCCCGGCGTTCGGGGTGTTGGGCGGCAGGGTCGGGACGGCGATCGGCGTCGGCGTCGGCGCCGGGGCGGACTGCGCTCCCGCGAGTGTGGTCGCACCCAGAGCGAGAACGAGAGCCGACGTGGCGATGAAAGACGGACGCATGGCAGGAGAGGAACGTGGCCGGGGACCGGGAGGGTTCCGGTGACCGACCCGGGCGGAGATCCGCGACGCGGCGACCGTCATCGTCGGCCGCGATACGAGCGAGGGCTTGCAGGTGTTCATGGTGCGCCGCAGCGCGCGCGCCGTGTTCTTGCCGGATCAGCTACGTGTTTCCGGGCGGCCGCGTCGACGACGGCCGACCGCGACGCGGCCGCACGGCGGCTGCACGGCTCGGCCGGCGACGTCGACCCGGCGTACGCGATGACCGCCGCGCGCGAGACGTTCGAAGAGGTCGGGCTGCTGTTCGCCGACCGCGGTGCACGTCGAAGCACTCGCCGACTTGCGCCGCGCGATGCACGCGGGCGAGATGGCGTTCGGCGAGGTGCTCGAGCGGCTCGACGTGTCGGTCGACGCATCGCAGCTGCAATACTTCTCGCGCTGGATCACGCCGAAGGGCGAGCTCGCGACGCGCCGGTTCGACGCGCGCTTCTTCGTGGCCGCGCGCCGGCGGACCAAGTCGCCGAAGCCGACGCGACCGAAGTGCTCGACGGGCGCTGGATCGCGCCGGCCGACGCGCTCGCGGCGAACGCGCGCGGCGAGATCGACCTGATCTTTCCGACGATCAAGCACCTCGAGCGCATCGCGCCGTACCGCACCGTCGACGAGGTGCTGGCGTTCGCGCGCGCCAAGACGATCGTGACCGTGACGCCCGAGGTGCAGCCGGGGCCGCGGTTCGTGCTGATCCCGGAGCTCGAGAACGCATGGTGAGCGCGAGCGGGCCGGGCGTGGGCCGCTGAGCGAGCGCGTGGTGCGGCTGCGCGCGAACAACGCCTCGCCGATGACGCTCGACGGTACGAACGGCTACGTCGTGCGCGGCGGACCGCGCGCGCTCGTCGCGATCGACCCGGGCCCGGTCGACGACGCGCAGCGCGACGCGTTCGTCGCGGCGGCACGCGACGCGGACGCGACGTACGCCGCGATCCTGGTGACGCACGGCCACCCGGATCATTCTCCCGGCGCCGCACCGCTCGCGGCCGCGACCGGCGCGCCGGTGTACGCGCACCCGGCCGCGCGCTTTCCGCACGACCGCACGCTCGCCGAAGGCGAACGGCTCGCGTTCGAGGATGCGGCGTTCACCGTGCTGCACGCGCCGGGCCACGCGCGCGATCATCTGGTGTTCGTGCTCGAAGAGGAGCGCGCGCTGTTCACGGGCGACGTGGTGATCGGCACCGGCACCGTCGTCGTCGCGCCGCCGGGCGGCGAGATGCGCACGTACCAGCGCACGCTGCACCGGCTGCGCGACGAGTACGGCGACGCGAGCGCGATCTACGGCGGCCACGGTCCCGAGGTTCGCGACGTGCGCGCGAAGCTCGACGAGTACATCGCGCACCGCGAAGCGCGCGAGCGGCAGATCGTCGACGCGCTGCGCGACGGCGCCGAGACGATCCCGGCGCTGGTCGAGCACGTCTACCGCGACGCCGACCGGCGGCTGTGGCCGGCGGCGGCGCGGCAGATCCTGGCGTACCTGATCGCGCTCGAAGCCGAAGGCCGCGTTCGCGCGGAACGCGTCGCGCGCGCACCGACGCCGCACGAAGCGGCGCTGCTCGATCCCGATCTGTCGAAGCTCGGCGAGAGCCCGGAAGCCGACGTGATCCGCGCGGAGCTCGGCTACGGCAACGCGGAGCCGTTCTTGCGGTACGTGCTCGCCTAGCGATGCGTCGCGCCGATCAAGCGACGGCGGCCGGGAATCGCACGGCGCGACCATGCCGCGACCGCGACGACGACGCCAGCGCGGGGTGGCGCCGCGACGCTCGCGTACGCGCCGCCGCCGGCACCCGCGTAGAGCGCCAGGCACGCGATGTCGATCGGCAGTTACCACACGACGGCGAGACAGACGGCGGCGCCAGCGCCGCGGCGGTCGACCGCATTCGGGTAGAACGTGTCGACGGCGAGCACGACCAGCCGCAGCGCGACGAGAGCCAGCACGATCGGCGGGATCGCGGCGAGCGCGGTCAGCGGGCTTCCGAGCGCGATGCCGAGCCCGAGCGCGATGCCGATGAGCAGCGATGCCGCAGCGGTCGCATCGCAGAACGCCCACGTCGCGAGCGCGAGCGGTGAGGTGCCGATCGCCGCGCGCCACCACGGGGAGCGCAGCGTCCCGGGCGCGGCCGTGACGCGGATCGAAGCATCGAGCAGCAGCGCGCGGCCGCCGATGACGATCGCCATCGAAACGAGCTGGCCGCCTGCGATCGCGCCGAAGCGCGGCGCG
>CAWCRI010000003.1:0-11026 GCA_963797935.1 Vulcanimicrobiota bacterium
TCGTCGACGACATCGCGCTCGTCGACGGCAACTACCGCGCGCTGCGCACGGCGGCGGGAAACACCGCAAGCCGCAAGGTCGACGTCGTCGACCTCGTGAGCCGCCACACCGGCGAGCGCGCGATGCGGCTGTGGATCGACGTGCAGACACACGTCGTGCTGGCGAAAGAGGCGTACCACAGCGACGGTTCGCTCGCGTGGAGCACGCGCTACGAGGACATCCGCTACACCGACGACATCCCGCAGTCCATCTTCAGCTCCGCCACGCCGCCCGGTTTCGTAACGGTGCACGGGCGGTCGTACCAAGAAGCGCGCACGCTGCCCAACGCGGTCCCGGACGCCGGCTTCAAGCCGGTCACGCCAAAATATCTGCCCGACGGCTTCGTGCTTTCCGGCGCCGACGTCTCGCAGATCAAAGGCGTGCGAAACCTGCACTTGATCTACTCCGACGGGATCCGCTCGATATCGCTGTTCCAGAACGCGACGGACCGCGCGATCGACTTCACCGGGCTTCACCCGGTCACGATCAATTTCGACAAGCACGACGGCCAGTACGTGCGCGACGGTCCGACGACGCTGCTCGCGTGGCGCGAAGAGGGGCTCGCGTTCGCGCTCGTCGGCGACCTCGACCTCAAAGAGCTCGTGCAGATCGCGACGTCGGTCGTTCCGTAGCACCGGTTCCGTAGGGGCGCACTAGCGGCGGCGTGCCGTGCGCGTGATCGACGGGCGTGACACTTTCACTTTCGTCCGTCCCAGACGTTCTCACGCGCATCGCGTCCGCGCACGACGTCGCATTCGGCTCGTACTTTCTCACCCGCGGCCCGGTGCGTGACGCGCTCGCCGGCGCCGCGCGGCACGGCGCGCACGTCGCGGTGACGCTGCAAGCCGATCCGTATCGCGGCTCCGGCCAGCGCGCGCCCGAAAGCGCGGCGTCGGCGCGCGTGCTGCGCGAGGCCGGCGCGCACGTCTCGCTGCTCGCGCGCGACCAGGTGCCGTTTCACCTGAAGGCGGCGGTGTGCGACGGCGTCGCGTACCTCGACGACCGCAACTGGACGCAGCGCGGGCCAGAGATCGTCATCGCCGACGACGACCCGCGCGACGTCGCGCTGCTGCGCGACGCGCTCGCCGGGCACGGCGGCGAGGACGCCACGCTCGCCACCCGCAAGGACGAAGCGCTGCGCCGCGAGCTGGCGCTGATCGAGAGCGCGCCGCACGCGCCGGTGATCGTCGAGACGGAGCGCATCGGCACGTCGCCGATCAGCGCCGCGCTGCGGCGCCATGCGCGCGGCGGCGCGCCGACGACGCTCGTGCTCGGCCGCGCGCGCGACCGCTCGCCGCGCGAGGTCGCGACGATCGCGCTGCTCGCCGGTGACGGCGTCGTCGTGCGCGAAGGCGGCTCGAACCAAAAGCTCGCCCTCGCGGGCGACACGGCTTGGATCGGGTCCGGGAACGCGACGGCGGCGTTCGGCCGCGGCGCCGGTCAGGTCGAGTGGGGGATGGTGACGCGCGATCCGGCGCTCGTCGGCGCGGTGGGCTCGGCGCTCGCGCGCGACGGCGCGTGAACCGCGTTCGCCGTCAGACGCGCTGTTGAGCGCCGAGGACCTTATTGATCGCCTTCGTGATGTCGGTCTCGGGGGTCTCGCCGCTCCTCATCCACGCGATCTTCTTGTTCTTGTCGATGAGCACGAGCGTCGGAAAGCCGCTCTTGAGGTACAGCTGCGCGACTTTGAGCTGGGCGTCGAACGCGACCGGATAGCGCACCGCGAAGTGCTCGCTGAAACCGTTCACGTCGTTTTGCGTCTCCGGCGACGAACCGTCGACGCCGTACGGGCTGCCGCTCACGGCGACCATCGCCAGCTTGCCCGCATATTTCGACGCGACGTCGTTGAGCGCCACGGTCTCGCGCTGGCAGTGCGGGCACCACGTCGCGAACACCTCGAGCAGCACCGGCGTGGACACCTGCGCCAGATCGAAGTTCCCCGCGTTCGTCGCGATCGCGAATGCCGGCGCGGTGTCGCCGACCTTGAGCTTGGAGTCGGAGATCGGGACGTCGGTCGCCGCCTTCTGGACGCGCGACGACCAGCCGACGGCCACGACGATCGCGACGACCACGACCGCGAGGGTGACGTACATGATCAGCTTGCGGCGGTCGGGGGACGACGACCGGGACGAGGTTGTGCGGACGCTCATGGTGTGTTTCCAATTCTCCGGTCGAGGGCGAGCGCCCCCGGGGCGCGCATGGCGACGATCACGGCGAACAGCACGAAGACGGCGTCGCGCGCGACCTCGGCCCAGGTGGTCACGGTCGTGTCGTTGGGTCCGAAGCAGCCGCACGACACCGACATGCCGCGCACGACCGCCGATGCGATCGCGAGGTCGAACGCGCCGAGCAACGCCACCGCCACCCACGCCGACGCTCGCGTGAACAACCCGATGATCAGATAGCCGCCGAGCAGGATCTCAAGGAACGGCAGTCCCAGCGCGATCGGGGCGATGACGGCTTGCGGCAAGATGCGAAAGCCGGCGACCTGCGCGGCGAACATGTCGGCGTGGCCGACCTTCGACGCGCCGGCCACGATGAAGATCGCGCCGAGCACGACGCGCAGCACGAGCACGACGATGCCGGCGATCTTCGGGCTCACCGGACCGCTCCGCCCAGCGCGGCTTCTTCCACCTCGCGCACGAGCGCGCGCTGCGCCGGCGGGATCGCGTGCAGGTCGGTCTTGTCGGCCTCGACGCGCTCCTCGAAACCGAGGATGGTCTCTGCGACGCACGTCGCGACCGTCGCGGGATCGTACCCGCCTTCGAGCACGAACAGCGCACGGCCGTCGCAGTGCTCGTCGGCGATCTCGCGCACGAGCCGGCCCATCTGCCGCGCGAACGACGGATCGACGCCCAAGTCGCCGACGGGGTCGCCCGCAACGACGTCGTAACCGGCGCTGACGACGATCAGGCGCGGGCGAATGCGCTCGGCGAGCGCGCGCAGCGTGCGCGCGTGGATGCCGAGGAAACCTTCGGTGGAGATCCCGCGCGCGTCGATCGGGACGTTGACGAGCGCGCCGCCGGACACGACGCGGTTGTCGCGCGGATCGCCGGTGCCGGGATACGCCGGGTCTGCGTGCGAGCCGAGGTAGGAGACGCCGCCGCCGGTCGCGGCTTGCGTGCCGTTGCCGTGGTGGTAGTCGAAGTCGAGCACGAGCACGCGTTTGCCTTCGCCGCGCGCGTACGTGCGCGCCGCGATCGCCGCGTTGTTGAAGACGCAGAAGCCCATCCCGCGCGCGGGCTCGGCATGATGGCCGGGCGGCCGCACGAGCGCGAACGCGCCGCGGCGCCCGTCGACGGCGGCTTCGAGCGCGACGAGCGTCGCGCCGGCGGCGCGCGCGGCGCCTTCGTACGAACCGGCGTCGACCAGCGTGTCGCCCGTGACGAGCTGCGTCACGCCGCCAGGCTCGAGCGCCGCGCACGTGCGCCGGACGAGCTCGATGTACGCCGCGGGATGCACGCGCGCGAGCTCGTCGGGACGCGCGACGCGCGCGTCCACGCGCTCGCCGAACATGCCGCGGCGGCGCAGCTCGTCGGCGACGACGCGCACCCGGTCGGGCCGCTCGGGGTGCGGGACGCCGCTCAGGTGCGCGGTGAGGCCGTCGTCGTACGCGACGAGCATCGCGTCAGCGCTTGGACGTGGCCGTCGGCTTCTTCGTGGGCGCCGGGGCCGGCTTTTTCTGCGCGCGATCGATCGCGGCGATGAGCGACTTGATCTCGTTCGCAGCTTGCGAACCCGGCTTCACCATCGCGAGCACGCGCTGGTATGCGGACTTCGCCTTGTCGGGCCGTTTCGCACCCTGATAGCACTGGCCCAGGCCGAAGAGTACTTGCGGGTTCTGGCGCGAGATGTCGGGCGCGCCTTTGTCGAGCGCCTCGTACACTTGCGAGCATTCGGTGTAGTTGTGCGTCTGCAGGTCGGCTTGGCCGAGGCCGAGCAGCGCGTCCGGCGTGTGCTGCAGCGAATACGACTGCTTGAACGCGCCCGCGGCTTTGTCGAACTGCTTGTTCGCGGAGTACGTCGCGCCGAGCAGCAGGAACGAGCGCGGGTCCTGGGGCGCGACCTCCGTGACGCGCTTGAACTGATCGACGGCTTTTTGATACTGCCCCTGGCCCGCGTACAGCTGGCCGAGCCGCGCGAGCGCGTCGGCCTGGTCGCGGTTGGGTCCGGCGCCCGCGACGAACTCGCGTTCCGCGCCGGCGTTGTCCTTGATGGCGAGAAGGTACTCGCCGTACGACGTGTGCGCGCCGAGCACGTTGGGGTACGTCGAGATCGCGCGCTTGAACGCCGCGTCGGCGTCCGCGCTCATCTTTTCGTTCGCGTAGACGATCGCTTCCTGATCGATCACCGCGGCTTTGTCGTTGGGATCGGTCTGAAGCGCGTAGATGCGCTCGTACGACGCGATCGCGTCCTTGACGTTGTGCTGCTGCGCGGACACGCGCGCCTTGCCGACGAGCGCCTCGACGCTGGTGGGATCGAGCGCGATCGCGCGGTCGTACAGCCCGCTCGCGAGCGCGATCGCGTTCTGGCTGATGTACGTCTGCGCCTCGAGCAGGATCGGGCGCACGTCCTTCGGATCCAGTTTCGCCGCGATCTCGAGCTGCTGGCGCGCTTCGTCGAACTTGTTTTCGCCGGCGAGAACCTGGCCGTACGCGAGGTACGCGTTCTTGTCGTCCTTGTTGAACGTCACGGCGCGCTTCGCGACGCGCTCGGCGTCCTGCGGCCGGTTCGCCTGCATGTAGGTGCTGGTCAGCGTGCCGAGCACGCCGGGGTTGGTGGGCTCGAGGTTCGCCGCTTGCTCGAGATCGGCGAGCGCCTCTTTTTGATGGCCGATCCCGCCCTGGGCGAGCCCGTCGAAGTAGTAGACTTGCGCGGTCTTCGTGCCGCCCGCCAGCAGCTTCTGCGTCAGCTTGATCGCGAGGTCGGGGCGGTTGATCTGCAGGTAGTCCGCCGAGAGCTCGGTGAGCGACTGCTTGTCGTTCGGATCGGTCTTCAGCTTGGCTTCGAGCCGCGGGATCGCTCTGTCGAGCGGCTCCGGCGACGCGGTGGGCGAGGGCGCCGGCGACGGCGAGGCGGTCGCGGCGGCTTTGGGGGCGGCGACGCCCGGATGCGCGCCGACCGCCGCAACGAATGCGGCGGCCGCGAGGCCGAGGACGGCGGGGAAAAGGCGGCGGTTCATGCTAGGCGTGTACGGCTTTCGCGTCGCGGACGAGCTTCGTCAACTCCGGAACGATGGCGAACGCGTCTCCCGCGACGAGGAGATCGGCGAACTCGGCGATCGGTGCGTTGCCGTCCTTGTTGATCGCGATGATCGTCTCGGACGTGCGCATGCCGACCTTGTGTTGGATCGCGCCGGAGATACCGACGGCGATGTAGAGCTGCGGGCTGATGGTCTTGCCGGTCTGCCCGACTTGGTGCCCGTGGGACACCCAGCCGGCGTCGACCGCCGCGCGCGAGGCGCCCACCGCACCGCCGAACGCTTCGGCGAGGTCTTTGAGGATCGTGGTGAACGGTTCCGGACCGCCCATCCCGCGACCACCGCTGACGACGACCGACGCCTCTTCGACGCCGAGCTCGGCAGCGGCTTCATCGATCTCGTCCTCCACGGTAACCGGGGAGGCCTTGCCGCTCGACGCAATCTGAACGATCTCACCGGCGCCGGAAGTTTCCTTGGCGGCGAAAACGTTCGGCCTAATCGCTGCCACCCCGTAGTCGGAGCCGGTCAGCTTGCACGTTGTGATGACCAGGCCGCCCAGCTTCGGCATGATGCACGAAACCGCGCCGCCGTCGGTCTTGAACTCGACGACGTCGGCGTTGACGCCGCAGTCGACCCGCGCGGCGAACCGAGACCCGACGTCGCGCCCGATCATGGTGTTGCCCACGAGCACGAGCGACGGCCCGGCGGCCTTCGCGACGGACTCGACCGCGTCGACGGCGCCGTCGATGAAGCCGTCCTCGCTCGAGACGTGGATCTGATCGAGCGGATACTTCTTGAGCGTCTCGGCGGCTTGCTGCGCGCCGTCGCCGGCGACGACCGCGTGCGCCTTGCCGCCGAGCGCATCGGCGAGCGTGCGCGCCTGCGTGGCCGCTTCCAGCGACGAGCGCCGGATCGCGCCGTGCTTGTGCTCGATGAACGCGATGACGTTTTTCATCACAGGAACTTTCTGTCTTTGAGGAACTGCACGATCGCTTTCGCGCCTTCGGCGGGGTCGGGAGCCTGGACGACTTGACCCTTCGCGCGCGCCGGCGGGGTGGCGAGATCGGTGAGCTGCGCCTTGGAGCCTGCCGTTCCGACGGCAACGGTGAGCCCGAGATCGGCGGCGGCGAGCTGTTTGATCTCCTTTTTCTTGGCGCCCATGATGCCTTTGAGCGACGGGTAGCGCGGCTCGTTGGCCGACTTCGTGACGCTCACGACCGCGGGCAGCGGCGCGGAGAGCGTCATGTAGCCGGTCTCGGTCTCGCGCTGCACGCGCACGCGGCCGCCGTCGACTTCGAGCTTTCGGGCGTAGGTCAGGCCGGGGAAGCCGAGCTTCTCGGCGAGCATCCCGGGGAGATCGCCGCTGATCGCGTCGGTCGACTGCGTCCCGGTGATCACGAGATCGGGGCTCTGCGCCTTGATCGTGGCGGCCAGCGCGACCGCCGTGCCCCAGAGATCGCTGCCGGCGACGGCGTCGTCGGACAGCATGACCGCGTCGTCCGCGCCCATCGCGAGCGCTTTGCGAACGATCTCCTTGCCGGATGCGGGGGTCATCGAGACGATGGTCACCGTGGAACCATCGTTGAGCTTTTCTTTGAGCTGCAGCGCTGCTTCGATCGCGTACTCGTCGAACGGGTTGAGGACCGTTTCGACGCCCGTACGGACGAGGCGCTTGGTCGCCGGATCGATGCGCTTGTCGGCATTCGTATCGGGGACGAGCTTGACGGTGACGAGGATCTTCAGCGGTCGGACCTCCGGACACACGAAACCCGGCGGCTCGCCGGGTGTCGTCGGGAACTTGGACAGGTTCGGGAAGGTGGGCCTCAGAGCCCTCCCACCTGTTCAAAATAATAGGTCGAGCCAGCCCCCGCGATTGCTCCCGAGGCTCGGCCGCGGACGGCGCCTTGAACGCCCGCCGGCAAAAATGGGAAGCCCCCGGGATCGCTCCCGAGGGCCGCACCATCCGACTAAGTGGCGTCCTTGATGGTACCTGGGGCGACCACTCCGCGTCAAGGATGAACCGCTTCATCGGCGCGCGCCCGGCGGGATTCGAACCCGCACCTGCCACTTAGTCGGAGTGGCGCTCTATCCAGTTGAGCTACGGACGCCGCGGTAAGAGTATCGCGCGACCGTGTTGCAGCAAAATGGCGGAGGTGTTGCCAATTTTACTTCGCGATGTCGTTCGCGTTCCGCGGCGGACAGATTCGCGATCAGGCGAAGGTCCACGGTATGCGAGCCTCCATCGGGAATTGCATAACGTGTCGTGCTCCGCTCATTATCCCCGAATGCGTATGGTGCGCAGAACGAGCCGCAATGGATGATATGGGAGAACGAATAACGGCCCTTCTCAGCATGATGGGTGACGTGGATGTCGAGCGATGGCTCCAGGATCCCGAAGATCAGAGTTTGCTCGTCAGTGCGCTACGGATGGTGCTCGACTGGGAGAGTACGTACTATCAGCTTCGAATCACTGATCGACTATTCACAAGCGACGAAGCAACAAAGCTACAGGCTGCCCACGCAGCTACGGAGCCATTGCGCGCATCGTTGAACGCGTGGGCCGCAAGAATTCCCAGCCGACGAAGGCATCTCGGCGCCGTTCAGGATATCGCCACGCCACCGAGCGACGAACCTCCAAATCCAATCTTGGGATGACCGGGGCTCGAACCCGGACGCCGTTGCCGGCAGCAAATTTTAAGTCTGCTGTGTCTACCGATTCCACCATCATCCCGTGTCGGTCATTCGCGCTTACTCTCCGTATTCCGGTGGAAATCCCACTGCGCGGAAGGCCGGCGACATCAGGTACCCGAGGAGCAGGTCCGCTTCGCTGACGGTGCACCGATCAACGCCGAGCAGGCGGCATGCTTCGTCGACGACGATCAGGCCCGCCGGTAAGATGTCGGCGCGCTGCGGGCGGATGTGGGGCAACACCTTGCGGCCATCGAGGTCGCGGGCGAGCAGATCGTCGATGAGGTGCAGGCAGTCGGCGTGCGTCATCGTCGCACCATCGCGCACGCCGCCCGCGATCATCGCCGCCGCGGTGAAGACCGTGCCGCCGACGGCGATCAGCTCGGTGAAGCCGCGGACCGCGCCGAACGGCCGCAGGATCGCGACCGCGTCGGCGCGCGCTTCTTCCGCCAGCGCGCGGCGTTCATTCGGATCGAGCGCGCGGGCGCCGAGCAGCGCCGGATGCCGCTCGGACAGCCGCACCGCGCCGATCTCCACCGACAGCGTCTTCGCCACTGCCCCATCGCTTCGCGCGCGCCGCGGGACGTCGATCGCCAGCTCGGTGCTGCCGCCGCCGACGTCGAGCACTGCGATCGGATCGTCGCCGTCGCGCGATGCGGTCGCGCCCAGGAACGAGTATGTCGCTTCTTCGTCGCCGCTCAGCACGCGCGGCGCGATGCCGACGCGCTTTGCGACCTGTTCGGCGAATTCGGCGCCGTTGCTCGCGCGGCGCAGCGCGCTCGTCGCGATCGAATCGCTCTCGGTCACGCCGAGACTGCGCGCAATCTCGACGTAATCGTCGATCGCCGCGAGCGTGCGCTCGCGCGCTGCGGGGTCGAGCGTGCCGGTCGTTCCGATGCCCGTGCCGATGCGGGTCCCGCGCGATTCCGCCGCGAGGCGCTCGGTGATAGCCCGAGAATGTCGAAGGACGAGCAGGCGCGTCGAGTTCGTGCCGATCGAGAAGAGCGCGCGGATCACCGGCTGGCGGTTCGCGCGGCGAGACGAAGCGACCTCGACCATTGTGGCGCACCCTTCGACAAGCTCAGGGTGACACTAGCGTCCGGGGACACTCGCGGTCGGGTGACGCTTGCGTTTGGGCGCTCGCGTTCGGGTGACACTTGCGCTCGCGTGACACTAGCGCTCGGGTGACATTGGGGTCAAGGCGACAGAAGGCGGTACACTAGGCCGAAGCCCAAGTCGGCGACCAGTTCGAATGCTTCGGTCGCGTCGATCGTGTCGCGTTCCACCGGGGTGTGGTAGAGCAGGACGACGTCGCGCTCTTCCGCCGTCGTGCGCACGTTTGCGAGAACGCGGTCCAGCACCGGGCCACGGAACGGGTTGTACATGAAGATCACCAGGTCGCCGCGCGGGAACGCGTACGCAGCCGCATCCGCATGGACGATCTTCACGTCGCGCGCGACGCGCTGCCCGTCGTGTGCCGTCGCGAGGTTCTCGCGCGCGATCTCCACCAGCGCCGGCGAGATCTCCACGCCGATCACCGCGCGGAACGGGCGCCGCGCTGCGAGCAGCAGCACGCGGCCCATCCCCGCGCCCAGGTCGACGAACGTCGCGTGCTCCGGCGCCAGCGGCGATGCGTCGAGCAGCGCCTCCGCTTGCGCGACGGGCGTCGGCTCGTAATGCGTCGCGAACTCCAGCGACGAGCCGACGGCGTCGGGATCGAGCTCGCTCAGGAACACCAGCGCTTCGGTCGTCACGCGGTGCTCCGCGTCGAAGCGCTGCCCCGCGCGCCGTCCGGACACGCGCCAGCTCTTCGCTAGTGGTAGCGTTTGGCTGCGGTCGCTTCGCGCGTGCGCTCGATCATCTCCAGCGAGCGCGCGTGGTTCTTGTGCGCGACGCCGACGTAGAGCGTGTCGATCACGGCGAGCTGCGCGATGCGGCTCGAGCTCGCGTCGCTGCTGAACGCCGTCTGCTGGGCCGCGGTGACGAGCACGACGTCGGACACCTTCGTGATCGGCGACGACGAGCGGTGCGTGAGGCAGATCGTCGTCGCGCCGTGGCGCTTCGCGCGTCCGAGCGCGTCGGTGACGTCACGGCTCGCGCCGGTGTGCGAGATCCCCAGCGCGACGTCGTTCGCCGACAGCAGCGACGACGACATCGCCATCAGGTCGCCGTCGGAGAGCGCGACCGCCGCCACGCCGAGCTTCACGAACTTGTGGTAGGCGTCGAGCGCGAGCGGGCTGCTGCCGCCGACGCCGTAGATCTCGAGCCGCCGCGCGCTCGCGATCGCGTCGACCGCGCGCTGCAGATCTTTCTCGTCGAGCACTTCGAGCGTGTCGCGCAGCGCCTGCGCGTTCGCCTGGAACACCTTCGTCTTCACCGTCGCCAGGTCGTCGCCGGGCTCGATCGCGGCGTAGATCGCCGTCGCCGGTTCGACGAGATCGCGCGCGAGCACGATCTTGAATTCCTGATACCCTTTGTAGCCGATCTTCTGGCAGAGCCGCACGACGGTCGACTCGCTGGTGTGCGTGCGGTCGGCGAGCTCCGTGACGGTGAGGTAGATCAGCTCGTCGGGATGCGCCAGGATGAAGTCCGCGACGCGCTGCTCCGCGGCGCGCAGCCCGGAGTACGTGCCTTGCAGGCGTACGAACGAACCCGGGACCTTGACCGGGTCGACGCGTGCCTCTTTCATCACTCCGCCCGGCTCTCGAAGAACTTCGCGCGCTGGCGCTTGCGCACGAGGTGGCGCTCGAACGGCTGCGGCCGGTCCGACGGCGCCCATTCCTCGGTCGATTTGAGATACGCCGCGATCTGCGCCTCGAACGACGGATCGGTCAGCGGCGGGACGTCGGTCGTCGGCGCGACCTCGTCGATGCGCGTCTGCGCGATCACGACCATCTTGCCGACGAGGTCGAACGGCAGCGTGGCGTCCTTGTGCTCGAGCGCGCGCGTGTATGCGGCGCGGTTCTTGTTGACGTCGCCGATCGGCGCCGCGACGAGCCGCCCGTCCTCCAGCCGCACGATGGCGCCCAAGTTGTGGACGTTGATCACGCTCCCGCGGACGCGTTCGCTCACGGGTCCGCCGCCGGACGCGGCGGCAGT